>CAZYWZ010000012.1:0-72959 GCA_964651705.1 uncultured Verrucomicrobiales bacterium
GCTCTGCCACCGCAGTCCAAAATCGGGCCGCCTCCTGACCCCGGCGCACCACCGGGGTGGAAAATGGTAGGCTGCGCCTTGGCGCACGCTGCCGAATCGAACGTCCGCGTGCGCCAAGGCGCAGCCTACATCGCGACCCAATTTTCGAGTCAGCGCCAACGGACGCGGCGGTTCGACCCCTCCCTGATTTCGCGATCCCTGATGACAAAATCATCCGTCCGTGGCGGGGTCGACGATGCGCAGGCCGCGGAAGCTGGCCCGATAGAAGCCCCGATCGCGGCTCAGCAACCGGTCGGCCCGCTTCATTGCGTGGGCCCCAATGAGAAAATCGGTAATGATCCGGTCCCGCCGACCGCCGGAGGCGCGATTGGCCCGAAACCGCTGCCCCGCCTCCCAAGCCGCTTCCCGCGAGACCGGTTCGACCCGGATCTCCGAACCCTCCAAGACCGCATCCAGTTTCTGCCTCGACGGAAACCTGGCCGCTAGCTCCGCGTAGACCGGTTCGCAGATGACCAGCGGCCCGTCGATGTAGGCCCGCCGCACCGCCGCGAGGGAGGCTTCCCGGAACTTCGGGTCAGGCAGAAAGATATCGAAAAGCACTGACGTATCGATCGCCGTAATCATCGGCCCCGCAGCGTTTCGATGAGTTCGTCCGTCCGTTCCCCCCGCCCACCCAAGATGCCGACAAACGCCTCGATCGGGCAGCGGGGCACCGCCCGCCGCAGCACGAGCCTGTCCCCCACCTCGACGAATTCCACCGCCGCGAACGGCCGCAGTCCGTATTTCTCGCGAAGGGCCCGCGGGATCGTTATCTGCCCACGTTCTCCTACTTTCATATCAATAAATATGCATCACCCGGACCCGGGCCGCAAGGCGATACCTCCCGCGTGCGGTCCCCGCCCGCGGGAGGTCCCATCGGGCTGCCGGATCACCCCTCCGATTTTCCCGCAACCGCCATTTTCCTCGCACAAAAACGCGACCGTCGGGCGTGGTTGGGGTAAAGGTTGAACCCTGACGCGCGCGCGACCATGAACCAGGCATTCTCCGAGCAGCTCCGCGAGATGTACGAGGCCGACCGGGATGCCCTGTATGGCTATGCCGTGGCGATCACCGGGGATCGCGGTGCCGCCGAGGACGCGATCCACGAGGCATTCCGGCGGCTCTTGGGCCGGGGCCGCGCGCCGGCGGAGCTGCGGCCGTACGTGTTTCGCTGCGTGCGCAACGCGGCGATTGACGAGAGGCGCCGGGCACCCCGGGGCAGCGATGGCCCATTCGAGGAGAGTCCCGACGGGACCGGGACCGACGACATCCGCGCCGGGGAATGGAATGCGATGCTCCGGCGGCTGGGCGACGACGAGCGGGAGACCATCGCCATGAAAGTTTTTGACGATCTGACGTTCCGGGAGATCGCCGAGGCGCGCGGCGTGCCGCTGCACACCGCCGCGTCGTGGTACCGGCGCGGCCTGGAGAAACTGCGGGCGATGCTCGCGAAGGAGGGCACATGAGCGAAGACGACATCGAGCGCGCGATGCGCGGGCTCCGGAGGGCCCGGGCGTCGCGGGGGCTGGAGGCGCGCATGGGCGCGCTGTTCGAGGGGGCCGCGCGGCGCACGGCCTGGATGTCGCCCCTGTGTTTCCCCGTGCCGGCATGGGCGCTGGCCGCGGCATGCCTGCTGTCCGCCGCGGCGGGTTTCCTCGCCAGCGGCATCCGGCGATCGGCCCACCCGTCGGCGGGTTCCCCGACCGCCATCGCCATCTGCATGCTGGACCCCGACCGGCCCCTCGCGCGCCGCTTCCTGGGGACCGGCGCCAGCCAACCCGCCGGGCGCCTTTCTGACTACCGGATCACGGCGCATGCGGCGGAAGACAGGAAAGGAAAGTGAGGCACGAATGAACCAGCGGAACATCTATTCGATCATCGTCGCCCTCTTGCCCTTCTGCGCAAATGCCGCGGAGGACAAGATCGTCTACACTGTCGAGGCCAAGTTCATCCAGATGCCCGCGCAGGCGGAGATCGCGATCCTCGGCGACTCGATCGAGGTGGCGAAGGACGCCTCATGCTACGGCCCGAATGTCGAGGTCCGCGCGGGCGGCAAGTCGGTCATCCGGGCCACCGGCGAGAAACTGGACATCGATGCCGTCGGGGGACCCAGCCCCGGCCTCGACGTGCTGGCCGCGCCGCGCGTGACAGTGCGGGCCGGACAAGAGGCGGCCATACGGATCGGAACCACGGGCCCGCATTACTTCGTCCCGACCCAAGAGGGCACCTATCGGCACATGCGGGTGGAAGAGGACATTGGCACGGACCTCAAGGTCATCGCGGATACCGTGCCGGGCGATCCCGACCGGGCCGCGCTGAGCCTGGATTTCTGCCTCCGGGAAATCGTGGGCCGCGAGCCCCTGCCGGGCGTCGATCTGGACGTCGGTCCACCCATCGTCCATTCCCGGAAGGTGAAAACGACGGTGACAGCCCGATTGGGCGACTGGCTCTGCCTCGGCACGGGCACGGCGTCGGACGCCCAAGGGTCCGCCCCTCGCCACGGACCGCTGTTCATCTTGGTTCGGGTCGTCCGGGAGAAAGCCCCCGCCGCTGCCCCTTAGCCCGGATCGGTCACACGCTTTGTGATCGATCCGTCCGAAGGGACGCGGCCGGCCGGCTTCCCCCAAATCCTCGCGTAAGGATCGCTCCCCGAGTGACGTGCCCTCAACGAACCGTATAGGACACAGGCACGTCACTGTGCCAAGTTTTGTAGGGCGCGGATTCCTATCCGCGCCACGCACGGTCCTGCCGGTTGCCCGTGGCGCGAAAGGGATTTCTCGCCCTACATGCCCAAGTGTTGCGCCTCCGGGTAGTGCCTTACGCAAGGATTTGGGCCTCCCCACACGGCTTTTCTTTGCGGGGACGATCTGCTATGGGTCACGGCATGTTGTCCCGATCGCTCCGGCTCCTGGCATTCTTCGGCGCAGCCTGCCTTTCCGCCGCCGCGCCGCCCGACCCCGCGACGCACCCGGCCGACACGTGGCCGCGCTTCCGTGGGCACGACGGCGACGGGATCGCCTCGGGCTTTCGATTTCCCGAGCCTTGGTCCGAGGAAGCGATCCGGTGGAGGGTCGATCTCCCCGGTGCGGGCCACTCGTCGCCGGTGGTGTGGAAGGACCGGGTCTTCATCACCTCCGGGGACGCGGCGAGCGCGAGGCGCATCCTGTCCTGCCTCGACGCGAAAGACGGGCGCGAGCTGTGGCGCCGCGATTTCGACTCGCAGGTGCACCGGATGCACCGCGACAACAGCTATGCGAGCTCGACCCCGGCCGCGGATGGGCGCGCCGTATTCATGTGCTGGACCACGCCCGAGGAGGCGACGGTCGTCGCGCTAGATCACGCGGGAAAGGAACTCTGGCGGACGGGGCTCGGGGCCTACAAGAGCCAACACGGGGGCGGCACCTCGCCCGTCTGCCTCGGGGATGTCGTCGCCATCGGCAACGACCAGGACGGCGCCAGCTCCCTGATCGGCCTCGATGCCGCCACCGGCAAGGCCCGCTGGCGGATCGAGAGGACCGCCGACAAGACCGCGTTCTCGACCCCCTGCGTGCGCCGCACCGCCGGCGGCCAGGCGGAACTTATCTTCACCAGCACCAGCCACGGCATCACCGCGATCGATCCGAAGACCGGCAAGATGTCTTGGGAGATGGCCGACGCGTTCCCCCTGCGCGTGGTCGGCTCGCCCATGTTGGCCGACGGGCTCGTCGTCGCGACCTGCGGCACGGGCGGTATCGGGCGCCGCCTGGTCGCGGTCGCGCCGGGCGGGGGTGCCGCAAAGGGTTCGCTGGCCTACGAGATGCCCACGCCCGTTCCTTACGTGCCCACCCCGGTCGAGGTCGGGGGCCTCCTCTTCCTCTGGGGCGATAAGGGCTCCGTCTCCTGCCTCCGCGCGAAAACCGGAGAGAAAATCTGGGCGCAGCAGCTCGACGGCACCTTCTACGGGTCGCCGGTATGCGCGGGGGACCGCCTGTTCTGCATCTCGAAAGAGGGCACGCTATTCGTCATCGCCGCGGACGACAAGTTCCAGCCGGTGGCCACCGTGCCGCTCGGCGAGCGCAGCTTCGCCACGCCCGCCATCGCCGGAGGCACGATGTTTCTACGGACCGAGACGCGCCTCGTGGCGGTCGGATCGAAATAGCTGCCCCACTTGTCCTCCCCCTCTGCCGGGTCCATCTTATTAAGATGGCCACGCGGGCAGGCACGGCGCGGAAAAATCGGGCCACCACCACCAAGGACGGGCGCAAGGGGCGCGCCCCCCGCAAGAAGGCACCGCCGCAGCCCGGATCGGCCACGGCGCTGGAGAGATCCCTGCGCCAGCTCGTGGAGCATTGCTGGTCGGTTCCCGCCGAGGAGCTGTTCCCGGGCCTCGTTCGGCGGCTGTGCGAGATCCTCGGCCTGGATCACGCCCTGGTGAGCGCGCGCTGCGCCGATGGCGCGACGGCGGAGACCGTCGCTGTCTATTCTCGCGGCAAGCTCGCCAAGAACATCCGATATCCCCTGAAGGACACCCCCTGCGAGAATGTCATGGGCGGGGCTCTGTGCCGCTACCCGCGCGACATCCGGAAACTCTTTCCCCGCGACACCCTCCTGAAGGAGCTCGGCGCCGAGAGCTACATCGGCATACCGCTGTGGGATTCTCAAAAGGAACTCCTGGGCCTCATCGCCGTCCTCGACTCCAGGCCCATGCGCCACGCCGACGTTATCGCCGGGGCGCTGCGGCTCGTGTCGTCCCGCGCCGCCATGGAACTGGAGCGCCGGCGCGCCGAGGGCGAGCAGCGGTTCGAGACCCAGCGCATGGCGCTCCACGTCGAGCAGACGCCCCTGGCGGTCATCGAGTGGGACCTGGACTTCCGGGTCCGGGGCTGGAATCCCGCGGCGGAACGCATCTTCGGCTTCAGGCGCGAGGAGGCCATCGGGCGCCACGCCTCGTTCATCGTCCCGGAATCCTCGAGGGAGCAAGTCAACACCGTTTGGCGCGCGCTCCTCTCCCAGGAGGGCGGCACCCGGTCGACCAACGAGAACATCACCAAGGGCTGCCGGCTGATCATGTGCGAATGGTTCAACACCCCGCTCGTGGACAGCGACGGCAAGACCGTCGGCGCCGCCTCGCTGGTGGCCGACGTCACCGAGCGCCACCGCGCCGAGCGGCAGCGCGCCCGCCTCAGCATGGCCGTCGAACAGGCCGCGGAATCCATCATGATCACCGACACCGAGGGCACCATGCTGTACGTCAATCCCGCCTTCGAGTCCATCACCGGCTACCGGGGGGTCGAGGCCATCGGCAGGAATGCCAGCCTCCTCAAGAGCGGCAGGCATGATGCGGCATTCTATCGCGAGATGTGGGATACCATCCGCGCCGGAAGGGTCTGGCGGGGGACATTCGTCAACCGGCGGAAGGATGGCGGGCTCTTCGAGGAGGAGGCGATCATCTCGCCGGTGCGCAACGCGACGGGCGAGATCCTGAACTACGTCGCGGTCAAGCGCGACGTGACGCGCGAGCGGCAGGTCGAGGAGCAGCTCCGCCAGTCGCAGAAGATGCATGCGATCGGCCAGCTGGCGGGCGGGGTGGCGCACGATTTCAACAACGTGCTCAACGTGATCCTGGGCTACAGCGACATGCTGCTCGAGGATGGCGACCTGCCCGAAGGGGCCCGCGCCCAGATCCGGGAGATCGCAAGGGCCGCCGAACGCGCCGCCGCCCTGACGCGCCAGCTCCTGGCCTTCAGCAGGAAGCAGATACTCGACCCGCGCGTCTTTGATCTCAGCGCGCTGGTCGCGGACATGGGCAAGATGCTGCGCCGCCTCATCGGCGAGCACATCGGGCTGCACCTGATCGGCCCCCGGGATCCCTGCACCATCCTGGCCGATCCCGGCCAGATCGAGCAGGTCATCATGAACCTGTGCGTCAATGCGCGCGACGCGATGCCCCGCGGTGGCGACCTCACCATCGAGACGCGGCGGGTCACCGGCGCGACGGCCCCCGGCTGCCTCCGCGCCCCCACCCCCGGGGAATGCGTGTTGCTGCGCGTCCGCGACACGGGCGCCGGCATGAACGACGAGGTCAAGGCCCGCCTGTTCGAACCGTTCTTCACGACGAAGACCGAGGGCACCGGGATCGGGCTCGGCCTCGCCACCGCATACGGCATCGTCAAACAGAGCGGCGGGGAGATCTCCTTCCAGAGCGACCTCGGCCATGGCACGACATTCGAGATCCGCTTTCCCCTCGCCGCCGCAGGCCAGGATCCCGGCGAGTCCTCGCGCCCCCCCTCCTCCGCCAGACCCAGCCGCGGGGAAACGGTCCTCCTGGTCGAGGATGACACCGCCGTGCGGCACATGGTCGAGCGCCTGTTGGGGACCCTCGGCTACCGCGTGCTCGTCGCCGAGAACGGCGAGGCCGCCCTCGCCCTCCAGCAGGCCGAGGGCGAAAGGCCCATCGATCTCCTCCTCACCGACGTGATCATGCCCGGCATGAATGGCCGCGAGGTCGCCGCGCGCATCAAGGCCGCCCGCCCTTCACTCAAAGTCATCTTTACCTCCGGCTACGCCGAGGAGGCGATCGCCCAAGACGGGATACTCGACCCCGGGATCACCTTCCTCCCAAAACCCTTCGTCCTGGGTGACCTCGCCGCCAAGATCCGCGAGATCCTCGAGGGCTGACTCGAAAATCGGCCACGGGATCGGCCTGTAGGGCGCGGATTCCCATCCGCGCCACGAGGGCCCTGCCGGTTGCCCGTGGCGCGAAAGGGATTTCGCGCCCTACATTTTCACCCCCGGTGGTGCCCCCGCGCGCCGGGGGCGGGGCTGACTCGAAAATTGGGTCGCGATGTAGGCTGCGCCTTGGCGCACGCTGCCGAACCGACCGCCCGCGTGCGCCAAGGCGCAGCCTACCATTTTCCGCCCCGGTGGTGCCCCGCACGCGGGGCATGGGATCTAGCTCGAAAATTCCCGTAGCGTCTGGCTCAGCACCCATTCTCTTGACGCCACGCCCGCCAGCGAATGGCCAGGATCGCGGTGCCCCCGGCCAGCAGGAGTCCGGCGACACCCCACGCGCCGGCGGCGGGATGCCCGGGGAAGGCCGCGAGGGCCACGGCACCCACCCCCGGCCCGGCGAAGATCCCCGCCCCGATCGCCGCCTCGTGGATCCCGCCGTGCTCGCCCTTCGTTTCCCCCACGTCCATCGAATAGAATAACGAGGAATAATAGATCAGCCCGATGGCGCCGCCGAACACCACCTGGGCGACCATGACCGGCCACAGCGCCGGCGAGAGCAGGATGACGACAAAAGACAGGGGCATCAGGAAAATGGCGATCGCGAACCAGCGGAATCGATAGTGCCACCCCGGCCAGCGCCACAGGATGGCGAAGGCCCCCATCCGCGCGAAAAACCACAGCGAGCAGAAGAAGCCGGCCCAGGTCGGGCTCAGGTCATGCCGCTTGGCCAGCGCGGGTATGACGGCGATGATCGTGTTGATCGCCACGTAGGCGAAGGGATTCGCCAGCCACGCCAGGAGCAGGAAGTTCCTCGCGCGGTCCCGGTGGACCCGCCGCGCCGGGATCGGCCCCGGAGGCGACGGCTCGTGCGAGGGAGCCACGCCATGTCGCGCGACCCGCTGCAGCCACGCCAGCAAGACGATTTGCGCCAGATGCAATGCCGCGGGCACCAGGAACAGGCTGCGTCCCCCCAGGTGCTCCAATACCGCCCCGCCCGTGAAATAGGCCAGGCCGCTGCCGCCCGCCCAGGTCAGGTTGTAGATCCCGATCCGCCGCGGCAGCGAGCGCTCGTTTTCCCCATCGCTCACCAGCGCCTCCAGCGCAGGCCAGGTGAAACACATCCCCAGCGTCCACGCGCCCATCACCAGCCAATGCCCCGCCAGACCCCGCACCAGCGACCCCGCCCCCAGCACCAGGCACATCGTCCCAAAACCCAGCCACAGCGCCGCAAAACACCCGAACCGCTGCGCGAAACGCCCGCCCCACCACGCCGCGATCATGTACACGAACCCGTTGGCCGCCGACAGCAGCAGGTTCTCGAAATTACCGTACCCGAACCGCGCCTGCATGAAGAAGAACAAGTAGTTGAAATAATACGCCGTCGCGAAGGCATTGATGCCCTCGAGGACGTAGTAGCCATGCTTCAGGTGGGGTCGCGTCACAGGCTCCGGGCAGGAGGCGCCGAATCTGGCAGTCGCGCGGCGCCCCGTCAACGCCGGGGCACCGCGCCGCATCATTCAGGGGGAAACTTCATTCCCGCTGCCGCCTGGCACAGGCGGCCTACAAAATTTGTAGGGCGTCTCTGCGAGGGGCCTCCGCCGGGGCCAAAGCGGTGTCGCCGCTGCGCTCTGCCACCGCAGTCCAAAATGGGGCCGCCGCACGGGTCGCGCTGGAAATCTCCCCGAGAGGCGTCTATAGTCATGGGTTCACAATGTCTTCGGGAACCGAGTGCAGTCGGGGGTCACGTGTTGCCGCATCCTTCGGGGTGATCGCTTGCCTCATGGCGGGCTCGCCAACGCCGGGGCAGGAGGTCGATCTCCGGCGCTCGCCCGGGGCGTTCGAGCAGCGGCTGCCGGTCGTGATCGAGCGGGGGGCGGAGGAGAAGCCCGCCGTCGTGGCGGCGCGGATCCTGTGGAACCCCGAGGGCGCGGCCCGCTCCAAACTCGAATCGCTGCAGTTCCGTTTCCTCGGGCCGGCGGCGGGTTCGGCGGCGGGGGCGGGGCCGCAGCTGTGGGCTTCGGCGCTGGCGGCGGCCATGGCATGGCAGGAGACTTGGCGCGGGGCGATGTTCGATGTCCTCGAGGCCCCGGCGCAGGTCGGGCCGGAGACGGCATGCTCCCTCGCGGTCGGCCTGATGGCCGCGGCGGGCGCGACACCCTATCCGGCCGATCTCGCGATCGTCGCCGGCCTCAACCCCGACAACTCCCTGGCGCCGGTCAACGACCTGCCCGGTTGCCTGAAGGCGGTCGCCGATGCCGGCATGCGCCGCGCGATCATCGCCCTCAACCAGCGCATCGTCGCCACCGAGGATGGCCGGCTCCTGAACGCCGCCAACATCGCCGCGGGACTCAAGCTCGAGATGCTGGTGGCGCAGGATCTGGTCGAGGCGGCCCGCCTCGCGCTGGGGCGGAGTCTCCCGCCCGAGCCCCGGCTGGATGTCGAGCCGCGCTATCGGCCCGCGATTTTCAATGCCCTGGCCGCCGAGTGCGAGGCCGAGTTCAACCGCCTGGCCGAGGCGATCAAGACGTGGCCGGCCACCGATGCCGTCCCCGCCGTGGAGCGCCCCATCTGGGACGCGGCGCGCCGCGATTTCGAGGCGGGCGGCGACGCGTTCCGCGCCGGCAAGGTCTATGCCTCGCGCCTGCTGCTGGCCCGAGCCGCCGCCGGCATCGCCGCGCTATCGCAGTGGAAGGAGCGCGAGGCGGGCGGCGACATCAAGGCCTGGGATCGCGCGACCAACGAGGTGCGCAAGAAGCTGGTGGACGCGATGTATCGGCCGGGCTTCGACAAGGGCGAGCTGCGGAGCGCGCTGGTGATCTCGGAGCAGGCGGAGTGGTGGTATGGGGTCGACGCGACCATGGAGGGGGCCCAGGTGCTCGCGCGCCAGGCGTTCGCCCCCCGGTCCGACGCCTCCGCGGAGCAGAAGCAATACGCCCGGGATGCGCTTTTCGCGGCGTGGCGCGCCGGGGCCTTCCTGGTGGAGAACCCGATCCGCTTCCGCTCCCTGTACGATGCCCTCGGCGCCGATGGCGAGTTCCCCGTGTTCGACCGCGCGACGCTGTGGCTGCCCCAGCTGATGCCCGCCCATCTGGCGCGCGCGGAAGACCTCGCCTCCGGCCTGCGCCGCTACGCCAACCGCTTCAGCGGCGTCCTCGTGTTCGATTCGCGATTCGCCGCGTTCTCGCTCATGGCCCGGCGCGCCAAGGAGGAATGGGAGGACATGCGCGGCAAACTGGAGAGGATCCAGCGGCCCGACGCGGGACCCGCCGGGCTCCGGCGCGTCGGCTTCCGCCCCGGCGCGGCCTACCAGCCCCCGAAGCCCGCCATCCCCAAGGCGCCCGTGGACGAATTGAGCGACGCCGCCCGCTGCCTGATGTGGGTCAACGCCTACTGCGAGACCGCGCTCCTCGAGCAGAAATACATCCGCCTCGGCGGGGAATTCGATCAGGCCGCGCAACGCTGGGCGCTGGCCAACGAACCCATCCTCCAGTCCCTGCTCCAGTCCGCCGACCGCGCCGCGCGCCGCGGCATCGCGCTCGCCGACGACATCGGCATGGAATCCGACGTGCTGGCGATGATCTACGAGCGGGGAAATTTTCTCCGCTACACGAAGGACGACTCCCTGCGCCTCGAGGGGCTCAAGCAACTCTGGCGCTGCGGGCTCCTGGGGAGCCTGGCGTGGCAATTCGGCTCGACCCCGAAGGCCGCGGTGACCGTCGTGGCCGATTCCGAGGCACCCGCGCCCGCCGCGCTGCCCGCCATCCCAATCCAGCCCTCCCCCGGATCGCCAGAGACCGCGCCGGCCCCGGACGCCACGCCCATGCCGCCGGCCCCGCCCCCACCCGCGGCGCCGACCGTCCCACAACCCGAGCCGCCGCGCGCCGAGCCCGTGACCGCGCCGGCCGTCCCCGTCGCGCCGCCCGCCGTGCCGGTCGCGGCACCCGCGGTGCCGGCCGGGGTCGAGGCCCCGCAGGCCATGCCCGTCGAACCGGGCGCGCTCCCCGCGCAGCCGGTCGCCCCCGTCGAGGTCATCTCGAACGCGCCCCCCGCAGAAACCGTCGCCCCCGCGGAACGTCCGCCGCCCAGAAAGCCCCGGCGCCCCATGTTCTTCCGACGTTAGCAGCGCACCATGGCCAAAGATCCCTTCAAACCCGAGTCGAAGAAGGCCACCGAGCCGATGGCCCCCGTGGCACCGTTGCACCCGCAGGCCTGGTTGCCCCGAGAGTCCACCGCGCCGCCTTCGCTCCCGCGACCCGCACCACCGCCGGATTCGCCGCTCTTCCCCCAACCGCCGCCCGCCGCGCCAAGCCCCCCCCCGCGACCCGAGCCCCAGCCCGCGCCGCCCCCCGCAGAACCCCAGCCAGAACCCGAGCCCCCAAGGCCAGAGCCCCCGACGACCCCAGGCCCCCGGCGCTCGTGGAAACAGCGCCTCCGCCGATGGGCCATCATCGGCTCCGTCTCCGGCCTCGCGCTCGCCGCCATCGCCGTCGCCGTCCTCTGGGCCCCCTTCATGGATTACCGGCGCCGCGCCGATGCCATCAACCTCGAGGAACTCAGCAATTACACCGAGACCAATCTCTTCTTCGACCGCAACGACGAGGAACTCGGCCGCATCTTCGTCGAGAATCGCGTCGTCCTCGAGCACGGCGACATCCCCGATTTCATGCGGCAGGCGGTCATCGCGGTCGAGGACGAGCGCTTCTACAAGCACAGGGGCCTCGACCCGCAGGGTTTCGCGCGGGCGATGCTCACCAACATCCGCCAGATGCGCTTCGCCCAGGGGGGCAGCACCCTGACGCAGCAGTTGTCGAAGCACCTCATCGGCACCTTCGAGAAATCGATCGACCGCAAGGTCCTCGAGGCCCTCCTGGCCCTCCGCATCGAGAAGGCCTTCGACAAGGAGGCGATCCTCGATTTCTACCTGAACCGGATCTATTTCGGCCAGGGCTACTTCGGCATCGAGGCCGCCGCCCAGGGCTACTTCGGCAAACCCGCCAAGGAACTGACCGTCGGCGAGTGCGCCATGCTCGCCGGCATCATCAAGGCCCCCAACCGCTGGTCCCCCCGCCGCGATTTCATCACCGCCCGCTTCCGCCGCAACGTCGTGCTGGACAAGATGGTCTCCTGCGGCTTCATCACCACCCAGCAACTCGCCGAGGCCCGCGCCCAGAAGATCGTCGTCCAGCCCCGCAAGCCCTCGCTGCGCGCGACGTTCTTCACCTCGGTCGTCTCCAAGGAGCTCAACGAGGTCCTCGGCCTCGACGAGGACGAGGCGCCCCAGGGCCTCCGGGTCTACACCACCTTCGACAAGACCCTCCAGGAGGCGGCCGAGGAGGAATTGCGAAAGGCGCTGGAACAGATCGAGGCCCAGCCGCAGGTCCAGGAGCGGATGCTGGTGGCCAACGCCCCGAAAGAATCCCTCGAGGGCGCCGCGCTCGTCGTCGAGGCCAAGACCGGCGAGGTCCGCGTCCTCATCGGCGGCAGGGACTTCCTGAAGAACCAGTTCGAGCACGTGACCATGGCGCGGCGGGAGAACGGCTCCCTGCTCCAGCCCGTCGTGTACGCGCTCGCCTTCCAGGATCTCGGCATCCATCCCGCCTCGATGATCAACGCCACCTTCATCACCGATGCCGCCGGCCTGAGCCAGGCCGACGCCGCCCTCGGCGACCCCGACCGCGACCTCAAGGCGCGATTCCTCACGGTGCAGGACGCCCTCGCGCTGGGCAACCAGGCCAGCGCCACGCGCGTCGGCCTCCAGCTGGGCCCCGATCGCCTCGGGGCGTGGTTCGCGTCAGCCGGGGTGGGGGAATCCGCCGCGACCAACCGCGCCGACGCGGTGTGGAACATGAGCCCGCTGACGCTGTGGGAAACGGTCTCCCTCTATCAGGTGCTGGCCAATGCGGGCGAGCAGCGCAAGCTCCACACGATCCGCAAGATCGTCAACTCGCAGGGGGCGGTGCTCTTCTCCCGCGACAAGGTCGAGGCCCGGCGCGCCCTCGATCCCGTCGTGGCCCAGCAGACGACGCTGACGCTCCAGGCCGTCACCCGCGAGGGCATCGGCCGCAGCCTCGCGGTCAACCACGCCTTCCCCGTCCCGGTCGTCGGCATGCCGGGATACTCCGCCGGCTACCGCGACGCGTGGTTCGCCGGTTACACCACCGACCTCGTCGGCGGGGTATGGGTCGGCTTCGACAAGTCCATCCCCATCGGCGACAAGAACTCCGCCGCCAACGCGTCGATCCCGCTCTGGAGCGCGATCATGGCGCGCGTGCTCGCGGAGGAAGAGGAGCCGCGCGGCGGGCCATTCCCCGTGCCCAAGGACGTGCTGACCAAGGTCGAGGTCGACCGCCGCACCGGCGTGGTCAAGGGCCTCGCCCACCTGAATCCCGCGCCGGGCCACATCTTCGCCTACCTCCGCCAGAGCCAGCTCGAGGCCGCCAAGCGCCCGAGCGCCGAGGTCGCCGCGCAGGTCCGCGAGAGCGGCGACTGGTCCGATTGGTTCGGCAGCCTCTTCGCGGCCTCGATGGATAACGTCGGCACCGCCGACATCCCGAACCCCGACGACTATGCTGGCGACGTGATCCCGCGCGTGGCGGAATACCGGATGCCCGGCCTGCGCGGCAACATCTCCAGCGCCGATGGCGCGCTGCTCGCCACCACCGAGCAGTTCACCGCGCTGGTCCTGCCCTGGCCGGGCATCGAGGTCGCGCCCACGCCGGACGAGGCGATCGCCTGGGCCACCGAGCGCCTCGATGCGGCGATCCAGTGGCTCGGGGTCTCGAATATCGAGATCAACCCCACCGAATTGCGCACCCGCTACCAGTTCCAGCGCTTCCACCCCATCCCGGTGTACGACCAGATCACCGCCGAACAGATCGAGGCCTTCCCCCGCAGCCCCCTGGCCGAGCTCGGCTTCGCCCTCCAGGAATATCCCCGCCGCGTCTACCCCGAGGGCACCCTCGCCGCCCACACCGTCGGCTACCTCAAGCGCACCCAGGGCCGCAACTGGGGCCGCTACGTCGCCCAGGAGGTCATCTACGACGACTACGCCGGCGCCGCCGGCCTCGAGCTCGTCTTCAACGACGACCTCGCCGGCAAACCCGGAAAATTCCTCCTCACCACGACCCCCGATGGCTTCTGCCAGAAGGCCACCGTCGTCGAGGAGGCCGGCTTCGGCGCCACGCTGCTGACCACCCTCAACGCCCGCCTCCAGCGCGCGGCCGAGACCGCGCTCTCCACCAGCCGCCGCGGCGCGATCGTCGTGCTCCGGGTCGATAGCGGAGACACCGCCGCCCTCGCCTCCTGGCCGATCTTCGACCCCAATGACTTTGTCCCCTCCGTCGCGCCCGAACTCTGGCAATCGTTCGTCACCTCCCGCCTCAACCCGCTGCTCCCGCGCTGCCACCGTCAACCCAACCCGCCGGGCTCCACGTTCAAGACCGTCACCGCCATCGCCGCCCTCCAGTCCGGCACCTTCGACCCCAACCGCACCGTCAACGCCAACGGATGCTACCGCGTCGGCAGCATCGAGTTCCGCCTCCCCCGCGAGACCCGCCCCGTCTCCTTCCACGAGGCCCTCACCCTGTCCTTTAACTCCTATTTCATGGACACCGGCATCCGCGCCGGGCGCGACAACCTCATCCGCACCGCCTTCGACATGGGCCTCGGCCGCCCCACCGGCATCCTCCTGCCCGACGAGCACCCAGGGCTCTTCCCGACACCCGAGTTCGTCCTCAAGACCCACCAGCGCAACATGGGCAACGGCGACGTCGCCAACGCCTCCATCGGCCAGGGCGACGTCCTCACCACCCCCATCCAGATGGCGAACTGGATGGCCGCCATCGCCAACGGCGGCCTCCTCTATCGCCCGCGCGTCGTCTCGGCGCTGGTCGACGAGCGCGGCCGCGTCGTGAAGGAATTCCCCTCCGAGGTCATCCACCGCGCCAACCTCAACGCCGAGATGCTCGCCCCGCTCCGCGACGCCATGGTCTCGGTCACCGAGCAGGGCACCGGCAAGCAGGCCAAGGTCCCCGGCATGCGCGTCGCCGGCAAGACCGGCACCGCCCAGGTCGGCAGCAAGTCCAAGCCGCGCCAGATCGCCTGGTTCGGTGGCTACCTGCCGGCGGACAACCCCGAGTTCGCCTTCGCCGTCATGGTCGAGGGAGATTTCGATCAGGACCTGCACGGCGGCTCGACGGCCGGGACCGTCGCCGGGGAACTCTTCCGCGCCTACTACGGCGCCGAGCCGGCCAAGAAGACCGCCGCCAACCCATGAGATTCTGAAAGGGCAACGCCATGGAGAGAAAACACATCGTCACCCTCTACACGCTCGGGCTGGTCGCCCTCATGGGCGCCGTGCTCATCAGCGCGGTCTATTTCGAGGTCCGCACCTCGTTCTACCAGCGCATCCAGGAGGAGCAGGAGGACCGCATGCGCGTCGCGTGGCACGTCCTCAAGCGCCGGGGCGAGGTCTTCCGCATCGAGGATGGAAAGCTGCTGGTCGGCGACACCGCCCTCAACGCGAACAACGAGACCGTCGACGAGATCACCGCGCTGGTCAGCGGCGTCGCCACGATCTACCAGGGCGAGGATCGCATCGCCACCGCGTTCCCGTTGCCCGGAGGCAATCGCGCGATCGGCACCCGGGCCGACTGCCCCGAGGCCGTCGCCACCGTCCTGCGCGGGGAGAAGCCGCTGCGCCAGCAGTACGTCCCGCTCGATCTCGGCGAGCGCTACCTCGCCGCGTTCGATCCCATCCGCGATGACCAGGGCAACGTCATCGGCATGCTCGAGGTCGCCACGCGCATGGCCCCCTACAGCGCCGCGCTGAACAACATCATGCTGCGCAGCGCCCTCATCACCCTCGCGGGCATGGCCTTCGTCGGCATCGTCGTCTACCTCGCCCTAAACCGCATGACGCGCGAGATCCGCAGCCTCGCCGAGAGCCGCTCGCTCATCCTCGAGTCCGCCGGCGAGGGCATCTGCGGCACCGACGCCTCCGGGGCGTGCACCTTCGTCAACCGCGCCGGGGCCAAGATGCTCGGCTATGACCCCGCCGAGATCATCGGCCAACACTTCTGGGACCTCGCCCGCCCGCCCGGCCCGGGGCGACCCGCCGCGCCGCCCACCGGCCGCTACTTCGACGACCAATGCTTCCGCCGCAAGGACGGCAAGGATTTCCCCGTGGAGTTCATCGCCTCGCCCATGATGGAGAAGGGCGCGCCCGTGGGCATGGTCTTCGCCTTTCAGGACATCGCCGAGCGCAAGGAGCACGAGGCCGAGATCGCCCGCAAGAACAAGGAGATCGCCGACGCGCTCGCCGCGGTCGCCTCCGCCACCCGCGCCAAGGGGCAATTTTTCCGCAACATGAGCCACGAGATCCGCACCCCGATGAACGCCATCCTCGGGGCGTCGAGCGTCATGCTCAACCACCGGCTGCCGCCAGAGATCCGCAGCCTGGTCGAGACCTCCTATTCCTCCGGCGACGCCCTCATGCGGATCATCGACCAGATCCTGGACTTCTCGCTCATCGAGTCCGGCCAGCTTGTGCTCCAGCACGCGGAGTTCGAGGTGGGCCGCTGCCTGGACGACGCCCTGGCGAACATCGCGCCGAAGGCGGCGGAGCGGCACGTGGACCTCGCCTACGAGCTCGACGACTCGGCGCCCTCGACGCTGGTGGCCGACGAGAAGCGCGTCGGGCAGGCGATCGCCACCTTGGTCGGTGGCGCGCTCACGGTCATCGATGGCGGGCGCCTGCTGGTCCACGTCTCCGGCGCGCCCGGGACCGAGGGCCGCAGCCGCGTCACCTTCTCGATCCGGGGATGGGATGTCCCGTTCCGGCAGGACGAGATCGAGGGGCTGTTCCGGTCGTACAGCCAGGCCGATATCACCGCGATGCGCAGCTATGGCGGCCTCGGCCTCGGCCTCGCCATCAGCAAGCATGTCGCCGAGCTCATGGGCGGCGAACTCCGCGTCAATAGCCTCGACGGCCACGGCTCGACGCTGGATTTCGTGATCGAGGTGCTCAAGGGCAGCCACGCGGTCCAGCGCCACATCAGCGTCGAGCGCTCGACGGTGTCTGGCCGCCACCTCCTGGTCGTGCAACGCGACGTGCGATCGCGCGACGCGATCGCCGGCCACGCCTCCGCCTGGAGCGTTAGGGCCCTGATGGCGGGCGCGCCACACGAGGCCGTCTCCCTGCTGCAATCCGGCCAGCCCGTCGACGTGGCCCTGATCGCCCACGAGCCCCCCGACCTCGATGCCCGCGCGCTCGCCCGCGCGATCCGCCAGGAGTCGGCCGGGGCCTCCCTGCCCCTGCTGTTGCTCACCGACGCGAACGACCCCGGCCAGCCCGACGACGAGTACCTCTTCGCGGCGATCATCTACCGGCCCCTGGTGCGCAGCCACCTCCTCGAGGCCATGCGCCACGCGGTCGCCGGCCGACCGCCCGCCACCGGGGCGCCCGGCGCCGAGGCCCGCATCGAGGCCGGGGCCGGCCAGCGCCGCCCCATGCGGATCCTCATCACCGAGGATGCCCTCATCAACCAGGAGATCGCGCACTCGCTGCTCCGCGAGATGGGTTACGAGGCCGATATCGCCAACAATGGCGCCGAATGTCTCGATGCCCTCGAGCGCAACCCGTACGATGTGATCCTGATGGACGTCCGCATGCCCATCATGGATGGCTTCGAGGCCACCCGAGAGATCCGGCGGCGCCTCGGTTCCGCCGGGCCCCACATCATCGCCACCACCGCCGACGCGATGCAGGGAGACCGCGAGGCCTGCCTCGCCTCCGGTATGGACAACTACCTCACCAAACCCCTCCGCGTCGAGGAACTCCAGCGCGCCCTCGCCCGGGCCTACGAGATCGTCATCTCACGCAAGGCCCACGCCTGATCGGCCCGTGAAACTCTCCCGCAAGTGCGAGTATGCCCTGCGCGCCCTCGTCGAGATCGGCGCCGCCGACGCCCGGGGCCAGCACCTCCTCGCCATCGGGACCATCGCCGGGCGCACCCGGATCCCAGAGAAATTCCTCGAGCAGATCCTCCTCGCCCTGCGCAATGCCGACATCCTCAAGAGCCGCCGCGGCATCGAGGGAGGCTACGGCCTCAATCGCGCCCCCGCCGATATCCGCCTCGGCGAGGTGATCCGCCTCATCGAGGGCACCTTCGCCCCGGTCCCATGCGCCGGCGTCCCATGGGGCGACGCCGTCGAATGCACCTGCCCCGACCCCGAGACCTGCGCGGTCCGCATCGTCATGTCCCGCCTCCATGCCGCCGCCAGCGCCGTCCTCGATGGCCTCACCCTCCAAGACGCCCTGCGCGATGCCGCCGAACGCCACCTCCAGCGCGGCGCCGCACTCAATTTCGAGATCTGAACCTATTTCTTTTTCTTCTCGGGCCGGACCATGCCGCGGTAGGGGGCGTCCATCTTGAACGGGCCCTTCCACGGGTCGGGGACCGGCCGGTCGAGGCACCAGTGCACGGCGTTGACGACGAGCCGCAGCATCGGCTCCACCTGAAAATCCTCGGGGTGGCCGAGGGTGGTGAAAAAGGTGCGCGCGCCAAATTTGTTTTTCCAGGTCCAGGCGACGGGGTTGGGCTCGGCGGGCTTGTTGGGCTCGACGGCGGTGCCGATGAGCAGGCGCTCCGCATCGGCCGGGGGCCATTTCGGCACGACGTGATACAGCCACGACCGGACGTGGAAGGGCCCCGTCACACCCAGCAGGATCGGGTGCTTCTCTGCCCCGGGGGCGATGGCGACATCGGTGCTGGCCTGGTGGCCGTAGTGCGTGTGCCCGTCGGCACCCCAGCCGGGCGGCGCGCCAAAGGCGTCCGCGGCAAATCCATTCCACGACTCCAGCGGATGATCCTTCGGGTATTTGAAGGCGTGGGACGTCGTCCGAAAGCCCATCAGCGGCTTCCCGGATTTGAGATAGGCATCGAGATGCGCCAGCTGCTCCTGCGGGAGCCGCCGCCAGCGAAGGTAGAGCACCGCGAGATCCGCGCCGGCCAGCGCCTCTAGCCCGGGGATGTTCTCCTCCGCGTTCTGGTCGGGCTGCGCCGTCAGGACGGTCGCGCGCATCCCGTAGTTCTTTTCCAACTCGGCCGCGAACATCGGCATCGTGACCTCGCCGCCGTATTCATGGTCGCCACAGACGAATACCACGTGGGGCTTCTCGGCCCCGCGGGCGGCGCCGACGAACGCGAGCATCAGGAACGCCGGGAGGAGGCGATGTCTATTCATGCCGGAATCGTGGGACGAGCGGTCGGTCGCGTCAATGGCTGAAGGGCCCGCCAAATCCTCGCGTAAGGCGTACTCCTCGACCGATGTGCCCTCGACAAACCGTATAGGATCCGCGCACCTCACCCTGTCGCGTCTTGTAGGGCGCGGATTCCCATCCGCGCCACGCACGGCCCTGCCGGTTGCCCGTGGCGCGAAAGGGATTTCGCGCCCTACATCCCCAAGCGTTGCGCCCCTGGGTGCGGCCTTACGCGAGGATTTGGGGGCCCGCCGTGGCGGGTAGCCTCCGTCCCCTCGCTACTCGATCACATTCCCCTTGGAAGTCGGCGCCGGGTCGTGGATTGTTTGACTGCTATGAATCCATTCGCCCCCCTCTGCCTCGCCATGCTCCCGTTGGGCGCCGCGCCGCCCAAGGCGCCGTTCAAGGTCCTCTTTGGCCACGACACGACATGCATCACGTCCTGCACGAGCCCATGGCGCCCGAAGGGCGGGCCATTGACCGATGATCAGGTGCGCGCGTCCATCGACGAGATCGTCGGCGCCGACGCGATATTGTTCCAGCCGGGCTGCGGGTGGATCCCGTGGTGGAAATCGAAGGTCTACCCCGCCGAGGCGCACTACCGATTCTATCAGGAGACCTGCGGCATCAAGCCCAACACCTTCGGCGCGTACATGCTCGGGGGCGGGGATCTGCTGAAGACCTTCACGGCGCGATGCAAGGAGCGCGGGGTGGCCGCCTTCGTGTCATTCCGGATGAACGATGGCCACGGCCTTGAGAACGCGGGCCTGACCAACGCGTCGGCGGCCCACACGGTATCGAGATTCTATCTGGAGAACTATCGCCGCTGGCGCATCGGCCCGGACCCGAAAGACTGGAACCAGCGCGTCCTGGATTGGGCGGTGCCCGAGGTCCGCGAGCACAAGTTCGCATTCCTGGAGGAGATCTGCGAGGGCTACGACATCGATGGGCTCGAGTTGGATTTCCAGCGCCACCCGAGCTACTTCAAAACCGGGATGCCCATGGCGGCGCGGCAAGAGATCATGGGGGAATTCATCGCCCGGGTGCGCGCGCTTCTGGACCGGACGGGCGGGGGCGGCGGGCGCCGCTGGCTGTGCGTCCGGCTCCCGGCGTACCTCGAATCGCACGCGGGGCTGGGCCTCGATGTGGCGTCGATGGCGGGTGCCGGCGTCGATATGTTCAATCTCTCCTCGCATTACTTCACGATGCAGCAGTCGGATCTCTCAGCGATCCGGCGGCTGGTGCCCGATAGCGCTGTGTATCTCGAACTGACGCACACCACCGCCACAGGGCCATCGCTGAGTAAGGGCTACGATAGCTTCTCGTTCCGCCGCACGACGGAACCCCAGTACGCGACCACGGCCCACCGCGCCTACCGCGACGGCGCCGATGGGGTCAGCCTCTTCAATTTCGTCTATTACCGGGAACACGGCGGCCCCGGCCGCGGGCCCTTCAACGAGCCGCCCTTCGGCATCCTCCCGCGCCTCGCCGATCGCCCCTGGGCCGCCGCGCAGCCGCAATGGTATTTCGTCGCGCGCGAGTGGCGCGATAAGGAACCCATCCCCAAGTCCGTTTCCCGGAAACTCTCGGCGGGCGGCTCAACGCGATTCGCCATCGATGCAGCCCCCGGCGCGGGCCGGGCGCGCGACGGCACCTTGCGGCTGATGACTTCGGACGCCAAGCCCGGAAGGCAATGGCGCGTCACCGTCAACGGCGCGCCCCTCGCCCCCGCACCGTTCGTCGCCAAGCCGCTCGATCACCCCTACGACGGCACCGTCGGCGCGCCAGATCAATACGCCTGCTTCGCCCTCCCCCGTTCCGCCGCCCGCGCCGGCAAGAACGAGATCGAGGTCCGGTTGGAAAAAGGTCCCGGCGCCAACGTGCAATACCTCGACCTCACGCTGCCCTGACTCGAAAATTGGGTCGCGATGTAGGCTGCGCCTTGGCGCACGCGGACGGTCGATTCGGCAGCGTGCGCCAAGGCGCAGCCTACCATTTTCCGCCCCGGTGGTGCCGCCCGCGGGCAACATGGGATAGCTCGAAGATTCCAGATGTGGCCACGGCTGTCAGGCCTTGGATGCGCTGGCTGGGCGGCCCGACCTATCTGTGACCAGATGGGCTAAGGCAGTGACCGCCAAGGACCTGACCGCCCACGTGTCGGGTCAGGGAGCGGCCCTTTTATGGACCGCGGTGGCAGAGCGTAGCGGCGACACCGCTTTGGCTTCCGGCGGAGCCGGAGCCCGCGCGGCAGGGCCAACGCCCTCACTCCAATCGCCAGAGGCGATCCGGCGCGTGCTCTCCCTCAGAGTCCCGGGAGGGTAGGATCCTCGCGCCCGGGGGGCCGCCGTCGCGGCCGGGCGGGCGCCGTCGCGGCCTGAATTTCCCGCTGCGCCCTCAGACACCCGTGAAACCATTGCGCCACGTGAGCACGCAACCCCATCGAGACCGTCTGATTCCTTGGCCCTGAGAGCTGGTCCATGCGCCAGGCGCCACTGCGCTCGCGACGGAGGCCCAGGGTGGCGCGGGCGGGCGCGGTCACCCGATAGACATAGTAAGCGCCCGAGCGGACGCGATCGGCATAGCTTGCCACGCAATTGTGCTGGAGGCGTCCCTCCTCGGCAAGGTCAACGGCGCTGGTGAGCGGTGCGATGCCGTCTCCCGGCGGGAAGGGGGCTGGCGGGAAGTCGCTGGCGGGGGCCGCGGGCGGTGCCGTGGGCGCGGGCGGTGCCCGCCGTGCCCTGCGCGGCACCGGCGGTGGGGGTGGTTCGATCTCGCGTGGCGCGGCGAGTCGATTGAAGGCCTCGACCATCTCGTCGTGTTGGCGTCGCAGGGCGCGCACGGAATGCACGGGCCGAGGCGTGTTCGCGCCAGGGAGCATCTGCGCCATGCGCGCGGCGTCCTCAAGCAGATGGGCGATCGTGGGCCCACCGGGCGCCTGACGTTCTGCCGGGGAACCCCCGCGCCCGTTGCCTTGGCGCACCCGCGCGATCTCCCCCACGATTTGCTGTAGGGCGGCAGGCGTCAACGATGGGCCCAGGATCCGTGAGCCGATGGCGAGGATGGCGGTGGCCGACAGCTCCGGAAGGTGCCGCAGCCGTTCCGCGGCCCCCGCGTCCGAGGCAAGTTCACGGAGTTCAAGAAGGGGCACCGCGCCGCAGGAATCCGGCGGGACCTTCTTGAGCAGGCGGACCGAGCCCTCGCCGGCAGGAAAGCCCAGCCATGTCGCGATATCCCGCTGCCGGTGTTGCATCCGCTCCAGCGCCGCGGCCTCCAGATCCCGCGGCGCGCACGCGTGAAAGACGCGGGGCGAGGCAAGCGCCCAAGCCAGCGCCGGATTCGAATCGATCAGCTCCAAAAACTTCGGCGCGCGCGCCGCCAGCCGCAGCAGCCTCCACTGGCCGAATCGAAAGCGCCCGAGCCTCGCGCGTATCGGCTCCGGGAGGCGCCCGATGGCGCGCCGGACCCAATCGTGCGCGGGCTCTGGACCGCCCGCCCCGGCCGCGCCCGATGCGGTCCCCTCGCCATCCCGATGCCCCGGCAGCCATTCGACCAAGGAGCGCCCAGGCTCTGGACCCGCGAGCCCGATCCACCCTTGCCCCACCTCGAGATGCGGTTCGTAGGGCTCCCACGATCCACCGCGCATCTCCCGTCGCCTGGCCTCCGGTTCCGGCCAGGCCCTAACGTACATCAGCCAGCGATCTGTCGGCACGTAGAGATCGCCTCCCCACTCCCGCGCCCCCTGCTCAAAATCCGTGTTCAGCCCCGTCGTCCAGTGCCCCCACCCCACCACGGGGCAGTGCCGCCCCACCCGCCCCACGAGCTTCACCCGCAGGCTTTCGGCCACCTCCCGCGCTGTACTGGTCCCAGGCATCTTTCCGAAAATTCTGCCCCGGTGGGTCCGGTCCCGATCAACTCGGAATTTTGGCGGATTTCGTGGGCCGCGGGCAGTCCACGCAGAGAAGCGCGTTCTCCGGCGGGGTCCCAGAAATCCTGAGACGGGTGCGTCGAGAATGAAGATGGGTCCGGGCCACCCGCTACCGCAACGCCGGCAGCGCCGCGGGATCCTCGGCAAAGAGGAGCACCCAGGCACCGGCGACCGGCGACTCCACCGCCACGGCCACCGCGCCCCCGCCGCGTGGGAACGCCACCGGTGAGACGCGGGGCGGCGTCTCGGTGGAGTAATTCACGACCCTCGCATGCCAGGTTTTCTCACCCGAGCCAGGGGGCAGCGTGAGCGCGAGCCCGTCACAGTCGAAGGGGCCGGAAGGTTCGGGTACGATCGCCACGAGGCCACGGCTGAGTTTTGCGTCGGCGCCATCCGCCAAGGTGTAGATGTGGGCGCCTCCCTGCATCCGGTGCGAGAACCAGAGCGCCCGCCCCGCGAGAAATTCTCCCAGCAACCGGGTGGCCTCCGTGCCGCTGCCCCCCGGCTCGCGGGCGCCCTCGCCCCACCAGCAGAGCCGGGCCTGCTCGCCAGTCAGGCGATTGCGCGCCACCCAATCCAGGAACCGCAGCCCGCGATCCAAAATCGTCACCGGCCCTTTTCCGGCATGGCCGTGATCCTCGGTGATCCAGATGCCCTCGACCTTCCCCGGTTTGAGATACTCATCGTGGTACTGCTGGAGCGTCTCGATGGTGCGCGGGGAACCCGCCATGTAATGCACCGTCAGCAGGTCGATGTGTTTCCAGACCGGCACCCCCTTCAAGGTCGGCGCCTGCGCGCCATCGAAGCTCCGGCCCATCACGTTGGCGAGAAACGCGAGGTTCTGGCGGTTGTACGGGTTCATCGAGCCGAGCGCTATCCGGATCTTGCGCGGGTCCCCGTACACGTCCCGCGACGCGCGCTCGGTCGCCTCGATCGCCGGCGCCAGATAACCGTCCACGTAATAGTCCTCTTTCCACTTCAGGTCGTAGCCGAAAAAATTGTCCTCTTTCCCGCCGGGCGCCTGCCCCTGGCGCTTGCCCGGCGCCCCCGCGTCGCGCCGATCCCACACGCCCTTGGGATCGAAATGCCCACTCACCACCTCGTTGCCCATCTGCCAGACGATGCATCGGTGCGCCTCGGGGAATCGCTCGTGGATCTGCCGCACCGCCCAATACGCGCGGTCCTTGTCGAATGGCTCCAGGCTCGGCCGCACGATGCTCGTCATCAGATAGATGGCGGTGATGCGGTGCGCGATGAGTTCGGGCACCAGCTCGGTCGCCGACTTGCGCCCGCGCGGCCCCCGGAAGTCCTCCAGCGTGAACCGCACCTCCCGCCCGGTGAAAGGCCCCTTGCGCGGGGGCGCCGCGGGATTCTCTCCCTGGATGCCGACGTGCGTCCCCCCGTAGCTGCGCACCGTGTTCCACGCCTTCCCCGCCCCCTCCGGTGAACTCGCGTAGTGCGTCCCGAAATAATCCGCCCACGGCGACGCCACCCGCGCCATCGTCGGGCCATCGATGGTCACGGCCACGTCCGCGGCAACGGTCGCTCGCCCGCAGAACAACGATGGGCCGAAGGCCAGGAGGCAGAGCGCGCGTTTCATGGTCTAAATTTGAATGGCTCGCCCCACGTCGCGTCAAGGTTGCCTTTGCGCCGGACGGCGGCGCGGGCGGGATCTGGCGAGCCGGTTCCAAAGCGGTGCGTTTTGGTCCCCAAAAAGGGCCGCCGAACCCCATTTTCATCGTCATGCCCTATAATAAACGATGGACTCGCCGAAAGTTGCCAAGGTCTGGCCCCGAGCGCGCCCCACTGCTCCGTGAACAACAGGCCACCCCGGCTAGGAATCTGTCAGACTTCGTCCGGCAGATTCGATTCCGTTCATTGGAATGGCGGCGCCTCTTTGGACTGCGGTGGCAGAGCGTAGCGGCGACACCGCTTTGGCTTCCGGCGGAGCCGGAACCCGCGCGCCGGCGGCGGGGCTGACCTGAAACTTCACCGCGAACCTGGGCATTCCGTAAGGCGGACACTCCTGTCCGCCGCGTTGGCGCTATGCGCCGGCTCGCGGTGGCGGACAGGAGTGTCCGCCTTACGCCGCGACGTTTCCACAAGAAAGATGCGGCGCGAAAGGGATCTCGCGCCACACATCTTTCGCCCCGGCGGTCAATCGCGTCGATTGGCCCGGCCGCCGTCGCCTCGACTCCGGCCGGGCCGTCTGATAGGCTCCATCGCGTGTTGAGGAAGACAAGATCCACATGCATCGCATTCCTCGTCGGCGCGCTGGCCGTGGCGCCCTCGATCGGCGGGGGCATCGTCGAGCCGGAAACGAGCGTGCCACTCATACAGGACATCGACGTGCTGGTGATCGGGGGCACGTGTGGCGCCGTGGCGGCCGCCGAGGGTGCGGCGCAGTCTGGCGCGAAGGTCTTCCTGGCGACGCCGGGCCTGTGCCTGGGTGAGGATGTCGCCGGGACGCTGCGGGTCTGGGCCGAGCCCGACGAGATCGGAAGTTCGGATCTCATGGGGCGCCTTTTTGCGCCTGCCGGACAGGAGGTGTCGCCGGCGACCAGCCGCATCTACACGACCCCGTTGCGCGTGAAGAAGGCGCTGGACACGACGCTCCTGAAGGCCGGCGTCCGGTTCCTGACGGGCGCCTATGCGACCGACGTGCTCTCGGATGCCTCCGGGCTGCCTGCGGGCGCCGTGCTCTGCGACCGCAGCGGGCGGCAGGCGGTGCGGGCCAAGGTCATCATCGACGCCACCGCGCGCGGAAGGCTCGCGCGGTTGGCCGGGGCGGAATTCACGCCATTCCCTGGCGGCACGTACACGGTCTCGCGCGTCGTGATCGCCGGCTCGGCACCCGAGTGTGGCGGGACGGTCACCCGCCACGACGAGTGGCGGCCCGAGAAGGATATCGTGCAACTGTCATCGAAGACGACGATCGCGCCGGGCCTCTACGAGTGCGTGTTCCCCCTGCCGTTCGCGGATGGCGGCCCGCAGGCGTTCGCGGAGGCCGAGCAGGAGGCACGCGGCCGGACGTTCACCGCCACGCAACTGGATGCCGCAGATCGCGTGTGCTTCATCCCCCCCGATCATGTCAAGTCCGCATCGCCCTGCGCCAAAGAACGGGTCACCGCAGACGAATTGAACCTGGGAGCACTGCGCCCCGCGGGAATCGGGGGTGTCTATGTTTTGGGACCGCTGGCCGATGTCCCGCGACCCTTGGCGGCCGAGCTGGCGAGGCCCGGGTTCGCCATCCGCGTGGGGGCACGCCTGGGACGACAGGCCGCGGCCGACGCCAAATCGAGGACGATCGCGGGCGAGGTCCGGCGGGCGGGCGGCGGAGGGCCTGCCGCGACTGCCGACGTGCGCGAGGTCCGGGGCACGCTGACGCAGCCCTTCGTGGCGGCGACGGGGACGATCCCGTGCGAGGCACGCGAGCTCCCCGTGCTGGGCGAGGTCGATCTGGTCGTGGCCGGCGGTGGCACGAGCGGCGCCCCGGCCGCGATCGGCGCGGCCCGCCATGGCTTGGGCACGGTCGTGGTCGAACAGCTCCACGAATTGGGCGGCGTGCAGACCGCCGGCATGATCTGCGGCTACTACTACGGCAACCGGCGCGGCTTCACCACCGAGATCGACGAGGGAGTCGCGGCGACCGGGAAGGTCAAGTCCCAGTCCAAGGCGGAATGGTATCGCCGCAAGATCCGCGAGGGCAAAGGCAAGATCTGGTTTGGCTCGATGGTGGTCGGCGCATGGCTCGAGGGCACGAGGCTCCGGGGTGTCGTCATCGCGACGCCGGATGGGACGCGCGGCGTGATACGGGCCAAGGCCGTCATCGACGCCTCCGGCAACGCCGACGTGGCCGCCGCCGCGGGCGAGCCGACCGAGTTCTATCGTCCGGAGGAACTGATCGGCCAGGGCGTGGGCATGGCCGTCATCCGCCTCGGCGCGGGCGGCCATAATAACGACTTCGCCCTGGTCGACGACACCGACGCATCCGACCTCTGCTTCTTCGGCCTGCGCACGCGGCTCATGACCGAGGGCGGGTGGGACGTGTCGCAGCTGGTCAATTCGCGCGAGCGCCGCCGGCTCGTCGGCGTCTTCCAGGTTTCCGCGCTGGACTACCTCACGGCCCGCACGTTCCCGGACACGATCATCCAGCACCGCAGCCGCTTCGACCTGCACGGCTCGCCGAGCCACGATTTCTTTTACACGAAAAACATCCGGACCGCCAACCACGTGACGCTCGAGGCCAACGGCCCCTATCGCTCCCTTCTACCGAAGACGACCGACGGCCTGCTGGTGGTGGGCCTGGGCATGAGCGCGACCCGGGACGCGATGGCCATCATGCGCATGCAGCCAGACCTCCAGAACCAGGGCTATGCGGCCGCCTGCGCCGTCCAGCTCGCGCTCGCCCGCGGCTGCGAGTTGCGGGACATCCCCGTCCGCGAACTCCAGCGGCAACTGGTCGACAAGGGTATCCTGCCCGAATCGGTCCTGGGCGAAGAGGATTCGTACCCGCTCCCGGACGCGGTGCTCAAGCTCGCGTCCCACGACGTCATGATGGGCTACGGAGGCCTGCCCTACCTCTTCGCCGACCCGCAGCGCGCAAAACCCCTCCTGCTCGCGAAATGCGAGGAGCTCTCGACCCATAGCAGCGGGCGCGATCCGGAGGTCAGCCTGATCTATGCCCATGTCCTCGCGATGCTGGGAGACCCCGTCGGGGTGGACGAACTCATCGCCTGGGTCGCCTCCCACGGCTGGGACGACAAGTGGCCCGAGGACTCCGGCGCCCGCGTCAACCGCATGGAGTCCTACGTGCTGGCGCTGGGACGCGCCGGGTCCACGAAGGCCGTGCCCGCCATCCTCGCCAAAGGGCAAGAGCTCTGCGATGGCAAGAAATCGGTCTCGGCGAGCCGTTGCCGCGCGCTCGGGCTCGCCAGCGTCGCCCTCGGCGATCCCGCGCTCGCCGGCATGCTCGCCTCGCTCCTCGATCAGCCCGGCATCGCCGGCCACGCCATCCGCCTGGCCGACCCCATCCCCCCGGTCCCCGGATATGACAGCCGCAGCAATTACAGCCAGCAGGAGAAATTGGAAGTCGCGCGCGAGATCAACCTCGCCGCCGCCCTGTATCGCCTTGGCGACCGCGACGGCAAGGCCAGGGCGATCCTCGACGCCTACGCGCAGGATCCCCGCGGCTTCTGCGCGAACTATGCCCGCCTCATCCTTGCGGAGAAGCAAGCCCTCTGAGCGGACCCCATATGAATAGGCGATGCGACTGGTGCGGCTCCGATCCCCTCTATGTGGGATACCACGATGCCGAATGGGGCGTGCCGGTCCACGATGACCGGCGCCTGTTTGAATTCCTCGTCCTGGAAGGGGCGCAGGCCGGCCTGAGCTGGCTCACGATTCTGAGGAAACGGGCGAATTACCGAAAGGCATTCGACTCCTTCGACTTCAGTCGGGTCGCGCGATACGGCCAGAAGGACATCCTCCGCCTGCTCCATGATCCCGGGATCGTTCGAAATCGCCTCAAGATCGAGGCGGCCATCAAGAATGCGCGGGGTGCCCTGGCCATACGCGAGGAATGCGGGAGCCTCGACGCGTTCCTGTGGCGATACGTCGATGGCACCCCCGTGCAGAACGCATGGAAGCGCATGGCGGAGGTCCCCGCCAAGACGCGTGCATCAGAGCAGATGAGCAAAGACCTGCGGAAGCGGGGATTCAACTTCGTCGGCCCGACCATCTGCTACGCCTTCATGCAGGCGGTCGGCATGGTGAACGACCACCTTGCAAATTGCTTCCGCCACGGGGAAATTGCCCGAAAAGGCGCCGTCGATCGGGGGCGGCGCTAGCCGATTTCCGCACCCTCTCTGTTCAATAGGCCAGAGGAATCTGTCGGACAAAGTCCGATTGATTCCTAGGCAACATCGAGACTCAACAAATCCCACCCGCGCCGAAAGCCGAAGCCCTCGAAATCCTTGACATGGGATGTGGCGAATTCGGTGACGCCGTGGTGCCGCAGGGTGAGCGCGAGCCGCGCGTCGATGATGCGCCGCCGCGGGAAGTCCGGGGACGCCGCCAAGTGCCACAGCCGCTCCGACAGGGCCTGCTCGGGACCGGGATAATCCACCGGCCGCCACGCGGGGTTCGCGCTGAGCTGGCGGATCATCGCCACGGCTTCCGGCGCGCCCAGCGCCCTGCGGCAGATCACCGGGTTGCGCACCAGCAGGTACAGCTCGACAAGCACCAGTTCGCAGAGCGCGAATTCCCGGTCGTCCCGATGGGACTCCAGGAACGCCCGGGCCTTCCGGTGCCCGGGCTAGCCAGAAACTTCCGCGCCAAATGCGCGACGGTTTTCTCTGCAACAAATTGGTTGAAAGCTTCTTGCATGAATCCATAGCCCAGGCCTCACCGAGACGCATCCTTGGACTGCGCAAGTCCGACTTGCGCCTTCCAAGACGGCCTGAGACGAGCGGTGGACGGCAGACCTTGCCCCTCGTCCGGAACGCTTCGAAGGCGGCAGTCAGACTGCCGCAATCCGAAGGATCGCGTCCCGCGCAGCACAGCCTCCGGAGTCTGGGTCAGAATATCGCGTGAAAACACACCCTCAGAAGGTTCATCCGGAATCATCCGGCGCGTGGACGACTCTGGCTAGCCCCGCCCCCGCGCGCCCGGGGGCGGCGCTGACTCGAAAATTCCAGATGTAGCCACGGCCACGGTCGTCAGACCGTGGAAGACCGTGGACCCCCACCGCGTGGGCCCCTCCGGGGTCGGCGGGGCTACACCCTCTGCCCCTGTGGTGCTCTCAAGCACCCTCACTCGGGAGTTGCCGGGGCCGGGCGGAACGCCCGGTTGTCCAGGGCCCAGAGCCTTTCGGTGGCGACGCCGCCCTCGGGGATTTTTGCGATGGCGCTGGCGACCATGTGCATCTTGGCGTCGAGATTGTCGATGATATGGACCAGCAGGGCCTCGGGCGTCTGCGGCAGGATGGCCGCGCCGAACTCGTGTTCCCCGTGGTGGCTGAGGATGATGTGTTTCAGGTGCCGGAGCAGGGGGCCGGAAAAGCCGGCCTTCTGGGCGTGGGCATCCAGCCAGCCGAGGCAGATTTGGATGTGGCCGAGCAGCGAGCCCTCCTCGGTATACTCGGTGCGGGGATAGGGTTCCAACTCCGCGATCTTCCCGAGGTCGTGCAGCAAGACGCCGGCGGCGACCAACGATCGGTCGAGGCGGGGGAAGTCGGGAAGCGCGAGGACCGCGCTGGCCTCCCGGAGCATCATGACGGTGTGCTGCAGCAGCCCGCCGTGGTAGGCGTGGTGCGCCTGTTTGGCCGCGGCCGCATTGCGGAACGCGGCGCCATGTTCCTCGAAGAGAGAGGCGACCGTCGCCCGGAGCGGGGCCGGCTCGAGGCCCGCCACCGCGGCCTCGACCTCCGCCCAGAACGCAGCGAGATCGACCGGCGCGCTTTCGATCAGCGCCTCGGGGGAATAGCCCTCCTGCGCGTCGCGCGGTTCCACGGGACGGATCCTCGAGATCTCGATCTGGCGCCCGTACTGGGGGTGAGCCGAGGCCCTGCCCGCGATCTTGAAATGATCCCCCACCTTCCACTCCTGCGACAGGAGCGTACGGAATGCCGGACGGTCCTCGAAGATGTTGGCCGCGGCGGACGCCGTGGCGTCGGCGAACGTCGCCCGAAAGAAAGCCGTGCCATTTCTTGCGGCGCGGCGCTCGGCGCTCTTGAGCACGACGAACCCCGTCCATTCCTCGGCGCCGCCCCGCTCGATCGCCTCGGCGAGCGTCCTCATCGGATCCACCCCCGGGCCACTTCGGTGACCAGTCTCATAAGGTCTGGGCATAGCGCGTTCGCCCGACCGCACAAGCTCAGGGATTGGGCCTCTCGGGCGGGGGATGGAGTTGCCGGACGCCGTCGATGAAATACAGCGCCGCGGAGGCGGCGGTGAGCCCCCCGGCAATCCAGACGACGGGACGGCAGGGCAACCAGGGGGCATCCAGCATCGCGGCGATGATGGCCAGCAGGTTGAACGCGGTGGACGCCTTGCCGACCCGATGGGGCCGCACCTCGACCCGGCCGTTCAAGACGTGCAGCACCGCCGAGCCGACGAGCAGCATCAGGTCGCGGCTGAACACCAGCACGGGATACCACAGGGGAAAGCGGTGCAGTCCCTCGACCTCCCAGAGGCTCAGCAGCACGATCGCGCTCGCCACCAGGAGCTTGTCGGCGATCGGATCGAGGATCCGGCCCAGCCGGGTCGTCTGTTGGAACCGCCTCGCGATAAAACCATCCAGCGCGTCCGATAGCGCCGCCGCGACGAACACCGCCAGCGCGGCGTGCCTCAGCCCGGGAAAGACCTCCCCGTGGCGCGCGTCATCGATGTAATACAGCAGCAGCAGGATGAAGACCGGGATCAGGAGGATGCGCGCGATGGTGATGCGGTTGGCCAGCGTCATGGGCCGCCTCGGGTGACCGGGTGTCGTCATGTGCGGCGCCCGGCTACGCGGCCGCGGCCCCCAGGCGACGCAGCACCCGCTCTTTGCCGAGGACCTCCAGCATGTGGAACAGGGAGGGGCCCGCCGTAGAGCCCGAAACGGCAGCGCGGCAGGGATGGATGAAGGCCGCGGCCTTCTGGCCGGTCTGCGCCGCCAGCGCCCGGACGGCGGCCTCCGTGGCCTCCGCAGAAAACGCCTCCAGCGGCTCCAGCGCGCTCACGAGCCGGCGGATGTTCTCCCGGCTGGCGGGCTCCGCGAGGCGGGCGGCGGCGTCTGGTTCCACCGGATAGTCGTCGCGAAAGAAGTACGTCGTCCTGCCGGGCAGCTCGTCGATGCGTTGGATCTTTTCGCAAAAGAGGGCGATGACCGCGTCGAGGCGCGCCGGGTCGATGCCCTCCGGGATGAGGCCCGCGGCGGCGAGGGCCGGCATGGCGAGGGCCCGGACATCGGGGGGAGGCATGGCGCGCAGATACTGGCCATTCATCCACACGAGCTTCTTGAGGTCGAAGCGGGCGTTGGCGCGATTGATGTTCCCCAGCTCGAATAGGCGGACCACCTCGCCGATGGCCAAGATCTCCCGATCATCCTTGGGCGACCACCCCAGCAGGCAGAGGTAGTTGCGGACGGCGTCCGGTATGAAGGCGGCGCGGATGTACTCCCCGATGGTGGCGCCCTCGTCGCGCTTGCTCATCTTGGATCCGTCGGGGTTGAGGATCAGGGGGATGTGCGCGTAAGCCGGCGCGGGCGCGCCGAATGCCTCGAGCAGCGCCAAATGCTTCGGCGTGTTGGACAGGTGGTCCTCGCCGCGGATGACATGGGTGATGCCCATCTCGATGTCGTCGACCACGTTGACGAGGTGAAACACGGGGGAGCCGTCCGAGCGCCGGATGACGATATCGGGTTCGTCCGCGCGGTCGAAGCGCACATCGCCGCAGATGAGATCGCGGACGACGCAGGGCGTCTTGGGCATGCGGAACCGGACGGCACCGTCGGCCTCGTAGGCGGCGCCCGACGCGAGCAGCCTCTCGACGTACCTCGCGTAGATGGCGGTCCGCTCTGATTGGAAATAGGGGCCGCATCCCCCGCCGGCCTCCGGGCCCTCGTCCCAGTCCAGCCCCAGCCAGCGCAGCCCGTCGAGGATGATCGCGACGGCCTCCGCCGTGCTCCTCGCGCGGTCGGTGTCCTCGATCCGCAGGATGAATTTGCCGCCGGTGTGGCGGGCGAACAGCCAATTGAACAGGGCGGTGCGGGCGCCGCCCACGTGCAGCATTCCCGTGGGGGAGGGTGCGAAACGGACGCGGATGTCGGGCATGACGCGACACTATGGCATAGGGGGCAGGGATGGTAACGTTTTTTGCGGGGCGCCTCCGGTCGCTTGCGCATCTCGGGCGAGCGGGTAGACCTGTGGGCGATGGAAGTGCCGCCCCAGGCCGAAGGCGAGAACCCGGCTGGCGAAGCGCCGCCCGGGCCCGCCCGCAAACGGCGCCGCCGCTGGCCCATCGTCGTGCTGGCGCTGGTTGGGCTCGGGATCTCCCTGCTGGGCGCCGCCGCGTGGGTGGTGGTGTATCGGCCGATATGGGTATTGCGCCCCGTGCTGGGCGCGGCGGGGGGCGACCTGCGTGCCGAGATCGAAGCGGCGCGGTGGCGCTCGCCATCGGAGTTGGAGCTCGTCGGCCTGTCGGTTGGAGGCAGCAACCGGGTGGGCATGGCGAGCGTCGGGTTCGACTGGCGGGAGCTGGTTGGACTGGAGTCGCCCGAGGGCGTTCGTGAGACCCTGCGACTGAGCGGCATCACCGTCGATGGGCTGGGTAACATCGGTTCCGCCCGCCTGGACTTGGATCTGGGTGTCGCCGTGGCGGCGGTGATGCGTCGCGAAGGGTCGCGCGCCGGGGGAGCCAGCCCGGCCGAGTTGGTCTTGCACGATGTCAGCGCGGGTGCCACGGGGAGCGTGAGTTCCGTCCGCTTTCGCTTCGATCTGGGGCAGGCGATGGCGGCCGCGACGGATCCCGCCTGGCGACCGGGGGCGGGCGCGCCCACCGCCGAGATCGCGATATCCGGGGCCAATCTGGCTTCCACCGGGCGCCTCGACGCCGCGGCGATCCAGTTCGATCTCGGGTCGGCCATCGCCGTGGCGATGGGACGCACGAATTGGGCCGGGGAAGCTGTGGCACCACCGGCCGACGTGCGGCTCAGCGGGCTGTCGCTCCTGCCCACCGGGCGCGTGGGGACGGTGAGCGGCAGGCTGGATATCCCGGCAGCCATTGCGGCGGCCCTTCGGCCCGACGAGGGCGGCCCGCCGGCCGATGGCACGAACCTGACGGAGTTCGTTGTCTCTGGCATCTCGCTCGGCGAGTATGGCAGCGTCGATGCGGTCCGCGCCCGACTCGACCTTCCCGCCGCGGTGCGCTCGATCCTGCGCGGGATCCGGGCGGGCGCGCAGCCGGAGCTGGCGATACGCGAGATCGTGGTGGATCGCCCGCACCTGTCGATCGCGCGGGAGGAGATCCTGGACATCCAGCAGCGCAGCGCGGACCGGGAGGCCCCGAAGCCGGGCGGGCCGCTCGTCGAGATCGGCCGCGTCGAGGTGAACGAGGGATTGCTGCAGGTCAAGAATCTGGGCTCGGGCATACCGCCGCTGCCCATCCCCATCGATCAGGTGATCTCCAACGTGGTCTTTGGCGCCTCTCGGGATCACCCCGCGGCCCAGAGGATCCTCACGATCCATGTCCGCGACTGGACCCTGCGCTCGCCCTACGACGCCCTGGCGACCGTGCTCCGCCTCGAGAGAATCGACATCTCATTTTCGGTCGCGGGTCTGCTCGAGAACCGCCTCGAGTCGATCGAATTCGTCGGGCCCATCATCTTCCTCGGGCAGGATCTTTTCTGGTTCTCGGAACTCCTCCAGAGGGAGGCCGCCAACCTGCCCCCCGGAAAGCCGTGGACGGTGGGAAATTTCAGCATCCGCGGCGGGCGCGTCATCGTGGCGACGCAGGGCGAGGAGGAGCTGGAGCTGCCGCTGGTCTTCGCGTCCGAGCAGCGCGACATGCGGGTCGGCGCCCTTCAGGACATGCACCTCAGCGCCGCGATCGAGGTCGTCCCGGTGTCGCTGGATTATCGCGAGCGGTACGGCATCGCGGTCGACAACCTCCGGGGCAAGCTCGAGTTCGCCCTCCCCAGGACCCAAGAGGGCGCCAACAACGTGGTGAACACGCTGAAGGCCGACCGCATCGCCTGGAAGGATCTCTCCTCGAGCAACGTGTGGGTGTCGGTGACGTTCGATGTCAAAGGCGTCTACGGGCAATTCGGCGGCGAGGGGTACGGGGGCTACGTCAACGGCGACGCCACCGTCCTGTTCGAGGACGCGCGGGAGTGGGTGGGGTCCATCGCGGCGACGGGGGTCGATCTCGGGGCCGCCGCGGCGGACGTCATCCCCGAGCAGGTCCGCCTGACGGGCCGCGGCAGCGGGACCGTCGTCGTGCGCGGACAGGAGCGGGTCATCCGGGAATGCACCGGCAAGTTCGGGCTCCTGGACCGGGGGCGGCTGGAGGTCGTCGCCCTCGACGAGCTGCTGGGAAGAATTCCGGCCGAATGGGACGTGACCCGGAAGGATCTCGCCGAGATTGTGCTCAACGCCTTTCGCACCTACCATTACACGAGCGGCGAGGCGAATTTTTCGTACAAGCCGCCCCTCAGTTTTCTCCGGGCGAATTTTCGCGGCGAGGAGGGAAAGAGGGACATCGACGTGAGCTACAGACATGACCTGGAAACGCAGACCGATTGACCTTGCCGCGCCGGCCCTGGCGGGCTCCCTGCTTGTCGCCTCGTGCGCCCTGCCGCCGGTGCGCCTCGAGACGCCGGAGCCGATGAAGATCGACGTGAGCGTCAAGGTGGAGATCTCCCCGATCAAGAAGGAGTCCGGCGAGGCCGAGGGGCCCGTGGGGACAACCCGCCGCACGCGGATGGAGGAGATCCAGAACCTCAAGAACAACCGCATCGTCGGGGAAGATCAGAGAGGGTATCTGGCCCTGCGGGATGTCCCGCCGGCATGGAAGGAGCACGCGGCCTACATCAAAGAGGTGATCGCCGCGGAGAACAACGACCGGCAGCTGATGTACAGCACCAGGGCCCGCGACCAGAAGAAGTCGCTCGATGAGATCGAGGCGCTCTTCGCCGAACAGTGGCGGGGTAAATCCTTCCGGGGCGAATGGATCCAGACGCCCGATGGGCAGTGGCAGCAGAAGAAGTGACCCGGTTCAGACCCGGATCGTCTCGCCGATCTTCGGCAACAGCAGCTCGACACCCGCCGCCCGGAACGCCGCGCGCGCGGCGCCCTTGTCGATCTGGATCGGCGGGAAGGTGTCGTAGTGTACGCCCACGGCCCTCTTGGCGCCCACCCATTGTGCCGCCCGGGCCGCGTCGGCCGCGCCCATCGTGAAATTGTCCCCGATCGGGAGCACGGCCAGATCGGGCTTGTGCATCTCACCGATGAGCTTCATGTCCAGGGTCAGGGCCGTGTCGCCCGCGTAGTAGAAGGCGCCGTCCCGGGTCTCGACCACGAAGCCGCAGGGGTTTCCCGCATAGGAGCCGTCCGGGAAGCTCGAGGAGTGGATGGCGGCCACCAACTTGACGCGCCCGAAGTCGAAGGCCTTGGCCCCCCCGTGGTTCATCGGGTGGGCGCTCGCGACACCCTGCCCCTGTAGCCAGACGACCACCTCGTAGGTCGAGATCACGGTGGCCCCGCTCCGGCCCGCGATCGCCGCCGCATCCGCCAGGTGATCCGCGTGGCCGTGGCTCACCAGGATGAAATCCGGCCGGACGCCGGAAACATCGATGCCCTTCGCCAGCTCATTCGGGGTGATGAACGGGTCGAACAGCAGCGTCTTCCCGCCCGCCCGCACCGAAAAACACGAATGCCCATAATACGTCAGATCCATCATGGCGCCCTCCTTCGTGCCCCCATTGTGGGAAGCCCCGTCGCAAAGACAAGCCGCAACCAAAAAAAGAGGGCCGCGCTCGCGCGCGGCCCAAGCCATTGGCAGGCGGTCTCCCGATCACCCCACGGTGATCGTCCGGGCGCGGGCCTCCTCGCGCTTGTGCAACCGCACGCGCAGGACTCCCAGCTCGAGCCTCGCCTCGACACGCCCCGGATCCGCGGTCTCCGGAAGACGCACCGCCGTGCGAAGCACCGCCGCGCCCTCCCCGGTCCCCGGATTCTCCCAGAACTGCCGACGCGCCGACACCTTCATCAGGCCGTCCTCGACCTTCAGCTCGATGCCCTCGCGCGCCACGCCAGGCAGATCGAATTGAAACTCGATCGCCTCGGCTGTCTCGCGCCAGCGCCCGGGGATCGCCGCACCCCCGCTGGCCCAGAACGAGTCCTCAAACTCCTCGAGCCAGCCCAACGGATCCAGCCCATCAACCAATGACCTCGGTGTGTCCAATGCCAGTTTCATATCGCTGCTTCCTTTCTGTTAGAGTTCACTCTCGTTCCAATGCCAGACGCCAAAGCAAATCTCATGCCGGGGCAAAAAGCATCACAACAGGTTGATAATAAAATGGTTAACGAAAAAATCGGCCTCCGCCAAACACCACCTAAATGAGATATTCTGTCCCTCACAAGGAAAGCGCCATGGTTATAATGGCGCATGCGCCAAATTGTTTCTTGCATGATCGGGGGCGGTGCCGTAGCGCTGCGAGCGGGCACCACCGGGGCGGAAAATGGTAGGCTGCGCCTTGGCGCACGCTGCCGAATCCACCGTCCGCGTGCGCCAAGGCGCAGCCTACATCGCGACCCAAGTTTCGAGTCAGCCCGCGGCCGGCTTGACCGCCGGGGCGCGGGATGATTGATTGCGGCCACCCATGAAGATATTCCTGCCCGGTGCCGGTGCCCGGATGATCCCGCCGCTCAAGGCCGTCCCCGGTGTGGGGGAGGTGATCGTCTCGACCAACGACCCTTGGGGGGCGGGCGTCTTTCTGGCGGATCGGGCCTACCCGTTGCCGGCGTTCGAGGAACCGGGATGCGCGGAGGGGGTGCTCGCGATCTATGATCGGGAACGTTTCGACGCCTGCCTGCCGGTGCTGGATTCCGCGGTCCTGTTTTTCGCGCGTCATCGGGACCGTTTCCGGGACGCGCCCTTTCGGCTGGGCATGGCGGAGCCGGACGTCATCGAGATGGCCTGTGACAAGGTGCGCATGGTCGAGTTTCTCGCGGGCTGCGGGTTGCCGGTGCCGCCGACGTGGACGTTCGCGGAATATCTCGCCGGGCCCGGGTGTCGGCCGCCGTGTTTTCTGAAGCCGCGCTTCCCCGAGGATCGGGATTTCGGGCGCGCGGTCTATGTCCGGCTCGAGGATGAGACCGACGTGGGATATTGGGCCAAGAAATTGGCCGGCGGCCTGGACCGGCACGTGGTGCAGCCCGTGCTGGAGGGCCAGGAGTTCAACATCAACTTCTTCTGTGACGCGTCGGGCGAGGTGCGATCCATCGTCACGATACGGGTGATCGAAAACACGCCCGGGGGCGCCATCCTCAGGGGAGAGATCGTGCGCGATGCGCGTTTTTCTGGGTTCGTCCGATCGCTGGCGGGGGCCGTTCGCCTGTGGGGCGCGAACCAGCTCCAATCGATCGTGTCGCCCGAGGGCGAGATCTCTTTCGTCGAGATCAACGTGCGCCTGAGCGGCAGCAGCCCTTTCGTGTCGGCGGCGGGCGCGGATGAGTTCGCCAACACGGTGCGCCTGTTGCGTGGGGAGCCGGTCTCTTTCCCGGGACGGGTGCGGCCCCTGCGACAGACCCGGTGGGACCACCTTCAATTTTTTGAAGGGGAGCCTATCGGTCCGGCCCGCCCCTGAGGGCGGGGGATGGTGGCGCACCGGAGGCGCGAGATCCGGGGCGCGGGCCGCGGGTCTTCTGTGAGGCGAGTTCCGCGGTCTTGATGCAGAGCATTTCCATGGCGCGGAAATCGGTCAGCCCGGTGCGGAACATGGCGAGGTAGGCGTCGTAGACGAGGTCCAGGAACTGGAGCCAGTGCCCCATGGGATGGGCGGCGGCCTGCTCGCCGACGCGACGGATGCGAAAGTCCGCGGGCATCTTGCCTCCCTTGCCGCGCACCAGGATCGCCTCGGCTTCCGGGGCGAGGGAGGCGCCGTAGCCGGAGAGAGACAGCCAGCCGCGATCCAGCAAGAGGCGGCACTGCACCAGCAGGCGGGCGTGGCTGGCGAGGGCCGCGATCAGGCCGACGGGATTCTCGCGCTGAAATTCGAGCTGCCGCAGCAGGCGCAGGGCCCGGCCGATGTCGGCGCAGACCACGGCATCGCACCAGTCCCAGTGGCTCTCCGAGCGGGACGGGGTCACGACCTCGTCCACATCCGCGACAGAGACCTTCGGGGCATCGCCGGCATACAGGCTGGCCTTCTCGGCCTCGACCCGCAACAGCCACGGGTCGCCGCCGCACAGGGCGGCGAGCCGCGCGACCGCGGCCGGCTCGGGCGATTTTCCGGTGGCGCGAAAGGCCTCGGCGGCCATCTCTTCCAGTGAGACCTTGCCCCTGCGACCTCCCGATGCGGGGAGGTCGAAGAGGCGGACCTCCCCGGCGGCCTGCAGGGCCTTGAAGAAGGCTCGCCTGCGGTCGAGCCCCGGGGCCGACACCAACAGGCGGATGCCGTCGGGGATGCCGCGGCCGATGGCTTCCGCGAGGCGATCCAGGATCTCGTAGGCGGCCGCCCCGCGGCCCGTTTCCTCGTCGACGGGGGCGGTGAGGTTCTTGAACCAGACGAGCTTTTCCTTGGCGAGGAAGGGTGGGGTGTCGAGGGCCTCGATGACGCGACGGACGGCGTCCGCCATCTGGTCGGGGCCATCGACCCACCCGTCGATGATCTCCAGGCCCCACTCGCCTCCGGGGGACAGCGCCTTGGCCAAGGCCGCGGCCTCCCGCTTGACCGCGAGATCATCCGATCCGGTCACGACGCAGATCTTGGCCTCGGTGGGCTTCGCCATCGGCTTCCCTTGAACCATGCGCGCCCAGCCGTGGCCAGCCTGAAATTCTTGCCCAACCCAAACCCTGGGCGACCCGTGCGGCGGCCCGTGGCGCGAGAGGGATTTCGCGCCCTACATCCCCAGGCATCGGGCTCCGGGGCGCTCCCAAATCCTCGCGTAAGGATCGCTCCCCGAGTGACGTGCCCTCAACGAACCGTATAGGACACAGGCACGTCACCGTGCCAAGTTTTGTAGGGCGCGGATTCCTATCCGCGCCACGCACGGTCCTGCCGGTTGCCCGTGGCGCGAAAGGGATTTCGCGCCCTACATTCCCAAGTGTTGCGCCTCCGGGTAGTGCCTTACGCGAGGATTTGGGGCGCTCCGAGGCCCTTGCGACCCGATCCCATAAGCTGCTAGAGTTCCGGCATGGAGATCCTCCACGCACCTTGGCGCGCGCGCTATCTGGAAGACGATTCCGAGCGATCCCCGACCGTGTTTGCCGACATCATCCAGTCGGCGGATGACGAGGCGAACCGCGTGCTGGTGCGGCGCAAGTCGTGCCTCGCGGTATTGAACAAGTTTCCCTACAGCACGGGCCACACGCTGATCGTCCCGTACAAGTGCACGTCGCGGTTCGAGGATCTCAACGAGGCGGAACTCGCCGAGGTGATGGCCCTGAGCCAGGAACTGGTCCGCGTGCTGCGGGAGGAATTCCGCGCCGAGGCATTCAACATCGGCTTCAACTTGGGAACGGCGGCCGGGGCGGGGATCGCCGACCACATCCATCTGCACGTGGTGCCGCGGTGGTCTGGCGACCACAATTTCATGACCGTGCTGGCGGCGACCCGGGTCCATCCGGGCGAGTTGCCCGTGGTCTGGGCGCGGATGCGCGCGCACTTCGCGGCGGCATAGCAGAGCCCGCCCGTCCGGCCGCGCCCGTCCTGCCCGCGGGCGCATGCGTGTGGGCGTGCTTTTCGGGCCCGCCCCAAAAAGCGCTCGCCTATGACCCCGGATAGGGGCAGCATGAGCACATCGATCCAAGCGGCCGAGGGGTCTGAGGCGGAGATGGCTATGACGGAAGCAAGAGAGGGGAAGCGGGGCACCAAGTCGCTGGCCTGGGCGGTGGCCGCGATGGCCGCGCTGCTGGCCGGCATGGGGCTGATGCTGTCATCGACACCGGGGGTGGGTTCCGACCGGGATCGGGCGCGGGAAGAAAAAAATCTCGAGAACATGCAGCAGTTGGCGCGGGCCTGCCTGCTCTACGCCGAGGACAACGGGGGCGTGCTGCCAGAGAGCCTGGCCGAGCTGGTCGCCGAGACCAAGCTGAACCCGGAGATCCTCCATAGCCCGCTGGCGAAAGATCGCTCGGAACCGAGTTACGAGCTGGCGCAGCGCGGCAGGATCTTTGGTTCGGAGACGCCCCTGAGTCCCGAGATCCTCTTCGCGCCGGTCAACGGCGGGGAGGGCGATGGCGCGGCGGCGGGCGCAGGCAACGAACGCTATGAGGTGCCGCCCAACGTGATCTTGATCATTGAGCGGGAGGGCCTGCGCCGTGGCGGGCGGCGATTCGTCCTGCTCGATGGGACGCCCGGCTCGCTGGACCTCGACATTGGGCCGAGGCCCTAGGAATCTGCCGGACTTTGTCCGACAGATTCCTAGTAGCGAAGGGCCTTCGCCCTTCGGCGGCCTCGCCCGTCATTCGAACAAATCCTCGACGATATCGGAGACGCGGACGTCGATGAGGACCCACTCTTCGACGGGGCGGTAGTAGACCAGGCGCCATTGGAGGGGTTGGGTCGCGTGCCAGGTGATGAAGTCGGCGGCGTAGAGTCGCCCGAGCACGCGCTGGGTGTCGTAGTGGTCGAACTCGATGGCGGGGCCGTAGGTCTGGATGGCGCCCTCGGTTTTCGTGACGAGGATGTTGACGTTCTCGGCGACCTCGCCGATGCGGGAACCGCGCAGGAGGGTCTCGTAGGCCTCGCGGACCTTGGGGCCACCCTGCATGAGGGTCTGGAAGAACGTGGTGGCCTGCGCCTTGATGGAATCGGGCAGTGGCTGGGGATCGGGCTTCCGCTTGTGGAACTTGAAGATGGGGGCGACGTCGCCCGCGCGCGGGGCGGGCACTTGGGCGGCGGCGGGAAGGGCGAGGGCGCCGAGGGTGGCCATGGCGATCAGGCGGAGCGATAGGCGGTCTGTTGGCATGGGGGAACATTGGCGCGGGAAGGGCGGGGCGCCAGCCCGCATTTTTGGCTGCGCGTTTATTGGGCGCGGCTATCCTAGGCGGGATGCGGCAGGAGACCGAGAGCGTGGGACGGCGGCGGATCCTGCTGCTCAACCAGGCATTTCATCCGGACGTGGTCGCCACGGCTCAGGTGCTGGCCGATCTCGCGAGGGAGCTGGCGCGGCTCGGCCACGAGGTGACGGTGATCGCGGGGCGCCAGGGGTACGACGATCCGGGCCGCGTATTCCCGGCGCGGGAGCGATGGGAGGGGATTCGGATCGAGCGGGTGGGGGCGCTGGCGCTGGGGAAGGCCAGCCGCTGGCGACGGGCGGTGAATTTCGCGAGTTTTCTGGTGGCATGCGCGGTGAGGATGGTGGGCCTGCCGCGGCAGGATCTGGTGGTGGCGCTGACCTCGCCGCCGCTGGTGGCATTTCTGGCCGCGCTCTGGACCCGGGTGCGCGGGGGGCGATACGCGTACTGGATCATGGACCTCAATCCCGACGAGGCGCTGGCCGCGGGCTGGCTGCGCGCGGGTGGCGCGGCGGAGCGGTTCCTCTCGGCGATCTCGGCGTATTGCCTGAGGCGGGCGGAGCCGGTGATCGCCTTGGACCGTTTCATGGCGCAGCGGGTGCTGGCGAAGGGGGTACCCAAGGAGCGGCTGATCGTGCAGCCGCCATGGCCGCACGACGACCGGGTCTGGTACGACGCATCGGGGAGGGAGGCGTTCCGCGCCAGTCACGGGCTGGCCGACAAGTGGGTGGTGATGTACTCGGGCAACCACAGCCCGTGCCACCCGCTCAACACGCTGCTGGAGGCGGCGCGCCGCATGGAGGGTGACCCGGGCTTTCACTTCTGCTTCGTTGGCGGGGGCAGCGGCTGGGCGAAGGCGCGCGATTTTCGAGAGCGCCATTGCCTGCGCAACGTGACGCTGTTGCCCTACGAGCCCGCCGAGCGCCTGTCGGCCTCGCTTTCCGCGGCGGACCTGCACGTCGTGGTCATCGGGGAACCGTTCGTCGGGCTGGTCCACCCCTGCAAGATCTACAATATCATCGCGCTCGGCACGCCATTCCTCTGCATCGGTCCGCCGGAGAATCACGTGGCGGATCTGGCCGCGCGCCTCGGGGATGCGAGGGTCGCGAGGTTCGCCCGGCACGGCGATGCCGCGGCCGTGGAACGGGCGATCCGCGAGTCTCGCGATGCCGGGCTGGCGCCGGATCCCGGGCGGGGTGCCGCGCTGTTGTCCGAACTGTCGCGCCCGGCGGCGCTGGGCCGACTTGTCGCGGCGCTGCTGGGCGAGGCCCGTGTGCCGGAGGTTGTGCGCCCGTCGCCCGCGGGGTAGAATAGGCGGATGAAGGGCCTCACCACCCTCGTGATGCTGGTCACCCTGGTCTTTGCCGGGATCGCCAGCTTCTATTTTCTGGAGCATCAGCGCAAGGGCGAGCAACTGGCGGCCTCGCTGGACAACATCGCGCAGCTGCAGGAAGAATTCCGGAAGATCGAGTCGCAGCTGGAGCAGGCGCGGCAGAACGTCGCGGGCAATGGCGATGCGGTGGAGGCGGTCAGGGCCGAGGCCGAAAAGTGGCAGGCCGAGGCCAGGCGCCTGCTGGAGGATCGGGGCAGGTTGGAGAAGCAGGTGGAGGAGTTGAGCGGCCGACTGGTCGCCGCGATGGCTCGGGTCACGCCGCCCAGCCCGACCGCGGTGCCACCCGCGGGGAAGCCCGAGCCTCCAGCGCCGCCACCCGCGGCATCGACGAATCGGCTCGGCGAGGTCAAGCAGGCGCTGAAGGCGTCAGTGGCGCGTGGGGATCTGGTGGTTCGGGAAAAAGCCTCCGGGCGGGATATGGCGATCGCCGTGCCGAGCCGGAATCTCTTTGGGCCGGGCCCGGCCGATCTCAAGGACGAGGGCAAGGCGATCTTGCGTGAGGTGGTCGGCGCGATCAAGGCGTGGGGCGAGGTCGGATTGCGGATCGAGGGCCACACCGACAATATCCCGATGGGCCCCAAATATCGGGAACAGTTCCCCACCAACCAAGAACTCTCCGACGCGAGGGCGCGCATCGTGGCCAGCTTCCTGGCCGCCGAGGCGGGCATCGAGCCGACGCAGATCTCGTCGGCCGGGTTCGCCGACTCGAAGCCGCTGGCCGACAATGCCTCCGCCGAGGGTCGGGCCAAGAATAGCCGGATCGAGATCGTGCCCGTGCCATGACGGCCCCGACTCCCCTCTTGCGTCGGCGGGCGCGACGCGCATTTTGTGGTGATGCGCGTGATGCTGAGGTTGCTGGCCGCGGGCTTAGTCGCGGCGGGGGCCGCCGGGGCCGCGGACGTGGTATTGCCCATGAGTCCGGTGGGACAGTTCTGGACCAAGAGCGTGCCGAGTTTTCAGGCGGCGTGGCTCGAGACCGAAGAGAATCCCTTCGGGATATTGGACAGGGTCGACCTGAAATTGAGGCGTTTCGTGGCGCGGCATAACCTCAATCAGGTAAAGCCCCTCATCATCGAGTTTCCGGACCTGGGCTGGGAGCCGGGCAAGGCGAAGGTGCGGTTCATGGTGCCGCTGCCACCGGACTCGCGCGTCCTGGCCCCGGAGGGCGAGGAGATCTCGATCGATGCCTGGGAGGGGTGTCCCGTCGCGTCCCTGTCGTTCAAGGGAGCGTACACCTGGGAGAATGTCCGCCCGCGCATGCGGCAGATGGCCGATTGGATCCAGAAACAGAACCGCGTGATCGAGGGCCGGCCCCGGTTGCTCATATATCACCATCTCGCGTTCCGGCTCGACTGGATGCGGTGCGCGGAATTGCAGGTGCCGGTGCGATGAAGGCGACGGATCACGCGCTGCGGCTAGAGATCGCGGATGTGGCCTTCGGCGGTGACGGGGTCGCGCGCCACGAGGGGCGCGTGGTGTTCGTCCCGCTCACGGCGCCGGGCGATGTGGTCGAGGCCCGCGTGGTCTCGGAGCGCAAGGGGTTCCTGCGGGCCGAGGTCCAGCGGGTGATCGAGCCTTCCCCCGACCGCGAGGAGCCGGGGTGCCGGCACTTCGGGCGATGTGGCGGCTGTTGCTATCAGCACATCCGTTACCCGGCGCAGTTGGCGCTGAAGCAAAAGCAGGTCCGCGAGGCGCTTTCGCGCATCGGCAAGATCGCCGAACCGCCCGTGTCCGAGATCATCCCGAGCCCGGAGCCCTATGGTTACCGGAATCGCATCACGGTCCACGCGGCCGGCGGCGTGGTCGGTTTCTGGAGCCGCGACGGCGCCTCGCTCGTCGATGTCGATCGTTGCCCCATCGCGGGGGAGCAGGTCAACGCGCGACTGGCGGAGCTGCGCGCCCGCGCGCCTTTCGAGGGGCATTTCTCCCTGCGCGAGGCGGGGCTCCCGCGCTCGGGATTCGCGCAGGCCAACCGCTTCCTGCTCGACGCGCTGCGCGCCGCCGTGACCGAGGCGTTTGCCCCGGGCGGCGAGCAACTTTTCGAGGGATATTGCGGTTCCGGGTTCTTCACCGCGGCGCTGGCGGGGATGTTCCGCGAGGTCGAGGCCTGCGATTCGGATTCCCGGCTGCTGCGCGACGTGCCGGAGATCGAGAATGTCACTTGGCGCCATGGGGATGTCGGGGAATGGCTCCCGGGCTCCAAGGCCGATGCCGTCTTGCTTGACCCGCCCCGCGAGGGGTTGCCCCGCGACGTCATCGACGCCCTGAAGCGCCGCCCGCCCGCCCGCCTCGTCTATGTCTCGTGCGACCCCCCCACGTTCGCGCGAGACGCGGGCCGCCTCTCGGGCGCGCTGCGACTGGAGTCCGTGAAACCCATCGACCTCTTCCCCCAGACCGCCCAGATCGAATGCGTGGCGCTGTTCCTGCGTCACGGGTGACGGGCCTTCGCCAAGTCCAGGAACAAACCCTTCCAGATCGATGAGTGGGGCGTCTGGGGACCCGATGCCGCCCCCTTCGTCGAAGGCATGGCCGCCGTCCTCCGCGATAACCTTGCCCGGGCCCACACCTAATCGAACTCCGACGCCGCCTATCCCGGCCAACTCCATTCTCGCGGAACCGAGTGGCCCGCCACCACCGCAGCGCTGCGGTATTGCCTGACCGTCGCGCCCCGCCGTTTCCTCGTCCGGCGGAAAGGCAATTCGCGGCCGCCGGGGCAGCGCACCAAATCCCGCACGAACCTCGCCGGGTGATCGGCCCCAACCCACTCCTCCAGCGTCGGTGGCAACAGGTGAACTTGATCATAGTCAGCTTCGATCACTCGCGGCCTCCGCCTTCCTAGCCGCTAATCACACAAGAAGCTAATTTTGAGACGGTCTCGCCCCATCGCCCGCGCGCCACCCGCGCGCGGGATGCCTCGGCCGACCCGGCCCGCGAGGCCGCGGGCCCTCCCAAACATGGCTCAACCCAGCGCCAGGCGCGCGGCGAGCGCGGCCAGTATCGCGGCCGCCAACCACGACAGATACTTCGGCCAGCGCGGGTCGCGGGATAGCCGCTCGGCGATGCCACCCGAGAACCAGCCGATCGCGGAAAAGAGGACAAAGGCCTGCGCCATGAACAGCAGCCCGAGCATGACCATCTGCGCGCCCACCCGGCCCGCGGCGCGATCCACGAACTGCGGGAGAAAAGCGAGAAAGAACAGGGCGACCTTCGGGTTGAGCACGTTCATGAGAAATCCTCGGCGAAAGTGCCCGAGCGCCGGAGCGCCGGTATGGTCTCCTGCCGCAATTCCCGGGCCCGCCGGGCCGAGCGACCGCCACGCCAGGTACAGCAGGTAGGCCGCGCCCGCGTATTTCACCGCGTGGAATGCCATCGGCGAGGAATAGAAGATCGCCGAGATCCCCGCGGCCGCCAGCAGCGTGTGGACCGTGATGCCGCTGCACATCCCCCAGGCCGTGACCAGCGCCGCCCGCCGGCCCCGCGAGATCCCCTGCGCGATCACGAACAGGTTGTCGGGGCCCGGCGCGAGCGTCAGCCCGACGGATGCCGCCAGGAACGACAGCAGCGAGGTTGAGGACACGCCGCTCTTGTACCACATCGCGGCGACATCGGGAACGCGAAGAGCGGAGGGATGGTAATCTTCGGGCGTCCGTGTACAAGGTGGCGCATGCTCCTTCGTCACTTCTGCTTCTTGTTGATTGGCTCGGCCCTCGGCGCGCGGGCCGGGGATTGGCAATTGGTCTGGTCGGACGAATTCGACAAGCCCGGGTCCCCGGATCCGGCGAAGTGGTCCCACGAGGCGGGGTTCATCCGGAATCAGGAATTGCAGTACTACACGCGGGGGCGGCCCGAGAACGCGCGGGTCGAGGGGGGGTCGCTGGTGATCGAGGCGCGGCGCGAGGTATTCCCGAACCCCGCCTTTGACGCCTCGGCGGGCAAGGACTGGAAGCGATCGAGGAAGGAGGCCGGGTACACCTCGGCGAGCCTCACGACCCAAGGGAAGGCCTCCTGGAAGTACGGGCGGATCGAGGTGCGGGCGAAGTTGCCCGAGGGGCGGGGCCTGTGGCCGGCGATCTGGATGCTCGGGGACGCCAAGGGACAGGGCGTGCCGTGGCCCGCGTGCGGGGAGATCGACATCATGGAGTACGTCGGTCACGAGCCGGGCGTCATCCACGGCACGGTGCACACCGCGAAGTATAACCACGTCAAAAAGACCCAGCGCGGGGCGCGGCTCAAGGTGGGTCCTGTGGGGGAAAAATTTCGCGTCTACGCCGTCGAATGGGATCCGAAGAAGATCGATTTCTTCGTGGACCAGGAGAAGTATCTCACCTTCCCAAACGAGGGGACTGGCGACGAGGCCTGGCCCTTCGACAAGCCTTTCTATCTGATCCTGAATGTGGCGGTGGGTGGCGCATGGGGCGGGGCGAAGGGCGTGGACGAGGGCGCTTTCCCGGCCCGGATGCTCGTCGATTACGTGCGGGTGTACGAGCGGCGGTGAGGGGGGCGTTTAACGGTTTGGTCCATCCGGCGGCGGGGCGGGGAGTTCGATATTGAAGCGGCGGCACACCGACGCCAGCGCATCCCAGATGAATCGGTTGTTCTCCGGCCCGCGCTGGCGGGCCTCCGGCCAATCGAGCGGATCGAGCCCCGCCTCCCGAGAGGCGATGTCGTCGGATCGATCCAATTCTTCCAGCAGCGCCCGGATCAGGGCGGTGCCATACAGGCGCTCATCCTCCATGATCGGTCTCGGGTCCCCGAGATATCGAGCCGCCATCAAACGCTCGGGCGCGCGGAGTTTCCCCTCGGCGTCGGCCGCCCGAGCCAGGGTATTCCAGAAAGCCGCCGCCTCATAGCGCTGCCCGAATAACCTCTCGACCGCGGGCCACGCCCGCGGGAGGTGTCCCCCGTGGCCCGCGCCTTCCCGAAAGGCGTATTCCGCCCACCGCGCCGTGCCCTCCGTGTACCACGCGTTCTTGAATAGCGTGTAGCCATTCTGGAACTCGTGGAACAGCTCGTGCGCGGGGGTGAGATTGCGCGCGTCGAGATCGCGGTCGATGTCGATGCTGAGCACGTCCACGCCCTCCGGGGGATCGCTCGGCCGATGGTAATTGACGATCGCGTCGCCGGCCGTGCCCCGGTTGGTGATCCCGAGGACGTTCACGTCGAAGAAACGGACGCGGCCGCGGTATCGCGGGCTCTGGAATGGGTGCTGGAGGCCCATGACATCGGCGTACATCTTCCGCGCCACCACCAGCTGGAGGGCCAGATCCTGGATCTTATCGGGAACCCCGTCGCCGTCGGTGTCGGCGCGGCCCGCCTCCGGAAGCGCGTCCTTCCCCTCCAGCGAATAGTAGATGCGGAACTCCTCCCGGACCAGGTGTCGCTCCAGCGCGACGCGCGGCCGCTGCCACGGGGGCCACTTGTCGCCTGCGGCACGTGTCGCCCCGCCGGCGAAAAGGAGCAACGCCGCGATGAAGCCGGGAAGCGCTCGCAACTCGATTGGCGCCGCGCGCGGCATGCGGGAATGTTCCTCCTCCCGGGCGCCGCGCGCAAGGCGGTTCGGGTGCCGCGGAACCGAAAGCTCCAGACGTAGCCCATCTGGTCACAGATGGGCCACGCGGGAAAAGGAATCCTCTTGGCTGAACCATCGCGGTCGCCCATCTGTGACCAGATGGGCTACGTCTTGCCAGCGGGTGGTGACCCGCCGCGTGGCGCCCCCAGATTCCCGCTTGCCGCGGGAGCCGGTTGCGCGATGATCCATCGATGGGCCGGAAACGGAGCGCCCGTGATATTCACGCGAAGCCGGATCGTCGAGCCGCACAATCTCTCACCGGAGGCCTGACACCATGACAACCCGAACCACCATCCTCGCATTTCTCGCCAGCGCCGCGCTGGCCGCCGCCGCGGAGAACGTCCCCCCGCCGGGATTCGCGGCGCTGTTCAACGGCAAGGACCTTTCCGGCTGGTACGGATGGGGCACGCGCGACCCGGCGGAATTCTGGGCGATGACCCCCGAGCAGCAGGCGGAATACAAGAAGCAATCGATCGAGGGCGGGCTGCCCGAGGGCAAGCGCGGCCCCGAGCACATCCGGGCCCATTGGCGCGTGGAAAACGGAGAACTGGTCAACGACGGCAAGGGCCTGTACCTCACGACCGACAAGGACTACCGGGACTTCGATCTGTGGGTCCAGTACAAGGCCCTGCCCGACGGCGACAGCGGCGTGTACCTCCGCGGCACCCCGCAGGTGCAGATCTGGGATTCGACCAAGGGCGACCCCAAGGGCAACGGGCAGGACAAGGGCTCCGGGGGGCTCTGGAACAACAGCCCGGGCGCGCCCGGCAAGGATCCCTCCAAGCGGATGGACAAGCCCTTCGGCGAGTGGAACCAGTTCAAGATCCGCATGGTCGGCGAGCGCGTCACCGTGGATTTCAATGGCGAGGTCGTCGTCGATGACGCGGTGATGGAAAATTACTTCGCGAACAGGGCGCTCAAGGCCGCGACCGCGGCCGCCCAGAAGGCCAAGCAGCCGCCACCGCCAGAGCCAGAATTGAAAGACCCCATCTACGCCAAAGGCCCGATCCAGCTGCAGACGCACGGCAGCGAGATCCGCTGGCGCAATGTATTCATCCGGGAGATCCCCCCCGACGAGGCCAACCGCATCCTCTCGGCCAACGAGACGGGTTTCACGCGCCTGGACAACGGCAAGGACCTGGGCAACTGGCAGGGCGATGTGGACAACTACGAGGTCGTCGATGGCGCCATCGTCTGCAAGCAGGACAAGGGCGGCAACCTGCTCTCCATGGAAGAGTACGGCGACGCCTGCATCCGGATGGAGTTCAAGCTGCCCCCGGCCGGCAACAATGGCGTCGCGCTCCGGACGCCGCTCAAGGGCAGCGCCGCCTGGGATGGTCTCGAGATCCAGGTCCTGGATACCGAGGGCTATCTGGCCACGGGCAAGCAGCTGAAGCCCTATCAGGTGCACGGTTCGGTCTACGGCTGTGTCCCCGCCAAGACCGGATACCTGCGGCCCGCGGGCGAGTGGAACTTCCAGGAGATCGAGGTGCGCGGACAAAACATCCGCGTGACGCTCAACGGCACGACCATCCTGAACACCGATCTGGACAGGCTGGACCGAACGACGCTCGACCCGAAACGCATCCCCAAGGGCCTGGATAAGAAGACCGGTTTCATAGGTTTCGCCGGCCACAAGGATCCCGTCGCCTTCCGCAACATCCGCGTGAAGCGGCTGTGAGGCCCCATGGATGCCGCCGCCGAAACAAGGACGTGCCGCTTGGCCCTGCCGACGCTGTGCGGGGCGATCGGCGGCTTTCTCAACGCCCTCCTGCTCTGGCTGCAGGTCCCGGAGAGGGTTGGCGAATTTAAGCCGATCATCCTCGTGTGTGGGGCGATCCACGGGGCGGTCCTCGCCACCTGTGGGATCGCCGCCGCCAATCTCGCGCTGCGCCGCGCGCGGCTCCGCCCGCTGGTATGGCTCCTCGCCGGCTACGTCGCGGGATGGGCCTCCTGGGTGCCGACGCATGTGCTGGTCGCCGACAACCCTTTGCTGAAATCCCTCGTCTGGCCGTTCACGCTCGAGACGCGCTGGGCGGCCGCGTGGCTGCCGTTCCAGTACTTCGGTCTTGTCGCGTCATGCCTCGCCGTGGCGCTCGTCGTGGCACCCGCCGGGATGCGGCGCTCCCCGTTCGGCCCGCGCGCCCTCGCCATCGCCTCGGGCATCCTCGGTTCCCTATGGTTCTGGTGCGCGATCCAGGACGGCATGCGCCTCGCCTATTTCGCCGCGATCCACGGCGCCATCTGGGGCCTGCTCGTCGGCGCGGGCCTCGCGTGGAGGCGCTGACTCCAAAATTGGGTCGCGATGTAGGCTGCGCCTTGGCGCACGCGGACGGTCGATGCGGCGGCGTGCGCCAAGGCGCAGCCTACGATTTTCCCGGCCGGTGGGGCGCCGAAGCCCGAAGGGGCTTCGCTACGGGTGAGAGCGCCGGCGCCACGCGGATCCCGTCTGAAGCAGCCCGATCCTCGCGCGAGAGCCGGCGTCCTTCGCGACGGTCTTTCTTGCGATCGCCTCGCCCGGCGGCACGCTGGTGGCATGAAAGATGGCCGCGGGGTTAATGGCTTGCCGTGCCTCTCGAGTGGGGCGCTGGGCCGGATGTTGGGGTGCGCCGCGGGGTTGATGGGCGCAGTCTTGTCCGCGTGCGTTGCGATGGCGGGAGACCTTGGCCCGGAGGTGCGGGTGATGAGTTTTAACGTCCGCTACGGCACCGCCACGGACGGGGACAATCACTGGGACCGCCGCAAGGATTTCTTGGTCGCGACGATCCGCGCCTTCGACCCCGATCTGCTCGGCACCCAGGAGACGCTGGAGTTTCAGCGGGACCATATCGCCGCGGGCCTGCCCGGATACGACCACGCGGGCGTCGGCCGAAATGACGGCCAGGCCGATGGCGAGATGATGGCGCTCTTTTACAAACGGGAGCGATTCGAGAGGCTCGACGGGGGCCATTTCTGGCTCAGCGAGACACCGGCGGTCGCCGGCAGCAAGAGCTGGGACAGCGCGCTGCCGCGCATGGTCACGTGGGTCAAGCTGCGCGACCGCCTCAATCCCGCCGGGAGGCCGGTGCTGTTCCTCAACACGCACTTCGATCACAAGGGCCCACAGGCCCGCGTGGAATCGGCCCGGCTGCTGCGGCGGCAGATGCGCGCCCTGGGCGCCGGATGCGCGATCGTGCTGACCGGGGATTTTAATGCGGGGGAGGGGAGCGATCCGCACCGCGCCCTATTCGGCGAGATCGATCGCCAGAGGTCGCCCGTGGTGGACGCGTATCGCGTCGCCCGGCCCGGCCAGGGCGTCGAAGAGGGCACGTTCTCGGGTTTCCGGAGCGAGTCGACGACGGGGCCGCGCATCGATTGGATCGGCGCCTCGCGCGATTGGGAGATCCAGGAGGCCTCGATCGACCGCGCCGCGCGCGAAGGGCGGACGCCGTCGGATCACTTTCCGGTGACGGCGGTGCTCCGGCTGGAGCCGGCAGCCCGGCCGGAGCCCGAAGGTCCCAATTGAGGCGACAGGTGCTATTCGGTAAAGAGGCACACGCGACATGACACATCCCATCCCGATCTTTGCCCTCGCGGCGCTGGGCGCCATCGGCGCGCGCGCGGACGCCGCCAGGCCCAACGTCCTGCTCGTCACCGTCGATGACATGAGCGCCGAATCCATCGGCGCCTTCGGCTGCAAGCTGGCGGACACCACGCCGCACATCGATCGCCTCGCGAGGCAGGGCGTGCGCTTCGACAACGCGCACGTGGTGGTCGGCAACTGCATGCCCTCGAGAAACGTCATGTGGTCCGGACTGTATCCCCACAACAATGGCGTCGAGGGCTTCTATCCGGTGCCGGGGGCGAAATACCCGCACCTCGTGGACCTGATGAAGGGCGCGGGCTACTTCACCGGCATCCGCGGCAAGGTCTCGCACTCCACGCCGTATCACCCCTACGCGTGGGACGCCTTCCTCGACGACCTTCCCGACGGGAGCAAGGCCCACCCCAAGAACGTCAAATCCTACGGGATCTCGGCCGCCGAGGGCATCCGCCAGGCGAAGGCCGCGGGAAAACCGTTCTGCCTCCTGATCAACATCTCCGACCCGCACAAGCCTTTCTATGCCGAGGGAAAAAAGGGCGAGACCATCCCCGACCCGAATGTGCCCTCGCGCGTCTTCACGCCCGATGAGGTGCCGGTGCCCGGTTTCCTATTCGACGACCCGGTCGTCCGCAAGGAGCTGTCCCACTATTACTCCTCGGTGCGCCGCGCGGACGATTGCTTTGGGGAGATCCTCCGCGCGCTCGATGCGGCCGGCGAGACGGCCAACACCCTGATCGTCTTCCTGTCGGACCACGGCATGCCGCTGCCGTTCTCGAAGACGCAGGTCTACCACGACAGCAGCCGCACGCCGCTGTTCTTCGTGTGGCCGGGGGTCCTGCCGCAGGATCGGGCCGACAAGCGGCACATGGTGTCCACCGTCGATCTCCTCCCGACGCTGCTGGAATTGCTTCACATCACCCATCCCGGGAAGATGGATGGCCGCTCGTTCGCCGCGCTGCTCGACGGTCGTGAGGAGACGAACCGCGACTGGGTCATCAAGGAGTACAACGAGAACGCCGGCGGCTTCCGCAACCCGATGCGCGCCATCGAGACCCTCCACGACCTCTACATATTCAACCCTTGGTCCAACGGGGAGCGCGACATGGCCACCGCCACCATCGGCACCCCGACCTACCGCCGCATGGCCGAATTGGCCAACTCCGACCCCGCCATCGCCGCGCGCCACGACCTCTTCATCCATCGTGTGCCCGAGGAATTCTACGCGGTCGCCCGCGACCCCGATTGCCTGCGGAACCTCATCGCCGAGGCCCCGCATCAAGAGAGGTTGCTCGATTGCCGCTCGCGGCTCGAGACTTGGATGGTCGATGCGGGCGACCCGATGCTCGACGTGTTCCGCAAGCGCGAGGACCCCGCCGCCCGAGAGGCGTTCATGGTGGCGCAAGAGGCCGAGACCGCCGCGCGCAAGACGGAAAAGAAAGGCAAGGGCGGGGCCAGGAAGAAGGGCGGCAAGACGGGCGCCGACGCCCCGGCCAAGGGAGGGAAGGGGAAGGCCCAAGGACTCATCGCCTTCGTCCTCCCCGAGGTGATCGAGGCGGGCAAGCCGGTGACGATAGGCATCGACCATCACCTTCCCGCGGACATGGGCGATCAGGTGCTCACCGTCACCCTCAAGGCCGGCACCCGCCGCATCGACCGGAAAACCGTCGCCGCCAAGGGCGATGGCACCGCGCGCGTGGTATTCGATATCGCCCCGGGCCTCGACGAGACCGTCAACTTCGCCGCCTTCGTCGGCGAAGATTACCAGACATCCCCGCAGCACATCACCACCGAGCCGCTCCCCGTCAAAGAGCCCTGACTCGAAAATCGGCCACGGGATCGGCCTGTAGGGCGCGGATTCCGATCCGCGCCACGAGGGCCCTGCCGGTTGCCCGTGGCGCGAAAGGGATTTCGCGCCCTACATTTTCACCCCCGGTGGTGCCCCGCGCGCGGGGCACGGGATCTAGCCAGAAACTTCGTCCCCGCTGGCATCTCACAGAGATGCCCTACAAATTTTGTAGGCCGCCTGTGCCAGGCGGCAGCGGGAATGAAGTTTCCCCCTGATTGACGCAGCGCCCCCGCGCGCCGGGGGCGGGGCTGACTCAGAAGTTTGGAATGTAGCCACGGTCGTCAGACCGTGGACGCGTTGGCCCAGCGCCCGGGCCCATCTGTTACCAGATGGGCTACGGTTCCCGACCCGCCGACCGTCCGGTCACCCGCCACCGCAATACAAAGGTCAATAATCGCCATGCGCCGGTCAATTGGGGCCATGGCACCGCGCGCCTTGTCGGGTATTGTACGGTCCGAAGGCAACCCCGTACCCAGGGAGGACGACCATGACCACCCGAACCCCGATGTATCTGACCCTCGCTATCCTCTTGGCCGCTTCCCTCGCGGTCTCCGCCGAGGAAGCGCCCTTCCAGCCCAGCCGGGAATCCCTCCGGCAGTACCGTTGCCCGGAGTGGTTCCGCGACGCGAAGTTTGGCATCTGGTCGCATTGGGGACCCCAGTGCGTGCCGATGTGGGGCGACTGGTACGCCAAGAACATGTACGTTCCCGGCGCCCACCGCGGCCAGTACGCGCACCACGTCGAGACGTACGGTCACCCGTCGAAATTCGGGTACAAGGACATCATCCCTCTCTGGAAGGCGGAGAAGTTCGACCCGGATCGCCTGATGGGCCTATACAAGGCCGCGGGCGCCAAGTACTTCGTGAGCATGGGGGTCCACCACGACAACTTCGACCTCTGGGATTCAAAGCACCACGAGTGGAATGCGGTCGCCATGGGCCCGAAGCGCGACATCGTGGGCGCGTGGAAGGAGGCCGCGCAAAAACAGGGCCTGAAGTTTGGCGTCTCCGAGCACCTTGGCGCCAGTTTCACGTGGTTCCAGACGAGCCACGGCGCGGACAAGGAGGGGCCGTTGGCCGGCGTCCCGTACGATGGCGCTGACCCGAAATGGCAGGACCTCTACCACCCGCCCGCCGCGCCCGATGACACGGCCTGGTACACCACCGACAAGGACTGGCCCAAGAAGTGGCTGGCCCGCATCACGGACCTGGTGGATCAGTACCAGCCGGACCTCCTGTACACGGATGGCTCGCTGCCATTCGGCGAGGTCGGGCGCGCGATGCTCGCGCATTATTACAATTCGAATCGGGCGAGGCACGGCGGCAGCCTGGAGGCCGTCTATTGCCTCAAGGACCCCCGGAAGCCCCAGGGCGGCAACAGCGAATATCTCGAGGGCATCGGCGTGCAGGACGTCGAGCGCGGCGGTCTGGCGGAGATCAAGCCGCAGCCCTGGCAGACCGACACCTCCATCGGCGACTGGTTCTACAACAAGAATTGGAAGGCCAAGGACACCGGCACCATGTACCGCTCCCCCGCCTGGGTCATCCGCAACCTCGTCGATATCGTCAGCAAGAATGGCAACATGTTGCTCAACGTCATCCAGCGCCCCGACGGCTCGCTGGATCCCGAGGTCGAGCAACTCTTGTCCGAGATGGCCGACTGGATGAAGGTCAACGGCGAGGCCATCTTCGAGACGCGGCCATGGGAGGTCTTCGGCGAGGGCGAGGCCAAGGTCGAGGCGGGCCACTTCAAGGAGGATTTCAACTTCACCGCAAAGGACATCCGCTTCACCAGATCGAAGGATGGGAAGGCCGTCTACGCCATCGCGCTCGGCTTGCCCGACGGCGAGGTCCGCATCCAATCGTTGGCCAAGGGCAAGGCGCCCGTTTCTGAGGTGCGTTTGCTCGGGAGCGACGAGAAGCTCCCCTGGAAACAGGATGCCGATGCCCTCGTGATCCAGAAACCCAACTCGTGGCCCTGCAAGCATGCCGTGGCGTTCAAGATCGGAGGATGACCCGGACCTCGCCCGCATCGGATGAACGGGGCTGGGGCTTTGATCATGACGATTGAGTTGACGACCCGTGTGGCCCGCGACAGCGGCCCGGGGACGGTCCGCACTCCAAAGCCCTTCGGCCGAAGTGGCGCCGCATCTTTCGGTGATAGCGGAGCACACGAGGGCCAGACGGATTTCGCGCGCGGCGCTTTGGAGTGCGGTGCGTCCTCGCACCGCTTTGGATGCCATATTTTGCGCACCCTCCCCATCACGCCCCACCCGCGCCGTTCGGACCCCGCCCCAGACCGCATCGGGCAAATACTGGCGCATTTGATCGCGAGCGCCCTCCTGCTGCTGGCGGTCCCCGCGACATCCGCGGCCGCCGATCCCGCCAAGCGGCCCAACATCCTCTTCGTCTTGTCCGATGACCACGCCGCGCACGCCATCGGGGCCTACGGCGGGCGCCTGGCCCCGCTGGATCCGACGCCGAACATCGATCGCCTCGCGCGCGAGGGCATCCTCCTCAGGAACGTCTTTTGCGAGAACGCGATCTGCGTCCCCAGCCGATCGACGATCCTGACGGGCCAGTATTCGCACCGCCATGGCCTCACGACGCTCAACGGCTCGCTGTCGCCGGAGCGACAGACGCTCCCGCACGAGATGAGGCGCGCCGGCTACGAGACCGCGATCATCGGCAAGTGGCACCTCGGCGCCGAGCCCGCCGCGTTCGATTATTACTGCGTCCTGCCCGGCCAGGGCTCGTATTTTAACCCGATCTTTCACGCGCATCCCGACACCCCGGCGCTGCTCCCGCCCCCGCTGAAACGCGAGTTGCCGCAACCGTTGCCCGCGTGGCCAGAGAACACCTTCCGCATCGCCGGAGCCGATTGCCTGCATGTTGACGACGCCATCACCAACATCTCCCTGGCCTGGCTGAAACACCGCAGGTCGAAGGACCGGCCCTTCTTCCTGATGCACCACTTCAAGGGGCCGCACGACAACTTCGAGAACGCCGAGCGCCACGACTTCCTCTACGACGAGACGAAAATCCCCGAGCCCGATAGCCTGCGCCACCGCGGCAACCACGGCCCCATCGGTCAACCGCTCTACGGAACCTCGGTCTCGAAGCGCAACGCCCGCCGCAACATGGGCCACCACATGTTCGTGGATCCCGGCCTTCCCGACGACCAGTACACCGACGTTAGCTACCAGCGATACCTCAAGAAATTTCTCCGCACCGTCCGAGGCGTGGACGACAACGTCGGGCGCTTGCTCGACTGCCTCAGAGAGACTGGGGAACTCGACAACACCGTCATCATCTACACCGCAGACCAGGGCTTCATGCTCGGCGAGCACGATTACATCGACAAACGCTGGATGTACGAGGAGAGCCTCCGCATGCCGCTCCTCGTCCGCTACCCGAACGCCATCCGGGCGGGATCGGCCGGCGACGCCATCATCAGCAACGTGGACTTCGCCCCCACCCTGCTCGATTTCGCCGGCGCCGCCGCGCCCGCCGACATGCAGGGCCGCAGTTTCCGCCCCATCCTCGAGACGGGAGCCGCGCCCCCCGGTTGGCCCGATGCCGCATACTACCGCTACTGGATGCACATGGCGCACCACGACAACCCCGCCCACTACGGGATACGCACCCGCGATTTCAAACTGATCTTCTTCTATGGCCTGCCGCTCGATGCCCCGGGCGCCCTGAAAGTAACGACCCCCGCCCACTGGGAGCTCTACGACCTCCGAAAAGATCCCCACGAGATGAACAATTCCTATGCGGATCCCGCCTACGCCGATACCGTGCAACAGCTCAAGGCGCGGCTGGCCCGCCTCAAGCAACAGGTCGGCGACGCCGACGACAGGTACCCGGAACTGATCAAACGCCTCCGAGATACCGAGTGACCGGAGCCATGCGCTCGCGGAACGGTCGGACCAGGAATCTGTCGGACTCTGTCCGACAGATTCCTCGGGCAAAACCGCCTTCTATCATGGGAGCTGACTCGAAAATTGGGTCGCGATGTAGGCTGCGCCTTGGCGCACGCGGACGGTGGATTCGGCAGCGTGCGCCAAGGCGCAGCCTACCATTTTCCGCCCCGGTGGTGCGCCGCGTGCGGGGCACGGGATCTCGCTCGAAAATAGCCGGGATTCCCAAATCCCGGCCACAGATCGTGTAGGCCGTCTCTGTGACGGCAGCGGCGGACGGGCCGGCGTCTAACACAGACGCCCCACAACCCCAGTGTCTCCCCCGGCGGCACCCCGCCCGACAGGGCGTGATCCCGGATTCGCAAATTGGCGGTACTTTTGCGTGAAATGGCGTTGTCGCCCGAGGCCGCGCGCTTACGCTCGGTTCGCCATGCGAACCACCCGAATCGTCGCGGTCCTGTCGGTGCCGGCGAGGCCCCTCAGTTGCCGCTGCCGAGGGCCGACGGATGGGACGCGACGGCGATCAAGATTGCCTCGCCGTGGAGGTCAAATCGGGGAGGACGGGTTCCCCAAACGAAAGGAAATCACAATGCGATCATCCCTCATTCCATCGCTTGCCGGTCTACTGTGCTGCCTCAGTGTCCCCCAACCGGTGGCTGCGGAGCCCCTCGCCTCACGCGACGGTCTCGAGCCGGTCCGCCTGCAAACCATCGAGCTGGGCGGCTTCTGGAAGCAGCAGGCCAAACGTTTGGCCGAGCACTGGCTGCCCGATTGCATCCGGCAGATGGAGAAAGGGGGCGAGGGTCAGGAATTTCTGAACCTGATCGCATTGGGCAAGGTGCAGCGGGGCGAGACACCCGATTGGAAATACACCGGCGCGCCGTGGAGCGATGCCTACGTCTACAACACGGTGGAGGCCATCTGCGTCGCGCTCGCCGTCCAACCCGGTGACGACGCCGAGCTAGCGAAGGCGCAGGCGGTCCTGCGGGCAAAACTCGAGGAATGGATCCCGATCATCCTCGCCGCCCAGGCACCCGACGGATACATCCATTCGTTCCACGTCCTCAACAATCACCCGCGCTACAGCAACGTCGGGTGGCACGAGTTCTACGTGATGGGCTACTTCCTCGAGATGGGCGTCGCCCATTACCGGATGACCGGAGGCAAGGACCGGCGGTTGTACGACGCCGCGGTGAGGTGCGGTGACCATCTTTGTGACACCTTCGGCCCACCGCCGAAGCGGACGTGGCGCAACGGGCATCCGGGCATGGAATACGCGCTTTGCCGGCTGGGCCGGCTGGTCAACGAGGTCGAGGGCGATGGCAAGGGCGAGAAGTATATCCAGCTCGCCCGCCATTTCCTCGACCACCAGCACGAGGGCGACAAGGGGAACGAATACAACCAATCCGACAAGCCGGCCGTCGAGTTGACCGAGGCGAAGGGCCACGCGGTGCGCGCGACGTATTTCTACACCGCGATGACCGATATCGCGCTGCACCAGGACGACGTGGCATACCGGCAGGCGGTTGATCGAATCTGGGCCAACGCCATCCACGGGAAGCACTACCTCACCGGCGGCGTCGGCGCGTCCCACAAAGGCGAGGCGTTTGCCGGCGACTACGAGTTGCCCAATAGCGGCTATTGCGAATCGTGCGCCAGTTGCGGCCTGAGTTTCTGGTCCGACCGGATGCACCGGCTGCACGCGGACGCGCATTACCGCGACGTCCAGGAGCGGGTGCTCTACAACAATCTCCTCGGCGCCGTCGAACTCACCGGCGAGAACTTCTACTATCAGAACCCGCTCGACTCCGACAAGGCCCGGCACCCATGGCACAAGTGCCCGTGCTGCGTCGGCAACATCCCGCGCGCGCTCCTCGCCATCAAAGACCTGATCTACTCCGTCAACCCGTCGCGGACCGAGCTCTACCTCAGCCACTTTGTGGACAGCGAGGCCACGTTGCCCAACATCGGCGGCGCCCCGCTGCGAATCCGGCAGGAAACACGGTACCCTTGGGACGGCGACGTGACCGTGACGCTGCACCCAACGCGCGCGGCCAGCTTCACCCTCAAGCTGCGCATCCCGGATCAGACAGAGAGCGAACTGTACACCGCAACACCCGACCTGGGCGCGCGATTCACCGTTCGCGTGAACGACAGGCCGGAATCGCCCCAGGTCGAGCGCGGCTACATCGCTCTGAGCCGCGAGTGGAAGGACGGCGACCGCGTGGAATTATCGTTGCCGATGGAAGCGCAGCGCGTGCATTGCGACCAGCGCGTGACGACCAATCGCGGACGCGTGGCTCTCCAACGCGGCCCGATCGTCTACAACGTCGAGGACGTGGACCATCCGCAGCCGGTGAAGTCGCTCGTGCTCAGACCCGATCTGCTGCTCAAGGCCGCGTGGAAAGAGAACTTGTTGGGCGGCGTCATGGTGATCGAAGGACCGGGCATCATGGCCGTGCCCAACTACGCGCGGCTCAACCGCGGCGGCGCCTCGCAGGTCTGGTTGGTGGAAGACCCCGACGAAGTGGCCAAGCACCAACCCAAACCAACGGAGATCCTGCCGGGACTGGCCGGCATCCAAGAGCGAACGATTGACTTCGTAATCATCGGGGACGAACCCTCGGAGCACCAGCACGCGCTCCAAGGCGACAAGACCGGTCACGGCGAAGCCTTCGGACATGCGTGGCGGCACGCCGGCGGCGGCGGCTGGTTCAGCTATCGCCTGAAGGTCGCGCCGGGGGGCCAACATTCGATCTTCTGTGTCTATTGGGGAAGCGATGGCGGCAAGCGCCTGTTCGACATCCTCGTCGACGGGGAAAAGATCGCGACTCAGAAACTGGAGCGCAACAAGCCCAACGAGTTCTTCGCCGTCGAATACCCGGTCCCGGCCGAACTCACCGCAGGCAAGCAGCAGGTCACGGTGAAGTTTCAAGCACAGCCCGGCGCCACGGCCGGTGGTGTGTTCGATGTGCGAATGGTAAAAATGAAACAGGAGCAGCCGTAAAGCAGGTCATTTGCGCTTTGCGCGCTTGTGTCTGCGAGGAAGAGAAATGAACACAAAAGTGCTTTCATTATTAGGAGTCTTTGCGCTTGTCGGAGTAATACACGCCAAGAACCCGGTGATTGATTATCGGTACGTCGCGGATCCTTCGTTGCGGCAGTTTAGCGATGGACGCTTTTATCTGTTTGGCACCCATGAAACGACGAACTTCGATCCGAATCGGCGAGACTGGGGCACTGTTGATCACCGGATTCAGTCCTCCGATGATTTGGTGCATTGGAAGGATCACGGAGTGGCGATTTCTCGGGAAGACTTGAAGCCGTTGGAAAAGGATTACCCGCGCATCTGCCGTGAGAACTTCTGGGCACCGGATGGCGCGGAGAGCGCCGATGGTAAATTCCACATCTTCCTCTCGTTAGCACGTCAGATCGTGGTGGCGAGCGGCACCTCACCCACGGGTCCATTTCGCGATCCGGCGGTGCTGCATGTCGTTAAGGATGTTGAAAACCGGGAAATTTGCGGCCCGATCGATCCTTGTGTCTTCAAGGACTATAACGGTCAATGGTGGCTGCTGTGGCAATCCACGGGTCTGGCGGTGGACAAGGACGGGAAGGTCATTGAGAGGAAAGATGGCAAGCCGAAGACGGCACCCGGCGGTTACTACCTCGAAAAACTCAAGCCCGATCTGCGCTCCGTGGTCATGCCGTATGGAACGCTGGACCCGACCGGCAAAGTGACGGCGAAAGATGCCGAAGCGGCAGGATGCCGGATCAAGCTCGATCTCCGGGACGAAGAGGGAAAACCAAAAGGTTCCTGGGAGAACCCGTTCATGGTGTTAAAGGACGGGAAGTACTACTTCACTTGGAAAGAAAAACATAATGCCATGGGATATGCTTGGTCTGATTCCTTGACGGGCGAATTCCGCTCGCGCGGGATCTTCATACAGGGCAACGATGAATTCCCCATGTCGAAGAACATTCACGGCAATCTCTTTGAAGTCGCTGGGAAGTGGTATGTCGCTTACCACTACGACACGGAAAATGACAATGCCTGGAAACGCACCACGTGTATTGATTACGTTTACTTCAACCCAGACGGCACTATTCAGCCGGTCAACCTTACGAAAGAAGGCGTCAAGCCAGTCAGGTGCCCATTGCGACTCCGCTGCGAATATCAAGACCGGCCCATCGCGATCGAGGCGATCCGGCCCAGATTGTGTTGGATCGTCCAAGACACTCGCGCCGGCGCGCGCCAGACCGCCTATCGTTTGCTGGCCGCAAGCCGTGTTGAGAAACTGCAAGAGGGGCAGGCCGATCTGTGGGACAGCGGCAAGGTCGAGTCGGACCAATCGGTGAACGTCGCCTATGCTGGAAAGGCGCCCGCCTCCGGGCAACGAATCTGGTGGACGGTCAAAGTCTGGGACGCGGACGGCGAGCCTTCCGACTATGCGCCCGCGACGTTCTGGGAGATGGGTGTGCTCAAGCCGGCGGATTGGCAGGCGGAACTGATCCGGATGAAGACCGAGCCGGAGTTCTCAAACGACGCGGTCGAGCATTGGATGCTCTATGGGATAGGCAACAAGGTGTCCGCCAGTGCCCGCGCGTGGGTCGAAAAGCGGATGAGACCCGCGCCGTATTTCCGTCGCGAGTTCACGCTGGATGCCGTTCCGGCGAGGGCGAAACTGCTGATCGCGTCGCTGGGTTACTACGAATTGTACATCAACGGCAAGCGCGTTGGCGACCGCGTGCTCGACCCGGCCTACCAGGAATACGACCGGCAGATTTACTACGTCGCGCACGATGTCACCGGCTATCTCAAACAGGGAAGGAACGCCATCGGCATCGTTGTCGGCAATGGCTGGTACAATCAGCTCGGGCAGTTCTGGGGCACCCCGATGGAAAGATTCTATTCCTACAAAGACGAGCTCGGCAACCCGGGCGTGGTTGTGCGGCTCGATGCCGGATCTGTCCGGGTCGTCAGCGACGGCAGCTGGAAAGCCAGCTTCGGCCCGTTGCTCCGCAACGAACTGTTCATCGGCGAAGTCTATGACGCCCGCCGCGAAATGCCGGGCTGGGACCAGCCGGGGTTTGATGATTCGGGCTGGTCGCCCGTCGAGGCCATCGCGGCGCCCGCGGAGCGGTTGGTGGCGATGCAGATTGCGCCGGAGCGCGCCGCGCGCGAGGTCAGGGCCGTGCAGATCACGGAACCCTCGCCGGGCATCTACGTCGTCGATCTGGGCGAGACAATCGCTGGCTGGCCGAAATTGACCGTCGACGAACCGGCGGGCACCAAGATCGCCGTTCGACCGGCGCCGTTCATCCGCAACAAGCCACAGTTCATGGGGCATCCGTTGCCGTATCCCGACCCGAAACTGGATCGCAAGCCCGCCGAGAACATGATCGGCGGCGAATTGTATTCGCGTCCGCCCGACGCGGATGACAAGGAGCGCTGCCGGTTTCACGCGTGCGACGTGTACGTCGCGGGCGGCAAGGGCCGCGAGACGTTCCAGCGGCGATTCAGCTACGTCGGGTTCCGCTATTTCGAAATCACCGGCCTGACCAAGAAGCCGGCCCTGGAGGACGTCTGCGGCGTCGTGGTCCATACCGATCTGCCGCAGACCGGCCGCTTCGCGTGCTCCGATGGCAAAGTCAACGAACTCTACGAATCGTTCTCGAAGACGCTGCGCTACGTGACCCACGGCCTCGTCAACGACAACACTGACGCGGAGAAGAATTCTTTCCGCGGCCACCAGGCGATGGCGGGCGATTTCCTGGCGTATGCGTGGAATGACCCGCAACTCTGGGAGAAGGCGGTCACCGACATCCAGCTGCAGACTGTCAGGGACGGCCCCACCGCCGGTTTCCCGCCCATCAAGGCGCCGGCCCCGAAATATTTTCATGGCAGGAATTCGGGCGCGCTTGTTGCGCTGGCCGACACGCTCATCGAGCCGGCGCGCGGATTGCTGTTCACCGGCAACCGCGATCTGGCGCGGCGCCACTTCGATCACGCGATCCGATTCATCGAACTCTACGCCGACCGCATGGCCGATCCGCGTTCGCTGGAAAAATTCGACAAGCAGAAGGACAAAGTCGGCATCATCCCGCAAGGCGACTGGCTGGACGTTTGGAAGAACGGCGAACGCCCCCACTTTGGCGACGGCGCCAGTTCCCGCAGCGACATCGTCTATCGTTGTCTCTTTGTCATCGCGCTGGATCAGGTCATCGCCATGGCCCGCGTCCTGGGCGGGAACGAAGAGGCCGCGGAGCTTGGCGCGTTGCGCGAACGTGTCGCGGCCACTGTCAATAAGCTGGCGTACGACTCGGGGAAGAAGTCCTATGGCAGCCAGGCGGAGAACGTCCTCGCTCTGCAAGCCGGTATTGTGCCCGCGATCGATGTGCCGGCGGTGGCCGGCGATCTCAGGCGCCAGATCATGGTGGATTGGGGGGGTCATCTCTCGGTCGGTTTCATCGGCGTGCGGTTCATCTCATCGGTGCTCAGCGAATTCGGCCATCCCGACGTGGCCCATCATCTGTGGAACGTAAGCACGTGGCCGTCGTGGCGATGGCTCTATGAAAACGGATACGACACCGCCAATTCGTATTGGAACGACTTCCACGTGCCGGGCAAGTTGCCCGCCGCCCGTTTCATCCAGAGCGAGAAGCCGGTCGCCGCCGTCTGGTGCTACGAGTCGATCTGCGGCATCAAGCCCGTGTTCGATAAGCCGGGCTTCAAGCATTTCATCCTCGCACCCCAGCCCCCGCCCGATATGAAATGGGCGGAGGCGGAAGTTCGGACGGTGCACGGCACGATCAAGAGCCGCTGGGAACGCGACGGCGGCGCCGTCGGCTACACATTCACCGTCCCCGCGAACACCACCGCCACCATACGCTTGCCCGCGTGCGGCGGCCGCACGGTCAGCCGCGAGGTGGCCGCAGGAACACACACGATAAAACCATGAACCGCACCTCGCGCTCACGGTTCCACGTCAAGCATGGGGATTCCCGGTAAACTCGTCCTTGAAAACAAGACCTCAACGAGAGGACAGTCGATGCGCCGCCTTACACCGCAGACGATAACGGCAAGGCAGACAAACGCTATCAGCCCTTCTGCTTCCGCGTGCTTGCCACGAAGCACGATCGCATTCCCTGGCCCAGGCCGGCGGACTACAATGCGGAGCGCTACGAACTGCGCAAACCCTATGTGAACGCCGCGCCAAGCTCCGAGTGGTGGAAGCTCATCTACTCACGCGGGCCGCTTAAACTGAACGAGGGCGACTGCAATAGCGCCGGCCCAGTCTCGCTCGATTTCGTCGGCGGCAGCCTCCGCTGGGTGGATGCCAGCTACGCGGAGCGCGAGCGGATTTTCCAAGCTCATGTGAAGTTGTATGTCCGCGAGGGCCGCAGGCTCCCCGGCGACTACGTGCTCACCGAGCACGACTGCCTGGGCAAGACCGTCGTTGAAGATTCCGTGGGGCTGGGCAGCTTCATCATGGATTCGCACATCGTGCGCCGGATTATCTACAAGACGGCCAAAGACGCGCACATCACCCACCTGCGCACATCGGCGGCCGACGAAATCACCGAGGCCCAACGCAACCGGGCCGGTGAAATGGTTGGAGTGGAAGGGCAGTTCGACTCGTCTGTCCCGAAGCCCTACCGCATCAGCTACCGCTGCCTCCGCCCGAAGAGGAGCGATTGCATCAATCTCCTCGTGCCCACGGTCATCTCCTCCACCCACGTTGCGTTTGGTTCGTCGCGCATGGAGCCCGTGTTCATGATCCTCGGACAAAGCGCCGGAGCCGCCGCTTCCCTCGCCATCGACGGCTCCATCCCGGTGCAGGACGTGGACTGCCCAAAACTGCGTCACGTGCTGTTGCAGGAAGGTCAGTTGCTGGACTGAGCTGGAAACAGACAAGAGCTCGCGGGAAGAGATCATGTCCTGTGTCTCCTCAAGCCACGCCACTCACGACCACGCCGGGCGGCTGCCAGGACTGTGAATGCAAGACTCATGCCGTAAATTCCTAGGGCCCCGCTTCGCGCTTGCGCTCTCGGTGTTGTTAGGCTTCTGCATCTGGCGGTTCGCTCCTTCACAGCCGTGCCGAGCCTTGCAGGAGCGGCTTTCGGGGCGAGCATGCCTGTCTGCCAGCCGGCGGTCGGGCGCGCTTCAATCACGGGTTGGCTTGGGGCGGATATTCCGCTTGTATGGGGCATGCGAGTTCGCCTCTTAACCGGCGTGCTGGCGCTGTCGCTCGCGCCATCGAAGTTGCTCCACGCCGGCAGGGAGGCGGGGACCTTCCAGAACCCGCTCATCGCCGGCAACCTTGCGGATCCCGCGGTGATGCGGCACGAGGGGGTGTATTACCTCTACGCGACGGGCGAGGTGGACGGGGACAACGGGACGCGGGTTTACACTTCGAAGGACCTGGTCGATTGGAAGCGGGGTCCCGTCGTGTTTCGGCCGGGCCGGCCCCACGTTTGGGCGCCGGACGTGTGGCGCGATCCGGGATCCGGGAAGTTCTACCTGTATTACACGGTCAACCTGACCGTGGGCGTGGCGCATGCCGATGGGCCGACCGGGCCATTCACCGAGGTGAAGAAGTTTTTCGACAAGGCGATCGACGCGCACCTCTTCCGCGATGAAGATGGCAAGCTCTACCTCTATTATGTGCAGCTCCCGGGCTTTCGCATCAATGTGCAGCCCATGGCGGGACCCACCGAACCCGCGGGCGATTCAAAGCTGGTGCTGCAACCCGAGGCCGAATGGGAAAAGCGAGCGGGCCATGTCACCGAGGGCCCGTGGATGATCAAGCGGCAGGGGCGCTACTATCTGCTCTACAGCGGCTCAGGCGCCGATACGCCAGAATATGCGGTCGGGTATGCGAGCGCGGAGAATCCGATGGGGCCGTTCCATCGGGCGAAGCACAACCCCATCATACGGCGCTCCGAGGGCCTCTTTGGTCCCGGTCACGGGTGCGCCATCCAGGATGACGCCGGCCATTGGTGGCACATCTATCACCAGAAGCGGACCGACCGGATCGAGTGGGATCGCTTCATCGCGATGGATCCGCTCTGGTTCGATCGGGATGGCGACCTGCATGGTCGGGCCACCCGCGGGGTGCCGCAACCGGCGCCCGACATTTCCGGGGAGCGTTGACGAAGGGGCATCTCATCCTGTGCGCGATGGCGTGGGATCCGAGGTACGACGCCGTCCTGTATGTGCCGCGCGATTACACGGATAAGAAAGACTGGGTGCCCGCGCGTTCGCCGATGGGAACGTGTTGTCCGTGGTTCTGAACAACCTCTCCAAGCATGGTAAGGATGTCGCGCTGGACATGCCCCGGGCGAAGGCCATGACGATCCGGCGGTTTGGTCGGAATGCGGACCAGACGCCATATCTCCGCGAGGGGCCACTGGTGTCGGTCAGCGCGGTATCTCTGGAGGGTCGGGAGACCGCCGTGATCAGGGCCGACTACGGCAAGGCGCTGGCCGTGCCGGTGGAGGCCGGGTCGGATGCCGGGGTCAAGAATCGCCATCCGGAGGTCAATTTTCGCCATTCCTCTTTGCGGAAGGCGCGGTCATGCTGATCTGATCTGGCCCCGGGCAGGAGCCACGGGGGGGAATGCCCGGCTCGCCAGAGGCATGGGCGGCGACGGAGGTGAGTTGAAAGCGCGAAAGTCGATTTGGGGTGCGGCGGCAAGGCGGACGCGGGCCGTCATGGGCCTTTGGGTGTCATCGGGGGCGTTCGCCATGGCAGCGACTGGCGCCGACGCGGTCATCCCCCCGGGTCTGGCGTCGGAACTGGAGCGCGTTGACAGGACCATCGGCGCCGGGCCCTATCGGCCCGAGTGGACTTCCCTCGAGGCGCACAAGGATCCCGAGTGGTTTCGTGATGCCAAGTTTGGCATCTATACCCATTGGGGACCGGTGAGCGTCGGGGCGGAGGGCGGCCCCGGCGGCGTGCAGTGGTACGGGAAGAACATGTACGAGCCCAAGAGCCCGACCTTCGAATATCACAGGCGGAAGTACGGGGATCAGAACGAGGTGGGCTACAAGGACATGATCCCGAAGTTCACGGCGGAGAAGTTTGATGCCGGGGACTGGGCGGAGCTATTTGCCAAATCCGGGGCCAAGTTTGCCGGGCCGGTGGCCATTCACCACGACAACTTCGCCATGTGGGACTCGCGGGTCACGCGCTGGAACAGCGTTGCCATGGGGCCCCGGCGCGACATCACGGGCGAACTGGAGAAGGCCATCAGGGCGCGCGGCCTGAGGTTCATCACGACCTTTCACCATGGCTTCGCCTGGCAGTACTTCGAGCCGGCGTTCAAGTTTGACGGGGCGGATCCCCGGAACGCCGATCTCTACACCGAGCCGCACGAACCCAAATCGCCGCCGGGCCGGGGCTTCTTGGACACGTGGTTGGCGATGGTGACCGAGGTGCTGTATCGCTATCAGCCCGACCTCATCTGGTTCGATTTCGAGCTGGAGGCCGTGATTACGCCCGAATACCAGCGCCGGATGTTCGCCGCCACATACAACTGGGCGGAGGCCCAGCGCCGGGAGATCGGGGTGGCCCACAAGCACCGCAATATCCACGAGCACACCGGCATCCTCGACTTTGAGCGCGGCCGCGAGGACCGGTTGGTGCCCTACCCGTGGCTGACGGATACATCCGTCGGCCCGTGGTTCCACCAGGAGTCTGAGAAATTCAAGACGGTGGACCAACTGGTCGACGTGCTCGTGGACATCGTGGCGAAGAATGGCTGCATGCTGCTGAACGTGGGACCGCTGGCCGACGGCACCATCCCGGATGAGGGCCGGCGACTGCTCCTGGGCATGGGCGACTGGTTGCGGGTCAACGAAGAAGCGATTTTTGGCACGCGGCCATGGAAGGTCTATGGGGAGGGTCCCACGCGGCAGGCGAAGGGCGGCGGGTTCAGCGAGCGCGCCGACCGGGATTTCACTCCGGAGGATATCCGCTTCACGACGAAGGGCGACGCGCTCTATGCGATTGCGCTCGGCTGGCCCGCGGATGGCAGGGTCTTGGTGCGATCGCTGGCATCGGTCGCGGGCAAGGTCGCGCGGGTGCGGTTGGTGGGGCACGCCGGCGATCTGGAGTGGTCGCAGGGCGAGGAGGGACTGCGGGTGAGACTGCCGGCGGAACGCCCCGCAGAGCATGCGCTGGCGCTCGAGGTGCGGGGCGAGGGCCTGAAGCCGGCGCCATTGCCCAAACAGGACACGGCGATCTGGCCCGACCCCGATGGCAGCATCCGGCTTGAGCCTGGCGCGGCGGCATTGCACGGCTCCAAACTCCGGGTCGAGCGCCGCCATGACCACGATTACCTCGCCGCATGGAACAACCCCGCCGAGTGGGCCTCATGGGCCCTGCGCGTGCCCGCCAAGGCAACCTGCGAGGTCAGCGTCGTGTGTAGCACGCCCATCCGAGATACGGATTTCATCGTGGAGATCGCCGGCCAACGACTCCGCGGCACCGCGAAGAAGACCACCGACTGGTACGAGTACAGGACCGTGACCATGGGGCGCGTCGAACTGTCGGCGGGTGCCGACATCCAGTTGGCCATACGGGCAGCGGATCCTTCGGCATGGCGGGCCATCAACGTCCGCGGGATCCGGTTGGATGATGTCAACTGACGCGAAGGTTCCCGCAGCCGAACGCGCCAAGCGTTTGGCCGCCAACCGCCTGAGGCGATCGGCTAGGCATTTTCTCCACCTGCGATGCCCCGTTTCGCGGGGCATGGGATCTGGTGACTCGAGAATAGCCATAGGCCGTAGCCGAGACGGCGACGGTTTGGCGGGTCCGGCGGGCCAAACGCTCACGCGTCCGGCTACCTTCTGCCATTCGGCATTTTCCCCGCCGATGGTGGCTGTCGCGGAGGACCTGATTCCCAGCCCATCGAGCCGTCGTTCAACAACGGTTTTCCTCCGCGGCAGAGACCCGTGACCCCGATCCTCCAAACAGCTCTGATGACATGGGCGCTGATGGCGGCGGTCGGCGCGAGCGCGGGCCCTTCACCGGGATCGGCCCCCGGGGTATCGCCGGAACCCCTCTTTCAATACCGCGTCTTGGCCCAGTCGTTCCGGAATGCACCGACCAACACCCCGGAGAGGGTGGCCGCGGACCTGCGGCAATTTGTTCCGGACGACATCCGCCGTTGGACGGCCATCAGCCTCGTGCTCTCGGCGGCTGGCTACAATTATCTCGGCGGCGATACCCCGCTTGAATTCTGCAAGCGTTTCGACAGGCAGGGATACCGCTTTTTCATCGAGATCGCCGATCCCGGGATCCCGGATCCGCCAGAGAGGCGGATATTCCTTCGGCCCGAGCAGATCCGAGAGATTTTCCTCGAGTGCCCGAACTGCATCGGGGCGGAGACGGGCGAGACGTTCTGGGCCTTCACCGGCGGCGACAATGCGAGATCGGACCAATGGCTTTTGGATGTGTTGCGGGCCTGCGCGGAAAATCGGCGCTGGTTCGTATTGGGGGAGGGGACGTGGAACAAGGGCCACTGGACGCGTTTCTTCTTTAAACACCACGACGCCCTGCGGGCCGATGGCATCGGGCGATGGCTGGCTGCGATGCACAAGAACACAAAGCCCTGGGCCACGCTACAGAACATGGCCGCCCTCCAGGGTGCCTGGATGACGGGCCTCGTCGGAAACCATGGCCTGTGGAACGACCAGTGGGCCTGGACATATTCCTCGTTTGGCGATGCCAACCAGTTCCCGCCCTACAACAAGGCCGACCACAACGAGCGCAAGATACCCTTCCAGAGTCTCATTTTTGGCAAGCGGGAGGGGAGGGATCGCTTCTGGTTTCAGGCGAACGGGTATCACGGCGACGGGGTCACGTTGGGCCAGCGGTACCAGTGCGCGCCGAAGCCCACGGTCATCACCTTCACCTGCCGGCGTCAACCGCGGGTTGCCGTGGAGGATGGCCGCGAGGGCCGGATGCGCATCGTGACGCCATGGGACGCCGGCACGGGACGGACGACGCTGTCGCTGGACCATGCCGACGGGGCGGTCAATTTCACGGTCGGGTGCGCGCCATGAGAACGGTCATCGGCGCGGCCTGCGCATTGTGCCTATCCGCTGCGGGCACGGCGTGCGCGGAACCCGCGGCCAAGGTCGCCTTATCCGCGATCCCGTCCCCGATCCTGTTTCGGGGCGATGCCGCGACGGCCTATCGCGATCCGGCGGCGATCTACCACGAGGGGTGGTTTCGCCTGTTTTTCACTCTGGTCAAGATCGAACCGGACGGGCGGCCGTTTTCCTACTTGGCCTGGAGCAAGAGCCGGGATCTCGTGGCGTGGAGCGCGCCCCAGGTGCTCACCCCGCGCGATCAGCGGCTCAACTATGGCAGCCCGGGCAACATCGTGCGGCATGGGGGCGAGTGGGTCCTGTGCCTGCAGACGTACCCGAGGCCCGGCGGCGAGAAATACGGGAACCGGGATTCGAGGATCTGGACGATGCGCAGCCGGGATCTGGAGACGTGGGGAGAGCCCGAGCTGCTGCGCGTCAAGGGGGCCGCTGTCCCCCGCGAGGGCATGGGGCGCATGATCGACCCCTACCTGATCGAGGACAAGGACGAGCCTGGAAAGTGGTGGTGCTTCTACAAACAGGACGGGGTGAGCATGTCGTGGTCGCGCGATCTCAGGAACTGGACCTTTCATGGGCGGACCGCGGCGGGTGAGAATGCGTGCGTCGTCGTCGATGGCGGCGAGTACGTGCTGTTCCATTCGCCGCCGAACGGCATCGGGGTCAAGCGCTCGCGGGACCTGAGGGCGTGGCGGGATGAGGGGCTGCTGACGCTCGGGCAGCCGCATTGGCCCTGGGCGCGAGGGAGGCTGACGGGCGGTTTTGTTCTGGATCTGCGCCGGGAGCCCACCGTCGGCAAGGCGCTGATGTTCTTTCACGGCTCGGACTTTCCCGAGGAAGACCCGCGCGGTGGATTCGACAGTTTTGCCAGCATCGGCATCGCCTGGAGCGAAGATCTGGAGTCATGGGACTGGCCTAAGGAGGAATAGCGGGCGGTCTCCGGAGGCTGTTGCCCCGCTCATGATTTGGCGATAATCTCCGAATCCTGAGTGGACCACTACCTGCGCCCGTGTGTCTTGGCCATGGCGCTTCTTTTGGTGTCACCCTCCTTTTCGAGGGGAGGCGCCGCGCGCAAAAATCGCTGACGTCTGCGTGTATGGCGCGACGCCAAGGGGCATCCTGGCGGCCGTTGCGGTGCGGCGCGAGGGGCGGAGCGCGGTTGTCGTGGAGCCGAGCCAGGCCGGAAAACCGGAGCCCGCACGGCATCCCGTCGTCGGGCAGCGCTTCGTGCCCGAGGATGCATTGTCTTTTTCTGAACGAACGCCAGCCGGCCTTCACCATCTACGCGTGGAGTGAATTCTCCGAGGGCGGGATCATGTCTTGCCGTAGCGGCGAAGCGACGCGCGGTAGGCCGATGGCGACACCTGCATCTGGCGGGTGAAGACGCGCGTAAAATAGGGCGGGTCGTCGTAGCCCACCGCGGCGGCGACCTCCTTGATGCTGAGCTCGGTGCCCGCCAGCAGGCGGCGGGCCTGGTTCAGGCGCCCCGCCAGCATGAAGTTGAACGGCGTCGTCCCAAACAGCGCGCGGAACCGCCGATGAAAGTAATTTGGCGCGAGCCCCACCTGCCCCGCGATCCGTTCCAGCGATGGGTTCTCCCGGAAATGCGACTGCATGAAGTCGAAGGCCCCCTTCAGCCGATAGTACTCCGGCTGAAACGCCCGCACCCGGCCCTGGTCGAGCGTCTCCAGGAGACGCGAGATCAATCCCAGCAGCAAGGCCTGGACGCGGCAATCGAGCGCCGGCGAACTGTCCTTCCGGGGCCGGCTCTGCTCGGTGAACGGTTCCTCAAAGATCTCGCAGATCTCGCGGTAGCTGGTCCAGCAGATAGCGCAGGTACAGCGATTCCGGGACGAAATGCACCCAGT
>CAZYWZ010000012.1:73059-87205 GCA_964651705.1 uncultured Verrucomicrobiales bacterium
AGCTGGTCCAGCAGATAGCGCAGGTACAGCGATTCCGGGACGAAATGCACCCAGTACACGCTCATCTGCCTCGGGCAGAGTTGGCGCCGCAGGCGGAAACCGGAGATAAAGTAGACGCGCTGCGGGACCAGCGCGTGGCAGCCGCCGGCCATCTCCAGGCGCGCCCGGCCGCCCACGGGAAAGTACAGCTTATAGCACTGGTCGATGCCGGTCGCCGGCTTGCTCCATGTCGGGTCACAGCGGTAGAACCCGCCGGACAGGAGCACGAGATTGAAGTCGTCGATCATCCGCGCGGAGTGAGGTTAAGATCGTGCAAGTATTTGGAAAGATCATTCATGGACGGCGATGTGCCGGTCTCCCTATCCTGGCATCCGGAGGACGACGCATGCATCGGACACTGGCGGCATGGATCGCGGCCATCGGCATTATCGGCGGCAGCTTGGCCCGGGCGGGGGCTGCGACGGACATGCAGAAGAGGGCGGAGGAACTCCAGGGCCTCCGCTGGGGGATGTTCGTGTGCTGGAGCTTCAGCACCTTCTCCGGCAAGGAATGGACGCCCGGCGTCGGGGACGTGTCCTTCTTTCGGGCCACCGGCTGCGACACCGACCAGTGGGCGCGCACGGCGAAGGAGGCGGGGATGGGATACATCCTGTTCCTCACGAAGCACCACGACGGCTTCTGCCTGTGGGACACGGAGACGACGGACCGCAAGGTGACGAAGTCGCCGCTGGGACGCGACGTGCTGGCGGAGTTGCGGCGGTCGTGCGACAGGCACGGCATCAAGCTGGCGCTCTACTTTTCCGAGGGCGAGTGGGGCTGGCCGGGCGCGGTCGATGGCAAGGGCTGGCGCGAGGGGGTCGGCAGGAACCCGGAGATGAAGAAGGCCCAGCTCAAGGAACTGCTGACGCAGTACGGGCCGATCGAATACATCTGGTTCGATCACGCGGTCGGCGATGGCGGGCTCGGCCACGCGGAAACCATCGCGTGGTGCAAGCGATTCCAGCCGGGCTGTTTCGTTGGCTTCAACCACGGCGACCAGGAGGGCGCGGACATCCGGCTGGGAGAGCGGGGGAGGCCGGGTCCGTTGGATGATCATGCGGCGGCCGGCCCGCACATGAGGGATGCGCCCGCATCGACATATCGGCTGGCGGAGTTCACCTACCCGATCCTGCCCAAGCACAAGGGCGGCGCGGCGTGGTTCTACTCGCTGCCGGAGCATGACGGCCTCTGCCTCCCTGCGGAGAAGCTTTACCGCGACTACCTCGGGGCGGTGAAGTTCGGCAACATCTTCTCGATCGATGTCGGGCCGGATTACGCCGGCAGGCTGCGCGACATCGACGTGGCGACGCTGCGCCGGGTCGGCGAGATGATCCGGACCAGGGCGCCGCTGCCCGAGCCGATACGCGCCTTCTGCGTGGACGTCAACTGGGGGCCGGGCGGCACGAACGGTTTTGCACCGCCGGGCCTCTGGGCGGACGGCGATCCGGAGAAGCACGTCGCGTGGTACGGGGCGCTCGGGGCGAACGTGATCCAGACGTTCGCGGTCTCCTGCAACGGCTATGCCTGGTACAAGGGAGGCAAGATCCCCGCGCAGCCCGGCCTCGCGCGCGACTTCCTGCCGGAGGTGGTCCGGCTCGGCCACGCGAAAAAGATGCAGGTCATGGGCTATTTCTGCATCGGCGCCAACACGCGCTGGGCGCTGGAGCATCCCGATCTCAGCTATGGCGTGCCGAGCGCCTGTCACCTGCCCTTCACCGACGAGTACCTCGATTACCTCGCCGGCGCCATCGAAGAGGGTCTGGCCAAGGGCGGCATGGATGGCTTCATGGTGGATTGGGTCTGGAACCCGACCGACAAGGTGCGCGCCGGCAAATGGCTGCCCGCGGAGCAGCGGCTCTTCGAGAAATTGATGGGGCAGCCCTTCCCCGGCGAGGAGAGCCTCACGGCGCAGGCAAAGCTCGCGTACGAGCGGAAGGCGATCGATCGCTGCTGGGAACGCATCCGCTCGACGGCCAAGCGCGCCAAGCCCGATTGCGTCATCTGGCTCTCGTGCAACAAGGTGGACGATCCGACGATCGCCGGCTCGCGGATGCTGCGGGAGGTGGATTGGATGATGGACGAGAGCGGCAGCCCGGAGGCGATGCGCCGCATCGCGTCAACGCTGGGGCCGCACACGAGGCAATTGGTCTGCGTGGTGGGATGGGGCGACCGGCACGATGCCCGAAAGATCTGCGCGGAGGCATCCGAGGGCGAGTTTGGCATCTACGGTTTCGCGAAACCAAATCCCGATTCGCTGCCGCTGCCCGTCGCCACATATTTCGCCCAGCCCATCGAATCCTTCAAGGGCAACGACCGCAATATCGCGGTGCTCGCCCATGTGTTCAACGGCAAGCCGCTGCCGCCGCCAGCCCCCGCCGTTGCATCACTGCCGGGCGGAGGGACCGCGCGGGCCTCCTCCGAATGGGGCGCGGCCTACGGTGCGGGCAAGGCCTTCGACGGCGACGAGACCAAGCGCTGGGGCGCGGCGCCGAACTCGCGGGCCGGATGGCTGGAGGTGGATTTCGGCGAGGAGAGGGAGATCGATCGGGCCATCGTGATGGAGATCGGGTTCCCCCGGACGGAGAAGTTTGTGATCGAGTGCAAGCGGGGCGAGGCGTGGGAGGCGCTGGTGACCGGCGCGGGCATCGCGGGGCGCCGGCTGTATCCGTTCAAGCCGGTGAAAGCCCGCCTATTCCGGCTGAACATCCTGGCCGCGAACGAGGTCCCGACCATCGAGGAATTTCGACTCCTCGCACCCGGCGCGCCGCTGCCGGCATCGATGGTCGACGAGGAGCAGAAACAGGCGAGGCTGAGATGGTTCCACGAGGCAAAGTACGGCCTCTTTATCAACTGGGGCCTGTATTCCATTCCCGCGGGCGAATGGAAGGGGCAACCCGTCGCCGGCATCGGCGAGTGGATCATGAACCGGGCGAAGATCCCGGTGAGGGAATACGAGCCACTCGCGAAGCAATTTAACCCGACGAAGTTCGATGCCGACGCGTGGGCGCAGCTCGCCGTCGATGCCGGGATGAAATACCTGGTCTTCGACTGCAAGCACCACGACGGGTTCGCCATGTACCGGTCCCGGGTGAGCCCGTATAACGTCCACGACGCCACGCCTTGGAAACGCGACCCGTTCAAGGAACTCCAGGGCGCGTGCGCGAAACGCGGCATCCGGCTGTGCTTCTATTATTCTCAGGCGCAGGACTGGCACGATCCCAACGGCGCGGGAAACGAGTGGGATTATGGGCCGGAGGACAAGAAGGACTTTGACCGATACCTGCGCGACAAGTCCCTGCCGCAGGTCCGCGAACTGTTGGAGGGCTACGGCCCCATCGGCCTGATCTGGTTCGACACGCCGCGGAAGATGACGCCGGAGCGCAGCAGGCTCTTCTCCGGCCTCGTGCGTTCGATCCAGCCCGACACCCTGATCAACAGCCGCCTCGGGCAGGGCGGATACCATGATTACCAATCGCGCGGCGACAACGAGATCCCGAGCGCCGTGACCCCCGGCGCGTGGGAGACGGCCGCCACGATCAACGACACATGGGGTTTCAAGAAGGACGACCACAACTGGAAGAGGCCCGGGGACATCTGTTTCAAGCTGGTGGACATCGTCAGCAAGGGCGGCAATTACCTGCTGAACGTCGGCCCCGACGCCGATGGGGCGATCCCTCAGCCGAGCCAGGATGTGCTCCGGAAGGTGGGGGCATGGCTGAAGGTCAACGGCGAGGCCATCTACGGCGCCGCCAGGACACCATTCGGCCAGGAGTTTGGGGGCACCGTCGAGGAGAAGAACGAATACGGCAAGATGTCCAAGGTCTCGGCCCTGCGCGATTGGCGCTGCACCACGAAGCCCGGCAGGCTCTACGTCCACCTGTTCAAATGGCCCGGCGAGAAATTCGAGATGTCGGGCCTCACGGGAACCGTCTCCCGGGCGTACCTGCTCTCCGATCGGCAGCCGCTCGAGTTCGCGCGGGCAGGGGAGAAAGTGTCCGTGTCGTTGCCCGAGGGCCCGCCGGAGGGCCTGGCCACCGTGCTCTGCTTCGAGCTGCAAGAATAGCGTATGACATCGAAAGAACGGATGATGCGGGCGCTGCGCCGCGAGAAACCCGACCGACTGCCGGTCACCATCCACCAGTGGCAGGCCTGCCACCTCGAAGATTACATGGGGGGCGTGGACGCGCTCGACGCGTTCAAGGCGTGTGGGCTCGACGCCGCGATCCAGTATTTCGAGGCGATGGGACAGTTCTGGATCCCCAACGCGGAGAGGTACGCGGTCCAATCCGCGGAGTGGCGCGACGAGATGGTGGTCGTGGACGATGATCCGGAGCACAAGGTCATTCACCATACCGTCGTGACCCCGGGCGGCAGCCTCACCTACAAGACGATGGCCAACCGCAAGACCACGTGGATCACCGAGTATCTCATCAAGAGGCCGGAGGATGTGGAACTGATCGAGCGGTACATGCCGGTGGCGAGGCTGAACAGGGAGGCCATCGCGAGAGAATACGACCGCATCGGCGATGCCGGGATCCTGCGCGGGTTCGTGTGGGGCGACCAGGCCGGCTGCTGGCAGCACGCCTGCTGCCTGATGGCGGAACAGGACATGATCATGGCGGCGATCGACACGCCCGACTGGGTTCACCGCTTGCTGAGGGCGCTGCTGGAGCGGAAACTGCGCTTCATCGGGGAATCGCTCGATGGCGCGAGGTTCGACATCATAGAGACGGGCGGTGGGGCGGGCAGCGACACTTTGATCTCCCCGGCGATGCATCGGGAGTTCTGCCAGCCCTACGACCGGGAGATCCACCGCGCGTTGCACGCCGCCGGCCACCTCAGCACCTACCACACCTGCGGCGGCATGATGCACATCCTGGACCTGATCCTCGGCAACGAGACCGACGCCTCGGAGACGCTCCCCCCGCCGGGCGTCGGCGGCAACATCACCGACCCGGCCAAGGTGCGGGCGGCATTTGGCGGGCGCGTGGCGATGATCGGCGGCATGGACCAATTCAACATCCTGACCTCGGGAAGCGGGGAACAGATCCGCAATGAGGTCCTCCGGCTCTTCGAGGGCTTCGGCAAGGATGGCGGGTATATCTGCGCCGCCTCGGATCACTTCTTCGAGACATCCGCCGAGAACCTCAAGGCGTTCGCCGCCGCCGCGGCGGAATGCGTGTACTGAAATCTGCGGCTCGGTGATGTGGGTTTCCAGATGAGCCAAGGCGACTGCCACATCCGGGGGAATGTCCTGCATGTCGAGCGGCGTCCGCACATCGCGTGAGAAGCCGATGATGCCCGTGATCTTGCCGCGCACGTCCCGAATCGGAAGCTTTGTCGTCAAGCGCCAGACCGGCCTGCGGGGCGCATACGGATGCAACTCGAGATGATGAGGAGGGCCACGTCCACGGACGGAAGGTCCGTCCGGGTGAAAAGCCGCTGCACCGTGCGCGTTTTCACAAATCGGCGCCAATATATGCCGAGACGGCGAATCTGGCGATGCCGTAGAATACTTGGAGGGACAGGCCCGTTCGTTTAGAAAGGCTCACCGCGATGAATAACAAGACGAACCTGAACCGCCGGCAGTTCCTGCGCGCCACGGGCGGGGCCGCGGCGGCGATCGCGGCCACCTCTGCCTCGGCGCCAGCCATTCTCTCCGCCGAATCCCCGGCCAGGACGATCGGGGTGGGCTGCATCGGACTCGGGACGCGCGGGGGCGATCTCATCAACGCGGTCGTGAATTGCGACGGCGTGAAGGTGACGGCCGTCTGCGATGTGTATGGGCCGCATCGGCAGAAGGGCATCGCGCGCAGTCTCAATCCCGACGTGAAAGCGTATGTGGATTACCGGGAATTGCTGGCTGATCGGAACGTGGACGCGGTGGTCATCGGCACGCCGGATCATTGGCACTGCCAGATGGTGCTCGATGCGGCGAAGGCGGGCAAAGATATCTACTGCGAGAAGGGATTCTCGCGGACGCTGGCGGAGGCGAGGCTGATGCGCGACGCGCTGAAGCAGAGCCGCGTCGTGTTTCAATTGGGCCACCAGGCCCGGCAGGCCACCTGCGCGGTTCAGGCCAGGGAAGTGATCGCCCAGGGCATTCTCGGTCCGATCACGCTGGTGCGTGCCGGACGGTTCAAGTCCACCGAGCCGGAGCACCCGAATTGGCGTTGGTATGGTTACTATGACCAGTGGGAGCGGCCCGACCCGGCGCAGGTGCGCAAGAACGTGAATTGGGACCTCTGGCTGGGGCCGGCGCCGAAGATCCCTTGGAACGAACGCCATTTCTGGCACTGGCGCTGTTATTACGCCTATGGCACGGGCTATGCCGGCGACCTGCTCTCGCACGAGATGGACTTCGTCCAATACCTCCTCGGTCACGGCATCCCCGACAACTGCGTCAGCGCCGGCCAGATCGCGCTGCTCCGCGACGACCGCGAGGTGCCGGACACGTGGAGCGCGATCTATCAATTCGCAAAGCTTGGCCGCACTGTCACATTCGATGGCAGCATGAACGCAACCGCCAGCCAGCCGGTCGAGATCTGCGGACGCGACGCCACGCTGCGCTTCGATGGCATCGCCCATGACGTGACGAAGTTTGAAATCATCCCCGCGGGACACAACCAGAAGGCCGATTTGCCCAAGGGCTACCAGCGAGGCCAAACGCCCCCGCAGCCCAACCACATGGAGGATTGGGTCAATTGCATCCGGACCCGCGGCACGCCAAAATGCTCGACGGAGGAAGCCTTCATTGAAACGGCCACCTTCCTCATGTCGCTGAAAGCTCAGCAGGAGAAGCGCATGGTGCGCTGGGATGCGGTGCGAGAAGAGATCGTCTAGGCATAGCGTGAGACAACAAGCGGAGCGAGGCCACGCCCGGCCATGAAACAACCGAATCCCCTGCATCCTGCCCTGCTGCCACTCCTCGCCGCGCTGGCGATGCCTCCGCTGGCCGCGCAGCACGCCGCGGATGCGCCCCTGCCACCGGTGAAACCCAACATCATCCTCATCATGGCGGATGACCTCGGCTATTCGGCATTGGGCTGTTACGGACAGAGACTCATCCTCACGCCCGAAATCGACAAAATGGCCGCTGACGGAGTGCGTTTCATGGACTTCTATGCGGCCAATACCGTCTGCGTGCCCTCACGCGTCAGCATGTTGATGGGAATGCATCCCGGTCATGCGCCGATCCGCGACAACTTCTTGCCGCATCTTCCGGGCTTTTCGGGCTATATGAAGGAGTATCCCGGGGAGCTGTGGCCCCCGAAACTTCCGACCCTCGGTCGGGTCATGAAGCAGGCCGGATACAAGACCGCGCAATTTGGAAAATTGGAAGCGGGGATCCCGCTTCCGGTGGGAAAGATGACCGGGCATGGATGGGATTACTGGTTCGGATTCAAAGGCACCGGTGACGCCTTTCAGTATTATCCCCTCGAGTTATGGAAAAACGATGAAAAGATCACGTTCAAGGAGAATCGGCCCGACGACGTCCGCCGACCGGGGATTGTCGGCAATCGGGGGGTCTATTCCCAAGACCTGTTCGTGGACGAGGTTCTTCGTTTCATCAAGAGCAACAAAGGCGGCCCATTTTTCGTCTATTTTCCGACGCAGGTCCCGCACGGCCGCTCCCCCAAGGATGGGGATGAAATTCAGGTTCCCGATATCGGACCTTACGCGGATCGGGAATGGACTCATCTGGAGAAACTCTATGCGGCCGCGGTAACGCGTCTCGATTCCCAGGTCGGCCGCATTATTCAAGAACTGAAAAATCAGGGGATTGACGAAAAGACGCTCATCTTGTTCACGAGCGATAACGGAGATGAAAACAGCTACTACAAATATACGAAACGGTTTGGGGCGACTGGTCCCTTGAAAGGCAAGAAGCGCTTTCTCTATGAGGGAGGCATCCGCGTGCCCATGATCGCTCGCTGGCCCGGCCAGATCCAACCCGCCCAAACCAGCCGCATCCCTGCCGCGGGGTGGGACATCATGGCGACCTTAGCGGAATTGGCCGGGGTGGCGCGGCCCGCGAACACCGATGGGATTTCGTTGGTCCCGACGCTGCTCGGACATCCGGAGCGGCAGCAAGGCCGCGAGTATTTGTATTGGGAGCATCACATGGGAAAGCAACAGGCAGTTCGCATGGGCTCGTGGAAGGGCATTCGGTTCGGGGGAACGAAGGAGCCGATCGAGCTCTACGACCTCAACGCGGATATTGGCGAGACCCATAACGTGGCGAATGGTAATCCGGACATCGTGGCGAGGATCGCGGCCATCATGGAGGAGGCCCGGGCAAACTGCGAGTTCAACCGATTCTGGCCGCTGCCTGAACACCGCCAAAATCAAATCAAGATGGACAAGGTGATCTTTGACCAGCTCGAACATGGAATCCGGTAGTCCCATGAAAAAAGGAACGACAATGAGGCGCGCAACAACCCAGAGGCTTTGCTGCCTGCTCGCCGCGACAGGATTCGGAGTCACGGCCGCCGCGGCGGAGGACAAGGCCGGCGGCGTCGCCTCGCGCTCCCAAGGCCTGCACGGCTACATCGGTTTCGGCATTGAGAAGCTGCCGCCCAAGGGTGGCTACACTGCCGGCATGGGTTTTTACGCCGCGGTCTGGCCGCTCGTGGATCGGCCTCTGGCCGATTTCCAGATCGGCCTGCCCAGTTGCTGGATTCTGCCGGACAATTCGGACAACAAAGACCGTCCGCTGGCACCCGAAGGCACGCGGGCCAGGAAGTGGAAAGAGCGAGGCCCCACCTGGGGCAGCGTTTTTCAGACGATTGAAGGAGGCTTGGGCTACTGGGCCGGCAACCATTTCCGATACGGCCCGCCGAAGTTCAGCATGAACAGCACGCCGCAGTGCTACGATTACGAGGTCGCCTCGCCGGGGTGGTCGTTCTTCTATAGCGACGAAGCGCTGCCGGACAATCGCCTCGGCATCGCGCAACTCAGCAACCGGCTGCTGATCCCGCCCGATGCGCTGCCGCTCGAAGGCAATCCCAACGGCGAATTCCTCGGCTACACATGGATGGCGCTGCCGTTCACCGATCCCGCCCCGGGCGAGCCGCCGACCGGCGACCAGAGCTGGACCTGCTTCCTCAGTGCCGCGAATTTCAAAGGCCCGATCGCCTACTACATCCCGGAGACGTGGAGCAAGATCGGCAAGCTGTTCAACTATCCCTTCCTCTACGGGCGAGGCCTCGACGCGCGGCCCGGCATCATGGGCGGCGGCGCGATGGAGATCAATACCGTCCCGCGCTTCGATGCCCGAGACGCAAACGGCACCGTCTATTCCAAACTGCCGAGGCTACGGTGGCCGGTGGACGCCGAAGGTCGTGCCTTCCTCGTGCAAGATGTCACCTACTACTCGAAGGCCGCCCTCTACGATGCGTTCAAGGCGTGGCGCGACGGCGGCCGCGCCTGCTCTGGCCGGTTCGACGAGAAGGGCGCATTCAGGCCGAAGCTCAACACGCGCACGACGCGCTACGACCAGGCCGGCAAGAAAATCGTCGGTGTCGAGCGCGCCTTTGACACGCGCATCTTCGAGGGCAACGTGTGGGGCCTGCAGTGGTTCACCAACGCCATCGCCGCGAAGGGCGTTTTCCCGCAATACTACAAACACGTTGGCGAAGAGCGCGTTGCGGTGGCCGCCGCGGAAGTGCCCTCGGAAACCAGACTGCTCACCCAAGAATTCAAGCTCGCCAAGAAAGGCGTGCCCTACACCTCGCCCAACGTTGGCGCGTGGGCCGAACCCGGCCCGAAACTCGGCCCAGTCACGGCCCGGCTGGTGGATGGCTCGGTCGTGACCTACTCGTGGTATCGCTTTGTGGATCAGCCTGCCTTCCAGCAATACGACTGGAGCCCGGAGAAAAAGGTGAGGCTTCAAAGCTTCGTGGAGAAGCTCCACGCGAGCTGGCCGACGAATCGTGACTACATGGCCCCGCCCAAGAGGGGCAAGCTGGTCGCCCTCGATCCCGCGCTGCTGGTGACACCACCCCGAGGCTTGGAGGTGGGTTATGTCCCGATCGTGACACGCCAGGAAGCAGGAGCGCCCGATCTCAGCCGAATCGTCACGCCAGAGATGTTGTCTGGCCTTTATCGGCGTGATCCGAAGGAGAACAATTGGCACGAGGGAGAACTGAAACCGGAAGGCGACAAACACTCACCGCGCTTTCGATGGACCAACCGGGCCGGAGTCAGTTGGGCGCTCACCACCGACCTCGATCACGCGAGGCTGCGGTGCGCGAAGGGAAGCCCCTATTCTGACAAGGAGGCCGGCAGCAGTTTCGTCATCGAAATGCAGCCAGCCTCTGGAGCGGCGAAACCCGCGATTGCCGGATTTCACTTCAACGGCGAGTTCTACAAGCGGATTGGCGACCGATGAAATGGACCGTTTCCATCGTCACGCTGCTGGCCATCCTCTGCGGTGTCGCCCGCGCCGCCGGCGCCCACCCGAATATCGTCCTCATCTTGGCGGACGATCTCGGGTACGGCGATCTGTCGTGTTACAATGCTCAATCGAAGGTGCCGACGCCCCGCATCGACCGATTGGCGCGCGAGGGCATGCGGTTCACCGACGCTCATTCGCCGAGCACGGTTTGCACGCCCACGCGCTACAGCCTGCTCACGGGGCAGATGCCGTTTCGCGCCGGGCGTGTGCCGGTGTTCACCGGCGCGGGCGGCCCGTGCCTCATTCGGGAAAAACAGCTGACGCTGCCGCGGGTGTTGCGCAACCGGGGTTACGCAACCGCGATGACGGGCAAATGGCATGTGGGGCTGAGCTTTTTCGACGCGGAAGGCCAGCCCGTCACGCGCGGCGATCTCGACAGCGTGAGGCGCATCGATTTCACCCGCGCGATTCCGGATGCGCCGATCCATCGCGGCTTTGACCGGTTCTTCGGAACGGCCTGCTGCCCCGGCACGGATCATCTCTATGCCTTCATCGTCGGCGACCGCATTCCCGTGCCGCCCGCGCGACTGCTCGACAAGAGCACGCTGCCCAAGCACCCGTATGCGAACGACAATCGGCCGGGCATGATCGCGCCAGACTACGACATCGGGGAGGTGGACATGGTGTTCCTCCAGAAGAGCAAGGAGTTTCTGGCGGAGCACGTGAAGCGCCAGCCCGCCAAGCCATTCTTCCTCTATCATGCCACCTCCGCCGTTCATCTGCCGTCGTTCGCGGCGGCCCAGTTCCGCGGCAAGACCAGGGCGGGACCGCACGGCGATTTCATCCATGAGCTCGACTTCATCGTGGGCGAGTTGCTGGACACGCTGGAGAGACTCGGCGTCGCAAACAACACGCTGGTGATGCTCTCCAGCGACAACGGCCCGGAAGTCACTTCGGTGGCTCGCATGCGCGCGGATTACGGACACGACGGCGCGCGACCGTGGCGCGGCATGAAACGGGACGACTGGGAGGGCGGTCACCGGGTGCCGTTCATTGTCCGCTGGCCCGGCAGGGTAAGACCCGGGAGCACGAGCGCGCAGACGGTTTCGCTCACCGACGTGATGGCCACCTGCGCCGCGGTCTGTGGAGCGACGCTTCCCGCGGGCGCCGCGCTGGACAGTTGCAATCTGCTCCCCGTCCTGTTGCGCGGAGACGGATCGAGGCCGGCGCGCGACTATACCGTGCAACAGGCACTCGCCGTATTTTCGATCAGGCAGGGCCCATGGAAATACCTGGATCATCGAGGCTCCGGCGGAAACAACTACGACAGCCCCCAGCTCAGACCTTTTGCGCTGCCGGACACCGCGCCCGGCGCGCCCGGCCAGCTCTATAACCTCGATGACGATCCCGGTGAGACAACCAACCTGTATTTCAATCACCCCGGAATCGTTGCCGAACTGAAGGGCCTGCTCGATAAATGGAAGTCCTCCGCCAAGCCATGACTGCCGTTTCCGTCTTCAACGACGCGGTCGGGGTGACCATACCTCACGCCAACGGGACCCAGGGCAGGCATTTCGTGCGACTCGGCGCCGCCGTCCGTTACAGGATCGGCCCGTGGCGCCTCCGGTATTCCCTTGGCGTCAGGCCGGTCTGCCGATGGAAATACCTCGCGATGTGCTTGTCGCTCGAGTATCCGATGTCTTCGGCGATATCGGCGACGGGGCGGTTGGTGGTGAGCAATTGTCGGGCGATCTCCTCGACGCGGCGCCGGTCGATCTCATCCCCGATGGTCCGCCCGAGATGCTGCCGGAACCGGTCCGCCAGGCTCCGCCTCGACAGCGCCGCCGCACGCGCGACGTCATCGACCCCGATGATGCGGCGCGAGCTCTCGCGGATGAAACGCAGCGCCCGGGCCACGGCGGGGTCGCCCACGGCGGTCAGGTCGGTGGACTGGCGCCGGACCACCCCGCTGGGACGCGCCATCACGATGCGCCCCGACCGTCGGCCGCGCATCATGCGATCCAACAGTGCGGCGGCCTCGTATCCGGCCCGCTGGACGGATACCTCGACACTCGATAGCGGGGGGCTGCTCAACTCGCAGATCACCTCATCGTTGTCCACGCCGACCACCGCGACCTGATCCGGGATCTGGATGCCATGGGTGCGGCACAGGTCGGCGATCGAAAGGGCGAACTCGTCATTGCAGGCCATCAGGCCCACGGGTTTCGGCAATCGCCGCAGCCACTCGACCAGTCTTCTGGCCAGGCGCACCGCGGCGTCGCGGCCGCTGCTGAAAGGCACCAGGTGGCAGCCCGCCAAAAGGCCCAGCCGCGACAGCTGCCCGCAGAAGCCGTCCCGCCGCGCCAGCGACCAGCGGAGCCTGTCGAACCCCGCGTAGGCGAAGTGCTTCAGACCCAGCCCGTGCAGGTGGTCCGCGGCCATGCGCCCGATGGCCCGATCGTCGTTCATCAGATTGACCATCCCCGGGAGGATATCCATGCCGGGCACCACGACCATCGGCAGCCCGAGTCGAGCGATCCGGCCGATGCTCGGGCGGAAATGCGAGATGATCCCGTCGGCGTCGCATGTCGCCAGCTCGCGCGCGGTGTCGCCCCCCAAGCCGGAGAAGCGCTGGTAATATGGCGCCTTGCGCACGAACACCCAGGGCCCCTTCAAGCTGGCGTATTGCCAGATGCCCTGGAGCAGCGCGCGCTCGTAGCCGCGCGACGGGTCCAGCAGCACGATGATCTTCGGGATCGGGCGCGGGCGGGGCATGGCGGCGGTGCCTAAAATGGGGAGTTTATTGCCAGAAATGGAGACGACAAGCAAGCGGTGCGCGCGCTAGGCTGGGGTTTGAGGAACGGGCCAGCGGAGGCTGTGAGGATTCAAGCAGTCGCCGCCTGTTTTCCGTGGCCGGAGCCGAGCGAGAGAGGAAAGGAACCCGATGGATCATTGGACTCGACGACGGTCTCTGGGCTCCTCTGTCACGGGCGCGGCGCCGATGCTGGCGGGACCGGGCCAGGCCATGGCCGATCAAGGGCCGCGGATCCCGAAAGTGGCCGCGGCGTTCGCCAAAATCTACAAGCCACAGAAGGAAAGCTATCAGACCGAGTCGCCCTTTCTGGTTCGCTATGAGGGTCGCGCCGCTGGTCTGGGGCTGAGAGTCGCGATGGATCAGCCATGAGAAGAAGAGCGGCCACGTTAGTTCTCTCCGTGCTCCTCTGCCTTGCCTTTCTCGGAGGCTGTGCGCGCCAACCGCAACTCACCGTGGTCAACCAGTCGTCTGCACCGCTCGCGAACCTTGTCGTGTCGGGCTCGGGTTTCTCTGTGCGCTTCGGCACGCTTGGGCCCGGCGAGCGGATGAGCCTCGGCGTCAGTCCAGCGGGCGATTCCAGCTTGCGGTTCGAGTTCGATGCCGGCGGCAGGCGTTACTCGGCCGCGCCCGACTGCTATTTCGAGAGCAGTCCGCTCTACCGGGTAACCGCCACGATCGGCCCGGATTTCACGGTGGAGGTGGATGTCAGAATCGAGAAGTATTGAGCACACAGGACATGGACATGAAACCCGCCCTCACCATCCTCACCGCCCTGCTGCTGGCGCCGCTCGCCACATCGGCCGCCCCCGCTGCCTCGGGACAGACGCCCAACATCATCTTCATGCTCGCCGACGACATCGGCTACGGCGACCTCGGTTGCTATGGCGCGTCGA
>CAZYWZ010000013.1:0-86073 GCA_964651705.1 uncultured Verrucomicrobiales bacterium
CATTTTCTGCCCCGGTGGTGCCCCGCACGCGGGGCACGGGATCTGACTCGAAAATACGACGCGACTCGCTAGTAGCGAAGGGCCTTCGCCCTTCGGCGGGCGGAGGGCTACCTCGGCGCGTGAAGTCTCGGCGCCACATTCCCCCGTTGCAGGAGCTAAGATCCGCGCCATAATCCCCCGCATGCACCGAATCCGCCTCGCGTGGCTCGCGGCCATCGCCGCGGCAGCGACCGCCGCCCTCGCACACAATGCCCGCTGCGCCTCCCCGGACGACGCCGTCGCCGCCCTGCGCGAGGGCGCGCTCGTCATCGACGTGCGCACAACCGCCGAATACGCCGCCCAATCGATCCCCGGCGTCACCAACGTGCCCATGGACCGCATCGAGAAAGAGATCGCCGCGCTCGCCCCCGACCGCAACCGCCCCATCCTGCTCCACTGCGCCAGCGGCATCCGCTCGGCAAGCGCCTGCGCCGCCCTCAAACGCATGGGCTATACCCGCGTCCAAAACCTCGGCTCGCTCTCGAGGGCGCGGGAGATCCTCACCTCGGCGCGCGATCGCTGACCACGGCAGCCTCTCGGATATCGACTTCCCGCCGAGCGCGAAGCCCGACCGCAGCCCCGCCAAGCTCAGGAACGACAGGAACACCCGCTCGCATCGGCGCATCAACCCCACGACCTCACGGCCCCCATGGCATCCAATCATTTGTTCTAGGCAAATCGCCACGGGAGGGCACATCTTCATGGCGCCATGAAATGCCCCCGACGGACCCAAGGCCTTATTGGCGCCATCCTCCTTGCCCTGCCATTGGCTTCCCCCGCCCCCTCGGCGGCCCCGCCCGATGCAGCACGGAAAGAGGCCGTCGCGATCATCGATCGGGCCGAATTCAAGGGCGGCCTTATCGTCCACGTCGCCCGCAACCAGCAGGATGCCGACCTGACCGCGGCGCTCGCGGATGGGCCCGCCCGGATCGTCCACGCCCTCTGCGAGGACGCCGCGCTCGTTCGACACATGCGGGAGAGATTCGACGCCCTGGGCCTAGCGGGCCGCGTCACCGCCGAGCACCTCCGCTCGTCCCAATTGCCACTCGTGGATGACGCCGTCAGCCTGTTCGTCTCCGGCGACCCATGCCCCGTGGCTCACGACGAGATCCTGCGCGCCCTCAGCCCGCGCGGCGTCGCGTGCATCCGGCGCGATGGCGAATGGGCGACGACGGTCAAACCATGGCCCGACGACATCGACGAGTGGACCCACTACCTCCATGGCCCCGGCGGGAATCCCGTGTCCCGCGACAGGCGCATCGGCCCCCCGGCCCATCTCCAGTGGCTCGGCAGCCCGGCATACCTCCGGCACCACGACCACATGTCCGGCCTGAGCGCCATGGTCTCGGCGCGCGGGAGATTGTATTACATCATGGACCTCGGCCCCCGCTGGTCCGTCCAGATGCCGCCAGAGTGGACCCTGATCGCGCGCGACGCATTCAACGGCGTGATCCTCTGGCAGCGACCCATCGACAGATGGCACCCGCACCTCTGGCCCCTGAAGCGCGGGCCCTCCCAGGTCCTCCGCCGCCTCATCGCCGAGGGCGACAGGATCTACGTCACCCTTGGCGTCGGCGCCCCCGTCTCGGTCATCGATGGCGCCACCGGCGCGGACATCGCCACGCTCCCGGACACCGCCGGCACCGAGGAGATGATCCTCTCGGATGGCATCCTCTTCGCCGTCGTGAATCCCGACCTCGACGCCTACCGCGCCATGCCCACCGACAGCGTCGAGGCCATCCGGTCGGCCGGAAGGGATTGGAACTGGGACGAGAGACCGCGGCGGATTGTCGCCATCGAGGCCACCACCGGCCGCCAGCTCTGGCAGATCGAGTCCCCCGTGGCCCCCGGCGCGCTCGCCGCCGCCAATGGCAGGCTCTGCTTCCACGACGGGGATCGCCTGACCTGCCTCGGCGCCCGTGATGGGAAACGCCTCTGGGCCTCGGAGCCCCTCCCCCGCTGGAAACCCATGCACGTCCTGTTCGCGCCGTCCCTCGTGCTCCACGAGAACGTCGTCCTCTTTGCCGGCGGCGAGGCCATGGATCCGATCCGGGGCGGCAAGGATACCATGACCGCGCTCGATGCCGCCTCCGGCAAGAAGCTCTGGTCCGCCCCGCACCCCGAATCCGGCTATGCCTCCGCCGAGGACCTGCTGGTCGTCGATGGCCTGGTCTGGTGCGGCGCCACCACCAGCACCCGCAGCACCGGCATTCTCACCGGCCGAGACCCGCGCACCGGCGAGATCCGCGCCGAATTCCCGCCAGACGATTGGCAGCCCCACATGTCCCACCACCGCTGCTACCGGGCCAAGGCCACCTGCAACTACATCCTCATGTCCCGCACCGGGATCGAGTTCATCGACGTCAGCGCGAAACACTGGATCCCCCACCATTGGGTCCGAGGCTCCTGCAACTATGGCATCCTCCCCGCCAATGGCTTCATCTACGCCCCGCCCCACTCCTGCGCCTGCTACCTGCTCGCAAAACTCAATGGCATCAACGCCCTCGCCCCCGCCTCGCCCTCCCGCGCAATGCCAAAATCGATCCCCGAGAAAGGCCGCATCGAGATGGGTACCGCCACCCGGGAGATCGGCCATCTTCCATCTGCCCTCGAAAATGGCGAAGACTGGCCCACCCTCCGCGGAAACCCGGCCCGCACCGGCTTCACGCAATCCGCGATACCCCAGGATTTGAAACTCGGCTGGCGCGCCACCATCGGCGGCAGGCTCAGCAGCCCCGTGATCGCCGACGGCAAGGTCTTCGTGGCGTCCGTGGATCGCGGCGCGCTGCTCGCGATCGATGCGGGATCCGGCGCGACGGACTGGCGCTTCATCGCCGGCGGCCGCGTCGATTCCCCGCCCACCATCTGGCGCGGCCGCGCCCTTTTCGGTTGCGCCGACGGCCACGTCTACTGCCTGCGCGCCAAGGATGGCTCCCTCCTCTGGCGCTTCCGCGCCGCCCCCATCGACCGGCGCCACGTCGCGAATGAACACCTCGAATCGATATGGCCCGTCAGCGGCAGCGTGCTCGTGCGCGAGCAAGGCACCGCGTCCGGAAAACCGGAGGTCTGGTGCGTGGCCGGGCGCAGCATGTGGCTCGATGGCGGCATGCGCCTGCTCCGCCTCGACCCGGAGAGCGGAGCCGCGATCTCCGAGACCGTCCTCGATGACCGCATCCCCGGCAGCAACGACAACCTCCAGAAGGATGTCAAATGGCCCAACCTGCCCGTCGCGCTTCCAGACGTCCTCTCATTCGACGGGCGCCTCGTGTACATGCGCTCCCAGCCCTTCCATCCCGACGGCACGCGCACCGGGGTCATCACCCCGCGCGACCACACCGAGCAACAGGGCGACACCGCGCACATCTTCTCCCCCACCGGATTCCTCGACGACTCCTGGTGGCACCGGACCTATTGGATGTACGGCCAGTCCTACGTCAGCGGCGCCGGCGGCTGGAGCCTCGCTGCCCAACAGGCGCCCGCCGGCAGGATCCTCTGCGTGGATGGCACCTCCATCTTCGGCTTCGGCCGAGCCCCCCTACAGTTCCGCGGCACACCCAATGCCTACCACCTGTTCTCCTGCCCCAAACAGCCGAAGCGCATCGCCGCCGGGCGCAAGCCTGACAAGAAGCATTCGCCATCCACCCTCGGCGACCTCACGCCAACCCGGATCGAATATGACTGGTCCCACACGATCCCCTTCCTCGCCCGCGCCATGGTCCTCGCCGCCGACACCCTCTTCGTCGCGGGACCGCCCGTCCCCAGTGACGAGTCCGATCCGTATCTCCGCTATGGCGAGGCGGAGATCCAGCGCGGACTCCGGGAGGCCACCGATGCCTTCGCGGGGAGGAAAGGCTCACTCCTGATGGCCCTATCGAAGCGCGACGGCTCCAGGCGCTCGGCCTTCCGCCTCCCATCCGCGCCCGTCTTCGATGGCCTCGCCGCCGCCAATGGCGCCCTTTTCCTGACAATGCTCGATGGTACAGTCGTCCGCCTCGGGGCCAAGGGCGCACCTCTCGACACCGCGCCCGACCTCAAAATCGAGGCGCTCAAGGCACCCGAAAAACCCACCGGCTTCTCGCCCACGGCCTCCCACCCCGACTTCAATCATATCGTGGACGCCCAGATCACCCCTTGCGAACTCGGCTACCACATCACCGCCGCTAAGGGTAAGACCGCCTTCGCCATCAGGGAACTGCCCGCGCCATTGACAAAGATTGCCACCTTCACCGTCCGCATCCGCCCGCGCCCCGGCCAGCCCGCCGGTTCACCGGGCAACGGCTTCCTCGTCTTCGGCGACAGCCCCTCCGACCGCGATCTCGTGAAATGCGGGTTCCGCATCAGCGGCCAGTCCCTCTCCATCCTCCAGGGCGCCGGCGCCGGCAAGGGACCTACGGTCAAGGTCCCCGTCACCGCCAACGAGGTCACCGAGATCCGCGTCATCGCCGATCTCGATGCCCAGAAGATCATCGCCGCCATCGGGGAGCAATCCGTCGAGGCACCCCTCCAAAGGCCGCTGAAGGCGATCACCTGGCTCGGCTACTCCGTCGCCACCGTCGATGCCGAGTTCGGGCCCATAGACATGAATGAAGTTTTCCCCTGAATGACGCGGCGCCTGCCCGCGCCGCGGGCAGGGCTGGATCGAAAATTGGGTCGCGATGTAGATGGCCTTGGCGCACGCGGACCGTCGATTCGGCAGCGTGCGCCAAGGCGCAGCCTGCTACAATTTTCCGCCCCGGTGGTGCCCCGCAGGCGGGGCATGGGATCTGATCGAGAATCCACCCTCCCCTCCACCCCGCCGCAAAACGTGGCCCTTTTTATCCTGCCACGCACCAACCCCATCGTGCAGACTGGCTTTGGGCCAACTCGCCCAGGAGGATAGTATGGACGCACGCGCCGCCGCCGTCTTGATCGCAACCTTCGGGATTTCGCCGCCCGCCGGGGCCGAGAGCTCCGTCCCCATCCGCGCCCAATTCGCCTCCCCCGCCCGCGAGTTCAGCACGGGGCCGCTCTGGACTTGGAACGACATGCTCACCGAAGCCCAGGTTCGCCAGAGCCTCCGCGACCTCGCCGCGCAACAGATCCGCCAGGTCTGGGTCCACCCGCGCCCCGGTCTCCTGACGCCCTATCTGGGCGAAGATTGGTTCCTCATGTGGGCCGCCTCCCTGGACGAGGCACGGAAACTCGACATGAACGTCTGGATCTATGACGAGAATTCCTACCCCTCCGGTTTCGCCGGCGGCCTCGTCCCCGAGGCCCTCCCCGATTCCCGCAACGCGAGCCTGCGCGCCAAAGAGACGCCGGAGCCGCCGTCGCCCGACGCCGACACCATCGCCATATTCAAGATATCGGGCGATATCTTCGCCGACGTCACCGCCAGGCTCCGCGCCGGCGAGGATCCCGGCGCCGGGCCCTTCCTCACGATCTATCGCGTGCTCGCCGACAGCACCCCATGGTTCGGCGGCAAGTGGTACGTCGATCTCCTGAAGCCCGGGGTCACCGAGAAATTCCTGGAGGTCACGCTGGAGCCCTACCGCCAGCGGTTTGGCGCGGAGTTCGGAAAGCGCATCCCCGGGGTCTTCACCGATGAGCCCAACCTCTTCGTCCCACGCGGCCTGCCGTGGACCGACGACCTGCCGCAGCGCTTCGAGGAGCGATGGGGTCACCCGCTGATAGAGAACCTGCCCTGCCTGTTTCGTCCCATCGGCGATTGGCGCCACATCCGACACCACTTCTTCCAGCTCGTCCTGGAGCTCTTCATCGAGCGGTGGGCCAAGCCCTACCACGACTATTGCGAGAGGCACGGCCTGGAGTTCACCGGCCACTACTGGGAACACGGTTGGCCAAATGTCGCGCACGGCCCCGATTCCATGGCCATGTATGCGTGGCACCAGCGGCCCGCGATCGATATTCTATTCAACCAGTACCGGGAGGACACCAACGCCCAATTCGGCAACGTCCGCGCGGTCCGAGAACTGGCCTCGGTCGCCAACCAGACCGGCGCGGGGCGCACGCTCTGCGAACTCTATGGCGCCGCCGGGTGGGATCTCCGCCTCGAGGACATGAAGCGCATCGGCGACTGGGTCTACGCCCTCGGGGTCAACACCCTCAACGAGCACATCTCGCCCGTCACCATCCGAGGCGCCCGAAAGCGCGACCACCCCCAGACCTTCACCCCGCACGAGCCCTGGTGGGATGCCTACCATACGCTCGCCAGCTATTTCACCCGGCTCTCCCTCGCCCTGTCCGCCGGGATACAGCGCAACGACATCCTGATATTGGAGCCCACCACCACCGCCTGGCTCCACCAGCCGGATTTCGACCCCTCCCGAAAGGAGTCGCTCGACAGGCTAGGCACCGAGTTTTTCGAGCTCCTCATGTCGCTGGAGCGCGCCCAGATTCCCTACGACCTCGGCTCCGAAGATATCCTCGCTCGGATGGGCGCCGCCGACGACGGCGCCCTTCGCGTCGGCCGGGCCGCCTACGCCACGCTGGTGATCCCCCCATCGACCGAGAACCTCAACGCGAAGACAATCGATCTCCTCACCGCCTTCGTCGCGTCGGGCGGTGCGCTCATCGCCTGCGGGGAACCGCCGCCGCTCGTCGATGGGCAACCCTCCGATGCCGCCGCCATCCTGTCCAAGTCCCGCGGCTGGCAGCGGGCCCAGCCCTCCGATCTGCCCGGCCTGCTGGCCACGAGGTGCCAGACCCCCCTCTCCATTCGCCGCGCACCCGGTGACCCCGGAGTCCTCTTCCAACACCGCCGACACCTCGACGGCGGCGAACTGCTCTTCCTGATCAACACGAGCCTCCAGGACGCCTCACAGGGATCCGTCGAGGCCAAGGGTCTCTGCGGCGTCGAATGCTGGGACCCGCACACCGGCAGGATCGCTCCGGCCCCCTTCGTGCCAGGGGATAACTCCGTCACGGCGACTTTTGAGATCCCCCCCTGCGGTTCGCTGCTGCTCTTCTTCACGGCGGATAAGCGTCAGCCCGCCGGCGCTCCCACCGGAGACTGGCGCCCCATCGCCCCAATCACGCCGATGGCGGCGCGGCGCCTCATGCCCAACGTCCTGACCCTCGACTTCGCCGACGTCACGGCCAACGGGGTCACGCAGAAGGCTGCCTATTGCCCCGCGGCGGCGGACTTCGTCTTCCGGCAGTTCGGCCTGCACGGCAATCCCTCCCACCGCGGCGTCCAGCTGCGCGACGAGTGGCTCAAGAGAGAATTTCCCCCGCAGAGCGGGTTCGAGGCCACCTACCATTTCCACATCCAGGGCGAACCACCGAAGCGCCTCCGGGCCATCGTCGAACGCGCCGACCTCTACGCGATCGAATGCAATGGAAAGCCCGTGCGACGGGTGCCGGGCGAGTCGTGGCTCGAGCCCGCCTTCCACGCCATCGATATCGCCGCGGCGGCCACCCCCGGCGAGAATAGCCTCACCCTCCGCGCAAGGCCCCTCACCCTCTATCACGAGCTGGAACCCGCATACATCCTCGGCGACTTCACTCTCCGCGAGGCCGATTCCGGATTTTCCCTCTGCGCCGCGCCCCCCGAACTGCCCGACCCCACGCAGCCATGGAATGCCTCCGGCCTCCCCCTCTACGGGCATGATGTCGCCTACGCCCAGACTTTCCGCATCGAGGAATCCGCCGGACGGTATCGCGTCGAAATCCCCGCGTGGCACGGGAGCGTCGCGCGGGTCCGCGCGAACGGAAAAATGGTCGGCCACGTCGGCTGGCCGCCCTATGCCTTGGACATCACGGACCACATCCGCACCGGTGAAAACGCCATCGAGGTGATCGTCTCCGGCACCCTCAAAAACCCCCTCGGACCACACCATTGCGGCGAACTCCGCGGCATCGCTGGCCCAGGCCATTTCTCCAAAGGCCCCAAGACCGGGCCCCCTCCCGGGGCTCAGTACGACACCATCGGCTACGGACTCTTCGTCCCATTTGTCCTATCCCGCCAGCCCTGACTCGAAAATTGGGTCGCGATGCAGGCTGCGCCTTGGCGCGCGCGGACCGTCGATTCGGCAGCGTGCGCAAAGGCGCAGCCTACCATTTTCCGCCCCGGTGGTGCCCCGGCGGTGCCCCGGTGCGCGTGGCACGGGATCGGCCAGAAACTTCACGTGGCTTGGCGTCGCGGGCATATCTCCAGCGACGGCCATCAAGAGCCTCTTCGCCTATTCGACGCGCGCCAATTCCAATTTGTCAACGTAGACCGCCCCCACCGCCGACCTCGCCCCGCCCTTCTTGTCGAACCGCCCCGGCCCGATCCAGAAATAGTGATCCCTTTCTGGAACCCACTCCGCGACGTCATACCAGGCATATCCCTCGCCCGTCGCCCCGACCTTCCGGTCGATGCCCCCGCAGGACCGCCTATTCCTCGCGTCGTACACCCCCGCCCAAAATGCCTCGCCGTCGCCTCCGCCCGCGCTCTCGACCCGCAGCCTCACCCGGATCCGATACTTCTTTCCGGGATCGAACGCCACGCGCCCAAATGGCAGGGTCGTGCACCACTCGTAGTGGGTATTGAAGAGTTTCATCGCCGCCCCGTCCTCCGCCAGCGGATCTTTCACGAAATCCCCCCACTCGCCGCGATTGGCAAGCGTCAGTTGCGCCTCCTCCACGATCGCGCTCGATTGCACGGGCGCGTTGACGTGCGGCATGGCCGTCGCCCACCGCGCGATATCCCCCAGCACTTTCTCGTGCCGCTCCCCGCTCTCCGAGATCCGCACGTTCTTCCCCTCCGCGAACCTCGCGAGCAAATCTCTGGCCAATGCCCGCCGCTCGGGAGGCACGTCATAGAGGCCGGGGTTCTCCGTGACCCACACCCCAATCTCATCATGCGGCGGCAACCGCATCAGCCGCGCGTAGAGAGCCGGAATCGCCCCCATCCGCACGTTGTGCCAGTGCGGCGCTGAATCCTTCACCGCGATCTCCGCCTCCCCCCACATCCGCACGGCGCGCACAAGGAACTCGTCCGGGATCGCCGACGTCCGGATATCGTCGAAAATCCTCAGCGGCTTTCCCGCCGGATCCTCATGGAACCCGTGCAGCTCATCGAAATACCCCCGGACGATCGGCGCCGCCGCACCGTAATAGCCCGAGAAGAAATCCTCCAGCAGGGGGCCCGCCTGACGCTCCGGATCCCACAGCCACTTCGCCAACAGCCACGCCTTCAGTTCCGCGAAATCCCCATGCCGTCCCTGATAGGCGCCCTGCTCGAACAGCCCCACCACCCCGTTGTCCCGAAAGAGGCGCACGTTCCCCTGCAGCGCCAGCACGTTCGGGAACGGGGAGATATATTCCCGGAAATTCGTCGTGTAATCCCAGACGTAGAGCTTGTCGGTCATCCGCCCCCAGGCCAGAAGTTCCTCCACAAACCGCCGATTTTGCTCAAACGCGCTCTCGGGCAGCGGCTTCGAAAAGTCGCACTCGATCGAGCAGAGCCGCGGGACCACGTTGCGCCGAGGGCGGATCGTCTTTGGAGGCTTCCGCGTGTACTGGTAGGCGAGGGTCTCGATCCAGACATCCGGAAATTCCTTCTCGACCGCCTCCGCGACCCGATTCACGAAGCCGATCATCGTCCCCGCGTGCGAGCCCTCGCGCTCGTCGATGGCACGGCATGGCGGGCACGTGCAGAAGTTCTGCCAATCGTTCTGGCTCACGCTGAACAGCTTGGCCCCAGGATCCTTCCGGATCCGCGCCAGCAGGCGCTCCGTCACGATCCGCAGCACATCGGGATTCGTCAGGCACAGCTGCGTTCGCTCCCGAATCCGCCCGCCATCGATCTCGCTAAAATATTCCGGGTGCGCGTCGAAGAACTCCTCCGGCGGACAAAGCGTGTTGAACGTGTGGACGAAAAGCCCCTCCCCAAACCGGATCTTCCCCCCATGCTTCTCCGCAAGCCGCATCGCGTTCCCGTTGCACCTGTTGCGCGCCGCCAGATCGCCATCGAACATGTCGAACCAGAATGGCTCCCGCATCACGAAGGCCGGCAACTGCGCCTCGTCAACCGGCGGCACCGCCAAGGCATCGTGCCGCGGAATGACGCTGTGCCACGACGCGTACCACCGGCACCCCCCGAAACGCTCCAGCATCTCGTACACCCCGTAGAGCGTCCCCCGCTCCGGCCCCCCGACGACCAGCACGTGCGGCGGGCAGGTCTTCAGCCGAAACCCGTCATCGCCGAGCGCCGCCAGATCCGCCGGCCCTCCCAGCAGCCTCCCCGTGTGCCGCGTCTCCCCCAGCAGGATCGCCCGCGCCGGCAACGGGCCGTCATCGGGGACGATCGGCAACGTCACCCCCGTCATCTCCCCGACAAACCGCCGCAGCTCTTCGGCCGCGAAAACTTGGGAGGGCGATGCTGCCGCCGGCAGCACGATGGCGCACTCCGCCGGACGACCCCTCACGGCAATCGTCACATCTCCGGCACCGCTCGCGCCCACGGCCCATAACCACATGAGATGCAACGGCGGTATCTTCATCACGCGTCGCAACATTCTGGCATTACTCGCGGATGGCGTCGAGCCTCACCGGAAACTGACTCGAAGATTCCAGGGTAGCCACGGCCGTGGGGCCGTGGATCTTCCCACGCGTGGCCCATCTGTTACCAGATGGGCTACATTTTCACCCCCGGCGCTTCCCCGCCCGCGGGGCATGATGTCTGAACCGAATCTCCGCCCCCGCCGGCGTGTCGCCCGTGCGCGCTTGTCCTTGACCCCCCCGCCGCCGATTGCTAACGCCAGACACACACCCCTTTCCCATGGATGCCAACGCCATCTTCACCCGCACGCGCACCCCGTCCTTCCGCCGTTACCTCGCCGATACCCTCGCAGAGCTCTGCCGCATCGACACGACGCCAAATCCCGACGTTTCCATCATGCGCCAGGCCGAGTCCGCGGCATTCGACATCATCGGGCGCGAACTCGCCCCCCTCGCCTTCGAGGGCCTCCGGATCGAGCGCAGGCCCATCGACCCGGCGATCGCCAGCCACCCCAACTTCTCCCTGCTCCATTTCACCAAGACCCCCGACCGACCCGACGGCCTGCCCGTCGACGTGGCGTACCAGGGCCGCGCCAACCTGCTTTGCCTCATCCCGGGCACGGGCGCCCGAGCCACCGGTTCCTCTGTCGCACTGAATAGCCACGTGGACGTCGTCGCCCCCTTTTTCCCCCCCCGCGAAGTGGATGGCGTGATGCACGGCCGCGGCGCTTGCGATGACAAGGGCGCGGTCGTGGCCACGGTCGCCGCCCTCAAGGTCCTGTCCGACCTGATGCCTGCCGCGGGACTGCGCTGGAATCGCAACGTCGTCGCCATGTTTGTCATCGAGGAGGAACCCGGCGGCAATGGGTCCCTCTCCCTCGCGATCGACCGCGACCTCAAGAAGCTCTACGACACGGTCCTAGTCGGCGAATGCACCGACCGCGAGATCCACCCCGCGAATCGAGGCGCCGTCTGGTACCGCGCCGACCTCAGGCACCCCAAGGTCCCACTCCTCGAGATGTTCGCCTTCGTGAACGAGGAGTTGGAGAAAGAGGGCGAGGCCATCTGGGCCGAGAGCCGTCACCCCCTCTTTCCCCAGCGCCCCGTCCAGACGTGCCACGGCATGATCGGCCCATTCGGCGAACACCCCAGCCGCATATGCGGCCACGTGCGTTTCACCGCCACCTTCCCCTCACCGCCGGACGAATCCCTCGCCACCCTCCTCCGCGACTGCATCGAGACCGCCGTCGCCGGATATGCGGGCAAGTACGGCGACAAGACGAAAGTGATCGATCCCTTTACTAAGAGACCCAAGGTCGAACGCCATGCCGACGTCGCCCTCGAGGGCAACCGATTCATCATCGATGTCCACGGCTCCACCGGGCACATGGGCTCCATCCGCGAGAACGACGGCGCGATCACCAAGGCGGCATGGATCCTCCGGCAGCTCGTCTATTCCCGCGCGCGCCTCGAGTCTCTGGGCGGCCCATTCGCGCTCGATCTGGCCGGGCCGCCAATCGGGGAATGCCTCAAACTCGAGGGGGGACAGGGCTTCGTCCCCACCCACGACATGCGCGAGGTCATGGGGCGCATGCGCGCCGCGGCCGAACGCGGCGCGGAGAATTATCTGCGCCGCGCCGGCATCCCCTCCGGGGGCCCCGGGCCGGTCTCGGTCTCCTACGACAAACTCCACAATGTCGCCTTCGATGGCGACCCGGATTCCCCCGCCATGCGCGATGCCATCGCCGCCGCCCGCGCCTGCGGCTTCTGGCGCGAGCAGCCCGTCATGGGCTGGACCGTCTCGTGCGATTCCAGGCTCTTCGCCACCGAGTACCCGGGCATGCCCGTGCTGACCTTCGGCGCCGGAAAACTCGCCCACGCCCACGCCGACAACGAGCAGATTGACCTCGAGGAACTGCGTTCCGCCGCCGAGTTCCTCGCCCTCTTCCTGCTCCGCCACACCGGCACGGCGATCATTCCTTGAGCCGCCCAATCGATATCTGAAAGGATGGAAATCACCCCCATGAAAACACAGCTCCGCCTCGGTGTCATCGGTGTCGGTTCCGTCGTCCGCGAGATCTACCAGCACCTCTACTTCCGCAGCGACTTCTCACACCTCCTCGACGTCCGCGCCGCGGCCGACCCAAACGAGGAGTTTCGTAACTGGTTCTGCGACCTCGCCGGGATTCCGCCCGAACGGCGCTTCTCCGACTACCGCCAGATGCTCGCCCGCGTGGAACTCGACGCCGTGCAGGTCAATACCCCCGACCACCTGCACCGCGCGCCGACGGTCGATGCGCTGAAGGCCGGCCTCGACGTCGTGGTCCCCAAGCCAACCGCAGCCACCCTCAAGGACGCCGACGCCATGATCCGCGCCGCCCGCGATGCCGGCCGCTTCCTCGGCGTCGATTTCCACAAGCGCGAGGACCCACGATTCAAGGAGGCCGAGGCCAGGTACCAGGCCGGACGCTACGGGACTTTTCAGGTCGGCGTCCTCTACATGATCGACAGGCTCCAGGTCGCTGACCCCAACCACTCCCCCCGCTTCTTCGCCTCGCCAGACTTCGCGGAGAAGAACACGCCCGTCTCCTTCCTCACGGTCCACATGGCCGACGCGCTGATGAAGGTCGTCCACCTCGCGCCCACCCAGGTCCGCGCGGTCGGCTATTCCCAGAAACTGCCCTCCCTCAGCCCAATCCCCGTCAGCGGATACGACCTCGTCGATACCGAGATCCTCTTCGAGAATGGCGCCATCGCCCACATCATCACCGGCTGGCACCTCCCCAATACCGCCCACAGCCTCACCGTCCAGGCCAACCGCCTCATCTGCTCCGAAGGCCTCATCGACCTCGGCCTCGATACCCCCGGCCTCCGCGAGATCCATGCCGATGGCATCACCGAGGTCAACCCCCTCTTCAAAAACTTCGAGACGGGCGGCACCGTCACCGGCTATGGCATCTCTAGCCCAGGTCGCCTGTACCAGCACATCCTCGCCCACCGAAATGGTCGGCTCTCGGCCGAGTCCTACCAGAGCCTCATGTCTCCCATCGCCCTCGGGTTCTACACCACCCTCGTCCTCCAGGGCGCCGAAAAGAGCCTCTCCGCCGGTCACCCCACCCGCTCCGGCGTCACCATCGGCCCAGCCATCGACCTCCGCTCCCTCCTGGCCGACGAACTCGGTTCCCATGCCCCCGCCGAATACGGCATGCCCACCCACTAACCCCGTCTCCCCACCCACCCCGCGCCCCAAATGGATCGGGCATTAACCCTTTCTTAATTCGTTTCATCGCCCCCTTAGCTACCCTCGAGCCGTCCCATGCCGCACATTCTGCCCATCGATGGGACGCTGGCTCGAACGAACAAGGCGGCGGGATCCCCGCGGGGGCAGCATCATAGTCCTCTTTGCCTTGGCTCTGGTCGCCCTGCTGGGTGCCGTCGGCCTGGGCCTCGATTATGCGATGGTGGTGGCGGATGCCTCGCGGTTGCAGCAGGCATGCGATTTCGCGGCGCTCGCCGGGGCATTGAAATTAAAGAACACGCCGATCGACGGTGATTCCGACGACGTGGCGAACGCCCGCGCGGACGCCAATCGCATCACCCGGGATCAGATGGATACCGTCGAGGACCTCCGGATCACCTTCGCAAATGCCAACAGCCGGATCCGCGTCGAGGCAGACTATCTCCGCCACCATTATTTCATGCGGTTGCTGGGCCGCACGGAAAGCTCCGTCACGCGCTGGGCGACGGCCGAGGCGAGCGTCGTGGCGGGGGTGTCGGGCGCCGCGCCGCTGGCGATCACGACCACCGACTACGATAATTTCAAGAATGGCAATCCCCTGACCGTGCGCATGGCCCGAAATCAGGATGAGGACTTTGACCCGGGCGATGTGCTCGGGATGAGCACCGACAACAGTCCCAGCAAGCCCGTTGCGCATTGGGAGGACGAGGTGCGCACGGGTCTCTCGACCACGACCATGCTCGAACAGCAATTGGTCAACTCGATCAACGCCGACACACGGAATCAGGGCCGACGCCTCGTGAGCGCCCTCGGCGACCGCATCACGCGGGCGGCCGGTGCGCCCTGGTACGACAACGGGTCAAAGTATACCTACCCGGACTATCCGACCGACAATCCCCGGGTCATGACCATCATGGTGACCGACCCGAAGGCGCAAACCAACGGGACATCCTATTTCACGACGCGCCGCCTCATCGCCGTCTACCTTGAGGATGCCTACCGGGACAGCGGCGAGTTCTACATGCGGGTCCGAATCCTCCCCTACCGCCCCTTCAGCAGCGAGACCCCGGGCATCGTCATCGGCGGTCCCGGCACCGTCAACTCTGGCCTATACGTCATCCGCCTGATCGATGACTTGGACCAGACCCCCTGACCTGAAACTTCAAACCGGAGGCGTCTCGCAGAGACGCCCTACCGAATTTGTAGGCCGCCTGTGCCAGGCGGCAGCGGGAATGCAGCGGGGGCAGCCGACCTGCCGGCCTCTGGCGGGAGAGTGTCTGCCTTACGGGCCGTCGGCGTGACCCATTCCCAACCAAAAAAGTATCCGCGGCATCCCGATATCCGTGGTTCCAAGTTTCAGGGCAGAGATTTGTCGGACTTTATCCGACGGATGCCTCGTGCGGCACACTATCCCGGCGCTTCACATGCCCGCCATTCCGGCTACGCTTGGCCGCGATGGTCCAGTATCTTGATCTCTTGCGCCTGACTCTCGAGAAGGGCCACTACCGCCCGGATCGCACCGGCACCGGCACCTACTCCATCTTCGGCGCACAGGCGCGCTATCCCCTCGGGGAGTCTTTCCCCCTGCTCACCACCAAGAGGCTTCACCTTCGCTCGATCATACACGAACTCCTCTGGTTCCTGAAGGGCGGGACAAACGTCGCCTACCTGCACGAGCATGGGGTCACGATCTGGGACGAGTGGGCGGATCCCAACGGCGACCTCGGGAGAGTCTACGGTGCCCAGTGGCGCGATTGGCGCGCTCCCGGCGGCGAGCGCGTCGACCAGATCGCCCGCCTCATCGACGGGATCCGCGCCAACCCCGACAGCCGCCGCCACATCGTCACCGCGTGGAACCCCGGCGAACTCTCCCAGATGGCCCTGCCCCCCTGCCACTGCCTGTTTCAGTTCTACGTCTGCGATGGCGCCTTGAGCTGCCAGCTCTACCAGCGAAGCGCGGACGTCTTCCTGGGCGTGCCCTTCAATATCGCGTCGTACTCCCTGCTCACCCTCATGGTCGCCCAGGTCTGCGGCCTTCGCCCAGGCGAGTTCGTTCACACCTTCGGCGACCTCCATCTCTACGCCAACCACCTCGATCAGGCCCGCACCCAACTCGCGCGCACGCCCAGATCCCTTCCCACCATGCGCCTCAACCCCGCCGTCACGCGCATCGAGGATTTCCGCTACGAGGATTTCGAGTTGGTCGGATACGACCCGCATCCCTCCATCAAGGCCCCGATCGCGGTATGAAACCCTGGATCGCCGTCGCGGCCATGTCCGAGAACCGCGCCATCGGTCGTGGCGGCCGCATCCCGTGGCACCTCCCGGAGGATTTCCGCTGGTTCAAGCGCCTGACCATGGGACACACCCTCGTCATGGGCCGAAAGACTTTCGACTCCATCGGACGACCCCTCCCGGGCCGCCAGACCATCGTCCTCACGCGCTCCGACACCCCCATCCCCGGCGCGACCACCGCCCCCTCCCCCGAAGCGATCCACGCGCTCGCCACGGGGGAGAAGATCTTCGTGTGCGGGGGAGAGGCAATCTATCGCCTCCTCCTCCCGCGCTGCGCCGAGGTCTTCCTCACGCTGGTAAAGCGCCGCGTCGAGGGCGACCGCTTCCTCCCCGAGTTCGAGGACGAATTCCCCCCCCCCGCAACCATCGAGGACAACCCCGAGTTCCGCATCCTTCACTACGCGAGGCCCCCCACCGCGACTGCGGTGTAGCGGGGATCTGCCTGTCCGCCTCTGGCGGATGAGCGACCCGCCCCCAAGCCCATCCACCGCTCGTGCTTGGTCTCGGCCCCGGCCTCCCCCTCACGCCGACTCAAGAATCACGTTGGCGTATTGTATGGTGTCCCCCGTCCGGATCAGCCCGATCGCCGCCGGCACCCTCCGCTTGAACTCGACGTGCGGCTCGAATTCCACGGGGATGCCCCCCAGCGCCACCGCGAATGCGTCACGCACCACCCCGGTGTTCTCGCGCCTGAACTCCTCAGCCATCCACGCGCGCCCGATGACAAAATTCTGGCGGATCGCCCGGATCACATCCAGCACCGCAGGGATGCCGTCCACCAGGGAGATGTCGACCGTCTCGATCCCCCGCCAGAAGGGAAAGCCCCGGTCGGCGATCACGAGCGTGTTCGTGTGCCGCACCCGGCCCAGCAGCGCGTTGATCTCGGGGTTCAGGATCCCTGTCTTGAGCATGGCAGCCTCCTCGCTTTCTCAGAATCCCCTCAGGTCCGTGCTGCTCCGCCGCGGCAGTCCCGGCGCGGGCTCCCGCTTCAGCACCACGTACCCAATGCCATTCGCCTCACAGAACGCGCGCTTCTCCGCGCGATCCCCGTCCTCGTTGACGGCATACACGTGCGGGCGGATTCGGGCGATCTCGGGCCCCGCGTCGAGCCACCCATCGCCGGACGAGATCAGCGCCTCGCGCACGTAGCGCACGCAAGCGGCCAGGTACCGGCGCTCCTCTTCCGGGAACATCGGGTGTCCCTCTCCCTTCAGCAGTCGGATGTTCGCGTCGTGCCCGACGACCACGTACAGATCCCCTAGGGCCGACACCTCCTCGAAGAAACGCACGTGCCCCGAGTGGAACCAATCGTAGCAGCCGGTGACAATCACCCGTCGCCGGCCCGACGCGACGCCCCCCCCGCCCCCGCGCGGACAGGGATAGCCAGCCAGCGCATCCCCAGCGATCTCGGACCACCCGACGCCCCGCGCCGCGCACGCCCCAAGAAGCCGCGGCTCCATCGCGCCGGGACCGAACACCCATCGGCCGAACTCGCCCTCGAAGGGGTCGGGCCCCTCCGCCCACCCCTCGCCCACCGGGATAACGCGACCCACGAACCGCAGCGATTCTAAAAAATACCGCCTCTCCGCCAGCGGGAACTTCGGCGCCCCACCCACTGCGGCATCATCCAATAGGTAGACCTCCAACGGCCCCAGCCGCGCCGCCTCCTGCAGGAACCGCACCCCTCTGGCGCGGATGTTGTCGAAAGCCCCGATGACGCGGACGGCGTTCATGGCAGCTCGTGCGCCGGCGCCAGGCGCACCCTCACCCGAAACGCGCCGGGAACCGCCCCTTCCGATACCACGAAAAGGTATCCGCCGCCGCAGCCCGAATACATCGCGCCGGCATATCGTTCCTGATAGAATCGCAGCAGCCCCACGAGATCCACCTCCAAGGTCGGGTGCCGCACGACGTGCGGCAGCAGCGCCTCCCAGCACGCCATGCACTCGTTGAAAGACGCCCCAAGGCCCTCGGCGTCCTTCCCCAGGATCGCGGCAAAGCAATCTTTCCCGCTACGGCCGAGCCGCCGGATCCACGCCGGGTCGAGGCGCTTCTCACCGAGCGGCCCATAGCCCGGCGGCCTCGGCGCGACAGGGATCACTTGCAGCACGCCCTCCAGCCACCGGGCCACGCCCGCGTCCAGGCACGTCTCGATGTGGCCGGGGAAATACCCCCCCTCGTGGGACACGTCGTAATCCAGCCGGTTGATCCCCGGATACAGGAGCCCGATCATGTCCTGGGAGCCCGACGGTTCCGGCTTCGTCCGGTTCTCCTCGTCGTACAGTTGCCGCACCAGCGACGCCGGATCCCCCTCCGGCACCCGACCGCCCCAGACCCCCAGCGCCACCTTCCGGGTTCCCGTCGCCATGCCCGCGCGCTCCATCCAGTACATGTCGGGCTCCAGATTCACCACCACCATCGAACCGGGCGGTTCCGGATTGAGCCGCGATAGGAACGGTTGATCGATCCAACCGCCCGCCAGCGCCGCACGGTATGGGATGCGGCCCGCGAACCCCGTGACCATCGCGCCCATCTCAGATCGTGTCCCGCACCGTCCGTTTCCCCGCCTTCCGGTCCCGGAACTGCTCCTCGATCCATCGGTACGTCTTCGCCAGCCCCTCCCGGAACGGCGTCGATGGCTCCCAGCCCAGCACCTTCTTGATGAAGGTGTTGTCGCTGTTGCGCCCGGCCACGCCCTGCGGCGCCCCCAGATCATATCGCCGCGAGAGCTTGATCCCGCCGATCTCCTCGGCGAGGCTCACCAGGGCGTTGATCGAAAATAGCTCGCTCGAGCCGAGATTGAGCGGCACGCCCGTCAACTCCTCGCAGTGCATGATCCTGTCGATCCCCTTCACGCAGTCGTCGATGAACATGAAGCTCCGCGTCTGCTCCCCGTTGCCCCAGATCTCGATCTCGGTCTTCCCGCTCTCCTTGGCCTCGATCACCTTGCGGCAGATCGCCGCCGGGGCCTTCTCGCGCCCCCCGTCCCAGGTGCCCCAAGGGCCGTAGACGTTATGGAAGCGCGCGATGTAGGTCTTCAGCCCACGCTCCGCCCAATATTCCTGGCAGACCATCTCCGAGAAGAGCTTCTCCCAACCATAGCCCCGCTCGGCCATCGCGGGATACGCGTCGCTCTCCTTCAGCGCGATCGCCTTCGGGTTCTTTTGCAACTCGGTGTTGTACGCGCAGGCCGACGAGGAAAAGAAATAGCGCTCGGCGCCCGCCCGCCAGGCGGCCTCCGTCATGTGCGTGTTCACCAGCACGCTCCGCAGGCACTCCACGCGGAACCGCTCGATGAACCCCATACCGCCCATGTCCGCGGCGAGATTGTAGACCTCCCACGCGTCCTCGCAGGCGCGGGTGCAATTCTCCTTCTCGCTCAGATCCATGCTCAGGCACTCGACCCCCGGCGTCCGCTGATACCAATCATATAGCGGCTTCTTGTCCACCGCCCGGATCCGCGGGTGCCCCCTCTCCTTGAAATACCGCACCAGCGCGCCACCGATGAATCCGCCCGCGCCCGTCACCACGATCAGGCCATCCCTGGCCCCGCCGCCCACCTCAGCCTTGCTCTTCGTCGCCATAACTTCTTGCCTCTCCTGTTTTCTGAGCCGACCGCACCGACCTCGGAACCGGTCGACGCCAACACCCTAAGCCGTGCCCCTCCCACATGGAATGGCGATCATTGACCGACGCATGGCATTAAATGACCGCCACGCGAGCCCGCGGCCGCAGGAGGGCCGTCCGCTACCGCTGGCTCCCCTTCGCCCAGAATGCGCCGGCGGATTCCAGCGCGTCCGCGCTATAGCCGATGCGCTTGAGCCCGCGGTGCCCCTTGAGTGGCGCCACATCCGCGGACGGCGATGGCAGGACCAACACCTCAAGCTGGCCCAGCTTGAGCAACGGCGAGAGATCCGTCACCGGACAGCCCGCCAGGTTCAGCTCCCGAAGCGGCATCCCCCGGAGCGGGGAAATGTCGCCCACGCCGCAACCCGACAGATCCATCCGGACGAAAGGCAGATCCCCGAACGCCGACACATCTTTCAACCCCGCATTCCCCGCCAGCGAAACCTCCGCCCCAGATGCCGTCACATTTCGCTCGATCTTCAGATCCCCAACCGCCGGGTTCGCCTCCTTCAGCTTCGGGATCCGGGCGTCGATCATCGCCACATCGATCTCCCTCGTCACGATGTCCACGCGCTCCAGTTCCACCACGACGATGTCCGCCACCCTGGCCACGTCGGTCCCCGCGTGCTTCTTCCGAAACGCCGCCGCCGCCGACCGTATCCTCCCCAGATCCTTCTCCGAAAATGTCCGCCGCCTGATCTCGCTCGCGGTCTTTCGGTCGAGGGCCGTCGATGCCGGCATCCCAACCAGGGCCAAGAGACGATCCAGCTCCGCCCGTGCCGCCGCCTCCGCCTTCTGCCGCGCGCCCTGGGAGAGCGCGTCCACGATCGCGCCCGCCAGCGGATCCCCGCCCGCGGCCCTGAAGTAATCCAGGGCCGCGTCGCGATCGCGCCCCCCAAACGCCACCAGGCCGCGCAGGAGATTGATCTCCCCGGTCGGCCCACCGCCCAGCCGCTTGAGCTTCTCCGTGGCCGCCAATTGGTCTGGCGTCACCGTCCACTCGGATGCCTCGTCCGTGCCAACACGCCGAATCACGCGAACCGAATTTCCCTCCACCTGCCTCACCTGCACGATCTCCGTCCCCGACACCAGTTCCAGATTCACCAGCTGCCCCTGATCCACGTTGAACGAGGACAAGATCCGGTTGTTCAGTTGCTGGGCAACCTGTAGGGACCGCCTCAATCCGGCAGCCTCGGGGTCGCCCGACCCCCTCTCCACCATCGCCTTGGCCTGGGAAAAATCGCCGCGCAAGACCGCCCCCGCCACATCCCCAGCCAAATCCGCGCGCCCCACGCCAGGCACGGCCAAATACCACACCAAAACTCCAGCGGTCCAGCGCATGCTTAATTAAAACTTATGCTACACGGCCTTTCAAAAAATCACAAGCCGCGACAGCCCCCCCAAATCCTCGCGTAAGGCACTACCCGGAGGCGCAACACTTGGGAATGTAGGGCGCGAAATCCCTTTCGCGCCACGGGCAACCGGCAGGACCGTGCGTGGCGCGGATAGGAATCCGCGCCCTACAAAACTTGGCACAGTGACGTGCCTGTGTCCTATACGGTTCGTTGAGGGCACGCCACTCGGGGAGCGATCCTTACGCGAGGCTTTGGGACCCCCAACCCCCGCTGTTGCACCCACCATCCGGTCTTCTATACTCCATCCTCCAACCCGGAACGCCATACCCGATGAGCCAACGACACATCGCCTCGATCAGCCAAGAGGACTACCTCGAACGGATCCAGGAACTCATGATCGAGAAAGGCTACGCCAGGGTCTCGGACATCGCCCGGGAACTGGGCCTCAGCCGGCCCAGCGTCAGCGTCATGGTCAAACAGTTGGGGAAGCTCGGGTATCTGACCCACGAGCGCTATCGGGGATTCTCCCTCACCGAGCGCGGGCGCCGCGTCGCCCAGCACGTCCGCCTCCGCCACCAGATCCTGACCCGGTTCCTCTTGGCCCTCGGGATCGATCCGGAGACTGTCGCAAAAGACGTCGAGGGCATCGAACACCACATCAGCGACGTCAGCCTGGATCGCATCCGCCTGCTCTGCGAGCGGCTCGAGCGGCACCCGCTACCCGACCCGGCCCCAAAGGTCAGATCGCCACGGTCCCGCCGTTCCCCCCAAACCGCTCCTCAATGAAGGCCGCCAGACGGCGCGCCCGGCCCTCCCAGGACAATTCGCGGGCGCGGGCCATGACGGCTCCCACCGCGCCCGCGTAAGCGCCGGGCTCCTCCAACAGCCGCACGAGGGTCATTTTCAGTTCTCCCTTGGTTGTAGGATAGAGGCCGGCATCCCCGAGCACCTCCCGCGTGGAGGGCAGATCCGTGGCCACCACCGGAAGACCGTGCGACAGGTAGTCGAGAGCCTTGGCGGGAGATGTGAGGTGACGGTTGTAGAAGGTGTCCCGCAGCAACACCGCGCCGATGCTCGCCTCCGACGCCAAGACCCCGCCCAGATCCCGCGGCGAAAGAAATGGCCGAAATTCCACTCCGCCACCTGATACCAGATCCGCCGCTTCACCCCGGAACCGATCCAGTTGCTGGGGTGCACCCCCGACGAACAGGACCTTCAATCCCCAGACCGACGACATCTTCCTCGCGATCTTAAGCAACACGCCCACGCCCTTGAACCGGTGGAGATGCCCAACGTATACCAGCGTCCGGAGCCCGCGGCGCCGCTCCATCTCGGTCGCGCTCACCTCCCTGGGCCATGTTCCCAAGGGCAGCGCGCAAGATGCCAATCGCGGAAATACTCGCGCGTATAACTCCCGCTGCTTGCTCGTGATGGCGACCAGGCCCGAAAGACGCGGCAGGCACAGCCTCTCCATCCAGCCATCCCTCCTCTCGGCCCAGCCCGGCGAATCCTCTCGCCACGAAAGGTCCGACAGAAAATTGTGAGCCTCGTAGAATCCCCGGATCCGGCGATCCCGGCAAAGCCACCACACGTACGGCAGGAACCCCGGGTCGCGTGTCAGCACCGCCACCCTATCCTCTGCGGCCAGACGCTTGGCCAGGGCGCACGCCTGTGAGTAGAACCCGGGCCCCTTGCCCGGAATCAGCCACTGGCGCGCCTCCAGCCGATGGATAATCAGGTTTTCGCTCGGCGGCAGTCCGTAGAACTCTCCCAGCTCCCGGGCGGTGTCCGAAGTCTCCCCCATGCCGCAGCAGAGGTGCGTCTTGATCCCATTTGCCGCGAGCGAATACGCATTTTGCAAGCCGACCGTCAGTATCGGCCCGGGATGCAACCAATCCCGCTTGTTCACCCAGAGGCAAATCATGGCGCCCCCGGCTCCCACGCGATCCCCTCGACAGATTGCCCCGCCCGTCCGTCCAGCACCCGCTTCGCCAGCGCCAGCACATCATCCGGCCGAACGCGCTCCAGGCAATCGTAGTGACCGAGGGGACATTCACGCCGAAAGCAGGGCGAGCATGGGACATGCTTCCTGACGATCGCCACCCCGCCATGGATCGGGCGCGTCAGGCGCGGCTCGGTAGAGCCAAAGACCGCCACCACCGGTGCCCCGCAGGCGGCCGCCAGATGCATCACCCCGCTGTCGTTGCAGACCACGAGCTTCGCCCCGCGCAAAAGCGCTATCAGCTCCCGCAGCGATGTGCGCCCACAGAGGTTCCGGCACCGGTCGCCCAGCCTCGCCTCCACCGTCGCCGCCGCCGCCGCATCGCCCGCGCTGCCCACCACCACCCATTCCACCACCTCCTGCCGAAGACCATCGGCCACTTCGGCAAACCGCTCCGCCGGCCAGCGCTTGGCCGGCCCGTACTCCGCACCCGGCGCGATGACCCCGATCGCTCGTTCCCCCGCACCCCCGGACAGACTCGGCGCCTCCGGCGCCACGCGCCCGCCGTAATACTCCACCGCGCGCAACCATCCCAACGCCTGGTGCTCCCCGGCCGCCTCGCGACTCAGGAGCGGCACCTTCTGATTGATGACAAGCCTCCCGCGGCCCCGGACCCGGTAGCCCGCCCTTCGCCCAACCCCGCCCAGCAATGCCTCCAGCACCACCCGCCAAGATGCCGGCAGCAGAACCACAAGATCGTGGTGATCCCGCCGCAGCCTCGCCCCGGTCCGAAAGACGCTCTTGTTCGCGGCCGTCTCGATCACCCGATCCACGAAATCACACTCGCGATACAGATCGGCCAACCTCGGCGGACATAGCACCGCGAGTTCCATGTCCGGCCTCCCCTGCTTCAGCGACGATAGCAAGCGGAGATGCATGACCGCATCGCCCAGCCAGTTCGGCGCACGGACCAAGAGCCGGAACGGCTTCAGGGCCACTCCCCGCGGCACGTGATGCCCGCGCCGCGAACCGCTCACCAAAAATTCGGGGTTGGGCAGCTTCCACCGCTCGTGCACCCAAAACCAGTCGTCCGGCGCCCGCCGCACCATCTCCTCCAGAACCAGGTTCAAACGACTTGTCGTCTTGCCGAGATCCCCATTCTCCGCGGGGATCGCCGGACGAAAATGCACGGCCCATCGCGCCTCCCCAACCGTCTCCACCGCCACCGGCAGAAGCGCCGCGCCGGTGCGCTCCGCCAGCATCGCGGGCAGTGGCGTGGTCGATGCCAGTCGCCCAAAAAACGGAGTCCAGATCCCGACCTTTCCCGCATGCTGGTCGGCGAAAACCGCCACCACCTCACCCCCCCCCAAGCGCTCGCACGCCTGCCGCCACGCCCCTCGCCGACTCAGCAGCCTCACCCCAGCCGTCCCACGCCGTGCCCGCACCCAACGATCCAATCGCCGATTCCGCAAAGGCTGGAACAGCGTGCTGAAGCGCACCTCAGGAAATCGCTCCGCCGCCTGTGCCAAAATTTCCCAGGCCCCCAGATGCCCCGTCACCAAGATCACGCCGCGCCCCCCCGCCAGCGCCTCCCTCAGATGCTTCTCCCCGATCACATCGACAGCGGCCCCACGCTCCCGCGCCCCGATCGTCGGAAACCGCACGGAAACAAGAAGATTCGCGCACATCCGTGCCCACAGTTCCCGCCGCCGTCGCCTCCCGGCCGACACGCCAAACGCGGCCTTCCAATTCGCCTCCATCAACGCGTTGTAGGTCCACGCGAACCCGGCGGGGAACGCGGACACCAGCCGCCCCAGCCGGACGCACCCCTTCAACGTCAACCTGCCGCACAGCCAATCGACGCCCAAGGCAAACAGAAAAACCGCCCAATCTGCCATCTTTTTGGGGAGGGTAGGTCCAACAGGCTACCGCGGACACAAAAAAATTTAACGCCGCCATGCGCAAATGTGCCTTGCGGGGGCCATCCGGCCACGATATGAGGTTCGCCGGCGTAAGACCCCACCCTGAGGCCATGGCAGACATCGAATTCGAGTGCGGCCATTGTCAGCAACCCATGGTGGTTGACGCCGAGGGTGCTGGCCTCCAGATCCCTTGCCCCTCCTGCGGCAAGCAGGTCACGATCCCCCACCCCAAGCCCCCCGCCGCAAAACAGGCCACCGCCCCGCCCCCAGCGACGCTCCCCGTCCTCCCACCCGCAGAGAAAAAGCCCCACGCTCACAAAGAGAATAAGCCTCGGCCCACCCACCACCCCGCCTCCCCACCCAAGCAGACCCTCGCCGAAACAAAATCCAAACCCCAATCCCCAGAAGAGTCCCAAAAACACGCCGAACTCGACCAAGCCCGCCACCGCCTCGACGAACTCAACGCGGAGGTCTCGCGGCTCAAGACACAGCTCGCCAAAACCCAGAAGGACCTCGACGCCTCCCGGGACGACGCGCGCCGCATCGAGGATGAGGCCCGCCTCGCCAAGGAGAAGACCCTATCCGCCGAAGCCGCCTCGCTCGGAGACCGCGAGGCCCTACGCTCGAAGGTCGAGACGGAACTCGACGGACTGCGGACCGAGTCCAAGCGCCTGTCCGACGACCGCAACGCCCTCGCCGAGAAACTCAAGCTCGCCGAACGCTCCGTCGCCGACGCCGAGGAACGTTCCCGCGAGGCCAACGCAGCGGCAGACGCGGCGCGCCACTCTCTCGAAACGATAGAGAGAACACTCGCGGATGCACGCGTCGCCACCGCCGCCAAGGATTCCCGCATCGCGGAACTCGAGGCGCGCCTGCAGCGCGAATCGACGGACGCCAGCGCAAAATCCCAGGCCCTCACGTTCGAACTGGAGCAGGCGCGCGACCGCCTCGCCACCGCCGAAAAGGACCTCGCCGACGCCCGCGAGGCCATCGCCACCCGCGAGGCGCGCATCGCCCAGATCGAGGCCGACGCCACGCGCGACGCCGCATCGGCCCATGAGCAGATCCAGGGCCTTAACGCTGAACTCGCTCAGTCCCGCGAGGCGCGCGCCGCAACAGAGGCAGAACTCGATAGCCAGCGCGCCGCCGCCGCCGCCAAGGAATCCCGCATCGCCGAGATCGAGGCCAAGACCGCAGAAGATTCTGCCTCCGCCGCCGATCAGATCCGCCTCCTCTCCTCCAGGCTGGACGAGGCCAACGCGACCATTGCGACCTCCCGGGCCGAACTCGCCACCGCCCGCGACACCATCGGCACCCGCGAGGCGCGCATCGCCCAGATCGAGGCCGAGGGCAAGCGGTCCGCCGCCGCTAGCGCCGAGCGCATCTCCGCATTGGAATCCGATCTCGGCGCGGCCCGGGCCCGAATCACAGACCTCGAAAAACAACTCGCCGCACTCGATCGAACCCGCGCGGAACTCGATGCCGCCCGCGCCGCGCAGGCACGCGAGCTCGCCTCCCTAGAAAAATCCTCCGACGCCCAGAGATCCGAATTCGAGGCACTCCAGAAAGTCGCCGCAAACCTCAATGCCGACCTCAACCGCGCCAGAGAGGATGCCGCCAAGAGCCGTCAGGAGCGCGACCTCATGCGCTCCGAGCGCGAGACCGCCCGCACCGAGGCCAACCGCCTCCGCCGCGAGCTTCACGACGCGATCGACCGCGCCTCCCGGGCCGAGTCCCTCAGGGAGCGCTTCGAGGAGGATCTCATCGAGGTCCAGACCCAGCTGGAGGGGTTTGTCTCGGGAGACCAGAACCGTGAGAACCAGATCCTCAAGGGCATCATCGAGCGCCGAAACGCCGAGGCCCAGAAGGAACGAGAGGAACTCGTGCGCGGCCGGCGCAGGGTCCAGTCATTGCGCCGATGGATCGCCGTGCTCCTATGGATCGCAGGCGCCGCCCTCATCGCCGCCATCATCGAGGCGGTCCTCCTCTGGGAGAAGTTCGCGCCGCACCCCTAGCCAGAAACTTCCGCGCCAAATGCGCGACGGTTTTCTCTGCAACAAATTGGTTGAAAGCTTCTTTCATGAATCCAGAGCCCCGGCCTCACCGAGACGCATCCTTGGACTGCGCACGTCCGACTGCCGCAATCCGAAGATTCGCGTCCCGCGCAGCACAGCCTCCGGAGTCTGAGTCAGAATACCGCGTGAGGACACACCCTCAGAAGTTTCACCCTGAATCATCCGGCGCGCCCTCGCGACAGGTAGCCCCTCCTGCCAAGGAGCGGCCCGCCGCGCGTCTTGTCACGGCAGCCCGACGGCCGGTATCGGTCGCGGCACCCCGCCCGCCTCGCTGGACTCGTAAACCGCTTCCACCATCGCCATGGCCCGGACCCCATCCTCAAGCGAGGGCGCCAAGACCGCCTCGGAACCCTCGAGATGCCGCATCAGGTTGGCCATCGGCCCCGTGAAACCGTCCGGAAACCAGCGGCCTGCCAAACGCACCGCCTGCCACCGCGGCGTCGCGCCTTCCCGTAACTCGCAGACCTCCAGGCGATCGTCTTCCCCCTCGGGATAATTCAGCAGCATCCCCAGCTGTACCCAGACCGCCCCTCCCGAACCCTCCCACTTGATAAAACTCTCCTCGTGCCGTCGCCCGAATCGGTGCCCGTGGTTCGCCCCGATGGACACCCGCATCTCGGGGCCGTAGTCCAGATGGATCTGACAGCGCGTGTCGGCGAGATTCGGCGCCGCGGGATGGCGCGATACCCGGGCCATCACCGCCCGCGGCTCGCCCAGCGTGCAGCGCGCCAGATCCAGATATTGCACGCTGTGGTATAGCACGCCAACGCGGGGCGCACCCTCCAGAAACGACCACAGGTGCCACGGCATGAAGCCCGTCACACGCACCTCCATGTCGTGCACCGACCCAATCAACCCGCCCCCCATCACCCCCCGGGCCCCGAGCACGCACGGCGCGGTCCTCAGTTGCAGATTCACCCCGGCGACCAGACCGCGGCGCCGGCAGATTTCCGCGATCGCCATCGCCTCCCGCAGATCCCGCCCCAGCGGTTTCTGGATCAGCACCGCCGCCCCCGCCGGCAGGTGCTCCAGCACCGGCCCGATCGCCTCCGGTGGCACCGCCACGTCAAATACCGCATCCGCCGGTGCCACCAGCGCCAGACGGTCCAGCCCCCGATACACCGTCTGGATCCCGAACTCCGCCGCCACCGCCTCCGCCCGCACCGGATCGACGTCGAACAGCCCCGCGACTGGAAAGCCCGCCTTCTCGTAGGCGGGCAGATGCGCGTCCCGCACGATGCCCCCCGCCCCGATCACCACGATCGGTCGCGGCTTGACCGGCATCGGCGCCCGCGGCTCGATCTGCATCAGGGCGCCCGCAGCGCGATGTGGACGATATGCTCGGTCACCCGACTCACGCCGAAGGTCCGCGTGATGCCCGCATCGTCCAGTGCCTGGCCCACGCCCTCCTGCAACTCCCGCCAGACAACCGCCGCCAAGATCTTTGGCATCGTGACCTTGCCCAGCCGCCCGAGCGGCTGCCCGTACTCGATGTCTTCGTCCGTCACCCGGATCGGCACAAAGACCGTCGCTATCAGCGGCGTCCCCAGCATCGCCAACTCCTGATAGACAAAAACCCCGTCCTCCCGAACGTCCAGCCACAGCGAGGTGCGCTTCACGTCCAGCGGCGCGGCCGGCGAACGGGGCACGAACTCCAGCCGCTTCTTCAGAAACTCGTTGAGGCTCCCGTCCTGGAGTTGCACCTCGCGGAATGCCGACGGGTCGCCCTCGATCTGCGGGTATTTCTGCGCGAACGCCACGATCGGTTCGACCAGCCCCACATCGCCGTGGCTCGCCTTCTTGAGAGCCGTGAAGTCCTCCGGGATCTCATACAGCAGGAGCCACACCGAGCTATAGAAACCCAGCCCGCCGAGCCCGATGGCCAGATAGAAAAATGCCGAGGCCTTCAGGCGCAGCAATCGGCCGAGCCCGTGCATCGTGGAGTAGAAGAAGAACATGATCGACATCACGATCACGATGACCGTGGCCGTGACCACGTTGGGCTTGATCGCGCTCTCCGGCACCTTGAGTTTGTAATCCTCCGCGAGCGCCAGGCTCTCCGGCGCGATCGCGGGCTGCTTGGGCGCCTCGGCCTGCGACTCGGCCGGCGCGCCCATCGCGGGCTCCGCCGCCGCGATCCTCGCCCGCCACTTCTCGATCTGGGCGCTGATGTCCCCCTGACGCTCCGGGGCCTCGGCGATCAGGGCCTCGCCCTCTTGGATCTTCTTCTCCACGTCCCCGGCGCTGTACTGCGTCGATTCGTCGATCGTCTCGGCGACGTAGGCATCCACCCGCTCCATCACTTTCGTCTTGCCCGACGCCATCTCCTGAAGCTCCGCCCGCCGCGCGTCCCAGGCCTCCCGTCCCGGCTTCAGGGTATCGCCGACCCCGGGCATCGTCACGATGGCCCTGTCCATCTCATCGATCGCCGCGGTCACGTCGGCAAGCTGCAATCCTTCCGAGGTCGCGGGCGCCGCGGGCAGCTTCGCCTTGATCTTGCTCTTGTTGACGGTCTGCTTTTTCCCGGCGACATCGGTGATCATCACGACATTCGGGACGGGTTCCTCGATGGTCACGGCCTCGACCGCCTCATGCCTGCCGGGGCCCGTCTCGAGCACCACCCACTGCCGGCCATCGCCCGGCGCGGCCGCCGGGGCCTCGCCCTCGGCCATCGGGGCGGCGGCATCCGCAGGCGCCGTCGTTTCCTGCCCGGACAGCGGGCCCGCAACCATCCCCGCCACCAAACAGGCGACCCATCGCGATCGACCCCGGGGGCTCACAAGCATTCCGAACAGATTCAATCCGAATGGGTTCATGGGGAGAAATGTTAGCGGCTCGCCCCTAAACGGACAGTTCTTTTTTTCCCAGCCGCGGTGGCACCCGTGGCGATGGTGCCGGAACTAGCGGCGGCGGCGGCGGCGGCGCACCGGGCGCGAAAATGGTGACGCGGGGTGGTGCCGCTCCCGCCCACGCGTCAACGCCGTTCTCCCGGAGAAAGAATAGAGGGAACAGCCTCCAGAAGGCGTGCAGGGGCAAAAGCAACAGGGTCCCCAGATAGGGCAAGAAAGCCACGCCGCAGGACAGGCAGCCCACCGTCAGCGCCACCGAGGCCACCGCGAGCGCCAGGCACACCCGGAAACCCAGATACGCCAAGACCAAGTCCCCCCTCTCGGCCACCCACGCCAACCCCCGGCGGATCTCCCCCCACGTGCCGCGCGCGTCGCCCCCCAGCATCGCCGCACAGACGAAGTCCTCCACCAAAACGCCCAGCCCCGATAGCCCCACGGCCCCTATGGCACCGGCCGCGCAAAACGCGCCGAAAACCGTCGCGTCATCCGCGCCGAGCATGCCCCAGTTCAAGGCCCTCCCGCGAAACCACCAGAACCAGCCCGCCGCCAGCCCTCCCGCAAACAGCAAGGCAGCAGACCCCAGCGCCACCCACACCAGAAAAAGCCGCTTCACGTTGCCCCGCTGTCGCCCCCACGCCACGCCGATCCCCGCCTCGCCCCGCACGAGAAAATCCAGGAAAACCATCAATCCGCAGGCGCGCATCCAAGCCAGCGCGACCGCGCCCAACACGAAAAGGCCCCCGCACGGCAAGAGCAACCATGACTTGGCCAGAATCGCATCCCGGAATCGCTCGATCCAATCGCCCGCAGCCAGCACCGCAAGCGGCAACTCGATCGCGACGGCACCCAGCGTCGAAACCCACGCGAAAAACGCCCACCCAAACCATCGCCGGGCCGAACCTTCCCCAAACAGGAGGATCCCCGCCTGGTCCAGCGATTGCCCCAGCGCGCGCGTGAATGACCCTTCCACTAGCAGCCCGCCGCACTCTGCCAACCCCGCCACTCGCAAAGCTGCGCGATGAGCGCCTTCTGCACGTGGAGCCGATTCTCCGCCTGCGTGAAAATCGTCGGGGCGTGCGCCTCGATCATCTCATCGGTGATCTCCATCCCGCGGTAGGCCGGCAGGCAATGCATGACCAGCGCCCCGGGCGCCGCCAGGGAATAGGCCTCCCGATTGATCTGATAACCGCGCAGGTCGGAGAGCCGCTTCTCCGCCTCCTCTTCCTTGCCCATCGAAACCCACACGTCGCTATACAGGACGTCGGCCCCGCGCGCCGCCTCTTCAACCGAGTCAGTCACGCGGACCCCGCTCCCGGCCACCAGCGCCGGCTCGGGCTGGTAGCCCGCCGGCGCCGCGATCGTCAGCTCGAACCGGAAGGCCCGCGCCGCCAGGATCCACGAGACGGGGACGTTGCACGCGCCGTCCCCGATGAACGCGACCCGGCGCGCCTCGATCGGGCCCAGCAACTCCTCGATCGTGAGGATGTCCGCCAGTATCTGGCACGGGTGCTCCGCGTCCGTCAGGGCGTTGATCGTCACGATCCCGCTATGGCGCGCAAACACCTCCAGGTCCGATTGGGCGAATGTCCGGATGATCGCCCCATGGAATATCCGCCCCAGCACCCGCGCGGTGTCCTCGATCGGCTCGCCGCGCCCCAGCTGCAGCTGGTCGCCCGACATGAACACCACGCCCGCCCCCAGCTCCCGGAGGCCCACCTCGAAAGAGACCCGCGTGCGCGTGGAGGCCTTGGCGAAGAGCATCGCCCAGTTCTCTCCCTCGAGCGGCCTCCCGTGCCCGGCGGCCCGCAGGCGCTTCAGCTCCCGCGCCCGGCGCAACACACCGCGAGTCTCCTCCACCGTCATGTCCGAAAAGGAAAGGTAGTGTCGCATGTCATCCCTCCTTGGCCGCGCGACCGAGGACCGCGCCGAGGATCCCGATCGCCTCGTCCATCTCGCCATCGGAGACATCCAGCGGCGCCAAGAGGCGGATCACGTGCTTCCCGGACGGCACGGTCAGCAGACCCGCCGCCATCAGCGCCTCGATCCGCGGGGCCGCCTCGACGCGCAACTCGATGCCGATGATGCATCCCAGCCCCCGCACCTCGGCCACGACCGAGGGGTGCTGGCTCGCCAGCTCCCGCAGGGCCGCCGTCGCGCGCTCGCCCTGCCGCCGCGCGTTGTCCATCAGCCGATCCTTCTCCACCGCGTCAAGCACCGCCAGGGCCACCGCGCACGCGAGCGGCGAGCCGCCGAACGTGCAGCCGTGGCTACCCGGCCCCAGCAACCCCGCGTGGCGCTCCGCGACCCACATCGCCCCGATCGGAAAACCCGCCCCCAGCCCTTTCGCCATCGCGATCGCATCGGGCAGAAACGCCTCCCCGCCCGCCACCCCCTCCAGCAGCCGCTGATAGCTCTGGAAGCGGCCCGAACGGAACATCCCGCACTGCACCCCGTCCCACAGCAGCAGCAGCCCCCGGTCGTCACACAACCGCCGAAGCCCCAGCAGAAAATCTGCCGATGCCAAGTGGATGCCCCCCTCGCCCTGTATGCCCTCGACCAGTACCCCGACGGTCTCCGGGCCGATCGCCCGCTCGATCGCCCCGAGATCATTGAAAGGCACGTGCCGGAAACCCGGCGTCACCGGCCCGAACCCTTCGCGGAATCGCTCCTGTCCCGTCGCCGCGATCCCGGCCAGTGTCCGCCCATGAAAGGAATTCAGGCAGGTGAGGATCTCGAATCGCCCCGTCGCCGAGCCGAAACGCCGCGCCAGCTTGAACTGCGCCTCGTTCGCCTCCGCCCCGCTGTTGCAGAAGAAGACCTTGCCCGCGCCGACCAGCCCCACGAGCCGCTTCGCCAGGAGCCCCTGCGGCTCGCTGTAATACAGGTTGGAGATATGCATCAGGCGACCGGCCTGCTCCCGGATCGCCGCCACCACCGCCGGGTGCGCGTGCCCCAGGGCGTTGACCGCGATCCCACCCCCGAAGTCCAGATAGCGCCGGCCCTCGGTATCCCAGACCGCCGCGCCCCGTCCTTCGACCAGCACCGGCCCCAGGCGCCGATAGGTGCCCAGGACATACGCCTCGTGCAAACCCACGATCCGCCGGGCCTTCTCCCCGGCCGCCAAATCACCAGTGCTCATGTCTCAGCCTCCACCCTACAACCAACGAAAAACGGGAAGTTTATCCACGCCCACCGATCCCAGTCAACCCACCGTTTCTCTTTGCAATTTTGCCGAAGAACGGAAAAAAGGACGGATGATCGATTGCCGCGTGACGCGCCTGCCATCGGGCCTGACCGTCACCTCCGTCACCCTCCCCTCCGCCGACAGCGTCACGGTCGGCATCTGGGCCGGCACCGGCGGGCGCTTCGAGGCGAGACCCGAGTGCGGCGCCGCCCATTTCCTGGAGCACCTCCTTTTCAAGGGGACGCCATCGCGCAATGCCCGGCAGATCTCGGAGGCGGTCGAGGGCATCGGCGGATACCTCAACGCCTCCACCGGGGAGGAGACCACCTGCTATTACGCGCGGGCGCAGGGCAAGCACCTCCCCCTCCTGGTTGACGTCCTCGCGGACATGTTCTTGGCCTCCTCCCTCCCGCCCCGCGAGGTCGAGCGCGAGCGAAACGTCATCCGCGAGGAGATCCTCATGCTGGTCGACCAGCCCGCGAGCCATGTCGAGGATCTCCTCAATGCCACCTTATGGCCCGACGATCCCCTCGGTCGCCCCATCACGGGCACGGTCGAAAGCGTCCGCGGCATCTCCCGCACGCGCCTGCTGGACTTCCGCGCGAGGAATTACCGCGCTTCCAACACCGTCGTCGCCGCCGCCGGCAACGTCGGGCACGATCACCTCCTGCGCCTCGTCGCCAAGACCCCGCGCCGATGGCGCCCCGGCCCCCCGCCACGCCATCGGCCCGCCCGCAAGGGCCAGCGGGGCCCGCGGGTCCAACTCCTCGCCAAAGACACCGAGCAGGCCCATCTCGCCATCGGCATCCGCGCCTTTTCCCGCCACGACCCCCGCCGCGCCGCACTCCGCCTCCTGAGCGTCCTCCTGGGTGAGAACATGAGCTCCCGCCTCTTCCAGGAACTCCGCGAAAGGCGCGGCCTCGCCTACGCCATCAGTTCCTCCGTTTCCCATCTCAGCGACGACGGCCTGCTCCACATCGCGGCCGGCCTCGAACCCTCCCGCGTGCCCGAGGCCCTCCGCCTCATCATCCGCGAGCTCTCCCGCCTGAAACGCCGCACCCCCACCCCGCGGGAGCTCCGCCGAGCAAAGGATTACGCCATCGGCACGATCCTCCTCGGGCTCGAGGGCTCCTCCGCCCACGCCGGGTGGATCGCCGAATCCCTCCTCGCCTTCGGGCGCGTCATCCAGCCCGACGAATTCGTCCGCCAGATCGAGGGCGTCAACGCCGCCGACATCCGCCGCCTCGCCAACGCCATCCTCGCCCCATCCCGTTTCAATCTCGCGCTCATCGCACCGGAGTTCTCCCGCGATGCCCTCGGCAACGCACTTTCACGCCTGGATTGAGACCGGCATTCCCCGCGCCGGCGAGCGGATGGCCCTCGCCGCGCACCGGCCCGTCGCCGCCGTTGCCGGCACCCGCTCCGATTGGCCCGCCCTGCGAGAATTCCTCGGCCCCGCGCCCGCCGCAGCCGCGCCCGATCGTCCCCCCACCCGCGCCGCTATCGGCTACTTCACCTACGAGGGCGATTTCTGGTTTGGTCTGCATGAGGACCTGCGCCTCATCCCGGCCGCGACATGGCCGCGAATCGACGCCCCGTTCCGCGCCGGCTCCCCCACCTCCACCCTAGCCCCCGCGGACTTCCGGGCGCGCGTCCTCAAGATCCACGACTACATCCGCGCCGGCGATGTGTATCAGGTCAACCTGACGCGCACCGTCCGCGCGCCCTTCTCCGGATGCGCGCGCGCCCTTTTCACCCGCCTGCGCGACACGTCCCCCGCGCCCTTCGCCGCCTTCCTCGATGCCCCCGATCGCGCCATCGTCTCCGCATCGCCAGAGCTCTTCCTCCGCACCCGCGGCCCCATCATCGAAACCCGCCCCATCAAGGGGACACGCCCGCGCCACCACGACGACGATGCCGATCGCGCCGCCATCGCCGAACTCACCTCCGATGCCAAGGAGCGCGCCGAGCTGGTCATGATCACCGACCTCGAACGCAACGACCTCGGCCGAGTCTGCCGGTACGGCTCCGTCCGGGTGGCCCGACTCGCCGAGCGGCAGACCTTCGCCCATGTCCACCACCTCGTCAGCACCGTCAGGGGCACGCTCCGCGATGACGTGCATCCCCTCGATATCCTCGGGGCCTGCTTCCCCGGCGGCTCCATCACCGGCGCCCCAAAGAAACGCGCGACCGAGATCATCGCCGAGTTGGAACCCTCGCCCCGCGGCCTCTACACCGGCGCGATAGGCTTCTTCGGCCTCGATGGCTTCTCCCAATTCAACATCGCCATCCGCACCGTCGAGGTCGCCCGCGGCGAGGCGCGCTACGGCGTCGGCAGCGGCATAACCATCGATTCCGATCCCGAGCGCGAATTCCTGGAAACCTGCCACAAGGCCGCCGGCATCGAAGCCGCCCTCTTCGGGCGCTAGGCATCTGTCGGACTATGTCCGACCCGAATCGCGTTAAGTTAAGCCATGTTTGGGAGGGCCCGCGGCCTCACGGGCCGGGTCGGCCGAAGCAGCCCGCAGGCTGGTGGCGCGCGGACGCCGGGGCCGGCGTCCCTCCGCATAACGACCCGCCTCTTGCGATTCGCGGACCGGGCGTGCTAAACGGGGAACCGATGCCTCTCGCGGAAACAGCCCAGCGTCACCCCCGCGCGCCGCTCTTTCTCGCCGCGGCGATGCTGGCGGCAACTGCCACCCACGCCTCCGACGCGCTCCACCGTTTCGAGTACGAGCACGTTCAGATGGGCACGTGGTTCCGCATGGTGATCTACGCGCCCGCGGCAGACCGCGCCGACGCCGCCGCGACCGCCGCTTTCGCGCGCATCGATGCGCTCAACGCATCCCTGAGCGACTACCTCCCCTCGAGCGAAGTGAGCCTCCTCACTGCGCCAGAGAACGTCGGCATCGCCGTGCCCCTCGGCGATGACCTCAATTGGGTCCTGACGCATGCCGGCCCCATCCAACACCATTCGGGTGGGGCGCTCGATCTCACCGCCGGACCCCTGACCCATCTCTGGCGGCGCGCCCGAGAACGCGGCACGCCACCCGATCCGGACAGCATCCGGGCGGCCCTGCGCGCCGTCGGTTACGAGAAACTCCTCCTCCACGCTAGCCACGCCACCGCGACCCCGACCGTCCCCGGCATGCGGCTGGATCTCGGCGCCGTCGCCAAGGGCTACGCCGCCGACCGCGCCCTCGCCGAATGTCGCGCTCTCGGCCTGACCCGCGTGCTGGTGGCCGCCGGCGGCGATGTCGTCGCGGGGGATCCGCCCCCAGGCCAACCCGGTTGGCGCATCGGCCTGCCGCCCGCCTCCGCCAGCGGCCCCCCGCAGGAATGCCTCATCCTCTCCCACGGCGCGATCTCCACCTCCGGCGACGAAAACCAGAACCTCATCCACGGGGGCAAACGCCTCTCGCACATCATCGACCCACGAACCGGAAACGCGGTGACCCACGGTTGCACGGTCACCGTCGCCGTATCCCACACCCCATCCAACGGCCTCATGGCCGACGCGCTCGCCACCGCGGTCAATGTCCTCGGGCCCGAAATCGGGCCAGACCTCCTCCGCCGATTTCGCACCGCCGGCGCGCGCCTCATCCGGCCGGGAACCCCCGGCCCGACCCTCCAGACCACCCCAGCCTTCCAGACCTGGCGCGTCGTCCCGCGCGAGACCGACCCCGCCGCTCAGACCGGGTCCGGCATGGTCCAGGGCTCGCGGTAATTCACCTTCAGCAACTTGTTCGCCTCGGCGTCGCCGGCGAAAGTCTCGCTCTTCGCGTCAAACTTCAGCTTCCGGTTGCCGACGCGATACGAGATGTTCGCGAGGTGGCAGAGGATCATCGACTTGTGCCCCTCCTCGATGTCGGCCTTCGGCGTCCCACGGCTGCGGATGCAGCTGAAGAAGTCGTCGAAGTGAGGCTCCGTCATGGTGCCAAACTTCAGCTCGGATGGCTCGGACACCACGGGCTGGCTCTTCCGGACCTTGGGGTCGCCCTCGAAGACCTGCCAGCCGCCGCCATGCCGGCCGAAACACATCATCGCCTTGGTCCCGAGCACCTCCACCTTGGTCGCGCTGAACGGCCAGTCCGGATACACCTGGTCCGCGGGCAGATTGACGATCCGGTGCATGTACGGCGCCTTGAGCGCGGCCTCGAACAGCATCGTCATCTTCCCGCACTCGAAGGTCGTGAATTGCGTGTCCGGTTGCTCCCGCCCATCGTCGAAGAGGTACACGCCGCCCGCGTTGCACACGGTGTCGGGATAATCGAGCCCCACGATGTGCCGCGCGATGTCCACCTGATGGATCATGTCCGCCGTGATGAAGCCGGTGTAGTAATCCCACTTCGCCTGGAACCACCTCCCGGGCCGATACGGCTCCTTCGGCGACGGCCCGCACCACATGTCGTAATCCAGCCCCTCGGGCACCTCCGCCTCCGGCGCCACCTGGATCGCCGGCGCGTCCTGGATGAAAAACACCCGCACCAGATACACGTCGCCCAGCTTCCCGCTCGCGATGTATTCCTTCGCCTTGTCCGCGTACGGCGCGCTGCGCGTCTGGGTGCCGACCTGCACCACCCGCTTGTACTTCCTCGCCGCCTCGATCATCTTGCGCCCGTCCCAGATGCTCAGCGAGAGCGGCTTCTCGACGTAGACGTCCTTGCCCGCCTGGCACGCGAGCACCGTCGCCAGCGCGTGCCAGCGATCCGATGTCGCGTTGACGATCGCGTCGACGTCCTTGTCCTCGAGCATCCGCCGGAAGTCCTGCACGAACTTCGGCTTGTAATCGTGGCCCTCGACGACGATCTCCGCCGCCGCCGCGTACGCCCGAGAGTCCGCGTCGCAGATGTACTTGATCTCGATGTCATTCCTCTTGACGAGGCTCTGCAGCAGGCTGCGCCCGCGGCCCCCGACACCCATGAAGCCCACCACGATCTTGTCCTGCGCCGAGGCCCCGCGCGCCCCGGAGGCCGCCGCGGCACCCGCCGCCGCCCCAACCGCGCCCCGAATGAACGTCCGTCTCTTCATCGCATCCATCGCACCGCTCCTTTCCTGCATCGCCCCACATGCCACCGCGCGGGCGCCCGCCGCTCAAGGCCTGTCCCTCAGGCAACCATTCATTGGCCGGACTCCGCGAAAACCCATGATCGAATTCTCCTTCATCGGCAGCTGCGTCGCAAGCGTCACGGCGTCGCATCCCTGCGGCACCTCCATCCACGACCCGCCGCGCACCACCCGAAACCCGTCGAGCCCCACGTGGTATTGCGTGGAATACCAGTCCAGCGTCCACTCGGCGACGTTGCCCGCCAAGTCCGATATCCCATACGGGCTGTCGAACGCCGAAAAGCTCCCGACCGGCGCGGTCCCCCCGAACCCATCCTCCTCCCCATCGCAGTTGCACCGGTGCTTGCCGCCATCGCCGGGCGCCTCGTCGCCCCAGGGATAGCGCCTCCCGGGATTCGGGTTCGGGGCCTTGGCCGACGCGTCCCCGTCCAGGTGCACGCCCCCCCGGTAGGCCTTCTCCCACTCCGCCTCCGTCGGCAGGCGCAGCCCGCACCACCGCAGGAAACGCATCGCGTCATACCAGGAGACGTAGGTGACAGGATACTCCTCGCGCCCCGGCAGCGCGGCATACCGCACCCCCTCCCGCGCGATGCCACACCGCTCCGCGTTGGACATCCTCTCGTTGTAGCCCACGCCCTCGCCCCCCACCTCGTTCAGGTAATCCACGTACATCCCGACCGTCACCTCGTGCCGCGCCATGTGGAACTCCGGCAGCGCGTCCTTCGCCTTCTGGCTCTTGCCCGTCTCGTCGCGCCCGCCGCCAGGCACCCCCTTCATCATGAACTTGCCCCCGGGCACCCGGGCCATCGCGATCCCACGCACCGCCACGTCCACCAGCGTCGCGTCCTCGAAATCCGTCTCCTTCGTCCCCCACCACACCACCTGTTTCGGCCCCCCGCTCTCCACGATGTCAAAACCATTGCCCCCGAGACCCTCCATCGGCAACGGCAGCCACGTCTTCCCCGCGTCGGGACTGTATCGCACGAAAACATACGCCGGCCGCTCCGCGGAAATCCCCTCCGCCGCCAGATCATAACGGATCGTCACCCTCGTCCCACCCAGTTCCGTCACCTCGTCCACCACCTGGACATTCTCGACCTTCAGCCAGGCCCCCGGGGCGCTCGCGGCCGATAGCCCCGCCGCCGCCAGCACCGCCGCCGCCACTCGCCCGCACCGCATGGACCCGGATACTGAAACGCCCCACTCCCCAAGACAAGCGAAACGTCAATATAGATTGCAGGAATTAATCGCCTACCCCAGATGCGCCAGGCGCACCGAAGCGACGTCCTGCTCCTTGCGGATCTCCTCCATCGCCGGCTCCGGCGGCGCGCTATCGAGCTGCAGCACGGTCAGCGCCATCCCCCCGCGCTCCGAGCGACAGAGGGACATGTTGGCGATATTGACGCGGTGACGCCCCAGGATCGTCCCGATCCAACCCACGATCCCCGGCCGGTCACGATTCTCCAGGAAAAAGAGCACTCCCTCCGTGTTTGCCTCGATCGACAGCCCATTGAACCGCACCAGCCGCGGGTGCCCCGCAAAAAATGTCCCGGCGACCGAGACCTCCTCGCCGCCCGCCGTCGCAACGACCTCGACCAACTCCGAGAAATCGCAGTGCTCCCGGCTCTTGGTCTCCCGGAACTCGAGCCCCAGGGTCTGCGCGAACCGGATGACGTTGATCTGATTGACCTCGCCGCCCGCCGCGTCCTTGAGGAAACCCTGGAGGATCGCGCGCGTCACCGGGGCCGTCGAATGCTCCGTGATGGGGCCGTGGTAACGGACCGTGAGGTGCTCGGCCCGCTTCGGACCCACCTGCGCCAATAGCCTCCCGAGCCGCTGGCCCAGTTCCAGATAGGGGCGCAGGATGGCCATCGTGCTGGCATCCACGCTCGGCAGATTCACCGAGTTCCGGACGACCCCGTGGATCAGGTAGTCGACCATCTGCTCGCAGACCTCGACGCCGACGCTCTCCTGTGCCTCTTGGGTGGAGGCCCCCAGATGCGGCGTCAGCACCAGGTTGGGTAGACCCCGCAGCGGCCAATCCGCCGGAGGTGGCTCCTTCTCGTAGACGTCGAGCGCCGCGGCGGCCACCTGGCCGCTCTGGAGCGCCTCGGCCAAGTCGGCCTCGGAGACCAGTCCGCCGCGGGCGCAATTGATGATCCGCACCCCTTTCTTGCACTTTGCCAGCGACCCGCGGTTCAGGATGCCGCGGGTCTCGTCGGTCAGCGGCGAATGCAGGGTGATGAAATCCGCGTCCGGCAACAGCTCGTCCAATCTCTCGGCGATCTCGACCTGGAGGGCCCTCGCGCGGCTCAGCGACAGAAACGGGTCATACACCCGCACCCGCATCCCGAGCGCGATCGCCCGGCGCGCGACCTCCCCGCCAATCCTTCCCATCCCGATGATGCCCAGCGTCTTGCCATACAGCTCGACGCCCTCGAAATGCTTCCGGTCCCACTTGCCCGCCCGCATGCTCGCGTCCGCCTGCGGGATGTTCCGCGCCATAGCGAACATGAGGGAGAGCGCGTGCTCCGCGGTCGAGATCGTGTTGCCCCCCGGCGTGTTCATCACCAGGATCCCGCGCGCCGTGGCCGCCTCCACGTCCACGTTGTCCACCCCGACACCCGCGCGGCCCACCGCCTTCAGCCGCGCCGCCTTCGCCAGGTAGTCCGCGTTCACCTTCGTCGCGCTGCGCACCAGCAGCCCGTCCATCCGCGCGACCACCTCCGCCTTCTCCTCCTCCGTCTTTAGGTCGGCAGCGCGGATCACCTCGATGGATTTCTCCCGCCGCAGGATCTCGAGCCCCTTGTCCGAAATCGACTCCGCCGAAAACACGCAGTATCTCTCGCCCATAGAGCCACGGAAACTACGCCCCCGACAGCCGGGGTGGAAGGTGAAACTTCTGGCCCCCGCGCCTCTCCCCCACACTCACCGCGATGACCCGACCTTGTCCGCCCAAAATCTGCCCAGCGGGCCCAATCGGCCGCGCGCCGCCGCCAGACGGGTCGCCGCACTCGATCCCCCGCGCGCCAGGGCCTCGGCGGCCGCGCGCCGGACATTCCAATCCGGGTCCTCCAGCAACGGGATCAGGCGATCATGATCCGGGTCTCCCGCGCGGCCCAGGATCCTCGCGGCAAGGGCCCTCTCAAGCCCTCGCCCACTGCCCAGGAATGGCACCACGCGATCCCCGAAACCCTTCCCGCCAAGCCGCGATAGCGCCAGCAGCGAGACCGGCGCCGATCTCTCCAGGCGCAGGGCGTCGGCCGCCAACCCCGCGTCACCCGGGCCACCATGCCGGCCGATCCAGTAGAGGCTGAGATTTCTCAGGTCGGGCCACTCGCTGGCCGCGAATTCGCGCAAGATCGGTAGCGCGCCCTTCCCATGGCGCTCGAGGAGGCCATCGACGATGAAGCGGCTACTGTTGTCGCGGCGCAGGACCCACGGCAGCAGGGACGCGTATTTCGATGGCGGGATCGCCTCCAGCCGTCGCATCGCATCGCGGCTATCCCGGATCTTCCACGCGGCATCCCCGCTACGTCCCGCGCGCAGCAAGAGTTCTCCGACCTCGGGATCGGCGCCCATCCCGATGATCCGTTCCCGGTCGATCGGCGCGTCGTGCGGCGTCGCGGTCTCGATCCGGCCAAATCGCAGGTTGGCGACCGAGGCCGACGGCCCTGGCGCCCGGCCGCCCCCCCGATCTTTGGTGCCGACCGATGCCGGATCGAATCGGGCCGGCTTAGGTCGCCACCCCCGGGACCGGGCATCCGCCCACGGCATCCGCCATTCGCGCAACTGCGCCGGGGAGACCGCGTCGACGGCCACGCCGATGTCGTTCCGCACCCGATGCCGACCGTTGCCCAGGCCCGTGCTGTAGGCATCGCTCCCGCCCAGATCGACCAGAACCCCCACGCTCCCCGTGCCACGCCGGTCCGCGAACTCGCCATTCCCCTGTCCCTGCTCCGACCCGGTCAGCCGGTACCTGTCGTCCCCGGATTCGTCCAAAAGGATCCCCACCGCATTGTTGATCGCGCAGCCTTGCGAGCCGCTGTCGGATTCGTATCGGTCGTCCCCCGCACCATCCCACAGCAATCCCACCGCAAAATCATGGCTGCCCCCTTGCGCCAGGCCCTGCCGGTTCTGGTACACGTCGTTGCCCGATTTGTCCCTCAGGATCCCCACGCTCAGGTGGATCCCGCTGCCCTGCGCGTACTGGTGCGCGGCATACTCGTCATCGCCATCGGCATCGATGAGCGCGCCGCACGCGTACCAATAGCCGCAGCCTTGCCCGTATACCTCGCACCGGTAGATGTCCCGCCCTCCCCCATCCCACAATAGCCCCAGCCCGCCGGGCGCAAACGGCCTATAGCCTATGCTAAAACCCTGGCTCAGGGATTGCGTCTTGTCTGGGAATCTCCCGTGGTCCGGGTACTTGCCGCCCGCCTCGTACCGGTCTGCCCCCCGCGCATCCAGCAGCAGCCCGCACCCGTTGACCCCGGCAAATCCCTGCCCCAGCAACGCGGCCGAATACCTGTCATTCCCCGACTGATCCCACAGCAACCCCCAGCCGAAAATTCCCGCTCCCTGCGTCAGGGTGTCGCCAGTATACTGGTCGTCGCCCCCGCGATCCACCAGGGCGCCCCCGCCAAAAATCCCGGCGCCCAACGACCCGTCGCCACCCGTGTACCGGTCGTCGCCCCCTTCGTCCCAGACCACCCCAACCCCCCAAAGGCCGAGCCCCCCGTTGCGGTATCGGTCGTCTCCCGCCAGATCGATCACCACGCCCAGCGGCCTGCCCGACAGCCCGTTGGATTCCCCCGCACCCTCGTAGCTGTCATCGCCCCCCACATCGACGATCAGCACACGGCCGGAGGGATGCCGGTCCGCCCCGCGCCCACCGACCCGCACCCTCCCCAGCGTCGTCTCCAGCTCAAAGGTTTCGAAATCACCCCGCACCCCCCCCTTGATCGCCTCACACCGGGCCACGAATCGCGCGATGCCCCCCAAGACCCCCTCCAGCTCACCCCGCCATTCCCCCAGCGTCACCCCTCGTCCCGCCTCCAATTGCGCGACGATCCACTCCGCGGGACCCACGTCCAGGTTCTTCGCCCGCGCGATCAGATCCCGCATCGGCCCGGCGCCCCCAGTGAAATCCGCCCACCGCGCGAAGGATTCCGGCTTCTTCTCCAAGACAAAAGTCTCCGCCGCCAGCGCCCGGGTCCCCTCCAGCCTCGCCGCGGCCCCCACCCGTCGCACGAAAGCCTCCAACCGTGCCTGCCGCAGGGTCAATTCCTCAAACAGCCCCTGGAGCGGTCCGCGCAGGGGCTCGGGGGTCCTGCCCCAATCCCGGACGACGCAGCGCGTCCCCCGCGCCGTCGCACGCCGCCACGGCTCCACCCCGAACTCCGATTCCAACAGCCCCGAGAAACCGAACATCGCCAGCGGCGACGACATTAGCCCACGGACCATCGGCGAGAGATTCCGATCGGGCACCACATCCTTCTTGAACCCGAGGTCCGCCTCGATCAGCCCCGCGACCGAGATCGCCTCCCGGACCGCCTCCGCCGCCGCATCGCCATCCATCGCCCTCAGCGGGACGCAAAGGCACGCGGCCGCCACATAGCCCAGCCGGGCGATTGCCAAAGGCCCTTGCAGCGTCCAAGACATCGCAGACCAATCGCCGCCACGGCGGCCATTCTCCTCAGATCTCCTTTACGCGAAACCCCAACGAGTTCAAATGCGCTTGCGCATTGACGGAACCTCCCGCCCCGCCAATATTCCCCCATGGTCTTCGCACGAGCGCACTCAGGTTTTCTCATCGCCGCACTGGCGGCCGCCATCGCCCTCCCCGGCTGCCACAGGCTCGACCCCCTCAAGGAATCCGTCAGCGAGGAAATCGCCGAGCCAGAAGATGCCGGCACCGCCGCACGCCAGCCCGCCGCCGAACCCACCCACCGTTCCCCCCTCGATCCCCCCGACGCCCCAGAGACGCTGAGCATCCGCGCCTCCCAGGGCGACCCCATCGGCCAATACTGGATGGGCTACTTGCACGAATACGGTACCCGCGGCGTCACCAAAGACCTCAAGGCCGCCCTGAATTTCTACAGGCTCGCCGCCGAACAGGGCAACGAGAGAGCCGTCATCGCCGCGGAGCGCGTCGAGGCCAAGCTCCAGGATCCCAAGGGCGAGGCCGCGGACGCCGAAGAGCATGCGAAATCGGAGAAGATCGCCGCCTACGTCGAGCGCATCAAGAAGGCGGCGGAGGCCGGCACCGCCGAATCCCAGTACCTCCTCGGCTACTACCACGAATATGGCCGCTATGGGATCGAGCAGAACGTCAGCCTCGCCAGGGACTACTACCAGAAGGCCGCCGAGCAGGGCCACGAGAAGGCGATGATCGCCCTCGAGCGGGTCTCGCAGCCAGAACAGTAGCCCCCGGAAAAACCCCAACCGCCGGAGCCACCCCCCGTGTCAGAATCTTTCCTCACCATACTCTACGGCATCATCGAGGGCGTCACCGAATTCCTGCCCATCTCCTCGACCGGCCACCTCCTCATCGCCCAGCACTTCTTCTCGGCCAAGGCCGACGTCTTCAACATCATCATCCAGGCCGGGGCGGTCTCCGCGGTCGTGGCCATCTATTGGCGACGCCTGCTCTCGCTGTGCGTCGGCCTCGCCCGGCCCGAGAACCGCGACTACCTCCTGAAATTGCTCGCCTCCTTCGGCATCACCGTCGTCGGCTGCTATGCCGCCCGCAGCATGCTCGGCATGAAGCTCCCCGAGGTCCTCGAACCCATCGTCGGCGCCCTCGTCGTCGGCGCCCTCCTCATCTTCCTCGCGGAGCACCTCCTCAAAAACCGCCGGCCCACCGAGACTCTCTCCTGGAACACCGCCATCTGGGTCGGCGTCGCCCAGATCCTCGCCGCCATCTTCCCGGGCACCTCCCGCTCCGGGGCCACCATCATCGCGGCCATGTTCTGCGGCATGTCCCGCCCCGCCGCGACCGAGTTCTCCTTCCTCCTCGGCATCCCCACGATGTTTGCCGCCAGCGCCTACGCCGCCATCGAGGCCCACCAGTCCGGCCAATTCGACGAGCGCCTCACCGCCGAACTCATCGTCGGCTTCCTCATCTCCATGCTCTCCGCCTTCATCGTCGTGAAATGGCTCCTGAAGTTCGTCCGCAGCCACACCTTCACGCCGTTCGCGTGGTACCGCATCGCCCTCGGCATCGTCCTCATCATCCTCCTCGCCGGCGAACACACCCCGGCCGACTTGATCCACGAGTGAATTGGGTCAGTGGATAATCCCGCGCTTCGACTCGCGGACGAAGGCCACGAGGTGGCCGATCTCGGGGCATGGCTCGAGCTCCCCCGCGATCCGCTCCAGGGCCTGCGTGGTGTTTAGGCCGCTGCGGTACAGGAGCCGGAATGCCTGCCGCAGGCGCCGGATCGTCTCCTCGGGAACACCCTGCCGCTGCAGGCCCACGGAATTCACCCCGCGCGCCGCGGCCGGATTCCCGTCCACCAGCATGTATGGCGGCAGATCCTGCTCGACCTTCGCGCAGCCCCCGATGAACCCGAATCGCCCCAGCCGGCAGAACTGGTGCACCGCGCTCAGTCCCCCGATGGTCACCCGGTCCTCCACGATCACGTGCCCGCCCAGGGTCCCATTGTTGGAAAATACGCAGTGGTTCCCGATCTGGCAGTCATGCCCCACGTGCGCATAGGCCAGCAGCAGATTGTGCGACCCGACGACCGTCACGTCACCCGGCCCGTTGCCGCGATTGATCGTGACCGCCTCGCGGAAACAATTGCCCTCGCCGATGACGAGCCGCGTCGGCTCGCCCCCATACCGGATCGCCTGCGTGCGGCCCCCGATCGACGCGAATGGGTGAAACTCGTTCTCCGGGCCGATCTCCGCCGGCCCCTGCATCACCACGTGCGCCACCAGCCGGCAGTGGTCGCCGAGGCTGACCCCCGCGCCGATCACGCAATATGGCCCCACCTCGATCCCTTCGCCCAGTACGGCGGCGGGGTCCACCACCGCCGTGGGATGTATCCGGTTTGCCATCGCCCCTCTAGACCTCTTGGAAACCGAACATCAGTTCGCCCTCGGAGGCGACCTCGCCATTCACGACGCACTGGCAATAGGCCCGGCCGATGCTCCCGCGCGCCTTGGTCAGCTCCACCTGGATGACCATCGTGTCGCCGGGCATCACCGGCCGCCGGAACTTCACCTTGTCCGCGCTCATGAAAAGCCCCAGCTTCCCGGCGTCGCCCTTCCGCCGGAGCAGCAGCAGGCTGGCCACCTGCGCCATCGCCTCGATCTGCAGCACCCCGGGCATCACCGGATGGCCCGGGAAATGCCCCTGGAAAAACGGCTCGTTGATCGACACGTTCTTGACCCCGACCGCCTTGCTGTCCCCCTCGAAATTCACGATCCGGTCCACCAGCAGGAATGGGTACCGGTGCGGCAGGATGTGCATGATCTCGTTGATGTCCAGGCCGGTCTCGCCCCTCGGGATGTACTCCACCGGGAATCGCTGCGCCTCCCGCAGCTTCAGCTCCCGCATCAGCGCGCGCGCGAGGTCCACGTTGAGCGCGTGCCCCGTGCGCACCGCCACGACGTGCGCCTTCAGCGGCCTCGGGAACAGCGCCAGGTCCCCGATGATGTCGAGCACCTTGTGCCTCGCGAACTCGTTGCCAAAGCGCGCCGGCTCCCGCGTCAGGATCGTCTCCCCGCGGATCACCACGGCGTTCTCGAGGCTCCCGCCCTTGATGAGGCCCTTGTCCATCAGCGGCGCCACCTCCTCGTAGAACACGAAAGTCCGCGCGGGCGCCACCTCGCGCTCGTACGCCCCCGGCTCCATCCGGAACCGGGCGTACTGCGTGTGGAACCCCGTGTGCGTCACGTTGGTGCAGGACACCTCGAATCCGTCGCACGGCAGCGCCACCGCCAGCCCCCCCTCCTCGCTCCGCACCCAGATCGGCGCACGCACCTCAAAATATTCCCGCCTCGCCCCCTGCTCCTCGACCCCCGCCCTCTCGATCAGATCGACGTAGGGCGCCGCGCTCCCATCGCATATCGGAGGCTCGTTGGAATCCATCGCGATCACCGCGTTGTCCACCCCCATCCCGCGCAGGGCCGAGAGCACGTGCTCCACCGTCTGCACCTTGATATTCCCCTCCCCGATCGTCGTGGCCCGCTCCACGTGCTTCACGTTGTCCACCAGGGCGCGGATCGTCGGCTCATCCTTCAGGTCCGACCTCCGGAAGACATACCCCGTATTCTCCGGGGCGGGACATAGGGTCAGGGTTACCTGGTTGCCGGTGTGCAGCGCCGGCCCAGACAGCGACGCGCTCTTGGCGAGAGTTCTTTGCATTTCGGACATCAACCGCTTATAACAAAGGCTGCGCGCTGCTGGAAAGAGGCTTTTGCGGCGCATTTTTCGTGAATACTGGTCGTCTCATCACCCTCGAGGGCTCGGAAGGTTGCGGCAAGAGCACCCAGGCCGCCCTCCTCGCCGGGCGCCTCCGCGCCGAGGGACGGTCCGTCCTCGAGACCCGCGAGCCCGGCGGCACCCCCCTCGGGGAAGAGATCCGCCACCTGCTCAAATTCCACGCCGCGGGCCAGGGCATGTGCCCCGAGGCCGAGATCCTGCTGTTTTCCGCCAGCCGGGCCCAGATGGTCCGCGAGATCGTCCGGCCGGCCCTCGCCAGCGGCACCGTGGTCATCTGCGACCGATTTCTCGATTCCACCACGATCTATCAGGGGGTGGCTCGCGGGCTGCCGGTGGATCTGGTCCGCCAGATCCACGCCCTGGCGGTCGGCGACACGATGCCGGACCTCACCCTGGTGCTCGACATGGACCCCGAGGAGGCGCGTCGCCGCGCCCTGCGCCGCCCCCGTCCCACCGGCAGCCCAGAAGACCGGATGGAATCCGAGCCGCCGGAATTTTACCAGAAGGTCGCCGAGGGCTACCGGGCCCTTTCGGTCGCCGAACCACGCCGCATCAAGGTTGTGCCCGCCGCCGGGACCACCGAGGCCGTCGCCGCCAAGATCTGGGAGGAGGTCCAGCGTGTCCTTTGAGCCCGCCGAGGCCCTCGTCCGGCTGCGGCGCTGCATCGCCGAAAACCGCGTCGCCCACGCCTACCTGATCTCGGGTGACGCCGCCTCCACCGAGGCCGCCATCGTCCGCCCCTGGCTGGCAGACCTCCTCGGCCGAGATCCCGAAGCCCACCCCGACATCTTTCGCGTCTCGCCCCAATCCAGGCTCCGCCAGATCAAGATAGAACAGATCCGCCAGCTCCAGGCCTCCCTCAGCCAGACCAGCCGCCTCGGGGGCTGGAAGGTCGCCCTCATCGTCGAGGCCGACCGCATCCTCCCCCAGGCCGCCAACGCCTTCCTCAAGACCCTCGAGGAACCCGCGCCCCGCACCGTCATCTTGCTGCTGACAGACGCCCCAGACCTCCTGCTCCCCACCATCCGCTCCCGATGCCTTGCCCTGCGCATCCGATCTTCCGCGGCCCCCGATCCCCCGGACGCCCTCCGCCCCCTCCTCGACATCCTGGCAAAACCGGATCGCGGCGACCCCGCCCTCGCCTACCGCTCCCTCAACCTCCTCACCGACTACCTCGGCGGCGCCCGCGACCAACTCGACAGGGGAACCAAAGAGCAGCTCCGGCAGGCAAAAGACGACGGCATCGAGGGCGATGGGCTCGACGACCTCGAAAGAGAACTCGCCGCCCACGCCCAGAGCGATTACCTCCGCGTGCGCCACAAGGCCCTGTCCTTCCTCGCCGCAGCGCTCGGCAGCGACCCGCGCGCCAGCCGAATCCTGGAGCGCACCAATCGCGACCTCGCCAGCCCCATCTCCGAGGGCCTCGCCCTGGAGCGCCTCTTCCTCAAGCTCTTTGCCTGACTCGAAAATCGGCCACGGGATCGGCCTGTAGGGCGCGGATTCCCATCCGCGCCACGAGGGCCCTGCCGGTTGCCCGTGGCGCGAAAGGGATTTCGCGCCCTACATTTTCACCCCCGGTGGTGCCCCGCGTGCGGGGCACGGGATCTAGCCAGAAACTTCCCCCCGCGGCGTCTCGCAAAGACGCTGGTTCTATTTGGCCGGTCCCTTCTGCCTTGCTCTCCCGGCCCATCGGGCACAACCTCATATCGGTTTTGATCGTGAGACCCGAAGCCCCATCCCCCGGAGACCCCGCACCACGGTCCAAATCGCCGATGCTCGCGGGCATCAAGTTCCCGGCCTCGCCGACCAGCGCCATCCGAGACCCCGCCCGCCAGGCCGCCGTCTCGGCGGGAATCTACATCGCCTTCTGCGTCGCCTACATCGTCGCCTCCGGCTGGATCGCCGCCGCCATGGCCACCTCCGCCGAGCACCTCAAGCAGATCGAGACCGTCAAGGGCGTCGCCTTCGTCGTCGTCACCGGCCTCCTCCTCTTCTTTATCACCTACGCCAACCTCCGGCGCACCCGCGCCAGCGAATCCCAGCTCAGGACGCAGGAGCGCGCCCTCATGCAGGCCCAGCGCCGCTCCATCGCCGCCATGTCCGCAGCCTCCATCGCCCACGATCTCAAGAACCTCCTCCTCGCCCTCTCCGGCCTCGTCGAGGAACTCCGGGACCACGAGAAATCCGACCCCTTCCTCAACACCCTCCGCAAGGATATCGAGATCGCCATCGACAAGATCCTCCACCTCACCGCCCGGATCGCCGCCACCGCGAGGGACGTCCTCCCAGAAGAGCGCGTCCTCACCGACCTCGCCTCCACCGCAGGCCAGGTCATCGCGCTCTCCCGCAAACACCCCGACGTCAAGCGCTCCTCCATCCTCGTCCCCGAACAGGCCGGCATCAACGCCACCATCAACCCCACCCTCTTCGAGGAGGCCCTCCTCAACCTCATCCTCAATGCCGCACAGGCCGCCGGCGAGGGCGGCACCGTCGAGGTCCGCATCGCCCAAGAGAAAGATCACGCCATCGTCGAGGTCCACGACAGCGGCCCCGGCGTACCGGACGAGATCAAGGGCAGGATCTTTGACCCCTGCTTCACCACCAAGCCCCGCAGCACCGGCGTCGGCCTGCTCGCCGTCAAGACCTTCGTCGCCGCCCACGGCGGCGAGGTCCGCGTCGAGAAATCCAACTGGGGCGGCGCCCTCTTCACCCTCCGCTTCCCCGTCAGACCCCAGAAATAGCGCGACGTCGCCGATCGCGCCGCCGCCGACCGGATGGGTCCCGACCAACCGCGGCCCCCCGAGATCGGCGCCCGGCTCTGGGTCAGTCGCTGGCGCACACGCATCTGACTGGCCACCTGCCTTCTATTCCAATACATCCTTGCCGCGGCTTCCCGCACACTGAACTCCAAGGGCTCCGACTGAAGCCTCACCAGCCGAAGATTGTCCGCGGAACATCCGCCCGAACCCGCAGTCCCACTCTGCCCAGCACCCCTCTTCCCCCACCCCGTGGGCTAATACTCTGATCAGATCACAATGCACCGCCCTCTTACAAAAATGCCACCTCGGCCCCAATTCCAATCCACGGGATCCTCGTACCGCAAGACCTGGCACCTCCTGCACGGCGCCATCGGGATGGAGCAATGCCCGGGCCGTACCGTCGAAGCCGGCACCCCCCACTCAAACCGCACCCCCGCCCCTCTGCCGCCGCGCCCAAACCAACCGACCGGCGCCATCCTCTGTGTCGATGATGAGCCCAAGATCCTGGAACTGCTCCAGAAGGTCCTCCGCCGGGCCATGGCGCCCACCACGGAGATCCTGGGTGCCTCTTCTGCCGAGGACGCGATCGCCCAGATCACCCGCCTGCTCGCGGCCGGCGGAGACCTGGTGGCGCTCCTCACCGACGAGCGGATGCCCGGCATGAGCGGCGAGGACCTCATCGCACGCACCCGCTCCCTGAGCCCGATGACCCCGGCGATCCTCATGACAGGCCACGCCTCGCCGGATCTGCTCGGGCGCGTCATGAACCGTTCCGGCCTATTCCGCTACATCGCCAAGCCCTGCCAGCCCGCCCAGATCATCTCGGCAGCCCGCGACGCCCAGCGCGCGTTCTTCCAACAGAAGGAGTTCCGCCGCATCGAATCGCTCATCAGAAAGGCGGCCCACTCGGACGCGACGCCCCACGAGATCACCCGCATCCTCCGGCGCCAAGAAGCCTTGCTGGAGCTCTCGTTCGCCAGCGCCCGAAACTTCGAGGCCCGGCTCTTTACCATCCTCGAAAGGACCGCCGAAGTCTTGCGCGCAGATCGCGTTTGCCTCATCGAGTACTCCGCCGACAAGGGCTCATTCCACTGCGACCACCTTTTCGATCGGAGGGCCTCCGCGCACCTACGGCCCAAATCCACCCTCCCCGCCTCCGGGTACCCGGCCTACACCGCCGCCATCGCCAAGGGTCAGGTGGTCATCGCGCGCGGTCCCGAGCACCCCCCCGCGCCGTCGCACCACGCCCCCCAATTCTCTCCGGCGACCGCAACAGCCTCAATCGATGCGCCCGTCTGGCAAAGCGGCCGCCTCACCGGTGTCGTGCGCTGCGAGGTCTCCGCCGGTGCGCGGGATTGGGCCCAGGAGGACGCGTACTTCGCCATGCTCGCAGCCCACATGGTGGGCGCCGCCTGGGATTCCGATCAACGGCAGCGCGCCGAGGCGCGCCTGCGCGAAGCCGAGGAGCGGTACCGCGCCATCTTCGAGAACGCCGTCGTGGGGATTTACCAGAGCACCGACGACGGCCGCTTCCTCGCCTGCAACCCCGCCATGGCCAGCCTCCTCGGTTTCGACAGTCCGGCGGCACTCAAGGACACGATCACGGATATAGCGCGTGAGATCTATGCCGAACCGGGCACCCGCGAGGCGCTCGTCGCCAGGCTCCTTGACACGGGCAACGTCGTGGATTTTGAGAGCGCCCTCCGCCGGCGCGACGGCAGCATCGTTTTCGTCTCGGAGTCCGCCCGGGTCGTTTGCGACGAGAGCGGCGGCGTCGCCTATATGGAGGGCATCGTCAAGGACATCACGCCCCGCGTCCGCGCCACAAGGGAACTCCAGTTCGCCAAAGAGGTCGCGGAGAATGCCAGCCGCGCCAAGAGCACCTTCCTCGCGACGGTGAGCCACGAGATCCGGACGCCCCTCAACGGCATCATCGGCATCCTGGACTTCCTCCTCACCGGCACCCTCCCGCACGAACTGCACGCCCACGCCCGAATCGCCAGGGAGAGCGCCGATGGCCTGCTCGCCACGATCAATGATGTGCTCGATTTCTCAAGAATCGAATCCGGCAGATTCGAGACGGCCGAGGCGCCGACGGATCTCCACCGCCTCGTGGACGATCTCGTCGCGCTCCAGGCCCCCGCGGCCACGGCCAAGGGCATCACCCTCTCCGCCTCGGTCGACAACTCGATCCCCAGGCGGGTTCTCACCGACCCGCTCCGCGTCCGGCAAATCCTCCAGAACCTGATCTCGAACGGGATCAAATTCACCGATTCTGGAGGCGTCCGCTGCCATCTCGCCGCCAGGCCCGACGGTCCGGCGATCCTCATCGACGGCAGTGTCGAAGACACCGGGATCGGCATCTCGCGCGAGGCGCAGGGACGCATCTTCCGCGAGTTCGAGCAAGCCGACAATTCTATCGCCCGCCGCTTTGGCGGCTCTGGCCTGGGGCTCGCCATCTGTCGCTCGATCCTCGAACGGCTCGGCGGCTGCATCCGGGTCGAGAGCCAGCCGGGCCACGGGAGCCGCTTCTCCTTCCATCTCCGCGCCCGCCCGGCACCGGACGACACCGCATCACCCTCCGCCGCCCTGGAGGAACCGCCGACACGCCCCCTCCACATCCTCTGCGTCGACGACAGCCCCACCAATCAGGCCATCGCGCGACTCCAGCTCACCCAGCTCGGCCATGCCGCCGATATCGTCTCCTCCGGCCAGGAGGCCATCGCGCGCCTGTCCCGCTCTAACTATGACGCCGTCCTTTTGGACATCCACATGCCCACCATGGACGGGATCCAGGTCGCCACCATCATCCGCGACCCGGCCTCCCCGGTGCTCGACCATTCTGCCTATATCGTCGCCATGACCGCCGATGCCATGGACGGCGACCGGGAACGATTCCTCGCCACAGGTATGGACGACTACCTGAGCAAACCCGTCTCATCCCAAGCGCTGCGCGCCGCCCTGGCCCGCGCAGAAAGGTATTCGCGCTCCCGCGCCAGCATCCCACCCCAGAAGCCGGCTCGCGCCTCGCCAGACCCGCTCGCGGAACTCTGGCCCATCTTCGCCGAGGAGGCCTCCGCCCTCATCCAGACGATGGAAGATGCCCTGCGCCAAGGCGACTCCAACAGCCTCGCCCAGGCCGCGCACTCCCTCAAGGGATCTTCCGGGAGCTTTGGTTTCGGCCGTCTCCATCGGCTTTGCGCCGGGATCGAAACGGAGGCCAAAGCCTCCCGCCTCGACGCGCTCCCAGAGTGGATCCGCCGCATCCGCTCCGAGTTCGATCACCTGCTCATCCTGCGGGACACCCCGCCCGCGCTGTCGCCATCGCACAAAGGAACCCCGGGACACCAAGGAGATCCATGCAAACCCTAAAGCGCAACGCAAGCGAGACGCTTCAGGAACTAGCCATGCAGGGCGAGACTGGCTGTCTCGATGTTCGCAGAGCGCCGTACGCGGGCACCGTCTATCTGAATAGCGGAACCGTCGTCCACGTGGACCTGCATGGACGCAGCGATCGGGCCGCCCTGCTCGAAATCCTCGGCTGGACAAACACGGTCCCGTCCTGGTCTCAGGGCGCCACCCCTTACCGCCACACCTGCCATATCCCGCCTGACGAACTGGAGTTATTGCTGCCCGGCGGCGGACGGGGCCCGGCGGCTGACCGCCGAAGCGCGCCCAAGGCCCGGGATAATGCCATCGCGATCGAGGCGGGCGTAGCCCTGCCCAAGCTCACCCATTACGACCTCGTCCTGCAGGCCCAAGATCCCGCGCGCATGCCTCAAGAACACCCCCTTAACGATCCCCTCAGAACCGCATACATCATCGGCGCGTCGCCGGACAGTGACGTCTGGATCGACCATTATTCGGTGTGCCAGAGGCACGCGTCCATACTCCTTGAAGGCGATCTCATCCGCCTCTGGGACCTCGGTTCCCACGATGCCACCCGCGTCAACGGCAACCTCGTCGATGAGGCGATCCTCCAGACCGGCGATCTTCTCCAGATTGGCGATATCGACTTCAAGGTGATGCTTCGGGCCCGATCGGTGGCAGCCGGCCTTGGGTCCACACTCGAGGGGCACGCCGCACAGCCCTCACCGATGCCTCACGGGCCCCTGAGATTCGACGACATCCTGGCCGAGAGACGCCTCTCAGGCTCGTCCGGCAGCGCCCTTTCCAGAATCTTCGATACCCTCCGCCCCGGCACGACATCGAAGTCCCGAGGCCGGCGCCCAAGCGGCTGACACGCGGCCAAATGGCCATTTGGCTGCCTCATCCCCGCACGCGCGATGTGCCGCCGGCGCCACCAACCCTGATTCCAGGCGGATGCCGCACTTGCCCAGCGGTCCTCATCCGCGTGGGCCCGGATCCACCGCGGGCGAGCACGCCCCCCTGGCGCAGCACCCCTTCGATCTCTCCGAACCCACCATGACGCGCAGGGTCGCCCGCTATATCACTCGGTAGACTTCGAGCCAGACGGCTTTCTCATCGCCAGCGCCGACGACAGGATCGCGCCCATCGTGGCGTTCTCGTCCACGGGACGCTTTGATCCAAGCCGCGAAAATCCTCTGGTGGCCCTCCTCGAGGGCGACATGGGCGCGAGACTCCCCAACCACAGTCTCCTGGGGTCCGGGTGAACCCGGTCCCAAAGAGGTCATGATCGAGCCGATCGACGACGGCGAGTGCGAGGGAGAGGAGACCATCGCGCTATCCCTGGCCCAGGCGGCCAACGCGGCACTTGAGGGACCCACCACCATCACCATTCAGATCGAGGCAAACGGACTCGACTTCGCCTCTTGGCTCTCTTCCTCGGGTCTCGACACCACCGGTCACACGGAATGCTCGGACGACCCCGACACCGACGGATGCTGCAACCTCGAGGAATACGCGTTCGCCGGCAACCCGCTCGACGCTTCCGACCGCGCCGCGATCTCTCCCGGCCCAACCATGGATCAGGCGAGACTCTGCATCCAGTTCCGCCAACTCCGTGATGCCACCGATCTCTCGTATATCCCCGAGTTCTCCTCCGATATGATCTCTTGGGAACTCGCCGTCGATGACCCGGTCCTCGTCAGCTCTGAGGACACCTTCGACGTGCTCAGCGTCATGGATCCCAATCCCTCCCCACCGCCAGGGTCCCGCTTTGCGCGCGTCCGCCTCGTCCGCCACACGCCAGACACGCCAGACACGCCAGCGAGGTAACCCGCACCCCGGCGCCATTTGGCGCCAACTGGCCCCGCTAACCCCCGAGTTCCCTAAACAAGACGATCCCAACCGCAAGGTAGAGCCACGCCATCAGGACCAGGATCATCAGCCGCTCCACCAGAGGCAACCAGCGGGACATGCGCCCGCCCTCAGCGGCCTCACCCATCTCAGGATCGTATCCGATGGCCATATCAGCCTCCCCCCAGCGCCGCCGCGGCCCGGCGACGCCGTCCCCGGCGCCCGAAGCCCACCAGCGCCACTGAGGCCAACGCGGCCGAAATGATCGCGTCCGGCTCTGGCACCAGCGTGTAGGTGTAGATCACCTCGACCACGCCGATGGAGCGCAGATCCGCATAGCTGGCCCCTAGCGAGGCGGTCCCGCTCTGCCCGAAACTCGCATCGGAGTACATCTGGTATTCAAACGAGCCGTCGCCGAAATAGAGGGAGGCAAACCCAGATGTGATCAGGTTCGAGGAGGCGCCCGACACCTGCAGGTTGTCGAAGAATACCGTGTCGGGCCCGGTCCAGTTGGTGCCAGTGTTGGGGGCCAGATTCGTCCTGGCTAGTGGACTGAAATACGTGTGCGATTTCGCAACGGTGAGTTCCTGCTCGCCGTTCGAGCCATATGTTGTGGAACTGACCGTCACGCGCACGTCGTTCGACCGCGCCGGGTCCCAGTTCTCGATCGTGATGTCGGCCAGATTCGTCGCGAACATCCGGAGTTCGATGCTCAGGACGCTGCCGAAGTTCGCCACGTTGGTATTGAGCTGCTGCAGGGACACCGTGAACTCGCTCGGCGAACTCTCGGACCAAGGCGTCGCGTGGGCCGCGGTGTTTGTGACCACCGACTGGCCGAGAGACGCGGGCACCGCGGCCGCCGCCAACGCAAACAGGCCTAGAACCGCGCGCCGCCACCCCCGAGCGCGGACCGGAACGACCCCGTCCGGAAACATTCTCTCGGAACTGGCTCTCACGGCTGACCTCATACGATGACCCTTCAATTCCTCTCGGTTCATGTTCTCATTAGCCCACGGGCCCCGGCGCATTCCCTCCGGGCCCTCGTTACCGATGCACAATCCAACCAGCCGCCTCAGCGCGAGCCGAGCGCCTCCTCGTCAAGAGGATTGAGCGGGTTGGCCTCATCCAGTTCGACCCGCCGGACGAGTGCCCTGGACAACCCGCCAAGCCCTAGCGCAAAAATGACCGCGATTGCCAGTTCCACATATCGCAGCGTGGGGTCACTCCAATCGAGCCGCGAAAGCAACGGCAATGCCTCGAGCGGCGGTTTGCGGTATCTGAGGACCGGGTCAATCTCCACCGTCCGGGCGATCCTCTCGAAGAGATCCAGATACGCGCCCCGCGCGCCAATGGGCGCGTAAAAATTGATCTGGATGACGCCCTTCTGCGTGAGGCACATGGCGGCCACCGCGTGTGCGCCACCGGAGGACAGAGACCGCGACCCGAGGTTGAGCCAGATCACGTCGCGCCCCGGCTCATACAGGTACGCGCCCGCCGCCGTCCTCGAGAAGACGCCACGGCTGCCATCGCCCCGAAACGGCATCCCGTCAGCGAAGGCGCGGTCCACCGTCGGCAGGGCGGATAGCTCTTCCCGGCTCGGCCTCTGGACCGACTGCATATCGATCAGGCAGTACGCGCCATGGAACCAATCGCCTATCGGCGACTCCTGGAAACCGAACCGATAGACCGGTTCCGTCCTGGAATCCTGGGCGATCCTCCTGGCGGTCGCCCCCGCCACCATGCCATCCAGATGCATCTGGGGGATGGCCACCCACTCCGGCGGCACGCGCACATCGAATCGCTCTGCCGCAAACCGGATCTCCGGCCAATCCAACCCGTAGCTCGGCGGTGAGTCCTCCACCGCCAGATTGATCCCAGTCGTCGCAAGCAGGGCCAGAGGTGCCAGGAGCCCCGACACCCTCACCGAGCCTCCGGCGCCCGGGTCCCGCGCGCCACCGTCCGGCGCCCGGAACGCAACACGCAGAGCAACGCACCGGCCGCGACAAAGCAGCCCAGCCAATAGAGGGGCCAGCCGACCTTCAGGTAGACCAGCACCAGAGGAGAGAGCACGATCGCGATTCCTAATATGATTGTCCTGTATTTCATGAGGGATCATTATCCCATCGCCAGGCCGAACTCGGCAGAAGGACGCCGGCCCCGGATCAACCCGCGCACAGCAGCAACGTCGAGCGATCGATCTTCCTGGTCGCCGGGACCACCGGGTGGCCCGGCAAGCCTGGCCCGGCGGCGAGCGCGACCGCCGCCGCGAGCGAGATCTCCATGTCCATCAGCCACAGCGCCTCCCCATCCGAGAGGCCCACCTTGGGGTTGACGAGGGAGGTGGCCCAGGGCGGCGAGTCCAAATCCAACATCGCCCGGTCAGGGACCGGCAGATCCACGCCCCCGAGTCGCCCCAGCGCATCGTAGACAGACATGGCGCCCGCCCAGACATCCTCCCTGACATGCGCGTCGAGGCACACCTGAAGCCCGCTGACCGCACCCACCGCATCCAGCACCTCGATGTACGCCAGTTGGGCGTCCCAGAGCCCCCGGACACTCCATCCGGGGCGCCCCGGCACCTGGGCCTCCCCGCTCAGCAAAAACGCCCACCATCGGCTGAGTTCCTGCTCGGTGTATTGGCGGCTCGATGCCTGCCGCCGCAACCCGCTGGTGATCCGATAATACGCCACCTCCACCGCCGATCGTTCTGCCATGCGCATGCCAACCATTATCCCAATGCCGCGGCCGCCCCGCCCCTCCACCGACCTTGGGCTAATGATCCCCTGTCGCACTCCTCCGAAAGCAGAGGCCAGCGACCCAGGAGCAGACGATGAGAGAGTGGTTACGACATGCGGTTGAGGCCGACCCGACGGCCCCGGACGAGTGGCTGAATCGCGCCACCGCCGTCGCACTGATCCTCTTCCTCGGAGTCGCCCTCTACTCACGCACCGGCCGCAACCCCAATGGCCCTTCGGCTGCCGGAGAATGGAGATTGCCCGACTTCGCCCACGCCACAGCCCCAGAAAGCAGTCGCCCCCTCCCCGATCCATGACCCGATCGACCTCAGACGAGGCTCCAGCGCAGCCGCCCGCAGTCGGCCCCCGGCGATGCCGCCTGGTCGAAATCGTGGGGTCGTGCCTGCTCTGCGCCATCGTGCTGGGCGCGATGCTCCACGCGGAGGGCCCATGGCACAAATGGTTTGTGCCAGAGCCATGATCGGGGATAATGGGGCCATCACCGGAGTCATCGATATGGCGCGTCCGGTCGCCAACGTTCGAACGTGCCGCGCGAGGATGCCGAGTCCCGTATGAGAAAGCGTCGCAAGAATGGGCCGAGCCAGGGCTCGCGCCGCCCGCGCCCCTCCGGGGCGCGCGAGCCCGCCGTTCCCCCGCCACCGGAAGCCCCATCACCCTCCCTGCCGTTGGGCTTTCTCCTCGTCGATGCCAAGGGATTGATCCACGAGGCCACCCCGATGGCCGCGTCACTCCTTGGCACCGACCACGCCACGATCGTCGGCAAGTCTCTCGCCTCTCTCGTGGCCCGGGTCAACCGGCCCACGATCGACGCATTCTTGGCCCGCCCAAGCGACGCCATGTCCCCGGGCACTTGCGAGATCTGCCTCTCCCCCAAGGACGATGCCCCCCGCCAGGTTCGGTTCGATCTCCTATCGGCCGCCGGCGCCGATCGGGCCCCCGGCCTGCGCCACGTCGTCATCACCGACGTCCTCTATCTGAGCCGCGCCGAGGAACGCCTGAGGGCCAGCGAAGAGCGCTTCCGGGCGCTGGCCACCGATGCCCCCATCGGCCTCTTCTTGGCCGATCCGGGGGGAAACTACGAGTACGTCAACCCGCGATGGTGCGAGATGACCGGCCTCTCCCTGGAGGAGGCCCTCCGCGACGGCTGGGCCAGGGGCGTGCACCCCGACGACCGAAAGGCGGTGATCGCCAACTGGCGCAAGGTGACCTCTTCGGGCGGGGAGTGGGAGATCGAGCACCGATTCCTTTCCCCTAGCGGCCGGGTCACTTGGGTATTCGCCCACACCGCCCCACTGATCGGCGACGATGGCCAGGCCTGCGGCTATATCGGCACCTGCATCGACGTCACCGACCAGAAACTCGCCGAGAGGGCCCTCCGCGAGAGCGAGGAACGGTACCGCGCCCTCTTCGAGGAGGCGCCCGTGGCCTACCAGTGCCTCGATGCCGCCGGACACATCCTCGACGTCAATGATCCCTGGCTCATGATGCTGGGGTACTCGCGAGAAGAGGTCATCGGGAAGTCCTTCGACGACTTTCTCCAGCCCGGCTCCGTGCCCGCTTTCTGGGAGCACTTTGCGCGCCTCAAGGGAACGCGCACCCAGCCCGAGGCGCTCTTCGGCATGCTGCGGAAGGACGGCGCCCGGATCCTGGTGTCCGCCGATACCCGCGTCGGCCACGACCCGAAGGGGCAGTTCCGGCGCGCCCACTGCATCCTCCATAACGTGACCGAAAAGGAGCGCCTCCAGGCCGAGCTGCGCCGCCTCGCCACGGCCATTGCCCACGCCGGGGATTGCATCATGGTCACCGATGCCGATGCCAGGATCCAATACATCAATCCGGCATTCTCGGCCGTCACCGGATATTCCCACGCCGAGGCGATCGGCGCGAACCCAAGGATCCTCAAAAGCGGCGAACACGACCCCGCCTTCTATCAGAAAATGTGGGCCACGATCTCGCGCGGCGATACCTTCCGGGGGCGCATGGTCAACCGCCGCAAGGATGGCAGGCTCTACACGGCCAACGCCACGATCTCGCCGGTCTTTGATGCCTCGGGCAACCTCACCCATTACGTGGCGGTCACCCGGGACGTGACCAGGGAGATCCAGCTGGAGAGGCAGTACCGCCAGGCACAGAAACTCGAGGCCATCGGGCACCTCGCCGGCGGCGTTGCCCACGACTTCAACAACCTCCTGCAAGTGATTGACTCCTGCGCCAAGAACGCCATCGCGGCGCTCCCCGCGGCATCCCCGGCCACCGGAGACCTGCGCGATGCGGTCGCCGCCTGCGAGCAGGCGGCGTCCCTGGTGCGCAGGCTCCGCGCATTCAGCAGGCGGCAGGTCATGCGGCCCGCCCGATTCGATCTCAACGGGATGCTCGCGCGCTCGACCGAGACATTGGCCAAGGTCATCGGGGCCAAGATTCGCCTCGAGTTCAGGCCCGCCGACGCCCCTCTCTGGGTCTGGGCCGATCCCGGGATGCTGGAGCAGCTGTTGGTCAACCTCGCGATCAACGCGCGAGATGCCATGCCCGACGGCGGATCGCTCGGGATAGCCGCCCGCCGCCTGGACCTTTCGTCGGCGGACGCACAGTCGCACCCGTGCGGCAAGGCGGGGGCCTACGCCTGGATTTCGGTCCGGGACACCGGTCGCGGCATGGATGCGGCGGCGCTGGCCCGGGTGTTCGAGCCGTATCAGGGTGCGGAGGGCGACGGGGGAAGCGGCCTCTGTCTCTCGGCCGCGTACGGCATTGTCGAGCAGCACGGGGGCACGATCGCCGCCGATAGCGCGCCCGGCCAAGGCACCGTCTTCGATGCGTATTTCCCCATCAGCGAGACCGTCGCCCCGGATTCCGAGGCTCTCATCGAGGTGGCGCCTGTCGGGGGTACCGAGACGATCCTCTTGGCCGAGGATCACGATGTCGTTCGGCGCCTCGCCCAGCAGGCGCTCGAACGCGCCGGCTACACCGTCCTTGCCGCCCGCGATGGCGAGGAGGCGGTGTCCATCTTCCGAGCCCACGCGGATCAAGTCCGGCTGCTCCTGCTCGATGTCGTGATGCCCAACCTGCACGGCCCCGATGCCTACGAGGCCATACGCGCGATCCGGCCCGGCGTTCCCGCGCTATTCCAGAGCGGGCAACACGAGACCACGATGCACACCGACCTCATTCTCGGATCCGGAGTCGCGCTCATCCAGAAACCCTACGACCAGACGGCCCTGCTCCGAAAGGTCCGTGAGGTGCTGGACGCCCCCCCCTCGGTTCCCTGACCCGCCGAGCCCGGTGAGCGCGTTCGCGGTCCGGAGGGGCCCCCGCCAGCCTCCCCGCGACCCCATCGGGCGCCAATTGGCGCCCGATGGCGTCGCCGGACGCCCGCAGCCCGCCTTGGGCTAATGGGATCTGGATGGGCATCACCAGGAGAGCGCAGCGCCCCGAATCGGGCATCCCACCCCGCCAGCGCCAACGGAAACTGGCCGTGCCAGCCCTGTGTGCCGTGGGACTCATGGCCATGTCGGTTCCCTTGCAGGGGGTGAATCGCAAGGTGCATTGCTACCGCCGCATGGACGACATGATCGTGCTCCGATGGGGTACCGGCACGGCAATCATCGCGGCCGAAAGGGCCGGCCATCTCTCCAGCGCAATCCGCATCGCGGCCGACATCAGCGGCATCTCCTTGTCCGAGGGCCCGTTCCGCATCAGCTCCGCAGGAGCCAGAATTTTCCTGGGCGAAGTGAATCGCGACGGAGACTGGCTCTGGACCTCGAAGCTGGAACGGGAACGCGCCCTCGAGTGTGCCAAGGCCCTCGATACGCAGTGCGCCGTCGGCCGAATCCTCCCCGCATCTCACCCGCGCCTCACACAAAAGAACTAGCCAACGCCGATCAGTTCAGCACCCAGCCCCTTTCCCGCCTCGTCCAACAGCCCTTGGGACGTCCAGCACCCCACGACCCGTTGCCCTTTGCCGCAAAACGGCGCCAGGACGAACCTCAAAACCTCAGTCGGCGGGCGCCGGATCGGCAGCAGCGCATCCCTGCCCTTTCCGGAACGCCCGTAGGCGCCCTCCTCCAGCGGATACTGAAATAGGTCCTGATCCGGCAAGAGCGTCAGGCGCCTCAAGTCCTTCGGCATCGCCGACGCCGTCACCGGCGCCCCCGCCGCACGAAACAACAGCAATGGTTGGAACCCTACCCTCAGGCCCGTGGAATGGCTGCCGTTGGCCGGATGGCTGAAATCCCACGCCATCAGGTGCTCGAAGACATACCCGGAGCCCAGACCGTCCGCCAGGTGCCCCAGCACTTGGGCTAGGTCGGGACCATTGCGCCAACCAAACACGACCCAGGTGGCGCCAGAATCCCGCCACCGCCTCGCCCAACCCCGGACAAACGCCGTGATGCCCGCCACAGGAGGAACCGCCGCATCGCCAAACGGATACAGCGCGATCAGGCTGTCACATCCTGTCACTGGAACCTCCGGCACCGGAAGGGCATCCGGCCGAACCGGCCCCTCGACACCCGGCCGTCCCCCACCACCCCGCAAGGCCCCCAACGCCTCTGCCGCGACAATCCGATCCTGCGCCCGCGATTCTTGCCGGGCGATCGTCTCGGCTTTCCCCAATCGAATCTTTCCCGCCACCACGGCTTCGTGCAGCCTCGGGCTTCCCTTTTTCCGAACCTCGATCGCCCGTTCGACCGACCTCGCCGACACGTTCGCCTTGTCGGCCAAAAAATGGGAGAACTTCCTATAGGCCTGGCCTTTCAAATGCCGCTGGCAGTATTCCGCCAACCCGGCGATCGCGAAGGCCTTCTGCGATGCCGTCAGATGCCGCCGCGCCATGTTCGCGCTGAACGCATAGGCCAGGGGATCCTCCCCGGAGAACTCGCGAAATACCGGCGTCCTGCCGGCCTTGATCGCGGCCGCATGCCGCGACCGCCCATCCAATATCTTCCCTTGAAATAGCAGGATCGGGTGGTCCGGCAGAAACCCCACTGCCTCCATCGACTCGACAAGGCTCTGAAAGTCCTTGGGGCCAATGGCAGGCATCAGCGCCGCAATCGGATGTGCCTCCAGCGCCCGCCAATCCTCTATCTCCCTCCCGGATGTCACAGGACCTCCGTCACACCAAAATGCTTCTGCCGTTGCGCGGCACCATCATCTCCCAACGCGCTCATCCCGAAGCGCTTGCGCAACTTTGTCAGCGCCTGATCGACCAGTGCCTGCTGGCGGCGGCGCTCGCCCGGAGTGATCTGCGCCCGCGAGTCGGTGTAGTGCGAATCCAGTTCGAACCGCCGGGCGACCGCCGCCACCTCCTCCGGCGTGCACTCCTCCAGCACTTCCGCCCGGATCTTCTGCCTCACCTCCGCCCCGATCACCTCCGCCTCGGCGGTCCGTTCATCCCGCAGCACGCACTGCGCCGCCTCCCCATCCTCCTCGTACTCGTTGACGATCTGCACCGCGCTGATGCGCGAGACCATCTCGGCGATGTCGCGGCGCATGCCCCCCTCCACCAGCGTCTCCATCGCCTCGTCCCGCGTCGCCTCCAGCCCCGCCTTCCGCCGCGCTTCCCACACGTGCGCCGGCAGCCGCACCGGATGCTTCACGCTGAAACGATACTTCCCGATCGCATTCCGGATCTGGAAGGGCACGTAAGCGCTAAAGCAGATCCCCTGGCTCACATCGTAGTTCGCCACCGCACGCAGCACCCCGAACCATGCCTGCTGCTCCGCCTCCTCGCGCAACGCCGGATCCTTGAAGTAGTACCCCGCCAGCTGCTTGCGCCGCTCCAGCGTCATCCGCCCCAGTTCCTCGATCGCCCCCCGCACGCCGCACCGCGCCAACTGAATCACCCGGAACTCCGCCGCCAACTGCCGAAAATACGCTTTGCCCTTCTGCCCACCCGACCGATTCACCCTTCTCGCGCCCACCCCCCGCCTCCGCCGCGCGCCCGACGACACCCCACCGCCAGTGCCTCCCACCCCTCGCGGATCACCACTCGCCAACCCTGTCGCGCCAGATGTCACTTTGAGCTTTTTCAATAATTGGGATAGTGTATTTGAATCACAACCGCGTCGCGTCTCCACCGGGCTAATGGGTCATCCATCATGCCGCAACTTTCATTATCATGCCCGACGACTGAACACCCACTAAGTTTTTCGTTTTACCTGCATTTCCCTCAGCGGGAATATGTTATAAATTTCCTTGTCCTCAAGTATTATAATTTTGTCAAATGTGCTCAGAAGACATGAATTCTCTGGGGGCTGCCGGCACCCGCCGGCGGCAACGTCCCCTTCAGGCAACAGCGTCTGCCCCATCGGATAACACATGAGTCGGATCGCACAGTTCGCCGGCCTTTGCGCCGCCTTGGGGGGAGGGCTTGGCGTCATGGCGCTATGGGCATGGGGCGCGGGGGTTTCGGATCTATTGAACGTCGCACCCGCCCAAGTGCCCATGGCCCCGGCGACCGCCATTTTGATTGTCCTGGTCGCACTGGTCTTGTTGTTGCAGCAATCCCGGCGTCCTGCTGCCCTATTCGTCCACCGCTTGGCTCTTGGGATTGCCGCACTCACCGCGGCGGTCGGTTTTTTCGCCCTGCTGCGCCCGGCGTTTGACTGGAATTCGCCATTCGAGGAGTGGCTCTCACAGACGCGCGACAGGATCGGCGAGATCCCCCTGGGCCAGATGTCTCCCCTCACCGGCGCGGCCTTTCTGGCGCTCGCCGCCTCCATCATCTTCAGACAGCCAGCGCTGATGCGACGACCGTGGACCGGTCTCGCCTCGCGTCTCTTGGCCGGTGGCGTCCTGTTTTGGTGCGCCGGCGTGATCTGCGGTTATGCCATCGGCCATCCATGGCTCCACGGGGGCACGACCATTCCGATGGCCCTATCGACCGCCATTGCCATGTCCCTCCTGGCCACCTCCCTGTCGCTGCTCCCGTGGCGCCCCGAGTCCGAATTGCCCCCCGATCATCGCCCCCACCTCTGGACACATGTTGCGGTCGCATCATCCTTGGCGGTGATGATCGCCGCGCTGGGCGCCCTCTACATGAGACACGATCAGACCAACCGCCGCCTAGACGCGCAGGAGACCCTCAAATCCGTCGGGCAACTCAAGGCGACACAGATCGCGGAATGGAGACGAGAGCGGTTCGCCGATGGCCAGTTCATGGCGCGCATCCCCGCATTCACCAAGGCCGTCGACGCATTCATCGCCCGCGATTCCGTCAAGGCGGGCGGCGCAGAAGTCGCGCGCTGGCTGAGGCACATCAAGTCGGGCCACCGCTACGAAAAGGTCGCGCTCTTCGACGACACCGGAACCCTCCTCCTCTCCATCGAGGATTCTTTCGAGCCCCCGCTGGCGCTCGAACCGGACCTCGCCGCCGATGCATCCGCGCCGGACCGCATCGTCATGACTTCCGTCCGCCGCGACCCGGGGGCGCCATCCCCCCACATCGATATCGCCTTCCCCCTCTCCGCGCCCGACTCCACCCCGAACCGCGCACTCGCGACGATCCTCTTCCGGGTCAATCCGGACCAGCACCTCTTCCCGATCGTGCGCGAGTGGCCCACTCCGAGCCAGACGGCGGAGACCCTGCTCGTCGAACGGCAGGATGGGCGCGCCGTCTTCTTCAGTGACCCCCATCACGCCAACGACGCGAACCTCACCTCTGCCGACCTCGCGTCGAACCCGACCCTCCCCACCGCGATGGCGGCCCTCGGTCGAACCGGGATCGTCGAAGGCACCGATCTGAGGGGCGCTGCCGTTCTCGCCTCCATCCACCCCATCCCAGACTCGCCATGGATCTTGATCGTCAAAATGCACCGTGACGAGATTTTCGCCCACGTGCGCGAGCGGGCCTGGCTCGTGCTCGGAATCACCATCGCTGTGGCCTCTGTCTCCGGCCTAATCGTGCGCCTCGGATGGAGAACCCGCGAGCTGCTCCTTCTCCGCCAGAACCTCTCATCCGAGCGCGAGCGCGCCGCCTTGGCCCAGCGCGTCGAGCACCTGATGAAAGGCGCCAACGACATCATCTTCCTCGTCGACGAGAAAGGCCGCATCTTGGAGCCCAACGACCGGGCCATCGAGTCGTACGGTTACTCGAGAGAAAAGTTATGCGGAATGTCCCTCCGGGACCTTCGTGCTCCCGAGGAACGCGCCCGATTCCCCGCCCAGGCCGCCCAACTCGCGGGCGACGGCAGCGCGCGTTTCGAGACCGTACATATGTCCAAAGACGGGCGAACTTTCCCCGTCGAGGCCAGTCACCGACTCGTCGATGTAGGCGGCCAGCGCCTCGATCTGGCGATCATCCGCGATATCTCGCAACGGAAGGCGCACGAGGCCCAGATCACGCGGCTCACGCGCCTCTATGAGACCCTCAGCCAGATCAATCAGACCATCGTGCGCATCCGCTCGCGCGAGGAACTCTTTCGAGAGGTCTGCCGCATCGCCGCCGAGTATGCCGGCTTTCACCTGGTGTGGGTCGGCATCGTGGATCCGGCGACCGCGCGGGTCGTGCCGGTCGCCCGGGCCGGCAGCGCATGCGATTATCTCGACTCCATCGCGGTCTTTTCCGACACGCGCCCGGAGGGCCTCGGCCCGGCCGGGACCTGCATCCGCGAGGGCTCCCCCTGCATCATCAGAGATTTCTTGGCAGACCCTCGCACCGCCCCATGGCACGCACCCGCGCGGGCCAGAGGCCTGCGATCCTGCGCCTCTTTCCCCATCCGCGTCGACGGCGCCGTCATCGGCGCCCTCACGGTCTATTCCACCGACCCGGACTTCTTCCAGGACCGGGAGGTCGAACTCCTCATGGAGACCGCCATCGATATCTCCTTCGCTCTCGATCTCTTGCACAATGACGACCGCCGCAGGCAGGCCGAGGCGGAGCGGGCCGTGACGGTCCGCCTCCTCGAGGCGGTCAACCGGCACGACGACATGGAAGGTCTCATCCGCGCGGCGACCCTCCTGCTCCGCGACGAGTTCGGGCTCGACGCCGTCGGTGTCCGGCTTCGCCACGGCGACGACTTTCCCTACTTTGAAACCGTCGGGTTCCCACCCGACTTCGTGCGCGCCGAGTCAACCCTCTGCATCCGGGACCCGCAGGGCCAACCCCAGCGCGACACCGAGGGCAAACCCCTCCTGGCCTGCATGTGCGGCAATGTCCTCGCGGGACGATTCGATCCCTCGCAGCCTTTCTTCTCGCCCCGGGGCAGCTTCTGGACCAATTCCACCTCCGATCTCCTGGCCACCACGACCGAGGCCGACCGACTGACGCAAACCCGCAATCGCTGCCACGATCAGGGCTACGAGTCCGTGGCCCTCGTCGCCCTGCGCCACGGAAACGAGACCCTCGGCCTCCTCCAGTTCAACGACAGGAGGACCGCGCGGTTCGGCCCACAGCGAATCTCACTCTTCGAACGCCTCGCCGACCACCTGGCCATCGCCATCGCCCACCGGAACGACCGCGCCCGCCTGAGGGAGGGTCAGGAACAATTGGCCAGAATTGCCGCCACCGTCCCGGGCACCATCTTTTCTTTCCTGGTTCGACCCGACGGCTCGATGGCGATGCCGTTCGCCACCGAGTCCCTCCATGAGATCTACGGCATCCGGCCCGAAGACGTTCGCACCGACGCCACCTCCGCCCTGGCCAAGATCCATCCCGACCACATCGGCCGCGTCATGGCCTCGATCCGCGAGGCCGTCCAAACCCTCCAGCCCTGGCGTCAGGAGTTCATCGTGCGAGGCACCCGCGATGGCGACATCTGGGTCGAGGGCCACACCGTCCTGCACCGGGAACCCAACGGCGACACCATGGCCTATGGCTTCCTCTGGGACGTCACCGCCCGAAAACGCGCCGAGATCGCACTCCAGGGCAGCCGGGCGGAGTTGTCCGCCATCTATCACCACGCCCCGATCATGATGTGCCTCATCGACGAAGACGGGCGGATCGCGCAACTCAACGAGGCCGCCCGACGATTCGCGGGCTTGCACGATGGCGTGGAGATTGGCATGCGCGGCGGCGACCTGATCGGCTGCCTCGGCGCCCTGGACGACCCGCGCGGCTGCGGCTACGGCCCGAAGTGCGCCCGGTGCACCATGCGCCAAGTCGTCATGGACACCCTAGCGACGGGAAAGGCCCACATCCGCGTCGAGACCGAACCCGCAATCGTCCGCGGCAACCGGGCCAGCGACATCTCCCTCGCGGTGAGCACCGCACGCATCACCGTCGATGGCAAGCACCGCGTCCTGCTCTGCATCGAGGACGAGACCGCGCGCAAGAAGGCCGAGCGCGAGCTCCGCCAATCCGAGCACCGCTTCCGCGCGCTCGTCGAGAACGCCCCCGCGGGCATCTTCGTCCAGACCGAGGGCAGATTCGCCTACCTCAACAGGTACGCCACCGCCATGTTCGGCGCCGCCTCCCCGACAGACCTCATCGGCCAACCCGTCATCGATCGCGTCCATCCCGAGTTCCGGGCGCGCGTCCAAGAGCGTATCCGGACTGTCAGGGACGAGAGGCAGCCAGTGCCCATCATGGAAGAGACGTACTGCCGTCTCGACGGGTCGACCCTCGATGTCGAGGTGTCCGCGGTGCCCATGGAGTTTGGCGGAATGGCCGCCGCCCTCGTCTTCTGCCGCGATATCGCGGACAGAAAGCGCCTGGAGGCCCAGCTGTTCCACGCCCAGAGAATGGAGGCCGTCGGCCGCCTCGCCGGCGGCATTTCCCACGACCTGAACAATATCCTGACGGTCACGATGATGAACGTCAGCCTCCTGCGCGAGATGGCGGCCGGACAACCGGAGTTCGAGGAGACCCTCGAGGACATCGACGCCGTCACCCGCCGCGCGTCAGACCTCACCCGCCAACTGCTGCTCTTCAGCCGACGATCGGTCATCCAGGCACGGTCCCTGTCGCCAAACGAGCTGATCTCCAACCTGCTCAAGATGCTCAAACGCCTCACGAGAGAGCACATCGATCTCCAGTATCTCCCCGGCCAGGACCTCCCGCTCATCCGGGGCGACATCGGCATGCTGGAACAGGTCGTTACCAACATCGTCGTCAACGCCCAAGATGCCATGCCCAGCGGCGGCCGCCTTACCATCACCTCCGACCTTGCCGACATCCCCGCCGCCCAGAGGCCCACTTCTCCAGACGCGCGCCCGGGCCGCTTCGTCCGCATATCGATAGCCGACACCGGGTGCGGCATGGACGACCCAACCCTCGCCAAAATTTTCGAGCCCTTCTTCACCACGAAGGAACCCGGCAAGGGCACGGGCCTGGGTCTCGCCACGGCCTACGGCATCGTCAAGCAACATGGCGGCTGGATCACCGTCGAAAGCGCGCCCTCCCGTGGCAGCACATTCAGGATCTTCCTGCCGGCCGCGGCCGCGCCGGAAAGCGAATTCCCCCGGGCCCACACCAGGGCCCCAATCCCCAAGGGAGGTGATGAGACTATCCTCCTCGTCGAGGATGAATCCTCGGTCAGGCGATCCCTCTCTGCTTTCCTGCGCCGCCAGGGATATCGGGTCGTCGAGGCCGAGAACGCCACCCGTGCCCTGGACGTCTGGAAATCCCATGCCCATGGGGTCGATCTGCTCCTCTCGGACATGGTGATGCCGGGACAGATGAATGGCCTTGAGCTCGCCCGATGCCTGCGGGAAGAGGCACCCGATCTCCCCGTGATCATCTCCAGCGGCTACAGCGAGGTGCTGGCCAGGCAGCAGGGACCGACGGATGTCGCGTACGCGCCAAAGCCCTGCGCTCCCCACGAGTTGGCCGCCCTCATCCGCCGCTGCCTCGACCAGGCTCCGGGTTCGGAGAGCGCATCGGACAACACCCGTGAAAAATCCTCCTGAGTCTATCGAGCCCCCTGTCTGTGCCGATCCCCGGTTTATCGAGGAACTTCGCCCTTTTGAAATGGCCGATATCGGTGCGCTCGATGGAACCGTCTACGGCGTGTGGGCCGACATGCGGTTCGCGCTCTTCAATCGCGCCTGGTTCCGCTTCGCGCGGGATAACGATGGCGAACCCGCCATCTCCCGGCGCTGGGCCCTCGGCGCATGCCTCACCGACGCCATCCCCGCTGTCCTCCGGCCGTTCTATGACCGGATGTTCGATGCGGCGCTCAATGGGCCCACGACGCCCCGCCCCATCCAGCACGAATACGAGTGCTCCAGCGCGGACGTCTACCGGAAGTTCCAGATGTCCCTCTTCCCCCTGGCGTCGCGGCGGGGCGTCCTCGTGGTCAACTCCCTCATCACCGAGACCTCACACGCCGCCTCCCGGCCGACGCCCCACCCACCGCATGAAGAGCTCTACCGCGGCGAGGACGGCCTCATCCGCCAGTGCGCCCATTGTCGCCGTACCCAGTCCGCCGCGCATCCCGCGCGCTGGGACTGGGTCCCCGCGTTCGTCGCGAGAATGCCACCCCAGATCAACCACACCCTCTGCACTTTCTGCCGCGACCTGTACTGGGGCCCCGACGGCGCCTGGGAATCTGCCTGAGTGCCGGTCGGACGCGGCCGATCACCTGGATTTGCCCTTCCCTCCGCCTTTCGTACCATTCGTGCCATCTTGCACCGGCGCCTCCGGCATCGGCATCAGCGAGTAGCCGCCCGCTTCGACGATCCCACGGATCTGTCCGATGAAATTCGGGACAAACGTGTCGATCGTCACCCGCTTCCTGCCGATCACCCCGACCGCATTGTGGGTCCCGACCAATGTCAGCTCGGAACCCATCGCCACAAACGTCGGGCTCCCCGAGTCCCCGGACTCCGCCCGCGCCTCGCCCCTGCCCTTGTCCTGATCAAAATACCACCGCATCTCACAGAACATGTCCTGACGGAATGCCTCGAAAGTATTCACCCCGATGGATACGCCATCCGCCCCGCCTTCCGAAGCCGGCCTGCCCCCATACACCAAGAGCGACTGGCCCAAATAGGAATCCGGAGTCGCAAGATTTAGGATCGGATATGCCGCAATGCCCCACTCGGGCCCAATGGGCTCGACCAGCTCTCCCAAGTAAAGATCCGACACCAATCCGGACATCGGATCAATCAAGACATGGACCGTACCCGACACCTCACGGATCACCTGTCGCCCGTCCGGGGCCATGAAGGCGAGGTGCCCGGAAACCGCGAAATGACCGGCCGCCACAAAGTGCTTCGGGCTGACCATCGCCACGCTCTTGCGAGGATCCTCGATGTTCCAACCGACCCCCGACCAATCCATCCCCCCAAACCGGAAATAGGGGTTATGCTGCGGTGCCGATGGATACGTCCCGGGCATGAACCGATCGTCCGTCTCGCCATCGTATCTCACGATGTCCAAAGACAGACCCCGCGACGCCAGCCCCAGCCCAACTGCCACCATGATGATGCTCAGGATAGTGTTTCTCATGCCCTCCCATTAGCCCACCATCAAGAGCGACCATAACCCTCTGTCGCCAAATCCATTACAAACCATCTCCTTCCGTCGATCTGCGGCCTCGCCCCCCGCCGATTGCAGCGTGGATGCCGCTCTAGGGAGGAAAAGATGAGGCGCGACATCCCGTTCGCGTCACGCCGCCAGCAGGGCCGTGCCTGGCGCCGAACCCCTGCTCGGAGTCCCGCCTTTAGGCGGTCTGGGGAACCTCTGCGGGCCGCTGGGACGAGCCAAAACGGCGCTGCAGCGCACGCAGTCCAAAACAGGGGCGTCGGCGTCGCCGTTTCCGGCGCAATATGAGCGCCAATAGGGCGCAAGCCAAACATCTCGCCGCCGACGGCACGTGAAGTTTCATTCCCGCTGCCGCCTGGCACAGGCGGCCTACAAATTTTTTGGGGCGTCTCTGCGAGATGTTCGCCACCCTATTCGCGGCGCAGGGGCGTGATCTTCAGCGCCAGGTCGCGCTCGACAGCGGGTACCGGGATGCAGAGCGCACCTCCCGCAGCGCGAGCCCCGATGGTGCTCGCTATCCGGCCGGTATAGGTGTCCCAGAACTCGACGTGGCAGTCGCCATCCGGCATGTGCCCCAGTGCGATCGCCGCGTCCCGGATCGGTGCGATTTCCACTCCGTGCGCAGCGTTCCACCACGTGTGCGCCTTGTTCTGAAGCCAGAGGAGGCTCAAAGGCTTCCCGCGCAACCCGACGACGCGAAGTCCATCCCGGCTGGATGTCACCTTGGCCCTCGCGAATCCGGCCGTGGTCCACGGGATGCCCTCGACAAAGCGCGCGACGGCTTGGAAGTGGTAATAGAGATCCTTCGGGTCGATATACTGCCCCCAGTACCAGGCATGGCCCGTGCCCGCGGCGCCGTGCGCGAGCGGCGCCCAGAGTCCGTTGTGCAGGTGGACCCCGGACGGATCCGCGTCCTTCAACGCGCGGATCTCCGGCACGTCCGGCACGAGCCCGTACTCGGAAAAGAGATACGGCTTCCCAAATCCCGCGATCGGATCGAGCCACTTTAGGATGAACCCCGCCATGTCCTTGGCGTCCTCCCGTGCGTGTGGCGAGAAATAGTAATACCCGTGCATCTGGGCTAAGTCATTCTCCGGCATGCGCCACATCTCCTCCCAGAGGCACGTCGAGCCGAGGCTGTCGGTGGTGAGGTGACGCCAGGGGTCTACCGATTTGAGGTAGTGGCACATTTCCCGGTTCCATGGCAGGATGGTCGTCTTGCCGCCAACGGCCCGATCCACGCAATCGATCTCGTTCCAGAGCTCCCAGGCCATCACGCTGGGGCTGTAACCCCAGCGTGCCACGGTGTAGCGGAGCCGGTTCTTGAACCGTCGCCGCGCCTCCGGCAGAGTGAAGAAATCCCGCATGTTTCGGCAGGGGCCGCCATTGCCCTCGGCGTAGGCGTAATCCTCGAGATTCATCTTCTGCCAGCCGGCGTCGGTCCCGCCATCGCGGGCCTCGCCACGCGGGGTGATGTGGCACACCCAATCCAGGCAGAGTTTGAGCCGGACACCGTGTGCCTCGGCCAGTTCCAGGATCTGGTCTAGGCGCCAGGCGCCGTCGAGGCGATACTCGCCCACGCGACCCACCTCTAGGGCAAAGTTGGGATGCCCGGCCCAGACGCGCGCGAAGTTGCCACCGCTCTTCGCCAGCCTGGGAATCCAGCGGTAGTACTCCGCGATCGGCCCTTCGGCCAAGTTCATTCCCACGGCGAAGTACGGCGTGCCATCGTCGAAGGCAAAATAGCGAGGGTCGTCTCGGGATACCCGGATCCAGCCACGGAACCGCGCCGGGGCCGCGGTGAAGACCACCGACGACGAGGTGACAGTGCCCGAGCGATCGCGCGCGCGCACCGCCACCTCGTGTCTGCCGGCCTCCGCCGGCGTAAGCCGCACCCGCCACTCCGGCGGTCCGGACGCCACCACCACCTCTTGGTTGCGCCCATAATGGCTCCCCGTAATCCGCCGCTCGAACCGCTGATAGAAGAAGGCCGGCACCGCCACCTCGATCCCAGAGGGAGCCCGCACCAGCGCGTCCACCGCGATCTCGTCTTGATCGAATGGCGAATCGTATGTGGCCATCAGGTCGATCCGGATGTCAACGCGCCCCCCGCGCGCCGGCTCCGCGGTGAGCACATCGACATCGCGGACCGCCAGAGCCATCCCCTGCCGCCACCGGCCAGACGCACACAGGCGGGGCGTCGCGGAGGCGATGATGGTGGCCCCGAGCATGAGCGCGCCCAAGAGCCTCAGTTCGCCCCACCGGACAGGGATGTTAAGGCGCCTCCCCACTCGGGGCGGCGACCCTCCCGCTCGATCTGCTCCCGCCGGCATTATCGCCCCGGGCCCCGCGCCGCCGTTTCCCCGGAAAACTGGCCGGCGACCTCATCGGGGCGATCGCTCAGCGACCATCCGGTCCTGATGCCCAATACGAACCACCCGAGGACCAGGACGCCCACGCCGAAAATCGTATCCCCGATCACCCGCAGCCACCGGAAAGTCTCCATGATGCCCTGCTGCATGAATTCGGCCGACCGCGCCCACCACATGCCCTCGTTCACGCTGGCCACCGTCTGCATCAGCCCCCGCGGCAGGTCCGAGAGCAGCACCATGAGCGCCAGGCCCGCGTTGATGGACCAGAACGCGAATGCCAGCGGCCCGGCCCGCCACGCCCGGTGCGGCGTCAGCCCCTTGAGGCAGAATAGCATCAGCCCGATGCCGAGCATCCCGTACACGCCGAACAGGGCCGTGTGGCCGTGGACCGCCGTGGTATTGAGCCCCTGCATGTAGTACAGCGCTATCGGCGGGTTGATGAGGAAACCGAAGAGCCCGGCCCCCACCAGGTTCCAGAAGGCCACGGCCACGAAACAGTAGATCGGCCAGCGGTACGCCGCGACCCAGGGCCGTGCGCGGGAGAGCGTGAGGTTCTCGTAGGCCTCGAACCCGATCAGCACCAGCGGCACCACCTCCAGCGCGCTGAACACGGCCCCCAGCGCCATCACCGCCGTCGGCGTCCCGCTGAAATAGAGGTGGTGGAATGTGCCGATGATTCCCCCCGATAGAAATATCGTCGTGGAAAACAGCACCGCGGCCGTGGCCGTCGCCGTCCGCAGCAGGCCCATCCGGGTGAAGAGGAAGGCGATGACCACCGTCGCAAATACCTCGAAGAATCCCTCGACCCAGAGGTGCACGACCCACCAGCGCCAATACTCGGCCAGCGCGTAATGCGTCTGCCGCCCCCACATCAGGCCCGCCCCGTAGAAGAGGGCGATGGCCGCCGAGGCGATCAGGAACAGCGCCAGCAGGTGACGGTGCTCGCCCGGTCGCCGTATCGCTGGCCACATGGCCCGCCCCATCAGCAGGAGCCAGAGCCACAACCCCACGAACAGGAAAATTTGCCAGAAACGCCCGAGATCCACGTATTCGTAACCCTGGTGCCCGAACCAGAAATTCGCCGCCAGCCCCATGCGCTGGCGCGTGCCGTACCACGTCCCGAACATCGAGCCGATCACGATGAGCAAAAGGCAGGCGAATAGGAAATTCACCCCCGCGCGCTGGAACCTCGGCTCGTGCCCCGAGACCGCCGGGGCCATGAACAGCCCGGTGGCCAGCCATGCGGTGGCTATCCAGAAGATGGCCAACTGGGTGTGCCACGTCCGCGTCACCGAATAGGGCAGCCACTCGGCCAGCGGGATGCCGTAGAAACCGCCCCCCTCCACGCCATAGTGCGCGGTCACCACGCCCATGATCACCTGCACCAAGATCAGCGCGGCCACCACCCAGAAGTATTTCAGGGTCGCGCGCATCGATGGCGTCGGCCTGAGCCCCAAAAGCGGATCCTCCTCAGGCAATTCCCCGGGCGCCTCTTCCCCGTGCTTCAGCACCGCGTAGTACCACGCCAGCGCCCCGACGCCCGCCAGCAGCAGCACGAAACTGGCCACCGACCACAGGATGCTCGAACCGGTCGGGACGTTGGCCACCAGCGGCTCGGGCGGCCAATTCTGCGTGTAGCTGATCGCCTCGCCCGGCCGATTGGCCGCGCAGGCCCACGCCGACCAGAAGAAAAATGCCGCCATCTGTTGCCGCCGCACCGGATCCCGCAGCACGTTGCCCGGTATCGCGTACGCCTCCCGCAGTTCCGCCAGCCCGGGGTCGTCGCTGAAAAGCCGGGTGTAGTGGCCCGCCACCGCCCGGATCGCCTCCCCGCGATCCTCGGACACCACCAGATCCCCCGTCCCCGGATCGTGGGTGTTGGTCCGCACCTCCGCCTGTAACCTCGCCCGCAGCGCGGCCTGCTCCGGCGCTGGCAGCTCCCCGTAGGTCCCGCCGGATTGCGCCTTCGCCCAGTGCTCCAATAGCCAGACCGATTCCCGGTGCAGCCAGTCCGCCGACCAGTCCGGCGCCACGTACGCCCCATGCCCCCACACCGATCCCATCTGCTGCCCGCCCGCCGATTGCCACACGTTCTGCCCATCGAGGATGTCTTGCCTCGTGAACAGCACGGCACCGCCCTCGGTGATCACCCGCGTCGGGATCGGCGGCATCTTGTGGTACAGGTCATTGCCGTAGTAGATCAGCACCGCAAATGAACCGACGATCACCGCCCCGAGACTCATCCAGAGCTTCCTGTAGTTCATGGCGTCATATCCCCAGCATCTCCCTCACCCCAGACGGCCGCCTCAAGAGATCGGCCAACGTATAGTCATCCAGCACCGCAAAAAACGCTCCCGCCGCCTCGTCCAATGCGTCCTTCAATCGACAGACCGGCAGGATCCGGCAGCGCCTGCCGTCCCTCTCCCGGCAATCGATCACGAACTCCGACTCCTCGCCCAGCCGAACCACCTCGCCCAGACCGATCGCCTCGGGCGCCCGCCCCAGCGTGAACCCTCCCCCAACCCCACGCCGCGTCGCCAGATACCCGCCCCGGCCCAGATCGTGCACCACCTTCACCAGATGATGGCGCGAAATCCCAAATGCCTCGCCCACCTCCTCCACCGTCACCAGTTCCGGACGGCGCAACCCCGCGTGCATCAGCACCCGCAGCGAGTAATCCGTGTACCGGCTCAGCCGCATGACCATACCTTCCCCCCCGATACCGCCGGATGCAAGCTTTTTATGTATTTGAAATACATGTTTTGCGCGGTAGCCTCGATTTTATGAGTGCGCCACGGCCCAGATCGAGCGTCCCCGGCCTCGCCACCCGCTGCATCCACGCGGGCACGCATGATGACCGGGCCACCGGCGGGGCGTGCAGCCCCCTCTTCACTTCGACCGCCTATCGCTTCCCCAACCAGGCCAACGAGAACGTCTACCCGCGCTACTTCAACACCCCCAACCAGCGGGCCGTCGCCCGAAAACTCGCCTCGCTCGAACAGGGCGAGGACGCGATCATCCTCGGCTCGGGAATGGCGGCGATCTCGACGCTGCTCTTCTCGCGGCTCGGGCCGGGCGATCATGCCGTGTTCCAGGCCGACCTGTACGGCGGCACCCACCGCCTCGTCACGCAGAGATTGCCGCGCGTGGGCGCCGACATTTCCTTCGTCCGGACCGTTGACGAGTTCGCGGCGGCCATGCGGCCGCAGACGCGCCTCCTCTACGTCGAATCGCCCTCCAACCCCCTGCTCCGCTGCGTGGATCTGGCAGCCATCGCCCGCCTGGGGCGCGACCGCGGCGCGCTGACAGTGATCGACAACACCTTCGCGACGCCGGTCAACCAGAATCCGATACCCCTCGGTTTTAACGTCGTGATTCACAGCGCCACCAAGTACCTCAACGGCCACAGCGACGTCTGCGCGGGCGCCATGATCGCCTCGGAGTCCATCATTGCAGAACTGCGCGACGTCGCCATGGACCACGGGGGCGCGCCCGACGCCCATGCCTGCCACCAGCTCGAGCGCGGCCTCAAGACCCTGGCCCTCCGGGTGCGCGCACATAATGAAAACGCCGGGCGGCTCGCGCGTTTTCTGCGCTCCCATCCGGCCGTCCGGCGGGTCTACTACCCGGGCCTTCCCGATCACCCCGATCACGCGATCGCCGCGCGCCAGATGCGGGGATTCGGCGGCATGCTCTCCTTCGAGCTCCGCGAACCGAACGGCGCGGGCCGGCTGTTGGAGCGCCTCCGTGTGGCGACGCCCGCCCTCAGCCTCGGGGGCGTCGAGACCCTCGTCTGCCTTCCCGCCCAGACCTCCCATCGCCTCATGACGCCCGAGCACCGGGCGCGCGCGGGCATCCCCGACGGCCTCGTGCGCGTCTCGGTCGGCATCGAGGATATCGAAGACCTGATCGAGGATTTCTCTCGCGCCCTCGCCCACCTCCGGTCGCACCACGCCAGCCCCGACGCCGGGACGGCCCTTCCCACGCGCGATCGCACGCCTGCTGGAACCGGCTCCCCGGCCCTGCCGACGGTCACCCACGACATCGCCCGCCGCCGGTTCGAATTGTCGCCCGACGGTGGCCCCCCCGCATTCTTGCGCTACGAGCACGAGGGCGATCGCGTCGCCTTTTGCCACACCGAGGTCCCGGCCGAAATGCGACATCGTGGAATCGCGGGGATCTTGACCCGGGCCGCCCTCGACGAGGCCCGCCGCGCGGGATGGACGATCGTGCCCCGGTGCACTTACGTCGCCGGGTTCCTTCGACGCCACCCCGAATACGCCACTCTCTCGTACCCCCGCACATGAATCGCCGATCCCCATCGAAGGCGCCCGCCGGCGCGAGATCCCGGCGGCGTCCACCCATGCTCGCCCAGTCCCGCGAGTTTGAACTTGCGCCGCCCTCCCCCTCGATTAGTTTTCGTCCGTCATGAGCGGCGGCGAGTATGCATACAACTCCAAGGTCGAGGGCAACGTCGTCCTCACCCAGCTCGACGCCGCCGTCGCCTGGATCCGAAGGAATTCTCTCTGGCCCATGCCCATGGGCCTCGCCTGCTGCGCGATCGAGATGATGGCGGCCGCCTGTTCCCGCTTCGACATCGCGCGCTTCGGGGCCGAGGTGATGCGCTTCTCCCCCCGCCAGGCCGATCTCCTGATCGTCTCGGGCACCGTCACGTACAAGATGGCCCTCGCGGTCAAGCGGATCTACGACCAGATGCCGGCGCCGAAGTGGGTCATCGCCATGGGGGCGTGCGCGTCGACCGGCGGGATGTACCGGAGCTACGCCGTGCTGCAGGGGATCGATCGCCTGCTGCCCGTCGACGTCTATATCTCCGGCTGCCCGCCGCGCCCCGAGGCCCTGCTCGAGGGCCTCATGAGACTGCAGGAGAAGATCGACCGCACGGCCTCGGCCCGCGCCGTCTTCGAGAAGGCCCCCGCCTGACGCCATGAATCGCGAGAATCTGAAGGCGCGTCTGCACGGCGAGTTCCCGGGGCTGGTCACCATGCCCCCCGAATTCCGCGGCGAGACCACCCTGCTCGTCGGCGACGCCTCCCGGCTGCCCGAGGTTCTCCGCTTCCTAGAACGCGAGTGCGCCTTCAACTACCTCGTCGATATCACCTCCGTCGACCACATGGGCGATGACCCGCGGTTCGAGCTGGTCTACGAGCTGTATTCCTACGGCGCCTCGCAACACCTGCGGGTCAAGGCCCGCGTGCCCGAGGAATCCCCCGAGGCCCCGAGCGTCTGCGACATCTGGCCCGCCGCCAACTGGCACGAGCGCGAGATCTTCGACATGATGGGCATCCGCTTCGCCGGCCATCCCGACCTGCGCCGCATCCTCATGTGGGACGGATACCCCCACCATCCCCTCCGAAAGGATTTCCCCCTCGAGGGCCTCCCCAGCGACTCCCCCGACGGCCACTTCACCCGGCCCGCGCCCATGGACGGCGGGCCCTTCGTCACCCAACCCGGCGACCTCGCCCACGAGCGAGAGCCCAGATCCAAGACCCCCCTGTGAGCCAGGCACCCAACGAGTTCGAGATGCCCGATCTCGCCGCGCGTTTCGCCCGCCACGCGGAGGCCTATAACGCCGCGCGCCCCGAGGCCGAGCGCCTCGTGCTCAATGTCGGACCCTCCCACCCCACCACCCACGGCGTCCTCCGCCTCGTCCTCGAACTCGACGGCGAGACGATCGTGCGCGCCGAACCCGACATCGGCTACCTCCATCGCGGCGACGAGAAGATCGCCGAGAACATGACCTACAACCAGTTCGTGCCGTACACCGACCGGCTCGACTACATCGCCCCGCTGGCCAACAACGTCGCCTACGCGCTCGCCGTCGAGAAGCTCCTGGGCTGGGAACTCCCCCCCCGCGGCCAGGCCATCCGCGTCATCTGCTGCGAGATGGCGCGCATCTCCTCCCACCTCCTCGGCGTCGGCTGCTTCGCCATGGATTGTGGCGCCATGACCGTCTTCCTGTACACCTTCACCGAGCGCGAGACCCTCTACAACCTCATCGAGATGCTCACCGGCGCCCGCTTCACCACCGCCTACACCCGGATCGGCGGCATGACGCGCGATCTGCCCGACGGTTTCGTGCCGGCGCTCCGACAGTTTCTCGATGCCCTCCCCGGCCGCCTCGACGAGGTCGATCGCCTCATCTCCCGCAACCGCATCTTCGTGGACCGCACCAAGGACATCGGCGTGATCCACCGCGACGACGCCGTCGCCCACGGCCTCTCCGGGCCCAACTTCCGCGCCTCCGGAATCGAGTTCGACCTCCGCCGCCGCCACCCGTACCTCGGCTACGAGAGATACGATTTCGAGATCCCGGTCGGCTCCGTCGGCGACTGCTACGACCGCTACTTCTGCCGCCTCCAGGAGATCCGCGAGAGCGCGAAGATCCTGCGCCAGGTGCTCGATGCCCTTCCCTCCGGCCCCATCTGCGCCCACGAGGGCAAGGGCGTCCTGCCCCCCAAGGATAAGGTCCTCACCCGCATGGAGGAACTCATCCACCAGTTCATGCTGGTCACCGCCGGCGTCGATGTCCCGCCCGGTGAGGTCTATTTCGCGCACGAGAACCCCAAGGGCGAGCTCGGCTTCTACATCTGCAGCAAGGGCGGCGGCACGCCGTACCGCCTGAAGATCCGCGCCCCCTCCTTCGTCAACCTGAGCATCCTGCCGAAATTGCTCCCCGGCCACATGATCGCGGACGTGGCCGCGATCCTCGGCTCTCTCGACTTCGTCATGGGGGAATCCGACCGATGAGACCGCGCCCCCGACCCATCGTCCTCCGGCAGCCGTCTCGCGCGAGATCACGATGAGCCACTCACCCACACCGGATTGCGACGCCCCGGCCCTCCCGCCCGATTTCGAGGGCCGGGCCGACGAGATCATCGCGCGCTATCCCGTCTCGAGGCGCAGCGCGGCGCTGCCACTGCTCCACCTCTGGCAGGATACCTTTGGCTTCGTCTCCGGTCCCGGGATCGAATGGATTGCCGCCAGATTGGGCCTCGGGCCCATCAATGTCCTGGAGCTCGTCACGTTCTACCCGATGTTCCGGCAGGCCCCCATAGGGCGCCGCCACATCCGCGTCTGCCGCACCCTCTCCTGCGCCCTCGCCGGCGCCCAGGACCTATTCGCCGAACTCTGCCGCCGCACCGGCGCCACGGGCGACCCCCACGGGCCGATCACCTCCCCCGACGGCGAGTTCACCATCGAATTCGTCGAGTGCCTCGCCAGCTGTGGCACCGCACCCGTCGCGATGCTCGGTGACCAGCTCATCGAGTCCGCCAACCGCCCGGAGAAGATCGAGGCCTGCCTCGGCCGAAAAGTCTGACGCCATGCCCGTCCAGGAAAAGCGACTGATCCTCCGCCACGCCGACCAGCCCGGCTACGCCACCGACATCGACTGCTACCTCCGCCACGGTGGCTACGCCGCACTCCGCAAGGCCCTCGCCGCCAAACCCGAATCCATCGTCGCCGAGGTCAAGGCCTCCGGCCTCCGGGGCCGCGGCGGCGCCGGCTTCTCCTGCGGGCTCAAGTGGTCCTTCGTCCCGAGGAACAACGCCAAACCCGTCTACCTGATCTGCAACGCCGACGAGTCGGAGCCCGGCACCTTCAAGGACCGGCAGATCATCCACAAGGACCCGCACCAGCTCATCGAGGGCATGGCCATCACCGCCTACGCCGTCGGTTCCCGCCTCGCCTACATCTACATCCGTGGCGAGTTTCCCGAGGGCGCGCGGATCCTCGAGCGCGCCATCGCCGAGGCCAGGGAGAAAGGCTTCCTCGGCAACGATATCCTCGGCAGCGGCTTCGGGCTGGAGATCTACGTCCACCGCGGCGCGGGGGCGTACATCTGCGGCGAGGAGACCGGGCTCATCGAGTCCCTGGAGGGCAAGCGCCCTTACCCGCGCATCAAACCCCCCTATTTCCCGGCGGTACTCGGCCTCTACATGTGCCCCACCATCGTCAACAATGTCGAGACCCTCTGCAACGTGAGGCACATCGTCGAGATGGGCGGCGCCGAGTACGCGAAGATCGGCCGCCCCAACAACACCGGCACCCGGATCCTCTGCGTCTCCGGCGATGTCCGGCGCCCGGGATACTACGAGTTCGAGATCGGCGCGGTCACCATCGGCCAGCTCATCCACGAGGTCTGCGGCGGCATCCGCGACGGCAACCGCCTCAAGGCCATCATCCCCGGCGGTTCCTCCGCCAAGGTCCTCCGCGCCGGCGATTCTTACAACATCCGCCGCCGCCTGCCCAACGGCTCCGTCGAGACCTCCACGATGGGCCTCGAGGAGATCCCACTCGATTTCGACAGCCTCACCGACGCCGGATCCATGGCCGGCTCCGGCGGCATCATCGTGATGGACCACACCCGCGACATGGTCGAGGCCCTCGCCAATATCAACGAGTTCTACGCCCACGAGTCCTGCGGCCAGTGCACCCCCTGCCGCGAGGGCTCCCTCTGGATGAAGAAGATCACCTCCCGGATGCTCGCCGGCGGCGGCCGCCCCTCCGACGCCGACCTGCTCGCCAGCATCGCAGGAAACATCGCCGGCCGCACGGTCTGCGCATTCGGCGAGGCCTGCGCCTGGCCCACCCAGAGCTTCATCGACAAATTCCGCGAGGAGTTCGATGCCAAGGCCCCCGCGCTCCAGGAGGTGCCCCGCGCCCTCGTTTCCCACGCCCATGAGCAGTGATCCGCAGCCGCAGCAAGAGACCGTATCCGTCCAGATCGACGGCGAGTGGGTCCACGTCCCGAAAGGGACCAACGTGATCGAGGCCGCCAGACTCCACGGCAAGTTCATCCCCCACTACTGCTACCACCCCAAGCTCGAGGTCGTCGGCAATTGCCGCATGTGCCTCGTCGAGATCGGCATGCCCAAGCTCGGCCCGGACCGCCAGCCCGCGCGGGGCGCCGACGGCTCGCCCGAGATCGCCTGGAACCCGCGCCCCCAGATCGGCTGCGCCACCGCGGTCGCCGAGGGCATGGGGATCCGCACGAATTCCCCCCTCGTCGAGGAGTGCCGCCGCGGCGTCATGGAGTTCCTCCTGATCAATCACCCGCTGGACTGCCCCATCTGCGACCAGGCCGGCGAGTGCCGCCTGCAGGAGTTCTCCCTGGAATACGGCAGCGCATCGAGCCGGTTCGTCGAGCAGAAGGTCAAGAAACCCAAGCGCGTCGATATCGGGAAAAACATCCTCCTCGATGACGAGCGATGCATCCTGTGCTCGCGCTGCATCCGTTTCGCCCGCGACATCGCGAAGGAAGACGTCCTCGGCTTCACCGGCCGCGGCAGCCACACCACCCTTTCGATCCACCCCGGCCGCCGCTTCGACAGCAACTACTCCCTCAACACCGTCGATATCTGCCCCGTCGGCGCCCTCACGAGCAAAGACTTCCGCTTCAAGATGCGGGTCTGGTTCCTCAAGGAGACCCAGGGCATCTGCACGACCTGCGGCACCGGATGCAATGTCACCATCGCCTCCCGCGAGGGCGTCGTCCACCGCCTCACCCCACGCGAGAACGGGGCCGTCAACCAGTGCTGGATGTGCGACCGCGGGCGCCTCAACTTCCATTATCTCCACGCGCCCGAACGCATCACCGCGCCCACCGCCCGCGTCAACGGCAAGCCCCTCCCCGCGGAGTGGCCCGATGCCATCGCGCAGATCTCCGCCTCCCTCGCCGACCTCGCCCCGGACGAGATCGCGATCCTCGCCTCCGCCAGGATGACCAACGAGGAACTCTTCCTCCTATCGCTCCTCCGCGAACGCCTCGGCGGCGATGCCGTGCCCTGCGACGTCATCCCCCGCCCACAAGAGGCCGACCACCTCCTGGTCTGCGACGACGGCAACCCCAACTCCCGCGGCGCCCGCCTCCTCGGAGTCTCCTCGGATGGACGGCGCCTGCCCGAGATCCGCAAGGCCATCGAGTCCGGTCGCGCCAAGGCCGTCCTCGCTTTTCACGAGGACTTGGCCGACGCCGGCGTCGCCCGCGACGCGCTGCTGAAGATCCCCGCCCTGATCGCCATCGCCATGCTGCCTAACGCGACCACCGCCGCAGCCAAATTCGTGCTCCCGGGCGCCGGATTCGCCGAAAAGCGCGGCTCGATGATCAACGTCGGCGCCCGCATCCAGCGCCTCAACCGCGCCACGCCCCCGCCCGCCTCCGCCCGCGACGACTGGGAGATCCTCAACGAACTCCTCGCCTCCCTCGGTGCCACGCGATTCACGGATGTCGCCGCCGTCTTCGCCGCCTTGGCGCAACGCCACGCCCCCCTCCGCGGCCTCTCCCTCTCCCGCATCGGCGACCTCGGGCAACCCATCGAGGCCCCCTGACGTCTCAGAGGTATTCCGTCGCCACCACCTCGATCTGCAGCGCCCCGACCATCAGCAGAATCTCCGACCCCAGTTCCAGCGACGGCTCGATCTGGTCCATCGCGCTCTTGCGGATGGCGATGTGCGCCGCGGTGACGCCGCCGAGCGCGGCATCCACCGGCCACCACACCTCCGGGCCCACCATCACCTCCGCCCACATGTGGAACCCGAAGGCGCCGGTGTCCGCGGCGGCCGAAAGCCCGCTCCCGCGCCCCGGTTCCAGATACGCCAGGCCCGTCACCACCCGGGATGGCAAACCGATCGCCCGCGCCACCGCCGCCGCCAGCACCGCGTGCTCCGTGCAGTCCCCCTCGAGCGACGCCGCCACCTCCGACGCCGAGGAGAACGCCTTGGTCAGGTTCCGCCGCCGCATCTTCTCGAAAATCACCCGCTCGATCCGCTTGGCCAACCACACCGGATTGGTCTCGTCACCGCGGATCTCCTTCGCCAGCTCCACCACCTTCGGATCATCCGATTGCAGGTACGTGGTCGGTTTCAGATAGTCGTCCCATTTCGGGTCTTGGACGGGAATCGCCCTGAAGAGCGCCGCCTTGTCGATCAGGCCCGGCACCGTCACGCTCACCAGGGCGATCTTCGCGCTCGATGGGTTCACGTCCTGCCCCTCCCCCGAATACACCCGCACCGGGGCGTCGTTCTGCGACGTGATCTGGTACGTCGCCCGCCTCAATCTCCGGATATTCTTCAGCGGCCGCCGAGGGACGATCATGCTCGCGGCAAACAGGTCCGGCGGGTCGTTGGGCTTCAGCGCCGTCGCCTTGTCGCAGGTCACCACCCGCATCGTCCCCATGGCGCCCAGCGGATTCTCCACCACCAGAGGATGGCCCGCATCGTCCAGCCAGGTCACGATGTTCATGTCGGGGAAAAGGCTGTGCCTCACGTCGCATCGGATCGCCTCCCGCGGCTTCCCCGCGACATCGACCACCTCCCGCCGGATCACCTCGTTCCTATAGTCCGCCGGCTTCTTTGGATCCCGGTCGTTGAACACCATCACCTCGACCACGGTGCCCGGCTCGAACCCCTTCTCGCGGATCCGCTCATCGGCGGTGTACGGCCCCACCGCGCCCGTCGGATAGGGAAAGGTCACCTCCTTGCCATTGACGGTGAGCCGGATGGTGTCCCCCTCCAGCCTGCCCGACAACTGCATCGCGGAGGCGCCCTGCCGCTGCTCGGATTCGAAGAGCATCACCTTCCCGGTCTTGGGCTCCTCCAGAAACCGCGATGTCGTCTCCAGCGTCACCGCGTCGCCATTCCGCACCATCGCGAACGACTGGGTCACCTCCGTCCGATACATCACCACCGGGCCCGAACCATCCCTGGTGTGCACCACGTGCCCGTGCCCCACCTTCTTGTTCGCCAGATAAAGCGCCTCCCAGCGCTCGTGCAGCACCTCGCCCGCCCGCGACGCCCCAGGCGCCCAAACCCCGGACACCAGGGCCAGACCGATCACCCAGACCCGCGGCATCCGCTGCCTCCGCCATCCCTCGCGCAATTCCACGGCTTCCCTGTCTAGCAGCCCAGCAGATTTTGCCAAGTCCGACAGGCTGCCCCAAATCCTCGCGTAAGGCACTACCCGGAGGCGCAACACTTGGGAATGTAGG
>CAZYWZ010000014.1:0-84756 GCA_964651705.1 uncultured Verrucomicrobiales bacterium
GATGGGAATCCGCGCCCTACAGGCCGATCCCGTGGCCGATTTTCGAGTCAGCGTTCGTACACGAGCACGCCCACCGATTGCGGTGGCAGGGGATCGCCGGGTTTGAGGGGTCCGGTGACCGTCGCGCCCTCGACGAAGCGGAGCGCGCCTTTGGTTCTTGGATCGACGCGGTGCTCGGTGGCGGTGGGATTCCATGCGATGATCGCCGATCGCTTGCCCCCGGTGTAGCCCCTGGCGACGATGGGCCCATCCGCCTCGAAGAAGTCTTGGTCCACGAAACGCCCGGTCATGAGCAGCTCCGGCCACCGGTCGCGCAGCGCGATGAGCTTCGCCATGTACGCGCCGTACTGGGGCGCCTGCCGGAGGTCGCCGCGGCAGCGCCAGATCTCCACGTCGAAGCGCCAGCCCTGGAGAAACGTCCAATTCATGCGGCGCACGTGGTCGATCTCGTCACGGATCTCGCGGCTGCTGCACACGATCTCCGGGAACGTGCTCCGGAAAACCTCCGGAACGGACTCGGGGTGGGGCGAGGCGCCGAAGGTTGCCGAATGCACGAAATCGACGTGGCGGCTGAGGCAGTCCGAGACATGCTCCGTGCCGAACGCGCGGCCGGGGTGCCCCGCGATGAGGGCCTTCCGCATCGCCGCGAGATTCGCGCTCTTCCCGGGTCCCTGCGCCAGCGCGGGACCGGCGTGCGGGTGCGACGGGTCAAAACAGAGATAGGGCATGACCCCGCCCATCTGGTCGTAGAAGAGACCGTCCGCACCGAATGACGCCATGCCTTCCCCGATCGCGATGAGTTTCTCCCGCCATTCGGGCGTGGACTGGCACCCGGCGACGAAGGCCCGCGCCCCGAAGTTGCGCAGGTACGTGCCGTCGCCGGCGAATTTGTACGCCTCGCGGTACTCGCTCCCGAGGGAGGTCTTGAGGCAGATGCGTTTCCCGGTCGTCCGGTAGTACTCCGAATCGACGTCGATGAGATGCCCGTTGGCATAGAGCATGACCTTGCCGCCGCGGCGCTGGATCTCTGCGATCGCGCCGCGCAGGGCCGCCTCGCCCCCGAGTTCGTCGTCGGCGAGGTATTCCGGATAGTTGTTGTCATGCCCGCCGCGAAACCACCCGAACACCAGCAGCGCCGTGATGCCGTAGGGCTTGCCACCCTCGAAGATGTCCACGAGATCCTTGTAGCGAGAGAAGACCTCGCCGTACTGGTGCTTCATGATGATGCGCTGCCAGCCGTGCATCCGGTCCACCCAGTCCGGCCGCCGCGACTGGCTCCACCACGAAGCGTCGGCCCAGGCCCGGTAGGCGCGCGCGTCGTCGTGCCAATCGCCCCGATGCAGCCGCAACAGGGACCGCGGCGCGCGCCACTCGCCCTTCCTCAAGAACGGGTACCGCACGAAGCCCGCCGAGAGCAGCCCGGTCGCCGTGTCGCGCGCGAGATTCAGGCCCGTCGTCTGGAACGAATCGTCCAGCGAGAGGAGCCCGAGCCCCTTCCCGCCGCCGTAGACGCCGAACCAGTTCATCGACATCGCGCCGCCGGGGTAGTGCCCGCACGCGAGCACGCGCCGCTGATCGGGCGCCATGTAGGCCGTGTGTTTCTTCAAGACATAGGCCCCGGGATTCTCGACGCGGCGCCCGAAGCCGTCCGGGAGGATCAGGATGTCCTTCGCGGGGTCGGGCCCGAGGCCACGGAATGGACCGACCCACGGGAACCAGAATTCTTCGATCACGAGGTCGGAGCGATTGTCGATGCGCGCCTCGCACGCCACCGCGTCGCCCTCCAGCGCGAAGCGCAGCTCGATCGACATGTCATGGGCGACGCCGGCGTGGTGCAGTTGGGCATACCTTGCCACCAGGGCGTCGCCGTCGCGGGCCACCGCGGCGGACTGCGCCGCGGGATCGATGCCCCACTCGTGGCGGTTCCCGACGGCCACCATCATGTCGAATAGGCCGCGGTCGCCCGACAGGGTCGCGGTCTCGCCCGCGAAACCCGCCTCGAAGCGGCGCCCGTCGGGGGAGAGGGAGAAGGCGATCCGTTCGTTCGAGATCCGCAGATTGTCCGCAGCCGCCGCGCGGACCGCGTCCGGCAGCAGCCACACACAGAAAAGCCCCAAGATCGCCATCGTTCGGATTTCCGTTCGCTTCCTCATGGGTTCCTTTCCGCCAACCGCCGTGGCCGGGATTCGCGTATCCCGGCTGTCCCGGATTGCGCAACCACAGTGACGCGCGACCGCAGGGCGGCCAACCGGCAAATTGCGGCAACGCGCTTCGAAATTGCGACAAAGCGATCTGAGGCCGGAGGGCCGGTCCCGCACGCAGCGCCTTCGGACTGCGGCAGTTCGAGTGCCGCCCTCCAAACGGCCCGGCCCCGCAGAAATCCGCCACTCTCGCATGCCTCCGGTTTCCGCCACCGAGCCCGCTCGACGCCAGGACTCCACCCGGATCGGTCGGGCCATGCGGTTTCAGATCGGCGATCTGCCATCTGCCATCGAATCGGCCCACAGGGCCGCCGAACGAAATGCCTGTCGGTGCAGTGGCTGCTCGACCTGGCGAACTCGTTGGACTAATTAGAGGCGCAAGCCAGTTCGCCGAAAGCGAATCGCAAGATGAACTCGGAAGCGGTCAGTGATCGATCATCCAAAGACAAGTCCCGCCGAGACCGGTGGCCCATCGGTTTGGCGGCGCTCGCCGCATTGCTGGTGTTGTGGAGATTGACTGAAGTCACGCATCTCGAGAAACGCCGCAACGACGGACGGTGCGTCGCCGCGATGGCGGCACTTGCGGCGCTTTCTCTCGAGGCATCCTTCCCGCAGGCGCGCGGTGAAAACTCCGTTCCCGTTGCCGGGACGAGACTGGCGCAACCCCCAGACGGGGCGGACAAGATTCTCTCCCACCCCCAATTCGAATGGGAGGGCGTCGACATGATGCCGGAGCGCGTTCCCGAGTGGCACATTCAGATTGCTCGCGACGACGCCTTCCAGGACCTCCTCCGGGCTCAGAAACGACACCGGTTCTGATCCGATTTGCTCCCGGGAGCTATTTCCTGGAAAGGAAAGGCGATTTCCTGGCGGAGTTTCGCGGGGTCCGCGATGTCGGCCGGCTTTCGCCGGGCGAGAACCTGGCCGAAAACACCAAGAGGGGCAGGTCGCCACCGACGTCTTGATCCGGAACAACCGGGTCAAGAACTGTGGCCGGAGCAGTGTGAATCTGACAAGTATGGCGTCAGGTGGAATCCGTTGCGTCGCCTTTCTGGAGAATGAAATCGTGGATCCCGCCGAAGTTGGCGTGACGATCCGAAACGCAGATCACGTCTTGATTCGCGGAACGGAATTCCAAGTGGATGGGCCACGGCACCAGTTCACGCCATTCTCGATCGAGGATTCGGTGCGGGTTGCAACCCGGCAGGATGATCTCAGGCATGATGGAACCGACTTTGGATCGGAGCGCTGAGAAACCGACGAAAATCCTCATCCCGACTGGCGGCGACAACGGCAGCCTCGCGGCGGTGGTGGAGGCCCACCGCGATTGCGGCGGGCGGCCCCCGGCCACCGTCTACGCCGATGCCGGATACATCAACGCGCCGGAGCTCGCCCGCCCGTCGGCCCGGGGCCCCGCCTGACGAGGCCCCAACCGGGCGCGGCCACACCAAAACCGCCCGCTTGGCCACCCCTGGTCCGCGTGCCAGCCAAGACTGCCGGGTCAGTCGCCAAAAACCAACCGCGCCCGCAAGTTAGCGCCGCCCCCGCGCGCTCATCGGCCGCAACCTCGTGCCGCGATCTCCGCGCGAAAGACACTGACGAGTTCCTCGACTTCGGCTCGTGTGGCTCCCAGGGCCATGGCTCGCAGCCTTCCCCGACGGAGGCTGCCGGTGTTGTACGGCAGCACGCCTCGGCCGGTCACCGGATCGAAAAGCAGCCGACCACAACGGCTCCGCAGCGCCGCGAAGCTGCCGAGGCCGGTGCGCAGGTCACCGACAGAAAGAAAAGCCCCCAAGGCGGGCTGTCCCATCCGTGCCCGGACGGCGTTCAAACGATGCAGCGCGGTCATGGGGTAGGCGGCGCCGTTGGTCCGAGCATTGATCTCGGCCAGGACGTGTTCGCAGTGTCCCGTCCGCCGGTCGCGATACTCGACGAAGTCGAAGCCCGCGAAACCGGAGGCGCCCGTCCCCTGCAACCAGGCGGCCAGCCGCAACGACGAGGCGATCATGGCGGGCGCCGTCGTCGCCACCGTGGGATGGAGGTTGCCAAAGTGCGCAAGGCCGCGGTCGAGCCGCTGATCGCTGACGCCGACACAGCGCGCGCGGCCGAGAGCCGGATCCATGTGCACGAGCACGTTGGGCGAGACCAGCGCTTCCAGCATGACCTCGACCAAGTAGACGGTGTTGTCGGTCCGCTCGGCGATTTGGCGCACGGCCGTTTCGATGCGGTCAGGCTCGTTCTCCACCACGAACGTGGCCGAGCCGGCCGCGCCGCGACTGCCGCGCACGATGGCCCGACCCGTCGGCCCGAGTTGGCGATGCAGGGCATTGCGCAGGGACGCCGTTTCGCGCCGGTCGGACAACTCGACGATCTCGCCGGGAGCCACCGGCACCCCGAGTTCGACGGCTTTGGTGCGCGCCAGATGTTTGAGGTTCGCCAGGTCGAGTCGATCCGGGTCGGCCCCCAGCACGGGAACCGGCCGGCCGAGCGTCGCGGCCAACGTGGCGGCGAGGTGCAGCTCGTTGGCGGACACCATGAAGGGATCCAGCACGACCTGGCGCGCCTGCATGACCAGAGCCCGGATCTCCGCCAAGGCTTCCCTGTCCCGCGCCAGCGCCTCGGGCAGTGGGCCCTCCATCCCGGCCACCACGATGCGCCCGGCCCGTGGTCCGAGACCGAGACTGGCCAGAAACTCGAGATACGCGGGTTCGACCGGCCGATCGAGGCACACGACATCGGTGGGCCGGGCCAACAGCAGCGCGCGGTCGACGCCGAAGTCCAGCTCCGCTTCCTTCTCAGCGCACCCAGGCAACTGGCCCAAGGAGGCCGTGCTGTGCACGAAGACGTGAACCACGTCCGGGCCGGCCTCGGCATCCGAGCTCGAGGCGCTCCCCCGGCCGTCGACGAACGGAGCACGAGGGCGTGGCGTCATCGCACCGTGGACCAATCCATCCCATCGTAGATGGGAGTCACCCGCGATCGTGAAAGCCGGGTTTTTTCGCTCGGATCGTCCGGGAGCTCCGCCGCCAGATCGACATCGCAACGGGCACCGCGACCGAGGCGGTCCGACAGTCGGTCCCGCAGTTGGGCAAGCTCGCCGGCCGACGAGGCCGCCAGCGGAACCACACGGATGAGGATCTTCTCCATGCTCCCCTGCAGCAGCCGATACTCGCCCATCCACCTTGAGCGTCCCGCCGCGCCCTGACAAGCCGTCTTTCCCGCCCAAGATTTTCCTGCCGGTGTGCCGTTAGATGGCACACCCCGGTGCCCATGATCCGGGGGCGTGTGGATCGATTTCCGAGTGCCGATGGAAGACTGCCGATTTGGGATCGGGGTGCCCGGCACCAGAATCGGCGATCTGCCATCGTCCATCGGCAATGGTGTGGCCCGGTGATCCCGGATGCGGTCAACCGGTTCCTGGCGTGCGGGGATCTGGCCTTCGGCTTCGCCCGGATCCGTTGCGATGACTGCGGCACTCTTGATTTCAGATTGCCGACGGCCGATGGAAGATTGAACATCAGCAGATGGATAGGGATGCGCTGGAGGATAGGACGAAGGCGTTTGCGCTGCGGGTCATGCGGCTGGTGGATCATTTGCCCAAATCTGTGAAGGGCCGTTGCATCGCGGATCAGTTGATGCGCTCGGCGACATCGGTGGCGGCAAACTATCGTGCGGCGTGCCGGGCGCGATCCAAGGCGGAGTTTGTCTCGAAACTCTCAACGGTGGTGGAGGAGTCGGACGAATCGATGCTGTGGATCGAGTTGATTATCGAGGGCGGTCTGGTCGCGGCGTCGAGGATCGAAGGTCTGCTTCGCGAGGCGAACGAAATCACCGCGATCATGGTGGCCAGCCGCAAGACCGCGTCCGGCTGATTCGGCAATCTACAGTCGGCCATCGGAAATCTTCGGCCCCGGCGGGGAATTCCGCCCGCTGCCGCAGGCGCCCTTGCGCCCGCTGGAGGAGATGTTCCGCGCCCGGGTCATCGGGTTTCTGCTCGGACGCGGCCTCCTGGCCGAAGAGCGCGCCCGGATGTTGCTCGGCTGGCGGCATTCTGGGTTTTCGGTCCACCGCGGCCGAGTGGTCGCGGCAGTGGACCGCGACGGGTTGGAGAAGCTGGCCCGCTACATCCTCCGAAACCCGTTCTCCGTCGCCAAGATGCGGCTCACCGGCCCGGACGGCACGGTCTTCTACCACTCCCGGATGAACCCCAAGGCGCGGGCCAACTTCGTCGCCTTCAAGCCACGGTCGCCAGATGGTGTTTCTTGAGCGCCGCTACGAGAGCCGCCGTTTCGTTTCCGGTCAATGGTGTCTGCCGCCGAATCTTGGCCTGGAGGGTTTGCACGTTGATGCCCGCCTCGCGGGCCAACGCGGACAGGTTGAGAATGGCCGAGAGTTCGCTCAGGCGCCGGATGTTCAACACGATGCGCGTCTCGAAGGCATCCAACACCTCGTCGCCGGCATCGAACCGTTCCTCCAACGAATCACGCTTGGTTTTGCTCATACAGTCGCCTTCCGCTTTCCCGGGAACGTCGAACGCTGATCAGCCGGACGGCTTCTCCCCGTTCGGTGAAGATCGCCGTCCAGTGTTTTCCGCCAATCTGTCCGATCGCCAGGAACCGCTTCTCGTCGGGGAATCGTGAAGGCAACACAATCAGTCCGGAATCCTGCCAGAGCCTCCGGGCCTCCGTGAAACCGATCCCGTGCTTGGACCGGTTTGCCGCATCCTTGCCGCGATCCCACACGAATCCCACGACCGAAGAACCATGCATAAAAATATATGCACGTCAAGCGGCGACGTAAAATGGGTCAATCGTGGGATGGACGCGGGCGCCGACGTCCTCGCGCCACAAGCATGCTGGGCGCCTGGGCCGACCCGGCCCGCGAGGCCGCGGGCCCTCCCAAATATGGGTTAACTCAGCGCCGTTCATGCGTGACCCCATCGGTGACTGCATGCCGCTTGTGGCGGGGCGGCTGGGTCAGCCGCCGGGGTGACGGCCTCGCGGAGACGGCCTACATAACCGGATCAAGACCACTCACTTCAGGAGCAGCGATTTCTCCGCGATCAGCGCCGGGGCATCGTAGACGGGGATGTCCTTGAACACCGTTTTGTCGCCATCGCGCGCGATCCTGTCGGCGGGGATCTCGTGGATGCCGCCGGTGATCAGGTCGACCCAGACGGGTTCGGCGAACGGGCCGCCGGGGACGGTGAGCGTTGCCGGGACGGTCTCGTTCTTGTCCGAAGGCACGGCGCTCTTATCCCAGAAGACCAGCAGGCGCTGGCCGCCCGATTTGCGCTTGTAGGCATACAAAGCCGTTGCCTTGTCGCACTGGATCTCGCACGGGGGATCCGAGACGCGCTCCAGCGTGTCGTCGAATACCGCGACGACGTTCTGCACCGCGTAGTAGGCCATCTTGACCTTGAGGAGCCGGTACTGCTTGTCGGTCTTGACCAGCCCGTAGCGGTCCATGTCGCCGAGGCGATAGCCGTCCTCCCGGTTGTAATCGAGATCGGCGATCGAAAAGACGAGCGACTCGACGTCGTGCCCCAGGTCGCCGAGCATGCGGCGGGTGTCCCATTTGGCCTGCGTCAGCTCGGACCACGGGTATTTGCTCAGCGCGCCGCCGAGGCAAAACTCCGACTGCGTGCCCGCCTCCCCCTGCCAGAGCTTGATTTCCGGGGCGTATTTCTGAAACAGCGTCTTGAGCTCCTGGACCTTTTCGTAATGCCCCTCGTCGGGATTCTTCGTGTAGCCGTGGTAGATGAACCAGTGGAACAGGGCCGCCTTCTTCCGTTCGGTCACGCGCTTGAGCCATCCCTCCGCATAGGCGAGATTCGGCGAATTCAGGACCCCGCCGGCGATCCGCGCGTCCGGGATCACGCGCCGGATGATCTCCGCGGTCCGGATGTTGAAGTCCGCGGTCATCTCTGGGGTGTGGGCCTTGTTGTTGTTGGGCTCGTTCCACATCTCCCAGTCGCGCACCTTGCCCTTGTACCGCGTCGCCATCGCCTCGACCCATTTGTCCCACGCGGCCAGGGCCTCCTCGGAGGTCGGGAAGCCGCCGGAGAGGTGGCGGCTGCCGCCGCCGGGGTAGATCGGGTTGCCGTAGTTGGTCTGCAGGATGATCTCCAGCCCGAGCCCGCGGGCGTCGTCGATGATCCGGTCCAGCCAGCGCCAGTCGTACTTCCCCTGGTCGCGCTCCGTCTTCGCCCAGCCGCCCTGTAGCCGGATCATCTTGATGCCCAGCGGCGCGAGGTAGTCCCGGTACGAATCCCAGCTCGCGAAATCTCGGTCGAGCGTCTCGCATCCGAGGGACCAGTTCTGGCCGGCGATCTCTCCGACCCTCCGCGGCTTGATCGTGCCGATCCGCTTCAACCCCGGGTCCAGCGTCGTTTGCACCCGCGTCTCCGAGCTGTCGATCACCTGCGCCGGGGCCGCCGCCGAGAATCCGAGGGTCGCCGCCGCCATCCATGCCGCCATGCGTCTCATTGCCATTCGTGCCTCCATTCGCCCGCAAGCATGGCGCCGGCGCCTCGTCTGGCCAACTGGCAAACTGCGGCACCAATTTGCTAAAACGCGCCAGCGTTCCCGACCCGGGTCCGTGGGCCCAACCGACGAGATTCGTATACCGGCGCCCGCCCCGAAACGAATCGTGAGGCGATCCCCTCGACAGAGATCCGCATGAGCTGGATTAGTCCGAGGGGCTGACCAGCGGTTCCCCCGCGGGTGTCACGGATGCGCCGCCCCTTCTCGGTCGCAGCCAGGAAGCCACGACGGAAAACGTCAGCACGGTCACGATGACGCCCAGCGAGACGAGCGTGTCCAGCTTGTAGGGCGAGTGCGCCAGCAGCATCTTCACGCCGACGAAGGCAAGCACCACGCCGAGACCGATCTTGAGGTAATGAAACTTGTCCATCACCCCCGCCAGCGCGAAGTAGAGCGCGCGCAGGCCGAGGATCGCGAACACGTTCGAGGTATAGACGATGAACGGGTCGGTCGTGACCGCGAAGATGGCCGGGATGCTGTCCACGGCAAAGACCAGGTCGGTCAACTCGACGAGCAGGAGAACCACGAAGAGCGGCGTGGCCATGAGGACGCCGTTCTCGCGTACGAAGAAGCGGTCCTCCCGATAGTCGCCGGTCACCGGCATCAGGCGCTTGAACCAGCCGACCACCGGATTTCGCTCGGGATGGATCTCCTCCTCGCGCTTCACGATCATCTTGATGCCCGTGAGGATCAGGAACGCGCCGAAGAGGTAGAGGATCCAACCGAAGCGCGTGATGAGGGCCACGCCCGCCCCGATCATCACCGCCCGCATCGCCAGCGCGCCGAGGATGCCCCAGAACAGCACCTTGTGCTGATATTTCGGCGGCACGGCAAAATACGAGAACAGCAGCGCGAACACGAAGATGTTGTCCACGCTCAAAGACTTCTCGATCAGGTAGCCGGTGAAGAAGTCCAGCGCCTTCTGCGAACCGGCGTAATGCCAGACCCCGGCGTTGAAGGCCAGCGCCAGCGCGACCCACACCGCCGTCCAGGCAAGCGATTCCTTGAGCGATACCGCGTGCGGCTTGCGGTGGAAGACGCCCAGGTCGAGCGCCAGCATCGCCAGCACAAACAGGGTGAAGCCTATCCAGATCCAGGGTGTTCCAATCGTTTCCATGGGGCATGCGGGAGGCGTGCCGCGCCACATCGTGGACGGCAATCAGGTCGATGCGGATCAGGAGGCCGGGATGAGCCTCTCGTAATCCTCAAGCTTCCCGCCATCCAGGCAGCAGGTGATGATCTGTCTTCCAAGCGGATCGAGGTCGGGGTCGCAAAAATCCTCGAGGCACTTGTGGAAAAACGCCCGGAGGATCTCCGCGCCCTGGTCGTAGGCAACTTCTCCCACCTCCGGCTGCGTGTCCACCTGGAGAAACCAGCGTGTGATCATGCGTCCTTCCACCTGCAGCTGATGCAGCGTGTGGCCGAGCAGCGGGCAACGCGCGGGTCGCAGCTGGTCGGGGCGGAACTTCGCCACGCCGCGCCGGGCGAGATATTCGCGCGCGATCCACTGGGGCATGAAGCCCACCCGCCAGGCGCCCACGTGCTGGTTGGGGCAAAGGATGTGGCGCATCCGGGTGTTCTCCGCGAACTGCCGGAGCAGCAGGTTGGCTTGATCCACGCGCCGACCCGTCGCGAACGGCCAGTAGGAGCCAACGCCTTCGCTGGTCATGCCCTCGGTCTCCACGATGCTCGGATTGGCGTGGCCGCGCGGTGAGACCAGTCGCCACAGCCAGGCCAGCGATGGCGGCAGAATGTGAAAGACGCCCATGATGCCGTAGGTGGGTTTCTCCTTGGTGCAGGGGGGAGTGCGCACGCCGAAACTGCGGATGTCCACCGTGACCGCCCCCTCCACCACGCCGGGAAAGACCTTGCGCGGGATGATGAGGCGAGGATTCGGACAGGGTCTGCCAGGCGCATCCTCGATGTGCTCCCAGACCAGCGCCCGGCTGCCTGGGACGGCATCAATGCTGAGAAACAGCAGCGGCACGGGCGGTTCGGCGGCCAGCTTCTCCAGGTGCACGTCGGTGCCGTAGTGCTCGAGATGATTGACGCGGACGAACCAGGCATTCTCCGCGTCGGTCAGCGTGAGCTTGCCTTTGCCGTCCTGCAACGAAGGGTGACACAGGGCCATGTCATCCGTCACGGCGTGCAGCTCGCAGCTGCGCGGGATTTCCAGGTAACGTTTCTCGCCGGTGACCAGATTCTCGCCCAGCAGGAGGCGTCCATCCGGCTCGCGATGCGCCTGCTCCAGCATCTCGCTCTTGCCGCCACCGCTCGCGCCCTCGTGCATGATGGTCACGACGTTGTCGTAGGGCGTGATGACCTGGACGGTGGAGCAATGGTTCGTGACCCAACCCTCGCGTTCGCCCAGCCCGAGGAGGACGCCGTAGATCCCTTTCTTGGCGCTTGGCCCAGGGTAGAGGTTGTAAGAGAACAGTTCGTGCAGGCCGTTGCGGCGATTGTGCACGACCACCTGTTTGCCATCGAAGTGCGTGTGGCGGAAGACCGGCGCCACGTATATGATCGCGCGCGGCACGAAGCTCGGCGGGATCTCGTCGTAGGGGATGATGCCCTGCAACATGGCCAGGCCGAGCGCGAAGAAGCCGGCGTTGGCGGGTGCGATCACGAGGGCGTCCATGCCCAGGCCCGCGCCCCCGGCCACGAAGCCGAACATCGCGAGCTCCTGGCCCCTGAGCCACTCGAAGGTCTGCAGCCGCAGCGGCGCGAATTCCGCCCCGAAGCGCGGCAGGAAGGCGTCCTTGTCGGTGGGCAGGTCGTCGCCGATCACCATGCAGTCCGGGTCGCGGCGGCGCATGTAGGGCTCGATGTAGTTGGCGGCGACGCCATTGCGCACGCGGGCGACGGTGGCTTCGAGCACTCTTCCCTTGCCCGGCACGTCGTAGGCGACTTCGGAGAAATCCGATTTGGGCCCACCGCAGGCCAGGTCGACGAGTTCATCCGTCGTGCTTGCGATGGAAAGCCGCTTGCAGTGGGTGAGGATCTCGGCGGCTTCGCCGGGGGGATGATATTTTTGCCAGTTCATCGTGGTGGATATTCCGTCAGGTTCTCGTTGGGGAGCGGTATGCAATTCATCGTCCTCGGCCGGCGGGGCGGCGGTCACTTCGTCCTGCGACCGGTTGGGCGGCGGGTGCTCGCCTGGCCTCTCTGGCGGGAGGCCTTCCGGCTCCGGCGTTGCTCGATCTGTTCCCGGAGGCGGGCCACCACCTTTTGCCAGGCGGCTGGCCAGGTGTGGTCGCGGGCAGCGGCACGGACGTCTGGGCCAGATACCGCCAGCATGGCCACCGCCTCGAAGGCCGGCGTCATCTCGCGCTCGTGTCGCAGCCCGACCTGGGCGGAGGCCACGTCCAACAGGCGGTCGAGGGTCCGCAGATCGGCCTCCACCTGCCGCCGCAACCCGTCGTCGTCTCTCATCCCTCGGATCTGAAATTGGATGTCCATGAAATCGGCTGGCTCAGGTTTGGTGCTCCTTCTCGGGCGCGGTATTCTCGGGGTGACCTCGTTGTCCCGAGTGCACCACCGCCCCATTCTGGCGCGCTGGGCCAGTTTAGCCAAATACGATTAAGGTATTGTAACTTTAGCTAGAACCTAATACGATATGCGGCATGGAATTCTTGAATTACCATCATCTGCGGTATTTCTGGGTCGCGGCCAAAGAGGGCGGGCTAACCCGCGCCGCCGCCAAGCTGCACGTCTCGCAGCCGAGCATCTGCACGCAGATCCAGGCCCTCGAGGGCTCGCTGGGCGAAAAATTGTTGCGGCGGACATCGCGCGGCCTGGCCCTGACCGAGGCTGGCCAGACGGTGTTCAGCTTTGCCGAGGGGATCTTCTCCCTCGGCGAGGATCTCCTGAGCACCATGAAGCAGCGCCCCACCACGCGTCCCTTGCGCGTCCACATCGGCATCGCCGATTCGGTGCCGAAGCTTCTCACCTACGGGATGCTCAAGCCGATTTTCCGCCTCCCCCAATCCGTCCAAGCTTCCTGCCGTGAGGGAAAAGTGCCCGACCTGCTCGCCCAGCTGGCGACCTATCGCCTCGATATCGTGCTGTCGGACGAGCCGGCGCCCGCCTCGGGAAACCTCAAGACGTTCAACCATCTCTTGGTGGAATGCGGCGTCTCCTTCTGCGCCGAACCGAAACTGGCGGCTCGCCTCAGGCGCCGCTTTCCCGCCTCCCTGCATGACGCCCCGGCGCTGTTGCCCAGCGCGAGCGCGGCCCTGAGACGGTCATTGGAAAAATGGTTTCAGGAGCATCGGATTTCACCCCGCCTGATTGCGGAGTTTGACGATGCCGCCCTGATGAAAGTGGCCGCCTCCGATGGCCTGGGGTTTTTCGCGGTTCCCAGCCTGGTTGCCAACGAGGCGGTGACCCGCTACGGCCTCAAAATCATCGGGCACGCCCCCCGTTGCAGCCAGAAGTTCTATGCCATCAGCGCGGAGCGGCGGCTCACCCACCCGGCGGTGGTGGCCATCACGGCCCATGCGCAGGACGGATAGGAATCCCATCGGGAGGCGCCGCGGGCGGCCGCGGGCCTTTTGCCACGCCTTCCACGCCTGGACCTTTCCGCGGCCGGCGAGCCCGCGGCTGTAGGCCATCCACTAGTCGGTCTGCCCGCAGGCGAGCAGGTAGGCCTTCAGGCGTTTCCGGTGGCGCGCGGGCTGCCGCGTGAACGCGGCACTACGAGCGGGGAAAGGTTTGTAGTGACGCCTTCAGGCGTTCCGGCGGCAGGGTTTCGGCTGTTTTCTTGTTGGCGATATGGCAGGGTTGAGGCGTGCGGGATAGGGGATATCGGTGGCGAGGCATGTCCTCCGGAGAACGGGCGGAAGTGGTAGCGTTGCGAAAGGCTCGCCGGTGGCCATGGCATGCGCCCCCACACGGGAGCTTCAAGAACGGGGGGCACTTTCATTTAACGGCGGCCTGTTTCGAGCACCGGGCGCACATCGGGCACTCCATCGAACGAATGGAGGATTTTGCGGGCGGGCTGTTGCGTGCCGTGGCCGAAGGCGGAGGGCAGGCGTTGGCCTGGTGCGTGCTGCCGAACCATTATCACGCGCTGGTCGATGCCGGTGTGCTGCGGCATCTGCTTGACGCGCTGGGCCGATTGCATGGTCGCAGCGCTTGCGCCTGGAATCGGGAGGAGGGAATGCCGGGCCGCAAGGTTTTCTTCCGCGTGGCGGATCGGGCGATGCGCTCGGAGCGGCACTTTCTGGCGACGCTGAACTACGTGCACCACAACCCGGTCCGCCACGGCTATGTCGCGCGCTGGACGGATTGGCCGTGGTCGAGCGCATCGGAGTATTTTTCGCGCGTGGGGTGGTCGGAGGCTGAGCGTCGTTGGCGGGAGTATCCCATCGGCGATTATGGCAGGGGCTGGGACGACGCCGACCTGTGAGGGCATGCCGCGTGAACGCGGCACTACGAGCGGGGGAAGGTTCGTCGCGACACCTTCAGGCGTTCTGGGCGAAGGCGCTGCGCGAGGCTACTCAGTTCTTCTGCTTCTGATCTCGTACATGCGGTATCCGACCTCGCGGATGCCGGCTATGGTCTCGGGGTAGGGGGTGTCACAGACGTCCAGGAATCCGTTCTGGAGGTTCTCGCCGTCGAAGCGGCCGGTGGTGGGCTGCTCGCCGAATTGGTGCCAGTGGGCGCCGATGATGTTCGGGTGGCGGAGGGCCGAGGCGATGTAGGTCGCGTAGGCCCTGCCCCGCGCCTCCTGATTTTCGACTTGGATGAGGCTGGGGTGGAACATGCCGCGGTCGAGCGCGCCGAAGTGGAACTCGCCGATCATGACCGGCTTGTCCACGCCCTCGGGCAATTTGAAATCATCGAGCGTATGGCGGTACAAATTGTAGCTGATGACGTCGCAGTATTTCGCGCCGATCTGGACGGCGGCCTTCGTCGAGCCCGCGAAGCGGCAACCCATGTACAGCGTGTTGGGCGCGGCGGCCTTGAACTCGTCGCGGATGTTCTTGAAGTACGCCTCGGTCACGGCGGCGCTGAATTCGACGCAGTCCCCCTTGGACCCCGGCGGCGGCTTCTCCTGCGATGCGAGGAGCGCTTCCCAGTCGGCGTGGAGCGATCCCCACGCCGCGTTGAGCTTGTCGACCGCGCCGTACTTGTCCTTCAGCCGGTTGACGAATTCGATCTTCGCGGGCTGGGCCGCGGGCGATGCAAGCGTCCACTCGGCCAGCGAGGTCTCGCCGCCCCAGCTGATCTCGTTGTCGACGAAGAACCCGAAGCACCATGGGTCGTCGAGTTCCTCCTTGCGGGCCAGCAGTTGCTTTCGGAGGTTCGCGCGGAACTCGGGGTGGAAGGGATCCTTGAACTTCCACCAGCCGAGGTGGGCGCCCTCGATGTCCGGGGATCGCATCTCGAATCGGTCGCAATAGGGGGTGCGGCGCTGGAGGCAGATGGCCTTGTCGGAGCTGTTGGCGATGGTGTTCATGCCCCAGCTCCTCAGGCGCCTGTGGGCCATGTCGGCGTAGCGCGCGATCCAATCGGGGCCGTATTTGCGGAAGGCGTTCGCCGACGAGAAATCGTAGGTCCGCTGGATCCCGCGGGCCTCGTAGTAGGGCCACAGGAGCGCGTCGCGGGTCGTGTAGAACATGGCGAATGGGGAGTCCGGCGACGGGAGGTCGGTGAAATAAAATTCTCGTTCGTCCAAGGGTGTCACGGCCGAAGACGAGGTGACGCGCACCGGGCCGTGCGACCACCAGAGGCAACCCTCGGGATCCACCATCCACCATTTGCCATCGATCTTCTCGACGCGGAAGCGGCCGGTCGCCTCCCGCTTCGGTCCCTTGGCCCAGCCGCCATATTTGTTCCACCCGTCCGGGCCGGGATGCGAGGCGAGGTCGGCGCGCTCGGCGTCGATGGCCCTCTTCAGATCCTCGTCCGAGTGCGTCTTGCCGGGCCATTCATTATGCTTGAACTGTCCGTACACATCGATGAATGGGAAGAACTCGTCGGCCGAGAGTCGCATCCACGCAGGCACTTCCGGCCACCGGTAGCCGCCGAGGTAAGGAGGCGGATTCGGCTCGGTGTGCGCCACGATCCGCTTCACGCCCCAGAGCCAGTCCAGCTTGGGCTCCTTGATATAGACCGCCACGCCGACGACCTCTGCCGGATCGAGGTCGGCGACGACCCCGGTGGTGGCGAATGGCCCGCGCTTCATTCCCGCCAGTTTGCTCGTGATCTCTCGGCCATGGGGCAACGGGGGTGGGAGCGCGATGGTGTAGCCCGCAGGAGTCTTGCCCCGGATCTTCACCCGATCGATGAAGACGCCCAGGGACTTCCCGGGATCCGCGTCGGGATTGTCGAGGCGAATCGTCAGGGGCAACTCGCCCTTCCTGTCTAGGTTCGCCAGTTCGAGCGTGAGGCGGTTGCACCGGGACAGATCCCATGATCCCCGGATGATCACGCCGGGGTAGCCGGTGTCTCCCTTGGTCGCGACCTCCAGCAGGCCGTCCTGCAAATCGAATTTTCCGCCCGAGTGCGACGCCACCGACGCGATGGGGGTTTGCGCGGCATCGAAGAGCACGATCTCATCGGCCTGCGCGGTTCCCGCAGCCAAGAGCAGCACCATCCAGCAGTTCGTTTCTTTCATCTTCTGTCTCCGGTCTTCATTTTATTTTGCCATGCGAAGGGCTACGGCGCCTCCAGCGGCGGCGGGGGATGCACCGGGTGGGCCGCCGGCCAGGTGGCGCGGGACTCGTTTTGGCGCAACCCGATCTGCTCGAAAGGGATTCTCTCGAACCCGATATTCCAGGCGGGCGAGTCCCCCCGAAGCTGGAAGTTGCCGGCCTTTTCATTGACGAACCTGGGGTCCACATCGACCAGGTTGTCTTCCAGTCGCACCAGATCGAGGACCTTCGCTTCGATGTGTTGCCACCACGTCGCTTCGATGGGTTTGCCTTGAGACATGCGGCGCAGATACTCGCCCTGTCCCTGCCAGAAGATGTTGCGGCGAACGATGTTGCCTTTGGGCTTTGCGGGCTCATCGTCCAGCATCGTCGCAAGCTTCGGATAACGCGTGCTGAAAGGTGGCTCTTTGAAGCGAACGCCGCAAAGCTCCCCTGTCTCTCGGGCCGTCTTGAGTCGCGGCTCCACGGCATACGCCGCCCAGCCCAAGGCGCGCGCATCCAGATGAAAGGCCCGCGGGCAATCCACGAAGACGTTGTTTTCGACGAGATTATCACGCCCTCCGCCGATAAAGACCGCCTGCATGACCTGAGAAAAGACATTGTTTCGCACCGTGGCGCCGGAAAACTCGTCGTCCAGATAGATGCCCCTGCACCAGCCGCCATCCTTGCCGCTGATATGGTGCAGGTAGTTGTATTGAAATACGTTGCCGCGCAAGCACCAGCTGCGCCCGGCGTAGATCGCGCCGCAGTCGTGCGATTCATTGCAGACATTGTGGATCTCGTTGTATTCAAACAGATGCTCCTGGCCGCCGAACAGGATTGCGGCGTGGGGGGCGTCGTGGATCAGGTTGTGTGACGCGCGGAGGCCCACGCCGCTCATGAAAATCCCCGGCCGATACATTCGATCCCAGCGGCCATAGTGATGGATGTGGTTGTTCTCGGCAAAATGGCCGCCCGGCTCGAGCGTCTTTCTGTCGCCTCCGATGAGGTAGATCCCGCCGCCGCCCATGCCGTGCATGTCGCAGCCGACGACACCGTTCTCCTTGCCTTCGAAGATGGTGACGGCGTGGTTGCCCAGATTGCGGAACGTGCAGGCGACAAGGCGGCATCGTTGGCCGCCGGTAATGGTGATTGCCGTCCCGCGCGCGGCCTCCATCAGCAGGCCGTGAATCGTGACGTGCGACGCGTCTGTCATCGTGAAGAGGCCCGGCGCCATCGAGACCTCGACCCGCGCGCGTTCGATGGGCCCCGGAGGCCAGAGGTAGAGGATTCCCGCCGCGCGGTCGATATACCATTCGCCGGGCGCGTCGATTTCGCAGAGGAGATTGAATCCGCGGAACCACTGGCCCTTCCGGTAGCCGTAATAGTGGTACGGTGGCTCGACGGAGATGATCCGCTTCTCTGGATCGATGGATGCGATCTTGTGGCGCTGTGTGGCCCAGTCGCGGAACCAGTATCCGCGGACCCACGCGTCCTTCTCGCCCAGCCACCGCCTGGGCCGGTCGCCCTCGTAGACGAACACACCCTCCTTGCAGCCCTTGGTGCCACGGACATCGATCTCCGTCTTGCCCAGCACCTCTTGAATCTTGATGAAGTCGTCGTTCGGCCAGCGCGACAGCGTCATCGGCTGGTCGTTGAAGAAGACCTCCAGTCGCGGCTTGACTGTCTTGCCCGCACTGGCGTGTGCGCTCCCAATCATGTCCTCGGCCTGATTGTCGACCTTTGCCAGCCACAACTGGAGCTCCGCCGCGGCGTCCAGGCCGAGGTCGCCATATTCTGTCACGCCCAGCGCGCGCAGATCGGCTTGAAACACCTTGCCGCGCGCAGGCGGATCCAGACGGCTGAGGGTGGCTGGCTCGGTGACGGGGCTCCATCCACCCACGATTCGCCCTCCACTGATGTGGACCGCGTCGCCCCGTCTCGCGCGATAGATGATGGGGGAGTCAGCGGTTCCGGAATCTTCCGCAGTCAGTGCGACGGGCTTCGAGAGCTCATATCTGCCGGCCAGAATCTCCACGACGATGCCGCCTCTCGGCAGGCCGCCATTCGCCTTGATCCGGCGGATTTCATCGCGGGCGCGCTCGATCGTGGCGAACGGCCCGTCGGTCTTTCCGGTGTTCGGTTCCGCCGCATTGCCGGACCACGCGTCGTCGCCATCCGCGGCCACGTAAATGATCGCGCCTGGATGTTCCTCGGGCGCCGCATCTCGGTCGGCGGGCGCACAGGCGGCGATCGCCGCCAGCAGGGTTGCAGACAATGCCGTTCGCAGATCGTCCCTCATGTTCTCCTTTTCCTCTCTGGTGGTGTCATGATCCGTCGTGAGTAGGGCGCGGTGGTCTCCGCTTCCAGATGACCAGCCGGACGCTCTGGGCGGGAAGGGCGGCTAACGCCTCGACGTCTCCATGTTCCGGATCCGACGCGGACACCAGGTCGGCATCGGGCGCGCTCAGCGAAAACGGCGCTGCCTTTTCGCCGGGGTTCCAGACCAATACCGCGAGCCGGTCGCCTGCCGCGAAACCTTTGGCGACGAGTCCCTCGCCGCGGAAGGCAAAACCTTCTTCGTCAACGAATCGCCCGTGCCAGAGCAGGTCGGCGTTGGCGCGCTGGAATTCGATCATCTGCCTGAGGTATCGGGTCGCCTCTTCCGGGGGGACGGATTGCATCAGCGCGATGTTGGGTTTGCTGATGACCTCGGCGTATTCCTCGGCATCGGGCACGATGTCTTCCCTCAGATAGCGCACGTCCGGCGCATAGCGCGACTCGATCTCGAAGCGGAAGCCGTAGGCGCACGTGTAGTTGGCCATCGCGCGACCCATCATCGGGGTGGGCATCCGGATCGTGCTCATCGCCTCGGGGAACGTGTACCGGAACATCTCGGGGAATGCCGGTGCGGCGGAGGCGCCGCTGAGGCGCGTCAGGATCTCTCCCGGCGACGCCTCGAAGGTGCCAAAGGTGCAGCCGTGGAACATCGCGATCGAATCCAGGACGCTGTCGTGCAGCCCTTCGGTCATCACGATGAAGTCGGGATCGATCGCCCGCATGTGGTCCGCGATCCTCCGTATGAAGCGGACCCGGTCGGACGCGTAGACCATCGATGGGACGGGGTGCCCATGCCCCTGGGCGTAGCACGGCATCGGTTCGTAGATGCCGAGCTGGTCGTAGAGAATGCCGTCGGCCCCGAGGTCATCGGCCTGGACGGCAAGCTCCAGCATGCGGTCATACCATCCCTGTGTCATCAGGCAGCCGAGGCCGAAATGGCGCGGGGGCGCGTTCCGGTATTTGTGGTAAGTCAATTGCGTGGGCGCACCATCGCGCCCGATGACGGTCAGGTCCTTGCCGCGCGTCTCCCAGAATTCCGTCCCGATCTCCTGGAGTTGGCCGTTTGCGTACAGGATCGTTTTCTTGCCACGATGTCGCGCCTCCTTGAGCGCCTTGCGGAGCGCGTCCGCACCGCCCATCTCGGGGTCGGGTATGTAGTCGGGGTAGAGGTGGTCGTGGCCGCCGTGGGCCCAGCCGAACAGCCCGAGGATATCAAGGCCTCTTGCGTCGGCCACATCACAGAGTTTCCCCAACGAGTGGTAGTCCCAGAGAACCTCGCCGTTCTGCTGCTTGAGAATGCAGAGCAGCCAGCCCGAGGCGTCCCGGGCCCAGGCCGGCGGATCGATCGGTCGCGCGACCGTGTCGGCCCAGGCGCGGTAGTGACGGGCCGCCGCGTGCCACGTCCCCTCGTAGGGCAATATCAAGGTCGGCGGCAGAGACCAGCGCCCGCCTGTCGGGCAGAAGATCTGGTGTTTCAGCGCCATGCCAAAGGTGTTGTCCGACGGGTCGTGGCGAACACGGAGCGATTTTGCGCTGTGCGTCGCGTCGTGGCAGCCCAGATAGAGGCCGCCCTGTTTTCCGGCGAACGCGCACCACTGCATGGTCCCGCGGCGGCTGGGGTAGTCGGCCGAGATTTCGAAACCGCGACCCCACGCTTTCCAGGGCGCAGTTTTGCCCGCGGTGGGCGCGCGATCGAGCCGGCGACCGAATCCCTCGGGCAATAGCACGGGGTGCGCGGCCAGATCGGCCTGGATGCCATGGAGCACCGGCCCGGTGAAGCCGCAGACGACCCACCCTTTCTCGTCATTTCGGATTTCTCCCGTGATCTCGAACGCGTCGCCAGTGGGGCGGATGTCGATCGTGACCCCGATGTCCCATGTCCTCTTCCCGTCGCCGAGCGTGCCGCAGGTCAATCGGATGCCCTCCGCCATCGCGGCGCGCGTCACGGGTTGCCCCTGGTCCGTCAGGACGATCGGTTCGGCCCCCACGGGGGGTGGGGTATCTGGCTGGACCAGCACCGCCCACAGCGGGTCGCCCTTGGCCCGGATGGCGGGGCACGCGGCGATCGCGGGCGCGAGGCCGATGCCTTGGGCATCGGCCTGGAGTTCGCCCTTCGGCCCCTTGACCCGGATCGCCTCTCCACCCTCGGTGGGCATCGACAACAGAAACCATCCCAATCCCACCACCATAGCTGTGTTTTTCGCGATCATTTGCATCCTTTCCGCATCAACAACCGGAGGCGTTTACTCCTTGAGCAATCCCATCCGCACCGCCCGCCAATAGGCGGCCTGGGTGTAAAAATGGCCGTAGAGAACGACCTTCGTGTAGTCGACTTGGCCGATCATCTGCCGCACCAGCCCGAGCTGTTCTGACGACAGGGAGGGTTCGGGGAGGAGGAGCAGCGTGAGCGCCGCCTCGGCGGGTTCCCGGATCGTGCGCTCTTCCGAGATGATGGCGTCCGGCCGTGTGGGCACCTGATAGCCCCCGGAATTGCGGAGTGGCCAAGTGCGCCAATCCAGATGGATCGGCCCGGCCGCGGGGGGCCGATATTTCAGGCACCTGTCCAGGAACCCCTGGGAGCGTCCGGCCACCAGCCGCATCGCCTCGAGCCACTGCCGCTTCAATTCCGGGGAGTCCTCCAATTGATAGAGGGCTTCCAGCGAAACCTGCTCTTGCAGGAGGGCGTAGGGTACCTTCGTCGAAGCCCCCTTGGATTTCTCGGCCGCCTCGGGGCTGTATCGCCGGGCGAGTTTTTTCCAATGCCCGTCGCCGGTCATGTCCGCGCCGATCGCGTAGATCATCGGCAGGCGCGCGATCTCGTGCGCCTCGTTCTCCCACATCTTGTCCACGATGCTATCGAAGGCGCCGGTCTCCTTCCCGATGCGGTAGCCGTTCGCCGCCACCACGTTGCGCTCGAGCCGGCGGCAGACCGCGGCGATGATCTCGCGCATCGCGGCCTTCTCTTCCGGTTGCGAGAGCGGCGAGTGGTAGTAGCGCCAGAGTCCGTAGGCGAACCACGTGTATTGGTCGCGCGAGCTTTCGCAGTAGTGCGATTTCCCGTCGGCGGGGCTAACGCCGCGGATCACGAATCCCTTGGAAGGGCTCAGGGTTCCCAGCAGTTGCAAACCGGCGAAGACCTTGGCCGCGGATGGGCGAAGGCCGTAATCCCCGGTGGCGTCGAACCGGTCGCAGATCATCGATATCATCAACCCGCCGCTGATGGCGCAGTCCTCCATGCCGGTGCCCCAGCCGTTGGGATTGGGATATTGCCGGGCTGCCTCGTCGGGTGTCGGGAGACAGGCCAGCCGTTTCCCGGGATCGTGGCTGGAGACGTAGTCATAGAACAGGTCCGTGCGGTCGTCGTAGAAGCGGTCCCACGCGGCGCGCCATGCTTCCTCGACCTTGGCGCGGAGTTGCGCGTCGGTGAGATCGCGAGGCGTGGCGGGTGAGGCCTGCGGGGGGGGAGCCGCCTTGGATCGCGCGCCATCGACGATGTCAGCTTCTGCCTGGAAGCGCGCCTTGAGGATGAAGGAATCGCCTTCCTCGGCAACCGATGGCACGGCTGTCCTGTTGATGGAGCCAATTTCGATCAGCCGTTTCGGCACGATCACGGTCTTGTGGTGCGCCTTTTCGGGGTCGCCCGCGACGAGGGTCAGCTTCGTCATCCTCCCGCCCCCGACAACCGCGGTGGCGATCAGGCCGCCGTGGCACGCAAGCTTGAAGGAGTAATCCTTCCACGCCGCGGGCACGGCGGGCGCGATGCGGATCTCGTCCCCGCGGCTCTGCACGAGCATCTGGTTTAGCGCGTAGACCACGTTCCCCGATGCCGTCGCGAACCACGGGTGCATGGAGACTTCCTTCTCGTTGATCTCGAACATCTCCCCGAAGCAGCCCGCGCCGGATGCCGCCTCTTCGAGCAGCCGGGCCGGTTCGGTTTCATCTCCGAGCATGGCGAGCGCAGCCGCCATCCACCCCGCGTACCACGCGCAGATTGACTCGCCCACCGGATACATGTTTCCCGACGCCCGGCCGTTGGCGACAAAGTGATGGGCGGCGTTGCGTTGGAGTTCATCGTTTGCGTCAAAAAGCGGATACGGAAAGAGTCCGCCCAGCGAGGCGATGCTCTCCTCCTTGCACCCCGCGTAGGGCACATAGCGACCACCATCGTGCGGCAGCGATTCTCGCAGCTTTGCTGCGGCGCGCCTCCACGCCGGGGCCTCGGCGTCGTCGGTTTCGAGCAATGTCGCGGCGCGCGCGGCGGCCTCGAGGGTGAAGATGGCGCCACAGGATGTCATGAAAGGGTTCTGCCGCGCGGGGCCGAGGCGTTCGAGGTCGGTGCATTTGCCGATGAACATCCCGCCCTGCGGGGTCTCGTAGACCATATTGGCGAGGAAGAACCTCGCGCACTCTTTGATCACCGGGTAGCCCGTTCCCCGGAGGTAGGATGTATCGCCCGTGTAGAGGTAATGGAGCCAGGCCGATAGCGCGATGTTCGACATGTGGAATACATGCTCCATCCAGAAGCCGGGAGGCGTTCCCTCGGTGCCGTCTTCCAATGCCTCCCACGGATAGCGGGCGCCGTAGGTCCCCGGCTTGCCGTAGTGGCTCGCCCGGTAGAGCGCCTTCTCAAGCCCGGCGAATCGAAATTCGGGGCAACGGCGGGCGATGTCGCGGTGATTGCTGCTGATCAGGGCCTGGTAGCAGAACATCTCGTCCCACCCGAAGAACTTGCCCGCCCAATGCGTGGGGAAGATGCCGACCGGGAACGACCATTTCGTTGCGTTGGCCCGCAGGTGGTACTGCGCGGTGCAATAGACGTTCTCCAGGCGCCGGTCGGGGATCCGCACGTGAGACTCGGCCCAGTATTTTTGCCACTCTTGCCGGTGCGAGGCCCGCATGCCGTCGAATCCCTCCTGTCGCACTCGGGATCTCAGGTGTGCCGCGCGATCCAGGTAATCGTCGCCGTCCATGGAATCCGCGAAGAGGAGGAAGAAGGTCATCTCGGTTGGGGCCGCGGCATCGAGCGCCACCTCCGCCGAGAGCCTGGCGGTCTGCCCGTCGATGGCGGCGGTGACCGGCGCGTCGGCGAAGACGGATATGATGCCGTCATAGGTGCGGTGCCCATCCACCCGGTATCGGAAATCCACGCGCTGGGGGTCGTCGCCCGGATCGGCCTTGCAGGTCGTTCGGGGCGCAACACGGTTGTCGTTCCCCGGCGGGGTAAACTGGTATCGGAAGGTGAGGCGGGCCGAAGTGATCGCCGGATCTTTCGCGGAGATCCGTTTTCTCACGACCACGAGGTCGTGCGACAGGTGCGTGAATACGATCGTCTCGACCGTCAGCGCCTCGCCAAAATCGTTGCGGCAGGAAACCTCGGCCTCGCGGGTGTTCAGGGTCTGCGTCCAATGGGTGGGCGTCTCTTGAGCCTTTCCACCGAAGGACAACTCATGGGCGAAGTGACCGAAGGGGACCATCTGGTCATGTCCTGGCCCAAATCGGCGCCCCTCCCACCAGATCGCCGGCGTCATCTTGGCATAGCGGCGTTGGGCCTGGCCGCCCTGATAGTCGACGAGCATGCAGAGGCTGCCGTTGCTGACCAGCGGTGGCACATAGCCCGGCGGCAGTGCCTCGCCGCTGCCGCTAACCGCGTTCTCAAAGCTGTCGCCGACCGCAGACGCCGTTTGCACTGCCAGGCCGCACAATCCTAGCAACCAGACAAGTCTCGTTCTCATGACTGCATTACCGTGTCTCTCCAGAGAGTGCCGGCAGCCATTCGTCGCTCACGCGAAGTGGCTCGCCGACCTTGATCCCCTCGCGCGCGGCGGCGTCCCCCGCGATCAGAAACGAACGCGGGGGCAGTTCGATGCCGGCGACCGAGCGCGGCTCGTTCGCAAAGTTCACGGTGACGGAGGCGCCATTCGCGAAGGAGCTGCGCTGGAGCAGCCCGTCTTTCGTCAGGCGCTCGTGGTTCACCATCTCGGCATAGCCGACCGCGCGGCGCCAGCGGCACACCGTGTCGTAGCACGCCTTGAAGCGCTCGCGGTTGTTCGCGAAGAGTTCCTGCTGGGGTTCCCACAGCACCCACGTCGGCATGGCCGCGTGGAGGAGCGCCAAGAGATCCTTCTGTTCCCAGAGGGTGGGCATCCGGTGGCTGTTGTCGCCCCAGCGCCATGTCGTCTCGCAGCAGTCCCCGTAGACGAGTTGGAACAGCGGCACGCGCCTCCAGGGATTGGTGCCGTACTCCTCGTAGCGGGGCTCGGAGGGAATTGAGACAAACGGCATCGCGTGGATCGCCTTCGGATTGGCGAAGAAGGCCGAGGTGCTCATGACCCCCTCGAAATAGTCGGCCACGGGAACGGCCCAGTCCCTCCCTTGCTCAGAACCCGCCACCAGGCCGAGATTCCGCGTCAGGTGTTCCAACTGTCGGACGCGCGTCTCCCGGTCGGCGGTGCGGGTGAGCGGATGGTCCGGATCCCAGCACTCGTAGAGTCGCGTGGCCGTCACGCAGTCGAGGAAATAGGCCGTGAAAGGGGAATCGGCCAACCGCCGAGGCATCTTTTCGCGGAGGACGCGCAGGCCGGAGGTCCAGCAGATCACGAAGCTAGGATGCTTCTCTCCCGTTTTGGGATCGGTGTAGGGGCACCATCCGATCTGGTTGGAGCCATCGGTGGTCTTGATGACATCCCCCGGGAACGAGAAGCCTTCGCAACGCTCCCACTTGGCCGGTGGCGTGCCGGGCTCGTAAAGATCGGTGTAGATATCGTAGTGCGACGACAGGTAACCCATGTCGTTGATTTGGCGGACGTGGTCCTTCGTGAAGCCGGATACGACGGCCCGTTCGATGCCGAGCGCCTTCAGCGCTTTGATATTCTCGATGTTCCGGCAGTAGATATTCACCGCGCCCACCAGGCGGTCGATGGACGGGCGCTCCTCGCGTTTTTCGGCCAGCGTTCTCACGAGCCCCTGTCCTCGCGCATGTGCGCGGTAGCGTTTGGCGAGGGCGACATACCCACCCCGGTCGGCGAAGTGATAAAGGAGTTGGCGTGTGTAGCCGAGTTTCCCTTTCTGCGGTTGGAACCACGGCTGGAGCGCGATCACTTCCCGGCCCGTGCCGCGCACCTTGCGCCCCCGATGGGACGCGTCATCGGGAGTGGTGAAGATGCCAACGAATCCTTGGCCCGACGCGAGGTCCGTTGCCCCAAACCATGGCATCGACATGAAGCCGCCCGGCGTCTTGCCGTCCCATTCGAGTTCATTGACGCGGAAGAGGAGGCCGGCGTTCTGCGGGATGACGAGTACTCCTTCGGGTTCATCCAAGACGAACGGCGCGGGCAGGGAGATCTCGCCGAATGCGATGGCGGGGTCTCCCGTGATCTCGTACGACACGTCGGCCCCTGTCTTCGGGAGGGTCACGCGCGCCGTCAGAGGCAGGGGGGCATTCGTGCCCTCCGCATACGACATGCGGATCTCGACGCCGACGTCCGGGGCATCCTGTGGACGGATGGCCGACACCGTGACGCGCACCGCCTCCGCGGCCTGGCGCCAGAGTCGGCCGCAGCGCTTGTCCAACACATCCCATGTGGCATTCGATTCGACGACGCTCACGCGGAGCGCTTCATTCTCGAATACCCACGCGCCATTGGCGCGGACGGGCTGCCCGTGTCCCGGGGTGTCCAAAAGCGCGACGGCGACCAGGCCGATTGACAGCGCGGCGCCGAACCCCCCCGCGGTGTTCGCCCGACGCCGGAGCCGGGCGGGGGGCCGGCGGAAGCCCGATCGCCCCTCGCGATTTCTGTTCCCGCTCGTCTCGATTTGCATCATCCCCGTGATTTCTTGTTGGCCCGCATCCGTCAGAACAGCAGCCACTCGGGCGAAGCCAGGAGGCCGACATCGGGGTGGTGTTCAGGAGGCGGCACCCAGAACTTCTTGTTCCATGCGCCCGCGGGGTTCTTCCAGTCGCCAAAGAGGGGTGCCACCGAGGTCCATGTCGTGATTTTCAGTGTGGCCTTCTTGCCCTTGGCTTCCGGCGGCACGGCCCATTCGAATGGGGCCCAGGCGCGCTCGCCCAAGGCCCTGCCATCCAGTTCGACGGCCGTGTATAGCCCGCCCGTTTCGAGCCGCAGCCGGACGTCGCCGCCGTGGGCCGGAACCGCGACCTCGGTCTCGTAACTCACGGTGCCCGCGAAATCGGCCAACCCCTGCTTCCACAGCGCGCCCGGACCAACCCGCCCTGGAAGCGCCGTGACGGCGTCGCCCTCGACGGCGAAGTCTCCCGCTAGCCAGGCAACCGGGAGGAAGTAGTTGGTGTCGCCACCGCCCGATGCGATGCTGAAGGCGTGCTCGCCCGCCGCCAGACGGAAGGGGGCGGATTGGAGGTAAAGCTCGTTGAGGCCCTGGCGCAGCGAGTCGCAGGGATGTTTTGCCGTCAGGGGGTTCCCGTCCATGGCCACGACGTTCGGTCCCGGGTGATTGCGCACGACGAGGCGGGCGGCCGCGATCGGATGTTCGACGTCGATCCGGGCCACGCCGTTCGTCCCAAAGGCCAGCCGGAGCGTGTTGCGCGCGCCGAGCGCGATCCCAAAGGACGCGCCCTCCGCCACCGGACGGATCGCCCTGGGCGTGGTCGGCACCGATCCCTCGCCATCGAACAGGAACACGCCGCGGGCCGGCAAATCGAAAGGGATGGGTTCCTTGCCGCGGCGCATCAGTCGCATCCGTCCGTGCTTCCTTGCCGTGAGTCCGAGCACGGCGACAGCGCCATCCTCGTATTGCCGAAGCAGGAGGTTCTCATCTGCCCCGCCGTCGGCCGTCTCGACCCGCGCCTCTGGCGGAGCAATCGTCTTGGCGAATGCGGCGGCCTCATCGGGCGAGGGAAAGACGCGGCCGGATGTCTCCTCCTTCAAAGTCGTGCCATCGAAGCCGAACACCAGCGGCTTATCGCAAGGCTCGTCTTCTTCGTAGAGGTCGTAGGTGAGCTGGTGCGCAGAAAAGCGACGGAGCGTGGCGAGGAGGGCGGGATGCGTCTTGCGTTGGGCCGCCAGGCGCGCGGCCTCGCGCTGCGGGTAGCGGATCGCGATGTTGCACCGGGCCCGTTTGTTCGCGTAGCGCGCGGCCGTCCGCGCCTCGGCGCCCAGCAGGCGGAACGCGGGGAACCAGGGCTGCATTCGGGTGAGGGGGTTGAAGTAGCCGGCCTTCTCGACATTGCCCCGGGCGTCGAGGGGCGCGATCGCCAGCACGTAGCGGTCCACCTGGTGCATCGCGCACAGCCAGATCATCTGGCGCTGCGTGGCGTGTGTCATGTCGCTCGGGCCCAGCGCGAAGAGTTCGGCCAAACCCCCGTTCCCCCGCCGCCCGATCGCGTGCTGCGCCACCGCGAGGGTGAGCCACTCGATCGTTTCCGGGTCCAGGCGCGTCCCGATCTCATCGATGCCGGGGAGCGTCAGGCCCGTCAGCGCGTGGAGCGGATCGCCGTTGTAGAGGGCGGAGTTGCGCGTGTCGTTTTCGGAGATCATGTGCCCCGTCGCGAGGACGCCCGCGCGCTCGCACCACGCGCGGATCGGATCGAAGTAGGCCTTGCGGAAGCGTGCCCCGAGCAAGCCATAGTACGCGGCCCAGACATCGTCCCGGGCGGGGTCGTCGAGATACGCCTGGATGTCCCGGCGCAGGTCGTGGCCCGTGGCGGCCCGGTATTCGTCCTCCGCGCCATCGAAATGGCGGAACACCAGGGACGGTTTGCCTTCGGGCTTTACCGGCACGGGGTGCGCGGGCTCGTCGGTAAAGATCCCGACGACGGTCGATCCCAGATAGGGGCCGAGGCGGCGCTCGTATTCCTTGTGGGTCAGCTCGATGAACCGCCCCATGGCCTTGAAGCTGTAGTTGTCTACCCAGCCGGGGGAGTGAACGACCTTCCAGTCGAACGAGCCGTCGGCCCGCTTATAGACCGCGAACTCGCGGGACTCGAAATCCGGGCTCTCCGCGGGCACGCGGCCCTTGCAGGAACCGCTGGGCCAGTTGTACTCGTCGTAGAGCCAGATCGCCATGTCCAGCCGTTGGGCGTGCTTGCAGAACCACTCGCACAGCTGGAGCCACTCCTCGCCCATGTACTCCAGTTCCAGTCCGCTCCGCGCGTAGATCAGGTATTGGTCGATCCCCACGGCCTTGTAGGCCTCGAGGGTCTCCCGGACGGTCGCCTCGTCGGGCCTTCCCGTGATGGCGCCCATCGGGATCAGCGGGCACCGCGGCTCGGCCGCCGTCGTTGCGAGGGCCCAGCCAGTCGCCAGCACAAACCATGTTGCCGTCGTCTTCATTCTCATTTGTCGCCGACGAGAACTTTGCGGAGCGCTTCGATCCTGGCGGCACCTTCCCCGTCTGGCGGCGGCAGGGCCGGCGCTAGCCAGCCGCCCTCGTCGAACTCGTTCCACGCGTAGATCAGCACCAGCTCGGCGCCGTCCGGCCCCGGATGCTTCTTGAACCACTCGACGCCGCGCCCGACGTGGGCCGCGATTTCCTGCGGGGTGCCCCGCCGGTAATAATACTGGTCGGCATCCGGCTTCAGGTGGAACGACTCCCATGAGACGGGGTTCATCACGCGGGTCCGACGGTCCCAGCCGGTCATGCAGATGGGGACCGCCGGCGTGCCCGTCTCCTCGCAGGATGCCCAGAATGCCTCCGCGTGCGCCGCCAGATCGGCGAACGGTGCCGCCTTCGCCCTTCCGTCCGACTTGGCGTAGGCGCTGAGCGCATCACCCCCGAACATGTCGCAGTACCTCTTCGCGGCCTTTGGCGAACCATCGCAGAATACCAGGTAGGGTTTTCCGAGGCCGCACGCCGCGACCTCGTTCGCAAAGGATGGCCAGGGGCCGGCGAGGACCTTGTTCGCCAGGGCGTCGTTGAAGAACCCCATGAACAAGACCGGCCGGTTTCCCCGCACCTTCAGGTAATTCGGTTCCCTGACCACGCGCAGCAGGTGCGCCCAATAGGCGCGCTCCGCGCCCTCGTCCGGCAGCCGTCCGTACGCCGGCCACATCGGCACGAAGAGCGAGAAGCGGATCTTGTCGCGGTTCCTGCACGCGAGGAACGTCTTCAGCGTGTAACTCAGCGGCGAGGCCTCAGGATAGGCGGTGAACGCCCAATAGTCCAATCCCCCGTGGACGGCATGCTCGATCTCCCGCTCGATGATCTCGGGGCGGTCGCCGTTGAAGGATTGGGCCGTTCCGTCCGCGTTTAGCGTCGTGAAGAACGGCCAGCGGTAGCGCCACGGTTCGGCGGCCAGCGATCGCTGCGTCTCCCTGCCCGGATCCTGACTCACCTTTCGGTTGCGGGTGGGATCGAATCCGGGAAACTCGACCGAGGCCGGTGGCCGTGCCGATGCGGGCAGCGTCCCATACCACGCGTCCCATCGGATGGCGCCGACCAGGGGCCGCGCCTCGTTGGTCTTTTCTGCGGCGCAAAGCGCGAAGGGCACCATTGGGTTGAGCCCCAGCACGAGGATCAGTGTCTTTGCGGCATTCATCGTGCGGCCCGCCTTCGGTCTAGGGATGCGCGGCGGGCGTGATCGCGTAGGCGTGCGGGATCGGGGCGCGGCTGGCCAGCGCCTCTTTCTCAAGGGCGGCCACCTGTTTGAGAAGTTCGCCGTACTGCGACCACTTCTTGATATAGGTGAGCGCCGAGGCCGCGCTGTATTCCGTCTTGTCTTTGAAACTGTCGTAGTGCGCCTGCACCGCGGCCGGATCGTCGGGATCGATCTTGTAGTGGCTCTGCATCCAGCGGCGCGTGTTCATCAGCCGGCAGGCCTGTGCCTCCGCATCCCGCCGCTGGGCGTTGAATCGGGCGACTGCCTTCGCCTGTTTGAACTGCGGCGTCGCCTCCTTGAGGGCGAGATTGATCCCGCCCTCCAACTCGCTCGCGGAGTGGCGACCCACCACCGCTCCATCGATCTTCAGCTCGTAGGTGCCGGCCGTCAGGCCTCGGACCGATAGGATCTCCTGATTGAGATCTCTCTCGATTGGCAGCAGTTCGAGCGCCATCTTGGCCGCTGGGTCGACAGGAAACGGCAGCGCCTTCGCCAGCACCGTGAACGTGATGCCCCCGTCCTTCTTCGCCACGGATATGACCTCGGCGTTGGCGCAGCCTGCCGCGGCATCCAACGCGACTTTGGAGACGACGGGCGGCGCGCCCTGTGCCTTCAGAAACAGCCATGCCATCATCAGGTGTCCCGGCGCGCCCGGATGCACGCGGTCGGCCCCGACGATGGTCCACCCCGGGTCCTTCTTCTGTCGTTCCAGGTTGAGCGTCGTCATCGGCCCGTGGAAATCCACGACCGTGCCGTTGTTACTTGCGGCCAGTTCTCGCACGAACTCCGCGCAGCGGCCCAGGCCGTCGTTGCAGCCGGGCTGGTTGTTGTCTTTGTCGAGTTGCACGGTCTGGTCGAACGGCGACGGCGTGATGAAGAACAGCTTCGGATCGCCGGCTTCGGTCCGGATGCGGCTGACGACGGTGGCCATGTTCGTCCTGTAGCTGTTGATGGCGTTCTCCTGGATTGCCCTCTTCTTGTCGTCCGGATTGGCGATATACGATCCGCGGCTCACGTCGTTCATGCCAAACATGATCGTGACTGCGGTCGGTCGCTTCTCGATGACATCCTCCTGCAAGCGCTTCAGCGACCCGCCCGCCGTATCGCCGGGACGTCCCGCGTTGACGAATCGGATCGTCCGATCGGGAAAGCGCGTCAGGTAATAGTCGGAGATCATGGTCTGATAGCTTCCGGCGGCGGTGATGCTGTCCCCGAGGAGCACCACCGTCTCGCCGTCCTTGAACATCTCGGCGGGCGCGGTGGTTCCGGGCATCCACGCGCCGATCAGAAGGGCCGCCGCCTTTATGGATATCTTCATCGCAAACCTCCGCCCGATTCCTCTTTCACTTGCCAAGCACGGCCCGCCGGATCGCCTTGAGGTATGCACCGTCGGGGTCGTCCTTGCAGGGCACGAGCCAGCCGCCCTCGCCGATCTCGTTCCACGCGTAGATCAGCGCGAGCCGGTCCTTCGTGGTCTGGCTCGGGTTCGCGTCCATCCAGTCCGCCATCTGGATCATGTAGCGCTCGAGCTCCTCCGGCGTGCCCCGGGCAAAATGGGGGGAGACGCCAGAACCTTGCCCCAGTCCTTCCCCGTTCTTGGCCTCCCAGGGGCGCCGGTCCCAGCCTTGGGTTGCCACCGGGATGTAGGGTAGGGGCGGTCGGTCGGTGCGATGCCACACGGACACGTTCCAATCCACGAGCAACTTAAACGGGTAGATGTCCTCTAGGTTGAGGCCTTCGCGCGGCTTGGTGTTGTAGGCGGTCACGATCTGATATCCCTCTTCGGCCGTGACGTTGCCGCAGCCCGCCGCCCACACGCCCGGAAAGCCGGCCTTCTTGGCCGCCTCCTGGAGGTAGGCTAGCCCGGCCTTGTCGGCGCCCTTGGGCGAGAAGATCATGATCACGGGCCTGCCCTCGGACCGCAGGTAGCGGGGATGCTTGAAATAGTTCGCGATCCAGTAGTCGGCGGCCTGCCGCCATGCGTCCGGGCCCACGATTTCGGCACCGCGGTGATTCGCGACCAGCAGGGAAAACTCCATCCGGTCATTGTTCTTCGCTCCCATGAATAGGCGCATCGGCAGATGCTTCGAGTCCTCCTCGATGCCGCCGACATTGATGGGCGCCTTATTGTCGTGCCAATACCAGCAGAACGAGAAGTGCGCGATGCCGTGGTCCGCGGCCAACGCGATCTGGCGCTCCATCAGCTCGGGGGTATCGTCGCGCCATCCCCAGACCGGCGTGCGGCCCGAGAACTCGGTCGCCAGTTTCTTGGTGAAATGGGTCGGCATTCCGCGGGCCCACGCGTTTGAGACGGAGCCGTCGTCGTAGGGGCTCTTGCCCGACCAGCCGGCGAAATAGTAGGCGCCCAGTTTCATCCGGGGCTTTGTCCCCGGCGGTTCGGCGCCCCATGTTTGTGCCGACAGGACCAGGAACGCGGCCCACAGGATCGCCTGGGTGTGATTCATGGTGCATTTCATCGGGGTGCTCCTTCGGGTGTGTTGCATTTCATCTCTCGTCCTTCCGTTGTTTCCGGTTGGCGATGCCTTCCAGAATCGCGTTCGCGATGGCCCGCATCCCCGTATCGCCAGGATGCGCGGCGACGCCCTTGTGCGAAAAATCGCGCTCGGCGCGGGCATAGTTGGCCTCGTCTTTGGCGAGCGCGCCGATATCGACGAACGTGCCCCCGACCTCCTGGCAGGCCATTTTGAGCGCCTCGTCCTTCGCGGGATTCGCCCAGAAGCAACTGCGCACGACGATGGTTGGCTTGCGGTTTGCGGTGATCGCATGCAGGAGTTTTACCACCGCTTGACCGAACTGTGCCTTGGATGCCGCATCGGTCGGCGCCGCCGCGTTTTCGCCGATCGCCAGGATGATCAGATCCGAGTTAAAGGCGGCGGCGTCCTCCAGTTGTGCGGCCGCGTCATATGTGGTGTATTCTCGCTCGAACGCCGCGATGTTCTTGACCAGCGTCTCCGGATCGGGGCCGCCTTTCTGCGTCAATCCCCGGGTGACGAGATGCACGTAGTCCTTGTCCTCCGAGCTGGCGGCCATGCCCCAGTTCCCGGACCAGCCGATATCCTGCTTGGGGGCGTGACGGGTGATGCTGTTACCGAGGAAGAGGATCTTCCGAAACGCGGGCGGCTCTTTTGGGGGCGCCTGGTCCGCCGCGGCCGCGGCGAGCGCCGATGCGATCACGAGCGCCGTCGTCGATATGTATCTCATGGTCTTCGCCTCATTTCGCTTCTGAAGGAGTTGGCAAGGATTCTCGCGCCAGAGACCTTTGCGTGCGGATCAGGGAGTCACTTCAACTCGATCATCCCGGCCTCATCGAGCCTCCAATTTTCCCCAAGCGTCCCCTCCCAGCAGTGCCATTCGCCGAACTCGCTATAGAAGGCGGCCATGTTGAAAGCGGCCCGGCGGTCTGTTGCCGGATTCAGGCCGAGGGCGGCGAACGGGATGGCCCATTCGCCGCGCCAGCCCTTGCCGAAGAGGCCGCCGGGGCCGGGGATGGACCCGGCGGCGAACCGCGTCGCCTTGCCCACTCGCTCGGCGGCGTCGGCGGGCGCGCCGGCATCCGTGCCGCTCTGGAGCGCGCCGCACGGGTAACCGCGCACGATAAACGTCGCGGGTTTCCCGTCGGGGGTCTTTCCCGCGATGCAGATCTCGACGCCGTCGTCCTTGCCCCAGACCGAGTTGGTGCTGACCTTGGCGGGGCCAAACATGGTGACGTTGGCGGCCACGTAGAGGCAGGTGTCGTCGTACGCAAACTTCGCCATGGCGGGAGCGCCACCGACGCTGAAGCGGGATGGTTCCCGGTCCAGCGTCTGGAGTTTCCCCGGCCATTCGCCAGTCTTCATCTCGCCGTCGATCGCCGGCGCGGCATCCGCGCGCTCGGCCACGGCGGGGCCCTTCTTGCGCGCCGGCGTGGGTTCTGGCGGCATCGCGTCGCTGATGGTGAATGGCTCTGGCGCGCCATTCGTTTTGCCGCCGTAGTAGATCACGTTGTTCTTCCATGCGCGGATGCCGTTCGCCTGGCGGACGTTGAGCTTGCCTGGCACGAACAGCGTATTGCCCTCGAAGGTGCAGCCCACGGATCGCTGGAACGAGACCGTCATGTCGCCATCGGCGATGAAGACGTTGTCGCGCACGGTGATGTTGCGCGTGATGTGATTGTGGGTGGGCATCGGAACCCCCACGGCCACGTTGCGCTCTATGACGCAGTCCCGAGCGCCCTCGTCGAGGTAGTAGGCCGAGGCCCCGAAACCGCTGCCCGCCTGCACGACATCCCGGACGACGTTTCCCCGGATGGTGCAGGCATTCATGTTGCCGTAGATCGCCGCGCCGTCATGCATCTCGCGCATCACGCGGTAGATCAGGTTCTCCTCGATGAGGTTGCCCGTGGATCCGCCCCCGCCGATGATCCCGGAGTAGGGCGCGTCGTGGATCTCGTTTCGGAGGATGCGCAGCCTGTTTCCGGTGAGCATGGACGCGGCGGCGCCGGGGTAGTACACGCCCAGGTGATGGATGTGGTTCCGGGCGATGAGCGTCTCCTCGCCCTGGATCTTTGCGCCGCACGCGCCGATGTGATGGATCCGGCAGCCGGTGAGGCGGCAGTTGAAAAGCTGATCCCCCCGGAAGCCGACGCCGCCGACGTTGCGGATCTCGAGATCCTCGAACGCGCAGTTCTTTCCGGAGACCACGTGGATGGCGCCGTCGAATGCGGTGGCGCCGAAGCTCGCGGGCTTGAGCGGCGCGGTGGTCGCCTGCACGCCCAGGCCGCGAATCGTCATGCCCTCGACGGGTTTGTCGCGAGAGCCGGTGATGCCGATGACCCTTTGGGTGGCTGGCGCGACGATCTTGATCTTGGCCATGTCCTCGCCCTGGAGCGGCCAATAGACGAGGCGGCCGGCCGTGCGGTCGAGGTACCACTGGCCCGGGCGGGTCATTCCCTCACGCGTGTTGTAGATCACGTACTTCCTCCGGTTCAAGGCCCCGGGTGGCCAGGCGGGCTCGGAGGAGAGGATCAGCGCGTGCCGTTGGAGATCGTTGCTGGAGACCCCGACGAGCGATTCGGCCCACATGTGGTACAGGCGGACCTCGGCGTTTCTCACGTCGAGCGTGGGCGGGATGTCCTTTGGGTCGTAGGGCATCGTGGTGAGTTCCTCGTGCGTCGGCTTGCGCTCCCAATGTCCCGCTACGGCGGGCAGGAGGGGCAGGTTCCAGGTGCCTAGGTTCTCGAACGCGTTGGTCGCCGGGAAGCGGGCGCGCTCGGCGAGTCGGCCGTCGACGACCAGGGCGCGAAAATCCCATGTCCCCTCCTTGACGCCGGGCAAGTCCGCGCACCACAGGGCGCCGCCGCAGCGCTTCCAGCCCGTCACGCGGCGGCCACCGTACAGCGTGGCGCCGTTGGTGGTCGCCGACTCGATGGTCAGGCCGTTGTCGCGGGCGTCGAACTCGACGGGCCGATGAAGGAAATACTCGCCTGGCATCACGGCGATGCGATGGGGTCCCGTGCCGGCCTTCCTCGCCGCATCGCGCGCCGCCTCCAGCGTCGCGAACGGTTGCTGCTCGGTTCCGGCGTTCGTGTCGTCGCCCCCGGGGGCGACATGGAAGGTGGCGGAATCCGCCGGCTCAATGAAGGCCAGCGCGACGGCGGCCAAGATCGCCGCATGGTTGGTGTGGATCGCCTGATTCATTGGGGCGACTCCAGCAGCAGGTAGTTTCGGGGCGGGACGGCGACGCCGGCAGGCAGCGCGAATGGCTCCTCGCGATAGTTGACCAGCACCCGCTGGCCGTTGGCGTAGGTGGTCTCGACGACGCCCTCTTCTATCTGGCGGTGGCTCTCGAGAAATTCCATCTGGAGATGCCCGAGGCGTCCGACATCGTCGTATACGCGTCGCAGGCCCGCCACGGTCTCCTTCAGTTGCCCGGGGTCGTCGTAGCGGTAGTCGTTTTTGCCGAGCCAGTTCTTGGCGGCGTCGAGGAGGAAGTGGCCGTAGAAATACGCCAGTGGCGCCGCGCCGTACTCGATGCCGCGCAGGTAGGCGTCCTCGCCCGGGCGGCTGTTCACGGATTCGGTGGATAGCGTGTACAGCATGACGCCGTGGTAGACGGTCTCGTAAAGCGGAACGCGCGCGTCCACGTAGGGTCGATTCGTCAGGGGCAGCCACTTGTCGCAATCGACGTAGAGGAGGCGGTCGAGCGCTGGCGCGGCGAAGTCCAGCGAGCCCTCGGACTGTGAGCCGCCGAACGTCTTTTGCGCGAGCGCGAGGATGCGGGTGGTGGCTTTGGCATCTTGGCCTCGGGTCTGTGGGTGGGCCGGGTCGTAACAGGGGCGTGGACCGAGGATCGAGAGCACGTCGGAGTAGTGGAGGCCATTGAATCCGAGCGCGCGGATGCGGGGCATGTCGCGTTTGGCGAAGAGGTCCAACGCGCGCGCGAGGCAGATGTTGTAGCTCTGTCCGCCGCCCCAGGCGCCGCCCTTTTGCGGCGAACCATCGCGCTCCTTGCGCAGATATTCCTCGCTCCAGTCCTCGGAGATGCGGTACGCGCCGTAGTAGCAGTCGTGAGCGACCATCTGGTAGCCGAGGGATTGCCCGTGGCGGATGGTCGTGCGCAGCGCGTCCTCGCCTCCCAGCGCGGGCTCGACGGGGAAGACCTGCGGGTAGCGGCCGTCGTGGCCGCCGCGGTTCCAGCCGACGAGGCAAAATTCGGCGCGCGCGATCCCCTGCCGGTGGAACTCATCGAGGATGTCGCGCACGCGGCGGAAATCGCAGAAGACGCGAACGGGCGGTTCGGTCTCGGGCGTCTGCTCTTTGATCTCATGGGGAACTGGTTTGACGCCGAGCCGTATGCGGACCTCGATGGCGCGCGCCGAATATGCCAGGGCCGTGGACCCCGCCGCGCGCTCGCGCAGGGGCCGGATGCCGCGATGCGCGAAGTTGTATTGACGGTAGCGTTTGCCGATGGCGGGCCACCCTGCCTCGGGGGCGGGGAGAAAATGGTAGTCCACCGCGATGTCGTCCGGCAGGCGGGCCTCCTCGCGGAAAGAGCGGAGCGTGAACGCCGGATCGATCCCGTACTGGTGCCGTGGGCCCACGTTTGTCGCGACGCAAAACCGCGCGTCGAACTGCCCGCCCGTGATGATCCCGGCGAGGGCGCCGCCGCCGCGCACGATGCCGAACAGCGGCATCGGGCACTGGCAGGAACTCTGGTACACCGACACCCAGTGTTCGCCGGGCCGCTTGTCCCGAAAATGGCACAGCGCGCCCGACTGCTGCGCGATGACCAGGTAGCCGTCATCTCCCTCCGATGCCGCGCCGAAACGCGGCAGCAGCCGCAGTGTCTTCAGTCGCGCCTGGCCGGTCTCTTGCATGCTGTCGGCGGGGGCGCGGGCGGTCAGCGTGTCGTTGGTGGCGGTCAGCCTCAGGTCCAAGAAGAAGCCGAGGTCCGCGTGTTGGCATCCGAGCCGGAATCCGCCTTCGATCGCGCGGCGCTCGATCGTCCAGCCCTCGTCCGGGATCAGGCCGAGCGAGCGCTCTTTGCCCGCGGCGTCCCAGAAGGTGACCTCGGCGAGGCGATCGCACCTCCAGGCCAGCGGGTCGTCGCTTCGTTGGACGGAAATGGCGCCGCTGTCCGGGGCGACATCCCACGCCAGGCTACCGGCGGCGCCTGTGTGGGGCGGCCCCGCAAACGATGCCAGGGCCATGGCGAGCCACGGCAGGCATGCGCGCGCCGTCACGAGATGGGATTTTGGGGTGCGTCTGGCCGGGGACCGGTTGGGGTGCCGGGCCATCGGATCCACGGTCGGACGACCGCGGTTGCGATCTGGAGTGTTCGTGCGGCATCCCTCGGATACTTTCGGGTCAGTTTCCATGTTCGGTTATCCGGTCGTTTCGAAACGTCCACGCCAGCGCCGCGAGGATGGCGAGCGCCCCGATGAGGTAGGCGGCGGACAGGCCGGCAAAACCCAGGGACAGGCCGCGGACCTGCCCGAGCGATTGGGCGCCCAGGCCGATGAGCCATGGGGAGAGCGACCCGGCGAGGAACGCGACCATCACCATGACGGAGACAGCAGACGCGCGGAAGCGGGGTTCGATGACATCGAACAGCGAGGCGTGGGTGTTGCTCTCATAGAGGCCGCGGAACAGGCCGAAGGCCGACATCGCGAGCAGGGTGGCGCCGAGGTCGGATGCGAGGCCCATCACGGCGATGGCGGGTGCGCCCAGCGCCATCGAGATGGCCTGCATCCTGAGACGTGACGCGGGCCAGCGCGCCGCCCACCGGTCGGAGAGATGGCCGCCGACGATGACGCCCACGAGCGCCAGCAGGTGGTGGAAAAACATCGCATAACCGCCCGACACCGTGAGCGAGAGCGAGAATTTCTCTTTGAGGAACACCGGGGCCCAGACGACGTAGGCGTTGTTGACGGTGACGATGGCGGTGAAGCCGATGGTCAGGAGGATTGCGGTGGGCACCCGGAACAGTTTTCCCAGCGCCTCGAATGGGTGCAGCCAGCGCGTGCCGGCGGCGGCAGGCATTCCTGCCTGCGCCGGCGGCCCTGAGCCGACCTTGGCAGACAGGAATGTCTGCCTCACGGGCGCCCCGTTGTCCCGAGAACGCGGCGCGTCTTTGAGTCGGAACACAAAGACGGCGCCGAGGAAGATGCCGCAGCCCCCGAAGGCGTAGAACGCCGAGCGCCAGCCCCAGCGCTCGGCGATCCAGCCGCCCAGGAAGCCGCTGGCCATCACGCCGACGTAGAGGGCCGCCTGATGGATCGACATGGCGAGGGCGCGGGTCTCCCGATGGTAGGTCCCCAGCAGGGAATAGGCCGCCGGGGCGTAGAAGGACTCCCCGCCCGCGGTCGCGACGCTGCGCAGCAGGATGAGGCTCACGATCCCGCCCGCAAATCCCGTGAATAGCGTCGCCGAACTCCAGAAGATGAGGGCGCCGGTGATGAGCCACTTGCGGCTCAGGATGTCGCCGAGGTACCCGGCGAAAGGCATCAGCACCGCAAGGGTCGCGAACAGGACCGTTCCCACGAGCCCCACCTGGGGATCGCTCAGCCCGAGATCGGCGCGGATGTCGGCGAGCACGACCCCGAAGATCGCGCGGTCGCCCTGGTGGAAAAAGAAGGCGAGGCAGAGGAGCGCGAGGAGCTCCCATTTGTAGCGCTGGGCTGGGGGAGAGTGATTCAAGGAAGATGGACAGATTGTAGGCCGGCTGTGCCGGCCGGCAATCTTGAGTGCGGCGGCTGACACAGCCGCCCTACAAACATAGCATGCGCTTTCATCGCCTAGACCTCGGCATCCGGCGGGACGAGTTGCACCGAGCAGCCGCCATCGACGACGAGCCGCGCCCCGGTGATCCGGGCGGCGTCGTCCGACGCCATGAAGAGGACGGCCCCGGCGATGTCATCGGCCGATGACTCGCGGCCCAGCGGGACGTTGGCGCGGCGGCGGGCGACCTGCGCGTCGTCGAGCGCATCCCAGCGATCCGTGTGGATGTAGCCGGGCGCGACGGTGTTGACGCGGATGCCGTGGGGACCGAGCTCGATGGCCATGGCGCGCGTCAGGGCATCGACGCCACCCTTGGAGGCGCAGTAGGCGCTCCGGTTTCGGATGGGGCGCTCGGAGACGTTCGAGCCGACGTTGACGATCGCGCCGCCGGTCCCCTGAGCGATCATCATGCGGGCGGCCAGTTGGGCGCAGTGGAACAGGCCGATCAGGTTGACGCGGAGGGTCTTTTCCAGCAGATCCAGCGGGGTGTCGACGAAGGAGGGGCCGATGGCTTGCGCGACGGCGTTGTTGACGAGAATGTCCAGGCCGCCGCATTCGCTTCGGACGAGGTCAAACATCGCCTGGATCTGCGCGGGGTCGGAGAGGTCCGCGGGCGCCTCGATGAGGCGCGCGCCGGCAGCGGATCGGATCGCGGCGGCGGCGGCGGCCGCGCCCTTGGCGGTGGAGCCGTTGATCGCGACGGTGGCGCCCGCCTCGGCGAAGCGGCGGGCGATGCCCAGGCCCGTGTTGCGGGAGGCGCCGGTGACTAGGATGCGTTTGCCCCCGAAGTTCATGCTGAATCGAAACTTCTGGGTGTAGCCACGGTCGTGAGACCGTGGACGTGCTGGCCGAGCGCCCGGACCCATCTGTTACCAGATGGGCTACATTCTTGATCGCCTAGAATCATGCTTTCGTTCCTCCGGTTCCAAAATACGACGTCGCATCGGGTGGGCGGATCTGCGTGAGCGCGCCGGTGTAGTGGCGGAGGTCGCGCGGCACGTAGGGATGTTTCGCGATCTCGCCCTCCCGGATGTCGATGCCGAGGCCCGGGGCATCCGGGATGAGCATGTGGCCGTTCTCGAGGCGCGCGGCCTCGGTGCTGACCTCGCGGCGGTGCGCCACGTCGGAGGACATCGTTTCCAGAAGGAAGAAATTGGGCGTGCAGGCGGCGAGTTGCAGGGTCGCGGCGTTGGCGACGGGTCCGGAGGGGTTGTGGGGGCAGACGGGGATGTGGTGGGCCTCGGCCATCGCGGCGATCTTCCGGACCTCGCCGATGCCGCCGGCGTGGCTCACGTCCGGTTGGATGTAATCGGCGCACCCGAGCCGGAGGTAATTGCGGTAGTCCCAGCGGCTGTAGAGGCGCTCGCCCCCGGCGATCGGCACCTTCACCCGGCGTTTGATCTCGGCCAGCGCCTCCGGGTTATCGGGGGGGATCGGTTCCTCGAACCAGGTGATATCGAAGTCCTCCAGCGCGTGGGCGATGCGGACTGCGGTCGGCACGTTGAAGCGGCCGTGGCCCTCGATGAGGATGTCCACCTCGGGACCCGCGGCCGAGGCCACGGCGGCGATGCATTCCAGCGCCCCGCGCAACTCGCGCTTTCCGATGTCCCTGTACGCGCTGCCGAAGGGATCCCACTTCAGCCCGCGGAAGCCTTGCGCCACGGCGGCCCTGGCTTTCTCCGCGAACTCGTCCGGCGTCACGGCCGGCGCAAACCATCCGTTGGCATAGCAGGGCACGCGGTCGCGCACCCGGCCCCCGAGCAACTGCCACACCGGAACCCCGAGCGCCTTGCCCTTGATGTCCCAGAGGGCCATCTCGACCCCGGCCAGCGCGCTCATCAGGACGGGGCCGCCCCGCCAGTACGCATCGCGATACGCGTCGTGCCAGAAGGCCTCGATGTCGTGCGGATCGCGGCCCACGAGATAGCGTCCCAATTCGCGGCAGGCTTGCGCCACGGTCTGCTCGCGCATCTCCAGCGTGGCTTCGCCAACGCCGTGAAGGCCGCCGTCGGTGTCGACCCTGACGAAGACCCAGTTCGTCCGGTACGCGTGGCAGAGGAAGGTCTGGATGCCGGTGACTTTCATGGGAGATTATTGAACCACGGATGGACACGGATGGGCGCGGATGGCGCGGCGGAATTGGTGTCCATCGGAGTCCATTCGTGGTTGAGGGTGGGCCCGTGCCACCCGGAGGCCAACTGGCAAATTGCGTCAGTGATTTGCGAAACTGCGACATCCCGCGCCGCGGGGCCGGCGCCCGTAACGCGGACACTCCTGTCCGCGATCCATGGGCGGACAGGAGTGTCCGCCCTACGGCATTTGGGCTTGCCGGGTCGGGAGGGATTCGCGATAGGGTTCTCTCCGGGTATGGAGAAGGGTCGGGGAAATTCGTATCCTTTTGAATTCAAGGCTCGGGATGGGATGGGGTGCGGCCCGCGCCCCCGGATCCCATTCATCGGCCTGAACCAAGATGGGCAAATCCGCATCACATGTCGGCGATTGCCGCATTGGACTCAGGCGGGCGTGTCGTACTTTGTGACGTATCGTCTAGCCGATTCCGTACCATTGAAACTATTGCGCCGATGGCGTGAAGAGAGGGATATTTGGTTGCGCTGGCACCCTGAGCCTTGGACCAGAAAGGTGCAGGAGGATTATGAAGAGCGATTCACCGAACGCATGGAGCGATGGGTGGATGCGGGAGTGGGCGCGTGTCAACTGCGCCGTCCCGAGATTCGAGCGATAGCCGAAAGGCACCTATTGCACGGCGATGGATCGAGGCACGATGTGGATTCGTATGTGATCATGCCAAACCACGTGCATGCGATCCTGACCCCGAGGGCGGGCAACGACCTGTTCGGGCTCCTCCAGGGCATCAAGGGCGTGAGCGCGCGCAACATCAACCGGCTCCTTGGCCGTATCGGCGCGAGGCTCTGGATGGAGGACGCGTATAACAGGATCGTGCGTGACGCGAGAGAACTATGGGCGTTCCGCCAATACATCGCACTGAACCCGGTTAAGGCCCGGCTGCGTCCGAATGAATATACCCTGGTGTTCGCGGACGTGCTGGAGGCCAGCGGACCGTAGCGGTGACTCTTTTGTGGGACGGGGGCGTAACGCGGACACTCCTGTCCGCGATCCATGGGCGGACAGGAGTGTCCGCCCTACGGCGTTCGGGTTGGGGCGGACAGGAGTGTCCGCCCTACGATATGGCTATTGCGGGCGCGTTTGGCGGTTGGCATGATGTGTGCGATGGCTTCGAAAATGCGTCGGGGTCGAGGGTCCTCGGGTGGCGCGGCGGTGGGCCGGAGGCCCTCGGTGGCGGTGTGCATCGACACGCGGGACGGGCCGGGGCGCGAGCGGTTGCTGGGGGTGTACCGTTTTGCGGTGGAGCGGGGCTGGCGGCTGTACCTGTTGCGTGGGGAGGACCGGGCGGTGTTGGCGCGGTTGCGGCGGCTGCGGCTGGACGGGGCGATCGTGTACGACAAGCCTGCTTCGATCCACCGGGTGCTGGTGGCGCGGGGCGTGCCGTGCGTGGAGACGGGGGCGAGGAATCTGGGGATCGATGACGCGGCGGTCTTCGTGGATGACGACGCGTTGGCCAAGCTGGCGGTGGGGCACCTTTCGGGGCTGGGGCTGGCTGGGCTGGCGTATTGCGGGCTGGGGCGCCGTTGGCCGTCGGCGCGGCGCGCGGAGCATTTCTGCAAACACGCCGGGGGCGCCGGCTATCTGGCGAGCGTTTTTGAGGAGTCGGTGCCGGAGGGCGAGGCGGATCTGGATCGGCTGACGCAGTGGCTGCGCAAGTTGCCGAAGCCCGTGGGGGTGCTCGCCTACGACGACAAGATGGCGGAGCGGGTGCTGGCGGCCTGCGCTTGGGGCGGCATTGCGGTGCCGGGGGAGGTGGCGGTGGTGGGCATCGGCAATGACGAGCTGATGTGCCAGTTGGCGCACCCGTCGCTATCGAGCGTGGCATTGCCGACGGCGGAGATCGGGCGCCGGGCCGCCGAGCTGCTGGATCGTCGGCTGCGGGGAAGGGGCCGTTGGCGGATGAGGGAGGCGCTGGCGCCGCGCGAGGTGATCGCGCGGGCATCGACGGACCGTTTCCCCACGGTGGACCCGGTGGTCTGCGCGGCCATCGAGGTTATCGTGGGGCGGGACTCTGGTCCCCTGGGAACCGATCAGGTGGCCGGGGCGATCGGCGTGTCGCGGCGGACGCTGGAGCGCCGCTTCCGCGAGGTCATGCGGCAGACGGTGCATGACTTTCTGGTGGGGCGGCGCATGCGCCGCGCGGCCGAACTGCTGCGGCTGCACCCGAGCCCGCTTTCGGATATCGCGTCCCGGTGTGGCTATGGGGCGCTGTCGGCATTCATCCGCGCGTTCCGGGCGGCCATGGGCTGCCATCCGCGGGCCTATCGGGAGCGGTACCGGTGAGGTCGGTTCCCGTGGGCGGAGGAACTTCCGTGGCCACGTTTCCCTCTACGTGGACGACGTGGAGATTTCCGATCAGGCGCTTTGATCCTCCTCACTGTTTCGTGGGAGAATCGTGAGAGGGACGCCGGCCTCGGCGTCCGCGCGCCACCAGCATGCGGGGACCTCGACCCACCCGGCCCGCGAGGCCGCGGGCCCTCCCAAACATTGCTTAACTTAGCGCCATCCGTGTCCGGCCCCGACATCGATGTCGGGGTTGGCCGACGGCCCTGGTCGCGCGGGCCAAACGCTAGCGCGTTCGGCTACGGATTTTGCCGCTGGCTGCGGTGGGCCAGGCGGAGATGCTGGGCGGGGGGCGCCGGGCGGCGGGCGACGGTGCGTCGGCGTTGGCGCATGGCGGCCTGAGCCATCTGGGCATCTCCGGCCGTGACCTCGCGGGTGCCGAGGGAGGAGGCGCATCCGGTGCAGAGGTAGTCGTAGATCTCCTTGTCGGGGAGCACCAGCAACAATCGCTCGCGGACCTCGCGGGGCCCGCCGCATTTGGGGCAGTACAGTTGCGCGGCGCGGAGGTGCTCGAATTGCTGCATGGCGATCATCCTCCCCGCTCGACTCGCTCGAAGCAATCCAGGATCGAGCGGAGGACCTGGAATGGTTTTCGGGATGCGTCGATGGGCACGACGCGGTCCCGGTAGTGATCGAGCACGGGCTTGGTCTCCTCGTCGAAGATGCGGAAGCGGCGCTGTATGATCTCGTCGTTGATATCGTCGAGGCGGTTCTCGTGGAGGGAGCGCTGGCGGATGCGGTCGGCGAGTTTTCTCCGGTCGGGGCAATCGAGGTGGCAGACCATCAGGATGTCGGCCTCGGATTCCATGAGTTTGGCCTGGTGGACGTTGCGCGGGATGCCGTCGAGGACGAGGAGGTGCTCGGCGGGGCGGAGTTCGCCCATGATGGCGAGGTTGCGGAGGTGCTGGTGCCAGAGGCGGATGGTGATGTCGTCGGGGACGAGCTGGCCCTTGGAGGAATGGGCGATGAACTCGCGGCCCAACTCGGATCGGGGATCGAGGGAGCGGAACACCTCGCCGCAGGCGACGTGGAAGAAGCCGGGGACGTGGCCCAGGATCTTGCCGACGGTGCCCTTGCCGGCGCCGGGGGAGCCGATCAGAAGTATCGATTTATATCGCGTCACCAGCGCTAATGTTTGGCGCGTCTATACGCTTGCGCAAGCAGGGAGATGGGGTGGACGACGGGGCGGTCGGGGCGGGGGGAGGCGGCGATGCCGGTTTCCAGCTGGATGGTGCAGCCGGGGTTGGAGGTGACGACCGTCTCGGCGCCGGTGTTATCGATGTGGCCCAGTTTGCGATTCAGGAGTTTACCGGACATCACGGGCTGGGTGATATTGTACACTCCTGCGCTGCCGCAGCACCAGGTGCTCTCGTGGAGTTCGACGAGGTCCAGCCCGGGTATGGCGCGGAGGATCTCGCGGGGCTGCTGGGTGATCTTCTGGCCATGGCAGAGGTGGCAGGCCTCGTGGTAGGTGACCTTGCCGGGGCCACCGTTGCCGCAGCAGGTGGGCGGCGCGGCGGGCTTCTTGAAGCCGATCTCCACGAGGAACTCGTGGATATCACGGGCCTTCCGGTCCCACGCCTCGGCGCGGGAGCGGTATCTGGGGTCGTCGTGCAAGAGGTGGCCGTAGTGTTTGAGGTGCGAGCCGCAGCCGGCGGCATTGATGATGATCGCGTCGAGTGTCTCCGGCCCGAAGGCGTCGATGTTGCGGCGGGCCAATTTCTTCGCCATTTCCCACTCGCCGTTGTGGCCGTGGAGCGAGCCGCAGCAGGCCTGGCCGCGGGGCGTGAAGACCTCGCATCCGTTTTCCAGCAGCACATCGACGGTATCGCGGTTGACGTGGGAGAAGACGAAATCGGCGACGCAGCCGGTGATCATGCCGACGCGGCGCCTGACCTCGCCCTCGGGGCGCTCGGTCTCGCGGATGAGGTCGAAGGAGAACTTGGCCTGGACCTTGGGCGTGAGCGGCTCCAGTTCCCGGAACCGTTTCGGGGCGAGGGCCATGAGGCCGAATTTCCGGACGACCCATTGGAGGCCGGTGATTTGGTAGAGCCACATGAGGCGGCCGATCAGGCGCAGCAGCGGCGGGTGGCAGAAGGCCATCTCGATGAGCGACCACCGGATCAGGCGTCGGAAGGGGTTGTCGGAGACGCGGGTGCGCTCGACCTCGGCGCGGCCCATTTCGAACAGTTCGGCGTAATTCACGCCCGCCGGGCAGGCGGTCATGCAGGCGAGGCAACCGAGGCAGAAGGACATCTCCCTGGCGAACCCGCGCGAGACGTCGAGCCGGCCGTCGGCGACCGCGCGCATCAGGGCGATGCGGCCGCGGGGGCTGGAGCGCTCCATGAGGGTCGCGTCGTAGGTGGGGCACGTCGGCAGGCACATGCCGCAGTGCATGCACTGCTGGAGGACCGAATAGTCGAGGTCCTTGAGGTAGCTGGAGGGGGAGGGGCTCATCGGATTCTCTCGCGGCGGGGCCCATCTGTTACCAGATGGGCTACATCGGGATCTTTCGCATCGGCGCGCATGGTGCTAGAACATCTTTCCGGGGTTGAGTATCCCGTTGGGGTCCATGGCCGCCTTGATGCGTTTGTGCAGGCCGATGCTGGCCTCGCCGAGCTGGCCGGGCAGGAACGGTTTCTTCGCGATGCCGACGCCGTGTTCGCCGGTGATCGTGCCACCGAGCCCGATGGCGCAGTCGAAGATTTCCTTCATGGCGGCCTCGACCTTTTCGATCTCCTCCCTGTTGCGCTCGTTGGTGAGGAAGGTGGGGTGGAGGTTGCCGTCGCCCATGTGGCCGAAGGTACCTATCTTGAGGCCGTACTTCTTCGAGATGTCCTGGATGAAGGCGACCATCTTGGCCAATTCGCTGCGGGGGACCGTGGCGTCCTCCAGGATGACGGTCGGGGCGATGCGGGCCAGCGCGGAGAAGGCGGTGCGTCGGGCGGCGGCCAGGGTGGCGGATTCGATCGCGTCGGCGGCGATGCGCACGTCGCGCGCGCCGTTCTTGCGGGCGATCTCTGCCATGGCGGCGGCCTCCTCCTCGACGACGGCGGGGTGGCCATCGGTTTCCATCAACAGGATCGCCTCGGCGTCCCGCGGCAGCCCGATCTTCGCGTAGTCCTCGACGCAGTTGATCGTGACCGAGTCCAGGAACTCCAGCGTGCAGGGGATGATCTTCGCCGCGATGATCGCGGAGATCGTCTCGGCGGCATCGGTCATCTTGCCGTAGGTGGCCAGCAGCGTCCGCTTGGCCTTCGGTTTCGGGATCAGGCGCAGCAGGACCTCGGTGATCACCCCCAGCGTCCCCTCGGAGCCGATGAAGAGATCCTTGATCGTGTAGCCCGCGACGTCCTTCACGCACTTGTTGCCCGTGTCCAGGACCGTGCCGTCCGCCAGGACGACCTTCAGTCCCATCACGTAGTTCCGGGTGATGCCGTACTTCAGGCCCCGCAGGCCGCCGGAGTTGTACGCGACGTTGCCGCCGATCGTGGAGATCTTCATCGAGCCGGGATCCGGCGGGTAGAACAGCCCCGCCTTGTCTGCGGCGTCGCTGATGGCCTGCGTCAGCGCCCCGCACTCGACCCGCATGGTCAGGTTGCGCGCGTCCACCTCCAGGATCCGGTTCATCTTCACCGTGCACAGCACGATCGAACCCGCCGACGGCACGCTCCCCCCGGAAAGCCCCGTCCCGGAGCCGCGCGGCACCACCGCGATCTTTCTCTCGTCCGCCAGCCGCAGCACCGACGCCACCTGATCCGTCGATTCCACCATCACGACGCACAGCGGGCGCTCGTTCAGCATCGCCGTCCCGTCGTACGCGTAGACCGCCAGCTCCTCCTCCTGGGTCAGCACGTTCCCCTCGCCCACGATCCGCTTCAGTGCCTCTATCGCCATGGTGAACCTTTCTTGTGAAGGGGCTCATTTATGCGTGAGGTCGATCAAAAAGGCAAGTGCGGGTGTGGCGCCTGTGGCGGGGCGTACACGGTCTGGCGATCGCGGTTGCGAATTTTCGAGCTAGATCCCGTGTCCCGCCCGCGGGGCACCACCGGGGGTGAAAATGTAGGGCGCGAAATCCCTTTCGCGCCACGGGCAACCGGCAGGGCCCTCGTGGCGCGGATGGGAATCCGCGCCCTACAGGCCGATCCCGTGGCCGATTTTCGAGTCAGGTCACATCCCGCCCGATGGGCGGGACCATCGGGGAACCCATCTGTGACCAGATGGGCTACGTTTTTGGATTCTCGAATCGGCGGGGAGGGTGGCGGGTATTCCCTGGCGGGGATCAATCCACCTGTTTGAACTGGCCGCCCTTGGACTGTTTGGCGAGGTCGCGGAGGGAGGAGCCAGCCTGGGGTGCGCCGAGGGCGATGGTGTTGACCTTGATGTTCTTGGCCTTCTCGGCGAGGAGTTTAACGCCCTTTTCGGCCTCGGCCTTGCCCTCGGCGCCGTCGGTCATGAAGAAGATGACGTCGGGCGGGGGTTTCATGGCGAGCGCGACGCCGAGCGCGGGGACCCAATCGGTGCCCCAGACAAGTTCCTGTTTTTCGATCTCGCGGAGGCTGCGTCGCTTGTTGTTTTCGGTGGCCGCGATCCACTTGGCCTTGGGCACGTCATCGGGGTCCTTGGTGTGCCAGTTGTTGTTGTCCTTGTGGGCCCACCGTTTCTCTTTGACGTCCTCGCCGGCGAGCCAGACGGGTCCGGCGAAGAAGACGAGGGCGTAATTGGCCTCGGGGCTGAGGCCCTTGACGGCCCTGGAGAGTTCCTCGCGCATGAGGGCCTCGCGGGTCTTGCCGCCCTTGGCCTTGCCCTTCATGGATTCGGAGAGGTCGACGACGAAGGCGATGTACTGGCCGGTGGCCTTGAGGCCGAAGAACTCGACGCCCATCATGCCCGCGGCGGAATTGCCGCGGCCTCCCATCATGGAGGTCACGTCAGAGACCTGATCGGAGACGAGGCTTGTGGGGTCGAACTCGAGCATGTCGACGGGGACCTTTGGGATGTCGGGCAGCGCGAACTTGGCCTCGCGGACCGAGGCGATTTTCTGGTCGATGACGGGGCGGGGGGCGGCGGCCTCGAGTTCCTGTATGGTGACCTTCGGGTCGATGATCTTCGGGGGGATCTTGACGGGGCGGGAGACGAAGGTGGCCTCCGGCGGCGGGAAGAAGCGGGCGATGATCCAGTATAGCGCGCCGACGCCGATGATCGCGTGGACGACGATGCTGAGCGTGATGGCGGCGGCGACGATCTTGCGCCGTTTGCCCTTCGCTGTGTCTTTCAGCTCTTCGACGTTGACGGACATCGCGGAAACAACTCCCTTTCCCGCGCGCGGCGCTAGAAGGTTTCCTCCTCGAGGGCCCCGCCGAAGGTGACGCCTTGGATGCCGGCGGCGGCGCAGGTGTTCATGACATCGATGACGCGCTGGTGGGGGACGGTGTCGTCGCCGTAGATGGTGACCAGCGCGTCGACCTTGTTGGCCTCGGCGGTCTTTCGGAAGCGCTCGAGGATGCCGCGGAGCTTGGGCAGTTCGGTGTTGTCCGGCGAGTCGACGGCGAGCTCGTTAAGGAAGACCTGGCCGTTCTCCCGGATGGTGATCCGCTGCTCGTCGGGAATGGTGAGGGCGCTCTCCTGGGAGACGGTGCCTGGGAGGGTGATGCCGACGTCGCTTTCCGGTTTGATGGGCTTGGCGGTGACCATGAAGAAGACGAGGAGCAGGAAGACCATGTCGATGAGGGGGCCCATCTGCATCTCGATGGTCTGCATGTCTCGGCGGCGGATCTTCATGGCGTCACCGGCTGCTCCTGTAGGTGCCGAAGATGACCTCGATGGCGCCGGCCTCGGCGCAGGTCTGCATGATGCGGCGGATCTCCTTGAGGTGGGTGGTCTTGTCGGCGCGGACGTAGATGCGGAGGCCCGGCTGATCCTTGATGCGCCGCAGCAGGTGGGCCTTGAGGCCCGGGATGTCGGTGGGCCGCTCGCCAATGAAGAGAGCGCCCTCGCTGTCGATGTTGATGATCTCCCGGCCCTTCCAATCGTCTGGGGTCTTGGCGGCCGAGGCGATGGGCAGTTTGACGTCGAGCTTGAGTTTCTCCTTGGTGATCTTCGTGGTGAGCATGAAGAAGATCAGGAGGAGGAAGACCATGTCGATCATGGGCGTCAGGGGGAACGCCACGTCGTCGGGCTCTCGTCGCTTGGCTCGCACTTTGTTTGGGTTCTGGGTTCGCGGTTCTCTGTTCTGGGCTTCAGGGCGAGGGTGGCGCCTGCGGTGTTTCGGGTGGGGAGGCCGCGGACTTCTCGGCGGTGGCGAGTGAGACCTCGCCGGTGAAGAGGTCGAAACAGAGGCTGACGGCCTTCTCGATGTCGGTGAGGGCGCCCTGGAGGATGTTGCGGAAGAAGAAGAAGCAGAACATGGCGGGGATGCCGACGATGAGGCCTCCGGCGGTGGTGATCATGGCCTCGCCGATGCCGCCCGCGAGGTCGGCGGGCTCGCTGCGGCCGGCGGCGAGTTCGCTGAAGGACTCGATCATGCCGAAGACGGTGCCGAGCAGTCCGAGCATGGGGGCGATGGTGGCGAAGAGGTTGAGGTAGTTGATCCAGAGCATGTAGCGGGTTTCCTCGTGGGCGATGGTCTCGGAGGCCGTCTCCTCCATGGCCTTCTTGTTGTAGAGGTCGCGGTTGAAATCCACCTTCACCAGCGCGGCGAGGATCGTGGTGGTGAATGGGCTGGGGTTGGCGCGGCAGAACTGGAACGCGCCATCGACGTCGCGCTCGGACAACAGCTTGTTGGTTTGCGCGACGACCTCGGCGGGGAGCATCTTGCGACGGTTGATCTGGATGATGCAGTAGGCGGCGACGGCGATGGTGCCCAGGGATGCGGCGGCGATGAAGTGCATGAGGGGCCCGCCTATGAGGTAGAGGTCCCAGAGGGTTTGCTCGGTGGGGGCGGGGGGCGCCTTCGCGGCCGGCTCGGCCTGAGGTGCCGGTTGGGCGAGGGCGGCGGCCGCGGCGACCGCGAGGAGGCAGGCCATCACGGCGTGGCTGGGTGCTTTGATCTTCATATGCGCTGATTTCCTATTCTGGGTTCCGGGATGAGATTGGGGGTTCTGCTCTAGCGGTCCAGTTTGTTCAAGAGTTCCCTGGCGCGCTCGAGCCATTCGGGGTCGGGAAAATAGTCGATGATCTCGCGGAGCCGGGTCCGGGCGTCATCCTTCTTGTCGAGGTGCCGATAGATCTCGGCGGCGCGGTAGAGTCCGCGCGCGGTGGCGGAGGTGAACTCGGGGTGCATGGCTGCCGGGAGGAGGAAACCGTTGAGGGCCGCGTCGATGTGGTCCTGGCGCTCAGCCATCTGCTTTGGCATCTGTTCCCACTTGGGCCACTCGGTCTCCATCTGGCGGACGGAGGCCCATGCGATCTCGGCCCGGGCCAGGGTGGCCTCGAGCATTGCCTCGACGTGGGGGCCGGTTGTGGCGGCGCCGGGGTCGTCGATTTCCTTGGCCAGGGCCTGCGCTTTCTCGAGTTGGCCGATTTGGGCGTAGATCGTGAGGCGCTGCAGCCTGGCCCCAGTCTTCCGTGCCGGGTCCCACGCCTTGGCCTCGATTTGCTGGAGGATGTCGAGGGCCGGTTTGGCGGCGGCCTCGTCGCGGGGCGTGGCGTGGATTCGGGCGAGTGCGGCGCCGGCGTCGGCGGCGGGGGACTCGGGGAGGGCGAGGTAGGGGCGGAGTTCCTTCCAGAGCGATTCGAGGCGGGCGCGCCGGTTGTCAGAGGGCGAGGCGATGGCCGACCTCTCTTGCTCGTCCATCGCGAACTCGACTTTCTCGACGCGTTCCATGGGGTAGGGCACCCGGGCGGTGCCCGCGCCGATGGTGGAATTGAGCGTGATGCTCTGGCCGTCGTAGGCGACGATCTCCCCCTCTTGGGTGGAGCCGTCCTTGAGGTAGGCGGTGACCTGGCGGGCGGCGGGGAGGGGCGCGGCCCCGAGGCACAGCGAGAACAAGAGGATGCCGTTGGGAATGCGGGCGCGGGCTGGGTGGCGGCGGTTCATGTCGTGGGTGCGGCGGCCGGTGCGGGACCGAGCTCGCGGAGGCGTTTGGTCGCCTTCTTGTGGGCATCGAATTCCTTGAGCGTCTCGTTGTCGATCATTTCCTGATAGGTGTTGCGCGCCTCGGTCTGCATGCCGAGTTTCTCGAAGGCCTGGCCGCTCTCCCAGTAGGCATCGGCGACGAGATCGGTCCAGCGCCCATGCATGACATAGAGCCGCTGGAAGTAGGCGATGGCCTTCCTGGGGTCATTGCGCCTCATCTGGAGGCGGCCCAGCTCCAGCAGAGCCTCGGCGATGGGCCTGCCACGGAGGCCCTGTATCTCCAAGATGCGGTTCAGTTCGCCCGCGGCGCGCTCAAATTCTTGCCCGTCCGCGTAGATGGCGGCGCGGGTGCGGAGGACCTCGACGAGCAGGGGCGTGGAAGTGGAGACCGCCTCGAACTCCTCGAACTGTTTGAGCGCCTCATTGTTCTTGTTCTCGGCCCGTGCGATCAGGCCCAGGCCGAGATAGGCGCGGTCGCGGAACATGGAGCGCGGGTGCCAGGTGAGGATGGTCTTGTACAATTCTCGGGCCTTTCGCTTGCGGCCGGCGCGGCGCTCGGAATCGGCGATCTCGATCAGGACGAGGGCTGGCAGGGCCTTTGGGTCGACGTCGTTGGCGACGCGGGCCAGCTCGGCGTCTGCGGCCTTCGGGTTCTGCGGGCGGAGGAGGGCCGAGCGGAGCCAGAGGCAGCGCGCGAAGAGGGTGTGTTTCCCTTGCTTTTCGGCCCCTGCGGCCATCTCGCGCAATTTTCCAAAGAGGGCCTCGCGCTGCTCGGGGCCGGCGTAGTACTTCCCGAGCGTCAGGAGCATGGACTCGATGGCCTCGGCCTCGGGGTTGTTGCCGTGGCGGGCGATGGCGTCCCAATAGAGTTCCCGGGCGTTTTCGGACTCGCCGCGGATCCGCTTGAGGTTGGCCAGGTTCTGGATCGCCTCGGGGGCGCGGCCGCTGTCGGGGAATTCGTCGATGAACTTCTGGAGGTGGGTTTCAAGTTCGGGGGTTCGCTCGAGGGTCTGGAGCGCCTTGGCGATGCGGAAGACGGCGTGCTCGTAGAGGCGGGGGATGCGGGTGGTGACCTTGCGGAAGACCTCGAGACCCTGCGGCACCTCGCCGATGGCGTAGAGCGAATCGCCGAGTGCGTTGCGCGCCTCGTCGGCCACCTGGGATTCGGGGTTCGCGTCGAGAAATTCTTTCAGCTCGGGGACGGCCTCGGCGAATCGTTCCGAATTGAACAGGCAGTGCGCCTTGCGATACGCCGCATCGACGGCGAACTCGCCGTTGGGGTGTTTGGCGAGGTAGGCGATGAAGCCCTCGCGGGCCTCGGGGTACGCCTTCTTATAATAGTGGCCCATCGCGCGCCAATACCGGGCCTGCTCGGCATATTCGCCCCCGGGGTTGGCCTCGAGGTATTTGCCGAGCATGCGGATGGCGTCATCCTGCTGGTCGGCCATCATGTAGGCATAGCCGGATAGGAACAGGCAACGCGCCGCCTGCGCGAAGTCCGTGAATTCCGTGCCGGTGCGCTCGAAGGTGGCGCCCGCACCCTTGAATCGCATGAGGCGCATCTCGGCCTCGCCGCGGAGGTAGAGCGCGGAGGGGAGCAACCCGCGGGCGTCGGGGAACTTCTTCTCGAAGGCCTTGGCCTCTTCGATGAGCCTCGGCCAAGATTCCATGTCCGCGAGGCAGGCGAGCATCATGTAGTGGGATTGCTTGAGCAACTCGCTCTCGGGCATCTTGGCGACCAGGTCGCCTAGCGCGAGATAGGCCTCCCGGCTCCGGTCGAGGGCGTCGAAGCACTGGGCGATCCGTGCCCCCCGTGCGGTGTCATAGTCGGGGATCTTCTTCAATTGCTCGATCTCGGCCTTGATGCGCGCGGCGAGGGCGTCGAGGGACATCAGGTCGTACGGGTCGGCGTCTCCGCGGGCCTTGAGGCGCGCGATGCGGTAGTCGAGTTGCGCGAGTCGTTCCTGTTGGCGGGCGAGGATGCGTTCCAGGGTCCAGACGCGCTGAAAGACCTGAAGCGCCTTGCGGGGCTGCTCTTTCTTAAACAGCTCGTTGCCAAGCTGGATCGAGAGCAAGTGGAACCCGGCGAGGGTCAGGTTGTCTCTGGATTCGGAGTCGAAGGCCATGACCATCGCCGTGGCGCCATCGAGGTCCTCGGCCTTCAGCAGGGCGTGGAGGCGGAGCGCGGTGGCCTGGGAGTTGATGGCGGGATCCAGCTTGCCCACCATGGGTTCCAAAAAATTGGCCAGCTCCTTGAACTTCTCATCGATTTCCAGCGAAAGTGCGATCACGAGCCGGGCGTAATCGAGGCGCGCCCCGGCGGGATATTTGGCGAGATAATCCTGCATGGCCTTGCGGGTGGCCTCCCCCTCTTTCTCCTGCAGGTGGCAGACGCCCTTCCAGAACAGCATCTCCTCGGCGGCGACGCCCTGGGAGTATTCCTTCAGGTAGCGATCAACCGGCCCGAGGGCTTCCTTCCATTTGCCCTGGTGGATGCGGCAGAGCGCCAGCATCCGCACGATCTCGTCGAGGCGCTCGACCTTCAGGCGCCCCGCCTTGATGTCCGCGAGCAGGCCCACGAGCTTCGTCTCCGCCGAGGCGTATTTCTTCCCGCGGAAGTCCATGATCGCGGCATTCAGGACCAGGGTCTTATCCTTCGGGGTCTGTTCTTCGACCATGGCGGGTTCCGGCTGCGGCGCACCCTTGCCCTTCTTCTTCTTGCCCTTTTGCTGCGCGTGGGAGGAGAGTGGGCCGATGAAGAGGGCGCACAGAAGGAGCAGCGCGGTGCCGGTAGCTTGCCTTCGGCGCATCCTGCTCCCTCGGATCATGATGCCAAAAGTTTCCAGATTGAACGTTGACGCACAAGGGGGAAAAGGGGTTTTGGGACGGTGGCCCTGAGCGATCGGAGCGCGGGCGTTGGCCCAGGTGCGCGGGTCCCGGCTCCGCCGGGAGCCAAAGCGGTGTCGCCGCTGCGCTCTGCCACCGCAGTCCAAAAGTGGGTCGCCTCCCGCGCTGCCCTCGAGAGTGGGCGCGCAACCCCAACCAACATGAAGTTTCAGGTCAGAACTGCCGGAGGAAACGGAGGTCGTTCTGCTCGAAGAGGCGGATATCTGGGATGCCGTGGAGGATCATGACGATGCGTTCGACGCCGAGGCCGAAGGCGTAGCCGGTGAGGGCCTCGGGGTCGTAGCCGACGGCCTGGAAGACGGCGGGGTCGACCATGCCGCAGCCGGCGATCTCGAGCCAGTCTTTGCCCGCGCGGCCGAGGCTCTCGGAGGAGAGGTCGACCTCGAATGAGGGCTCGGTGAAGGGGAAGAAGTGGGGGCGGAAGCGCATGCGGGTGCCGGGGCCGAGGAGTTCGCGGAAGAAGAATTCCAAGGTGCCCTTGAGGTCGGCGAGGGAGACGCCGCGATCCACGCAGAGGCCCTCGATCTGGTGGAAGGAGGAGGAGTGGGTGGCGTCGATCTCGTCGCGGCGGTAGCAGCGGCCGGGGCAGATGACGCGGACGGGCGGGGGCTGCGACCGCATGACGCGGATCTGGACCGGCGAGGTCTGGGTGCGCAGGAGGAAGCGCCCGTATTTCGGGTCCGCGGGGCGATCGAGGTAGAAGGTGTCCTGCTCGTTGCGGGCGGGGTGGTCGGGCGGGGTGTTGAGGGCGTCGAAGTTGTGCCATTCCGTTTCCACATCCGGCCCTTCGGCGATGGCGAAGCCGAGGCGGCGGAAGATGGAGACGATGCGGTCGGTGACCTGCGTGATGAGGTGGAGGTGGCCGTCGGGCACCGGCCGGCCGGGGAGGGTCACGTCGATGCCGGCCTCGTCGGTGGCGGCCTCGAGCCGTTCCTTGGCCGCGTCGAACAGCGACTGGATGCGGGTCTTGAATTCGTTGAGGCGCTGGCCGACCTCGCGCTTCTTCTCGTTGGGCACCTCCTTGAGGCGCTCCATGAGGGCGGGTATGGTCCCCTTGCGGGAGAGGAATTTCAGGCGGGCCTCCTCGAGGGCCTTGGCGTCGGCGACGGCATCGAGGGCCCGCGTCGCCTCGCGCTCCAATTCGGGGATCTGTTCGAGAATGTTCACGTCTGGCTCCAGAGGGGAATTTAATAAGTGGCGGAGGGCGGGGAGGGAAGCGCGAATCTGGGGGAATGCCGGCGGTTGGCACTGGCTTCACCGGTCGGTGTTTCCGATGCGGGGCCGCGCGAGTTGTCGTTCCCGCCCCGCTATCGGTGGAGTTGGGACTGCGTCGACAACCGGGCGATCCCCCCGCGGCTGACCTGTTGCCATTCGAATACCCGATCGTACGTGATGCTGGAGCGCCCCGCCGTCATCCGTGCCCTGAGGATCAGGGTATCGCCCAACTTGTTGCCGGGCGGCACCTCCTGCCCTCTGGTGAGCGGCATGTTCTCCGTGCCGGGAGACACCTCTACGATCGGGGCGAAGCTCGTGTCGAACACATTCCAAGCGGTTCCTGGTCGCTGAAAAGAGATCCATCCGGCGATCTCTCCCTGGCCGGTCTCGTCCGTGATCGAGGCGGTTATCTCCAGGGTCGCCCCGGGCTGCAGGATTTCCATGCCCGTCTTGCACGACCACGTCATGGTACCGGAGTGGACGCCCTTCAGTTCCCCAAGTGTCCATTCCTCGCGCGAGTGAAGCGAGCCGTCGGTCGCCGTTCCGCTCTGTTTCGAGTAATCCGCCAGATTGTACTCTTCGCTCTTGTGGGTCTTCCGGGCGATGGATTTCCAGTGGAATCCGGCGCCGCCGGATGTATCCGGGGAGGGGGTGGGCGGCGAGCCCCTGCCGCCAACCTGCGGGTTGGCTCCCTCGTCCGATATCCGCACGACGACGGATGCCGGATCCTTTATTCCCGTGTTGAAGGCGACGACGAAGATCATGTCTTCCGGGCCGACATCCAGGCGGGTCGCAAATCCCTCCTTTTCGAGGCGCAGCCTGGGCGCGGGCTGGCCGCCGGGTTTCAGTGCCCGCCTGTCGATATCTTTCTCGTCTTTCCACTCCGTGCTCAGCGGCAAGACATAGACATCGGCCACCGTGGCAGGATCCCTTCGGACGAGCTCGACCTTCAGGGTCCTGTTGGTGAGCGTGCCCGCGTCCGACTTGGCGGGTTCGGGTTTCACGGCCCACAGGCGGATGGCGTAGTATGCCGGCACGGCAAAGGTATGCTCGATTGGGGCCGCCGCGGCCCCGCCCTTTGCCGGGAGCGGATAGGGGTCGAATTTCTCGGCGCAGTCCCTTTGCGGGACCGCGGTCAAGAGGACGCTGTCTTTGCTGAAGAGCAAGAAACCGGCGAAGTCCCGGTAGATCGTTTGCAGGCTTTCGCCGGTCCGTTCCTTGAGAAAGCTCCCGAGATTGTCGATCACGGGGTCAAGGCTTGGCCTGGCATCGACGATGGTGTGGGCGGTGGATACGATGGTGGGGTCTTTCCGGTTGGCCACGGCCAAATGCATTTCCTTGAAAGGTGCCTTCTTTTGGTTGACCAGATAGTCGATGAACCAGGCCTTGTCGTACTCCAGTTCCTTGAAATCCGGGTGCGGGGGCAGCCCGTAGTAATTTAGGGGGAAATCCAGCAGCTTGGGATAGACAGTTCCGTGGCCGACCAATTGCTTCGACTGGGTGACTAGGCGCCCGGCGACGAAGTCGGCGCAGGCCTCGGCCCACCAGAGGTACGTGCCCCCCGTCTGCGCGTACGGGTGGTCGAACCAGCGACGGCCGATGACCTTATGCTGGAAGGCGTGAAAGAGCTCGTGCGCCGCACGGAATTTCAGGTTGGTAGCGCTCCAGGAATCCTTGGTGTCTGACCGGAAGTGGATGCGGTCGTAGTCGGGCTCGAAACAGCCGGGCCCCCCGCCGGGGACAAGCTTCGCCATCCAACTGTCGATCTTGACCACGATCGGGGTATCTGGCGGCTCCAGCCCAAGATCCGTCACGTAATACGCCATGGCCTCGTCGAGCGCGGCGCCCAGATCCCACACGAACAGCGGGATGCCGGGCCGTTCGCCGACGGGTATAGGTGGTCCCACGCGGTTGTTGCCCCACGCCAGATCACCCACGTGCGGGCTATTCGCCAGCGCGTCAGAGTCGCACAGGACGCGGAAGGCGGCGCTCATGCGGGGACGATTGAGCGTCCACTCGTACGCGGTGTGCGGGATGGTCCCGTTCATCTGGAAGTAGGAATTCGCAGCCCATTTGAGATACCTTCCACCCTCCCTAACCGCGCCGCTCACCCCCTCGGTGATCCATTTGACGGGGCACAGGTGCAGGGTGCGCGTGATAATGGCCCGGTCGCCCTCGTCCACCTCCACCGGCATGCGGATCCACTTGTGTGGGCCCTCGTCCCAACGCCAGCCGCTGATCTGGTCCGCGGGCGCCAGATGCGGATTGAGGTCCTTCGGATCGTACTTAGCCCGGATGACAATGCCCTGGTCGAAAACATTGGTCTTTCCGACGGTGATGTCGGCGGTGGCGAGGGTGCGGAAGCAACTGTCAATGGGACTGAAGTCGTCACGGCCGCTGGCCCTGGTGATGTGGATCGCATCGGCGTCAGTGACCGAGCCTCTCGGGACGAGCACCGTGATGTCACCTGCTGAGTGTGCGATGAAGGCGCCATCGGGCTCGTGGGGGCGCGGCCCCGGCCCGCTGCCGGGCGATACTTCGTGTCCGAGGACTTCGACGCGGGCCAGGTGCAGGTAATCCCGGCGGCGCAGGCCGAGTTTGACGTATCGGGCGGGCTCCGGGGTCGACAGGTGGATATCCCATGCCGCCCTCACGTCGTCGAGTCTGGCGACCTCGCGCCACGAGCGCCGATCGCCAGACAACCAGACGGTGAGGCCCCTGGCCCGCTCTCGCAACTGGCGTCGGCGGTTCTCGACCCTCAGCCCGGTGATGGTGCTCGGGCGACCAAGGTCGATCTCTATATACGGGCTGTCTTCAAGAGCGGTATGGAACGCGAACTCCTCGGCCAGTTCGGGCTGGTCAGGGAGGCGCGCCGTGTGGAGAGGGCCAACGCCCGTGAGGAGAACTGGCAGTGGGCGGTAATCGCGCGCGTAGTCGGAACTTGTGCGATAGGTGGCGCTGAGGGAAATGACCGTGTCCTTTTCCGGGCCCGAAGGCGGCAAAGATGCGGTCTCCCCGCATTGGCCCGACCGAGCGGGCATGAGCGTCGCGACGGCGACGATGGCCAGTGACACCACGCGGGATGGATGCCGGTGGGGTAACCATCCGCCCATGGATATAATGTATAGGCTGTCGCATGGGAGTCGAGTGGAATGCGGGCGATGGCGAGCGGTTGCCGCGGCGTGCGCCACCGGGGTTAAATTCGGATTGGGCGGTGGAACAGACATTCCTGTCTGCCCCCGGGAATCCCGTGCCCCAAATCCTCGCGTAAGGATCGCTCCCCGAGTGACGTACCCTCAACGAACCGTATAGGACACAGGCACGTCACTTTGCCAAGTTTTGTAGGGCGCGGATTCCTATCCGCGCCACGCACGGTCCTGCCGGTTGCCCGTGGCGCGAAAGGGATTTCGCGCCCTACATTCCCAAGTGTTGCGCCTCCGGGTAGTGCCTTACGCGAGGATTTGGGTCCGTGCGCACGGGCCTTGACGTGGGCTACCAGAGACGCCGGATGGCAGACAACTTGCCCGCCTTGGGCCGGGGCATTGTCTGCCTGGTGCGGATGGGCGACCGCTTGCGAGCTAGTGATTTGACATCGTGCCGTTGGCGGACTCACGCTCTTGGGCATGCGGCGAACCGAAGAACGGGTGCGGTCTTCGATCTGGGGTGGGTTATCGGTCTTGGCGTTAGTCGCGTCTGCGGCCGCGTCGTTCTCGGATGAGCCATTCGATCCGATCGCGGAGCTGCGGCGTCACGACGTGGTGTGGGATTCGCCGAGCCGAGACTGGAATGGGACGATGCCGATTGGCAACGGCGAGATCGGGGTGAACGCGTGGTGGGAAGAGGGCGGCGATCTGCGCCTGCTGATGGCGCGGACGGACGCGTGGGATGAGTGGGGGAGGCTGGTGAAGGTTGGCATGGTGCGGATCGGGTTGAGACCGAATCCGGTGGTTGAGGGGAAGACGTTCCGGCAGGCCTTGCGGCTGGCGGACGGGACGATCCAGTTTGTTTTGGACGGTGGGAGGATCGAGGTGCGGCTGTGGGTGGACGCGCATCGGCCCGTCATCATGGTTGAGATTTCCGGCGAGGGTGAGGTCGGGGCCACCGCGACCATCGAGAGCTGGCGCCAGGGACCGCGGACGATCCGGTACGACGGCAAGGGGTATTTCGGCGACCCGGAGTTCCGGCGGCCTGCGCCCTCGGAGATCGTCTCGTTGCCGGATGCGATCCTGTCATTGCGGCAATTGCCCGGCGATGGGCGGATCGGCTGGTTGCATGACAACGGGGAGACGGACTGTTACGAGCGAAGCGCGCGGCTCCAGGGGCTCGAGGGGTATCCGGGGAAAGATCCTTTGGAGAATCGGGCCTTCGGCGGGGTGGTGTCTTGCGGGGGCGCGAGGCGCGTGGATGACGCCACGCTGGTGGCCGGGCCGGGGCGCACGCATTGTTTTGAGATCGCGGTGGTGACGCGGCATCCGAGTGCCGCCGACGCGTGGGTCGAGGCGGCGCTCGGCGCGCTGGAGGAGGCGGGTCGGGAGCCGGTCGGGGCGCGGCGCGCGGCGCACGAGCGCTGGTGGCGGGACTTCTGGGGGCGAAGCTGGATCTTTGTTTCGGGCGAATTGGAGGCGAAGCCGGGGCCGATCGTACCGGGGAACGAATACCCGCTGCGGTTCGGGTCGGACCAGTCGGGAGGGAGCCGGTTTCCGGGAGAGATTGGCCGCGTGAGCCTCTTCCCTCGCGCGCTGGGAGAGGCGGATCTGGCGGCGCTCATGGCCGCGGCTCACGACCAGCCGCTGCCCGCGGGCATGGGAGCGGTCGCCGGCGCCATGGGCGCGGCCGAGCGTGTCCGCTGGGACGATGCGCTGGGCGAGGCGGGCGCGCTTGGGATCGAGGCCTGGGTGAAGATGGCCGCGGGCGATAGCCGGGGCGGCCGGATCGCGGACAAGATCAAGCCGGGCGGCGGCGATGGATTCCTGTTCGACACGCATCCCGGCAAGGGATTGCGTCTCATCATCGGGCGCCGCGTCCTCACGAAGCCCCTGATATTGCCGGTGGGGCGGTGGGTGCATCTGGCCGCGAGCGCAGAAGGCGGCGGCGGGCGATGGCGCCTGTTCGTGAATGGCGCCGAGGTCGCGGCGGATGGCTCGCCGGCATCGGACGAGAATGCGGCGCTCGCCGTCACGCGCGGCTACATCTTGCAGCGGTGGATCACGGCGTGCGCCGGGCGCGGGGAGCTGCCGATCAAGTTTAACGGCTCCCTGTTCACGGTGCCAACCGACGAGGCGCCGGAGACGTGGAAGGGAGATCCCGACTACCGGCGCTGGGGCTCGGGCTACTGGTGGCAGAACACCCGCCTGCCGTACATCTCGGCCTGCGCGGCCGGCGACTTTGACCTGTTGCTGCCGCTGTTCCGCATGTATGCGGGCGAGACGCTGGAGGTGGCGAAGTATCGCAACCGGCACCACCTGAAGGCGCCCGGCGCCTTCCTCAACGAGTGCTCCTATTTCTGGGGACATGCGTTCAACGAGTGCTACGGGTTCGAGCGGGAGCCGGGCCTGCCCGCCGGGATCAACGAGAACGGGTATCACCGGTGGGAATTCACGGCCGGGTACGAGTTGCTCTGGATGATGCTGGATTATCACGATCACACCCGGGATGACACGTTCCTCGAAAGAACGCTGTTGCCCTTCTCCCGGGAGATCTTGGCGTTCTACGATGGGCATTACCCGACCGATGGCGATGGGCATATCGTCATCCATCCGGCCCAGGCGCTCGAGACGTGGTGGGACTGCACCAACCCGATGACCGATGTCGCGGGGCTCGCCGCGGTGTGCGAGCGGTTGCTCGAAATGCCGGGGAAGAAGGGCATTTCCGGCGTGTTGTTCCGGCGCGCCGCCGGCGGACTGCCGGATGATTTGGACGCCCTCGTGCGCCGGTTGCGCGCCAAGATGCCCCCGCTGCCCACGATCGAGCGGGACGGCGCACGGATGCTCGCGCCCGCAGGGCGGTTCGAGAACAAGCGCAACATCGAGAACCCCGAACTGTACGCCGTGTTCCCCTTCCGTCGCATCGCGGTGGGTCGCCCCGATCTGGAGTGGGGCGTCCGGGCCTTCCACGCCAGGACCGACAAGGGCGATTCCGGCTGGCGTCAGGATGATATCTTCGCGGCGTATCTTGGCCTCGCCGACGAGGCCGCGAGGCTGCTGGTCGGCCGCGCCCGCAAGCGGCATGCCGCGTCGCGTTTCCCCGCGTTCTGGGGGCCGAACTATGACTGGGTGCCGGACCAGGACCACGGCGGCGTGCTGATGCGCGCGCTGCAGGCCATGCTGATGCAGACGGACGGTCGCGGGATCCATCTCTTGCCGGCATGGCCGAAGGGATGGGAAGCCCGGTTCAGACTCCATGCCCCGGACCGGACGACGGTCGAGGGTCGGATCGAGGGCGGGCGTGTCGTGGATCTCGCCGTGTCGCCCGCGGCGCGTCGCGCGGACGTTAGGGTGATGGGGCAGTGAGATTTGCGCGGCGCGGCACGGCCGTGGCGCAGAGCCGGGGTGTGGTGGGCCCCGGTGGCGCGGGCCAAACGCCTTGGGGCGTTCGGCTGCGGGAATCTTCGAGCTAGATCCCGTGCCCCGCGTGCGGGGCACCACCGGGGCGGAAAATGGTAGGCTGCGCCTTGGCGCACGCTGCCGAATCGAATGTCCGCGTGCGCCAAGGCGCAGCCTACATCGCGACCCGATTTTCGAGTCGGGTCCCTGGTCACTCCCCGTCCTCCGCGCTTGGCAGGCGGATGTCCCATTTCAGCGCGGCCATGCGCAGGAGGAAGATCACGGTCAATCCGGCGGGCATCGTGACCTGCGCGGGGGCGCCCGCTTGGCCTAGGAGGAGGTACACCCACGCCCCGATGAATGCGCAGGTCGCGTGTAGCGGTGCCGAGCGGAACAGGCTGGGGATCTCGTTGCAGATGACGTCGGCTATGACGCCGCCGAAGGTGCCGGTGATCACCGCGAGGATCGAGGCGATCAGACGCGAGGTCCCGGACTCCAGCGCATAGGCCGCGCCGGTGATGCTGAAGAGCGCGAGCCCGAGCGCGTCGGGGATGGGCAGGAAACGCTCGAGGCGCCGCATCGCGCGCGGCATCAGGGACCCCGCGATGGCCAGCCCCAGCACGATGGCCGCGTAGTGATGCTTGGCGATCCAGAACAGCGGGTGGCGATCGAGGAACACGTCCCGCAACGTGCCGCCGCCGAAGGCGATCGCCCCCGAGACCGCGAATAGGCCCACCGCGTCGAAACGCTTCCGGCAGCCGAGCAGGATGCCGTACATCGCGGAGGAGATGACCGCGAAGCACTCGATGGTGGTGAGCATTCCGACGCCATGATACGACCCGCGGGCGCGAGCGGGAGGAGATTCTCGTGCCGGCCGGCCGGGATGTCCGCTGTAGCGAAGGGCGCCCAGAGATAAGCGGGCATGTGACCATTCGCCCGAGAGCGTGTATATATTCTCACGAGGAACGCGCCCCATGCGAAATCAGGACCCTCCCCCTAGCTCCCCTCATTCTCATTTTCTGCCGGTTGTCGCCCTTTTCATCATGGCGCCGGTCTTCTCCGAGCTGCTCTCGGGATACCTGCCGCCCGCGAAGTTCTTTCAGCTTCGGAGCCTCGCGCTGAACATCGCCTTCTATAGCAGCGGCGCGATTCTGATTCGCGAGCTGTTGGTCCGCTGGGAAAAGGGGTGGCCGACCCTGCTCTTGCTCGGCGCGGCCTACGCCCTGCTTGAGGAAGGACTGATGACCAAAGCCTTCTTTGATCCGGAGTGGCATGAGGTGGGGATGCGCGCGGGCTATGGCCGGCTCGGGGGTGTCAATTGGATACTGGCCTTGCGCCTGATTATTTTCCATTCGGTCTTGAGCATCTCCATTCCGATCGTGATGGCCCATTTCATGTTCCCGAAGCGCAGCGCCGAACCCTGGATCAACAACTGGCTTTTCGCGTTTTTCTTGGTGCTCTTGGCGGCGGGCACGGGGCTTGGCTATTTCTTTGCGACGCCCTATCGCATTCCGCCTCTCCAACTTTGTCTTGGCTGGCTGGCTTTCTTTCTGCTGATCGCCCTTGCCAGACTGCTGCCCCGCGAGCCGTTCAAGCTTCGCGGGCGGCCAAGCGTCTCCCGCTGGTGGTTCTTTTTGATAGGTCTTCTGGCGCCCATTGGCTTTGTGGTATTCGGATTCAAAGTTCCCTCGGATGGCAAGCTCCCCGCTTGGGCGGCGCTGCTTCTTTTGGCGGGCTTCGCGGGCTTCATCCTCTGGCTTGTCATGAAGCTTTCGGGCAATTGCGGGGCATGGAAGGCGCGCCAGCGCTTTGCTTTGGCTTCAGGCGTCGTGATGTTTTCCACCATATTGATGATTATGAACGAGCAGGACGATGGCTCGAAGCGGTTGGTCGGTCTGGCGGGCCTGATCTTTGTGATTATGATGGCCCGGCAGGCCCGCCGTGTGGAAAAATGGGAAGCAGTCGAATCCGGGGGCGGCCCACGATTCCCTTGTTGAGGGCGCAGCCGCCCCGCTAAGATGTCCATCAATGGATCTCGGGCAACCAGACTGGTTTCTCCTCGCGTTGGTCGGTGCGCTGGCGCTCCTGGCGGGGGCTGGGCTCGGGTGGGCGATCTGCTATGCTCGGCTGCACGGGCGGTTGGCGGTGGCCCGGGAGGAGAACGCCGTATTGCGCGAGCGGCAGTCATCGCTGGAGGAGGCTGGCGAGCGCATGAGGCTCGAGATGGAGGCGCTGGCGGGGCGGATCTTCCAGGATGCGACGACGGCATTTCGGCAGCAGAGCCAGGGGGATATCCAGGCGCTGCTGGTCCCGCTGCAGCGGCAGATCGGGGATTTCCGGCAGCGGCTCGATCAGGTGCACACCGCCGAGACCGATCAGGTGGGGCAATTGAAGAACAAGCTCGACACGATCGCGAAGCTCAACGAGCAGCTCAGCAGCGAGGCGCACCATCTGGCCTTGGCCCTGAAACAGGACCCGCAGGCCCAGGGCGCGTGGGGAGAGATGACCTTCGAGAACCTCCTGCAGGCCGCAGGATTCCAGCCGGGCGTGGACTACGAGACGCAGCCGGTTTTCGAGGTCGAGGGCCAGAGGCTTCGGCCGGATTTCGTGCTGAAGGTGCCCGCCGAGCGAGAGGGCGAGTCGCCGCGGCACCTGATCGTGGACTCGAAGGTGTCGCTGACGGATTATGAGAGGTTGTGCCGATTGGAGGGTGCCGGGCGCGAGGCCGCACTCCGCGCGCACTGCGACTCGATCCGGGGGCACATCGACGAGCTGTGGGACAAGGGCTACCACGATATTTCCGGGCTCAACGCGCTGGGGCGGGTGTTCATGTTCGTGCCGGTGGAGTCGGCGCTCGCGGTGGCCCTGCGCGCGATGCCCGAATTGCAGCCCTATGCGGCCAAGCGGAATGTCGTGCTGCTCTCGCCGTCGCTCGCGCTATCGGTCCTCACGGTGGTGGCGGGGCTCTGGCGCGCGGAGCGCCAGAGGCAGAACGTGGGCGAGATCATGGCGCAGGTCGGCCGCATGCTGGACAAGCTCTCGGATTTCGTCGCGGATCTCGACAAGGTCGGCGAGCGGCTCGCGCAGGCGGAAGAGAGCCTCGCGAGCGCGCGCGCGAGGCTCGCCACCGGCAAGGGGAACGTGCTGAACCGCGCGCGCAAGATCGTGAAGCTCGGCGTCTCCGCGAACAAGGAATTGCCGGCGCCCGCCGAGGGCGAGGGGGATGAGGAGGAAGAAGGCTGATCGGGCCCGCGGGGTCGTCAGGGTGAGGATGACCGGCTCGCGTCGGGACTGAGTTTTGGGGCTGTAGGGCGCGAAATCCCTTTCGCGCCACAAGCAACCGGCAGGACCGCGCGCAGCGCTCTGGGAGCGGTCTGAAGCTGCGCGGGCATCGGGCCATCAAGGAGCGGCGGTTTGCAACCGCCGGGGGCGCTTCCAAAGCGCCCCTCCTTGTGAGTGGATCGGTGGCCCATTCGCGGGCCCCGAAGCGGCATTGACCCGCGCGACCGTTGCACCTTGAATTTCATCATGCGCCGTCTGCTATTCCCCCTCCTCTTCGCCGGGGCCGTTTCCGCCGCCATCGCCGCCGATCGCCCCAACATCCTGCTGATCCTGACCGACGACCAGGGCTGGTCCCAGATGTCGGGGCCGATGGACCCGGGGATCCCCGGGTCGCGCTCCGCGTATCTGGAGACCCCGAACATGGATCGGCTGGCGCGCGAGGGCATCCGTTTCACGAGCGGCTATTCCCCGGCGCCGCTGTGCACGCCCACGCGGCGGAGCATCTTGTGCGGGACGACCGCGGCGCGCAGCGGGTCGGAATTCAAGAGCGCGTGGGTGCCCGCCGACCACATGACGATCCCGAAGGCCCTCAAACTGGCGTCCCCCGACTATCGTTGCGCGCACTTTGGCAAGTGGGGCGAAGACATGATCTCCACGCCGGAGGAGTGCGGCTATGACGCGAGCGACGGCATGACCGGAAACAACACGGGCGGGATGCCATCGACGCTCGGCGTGGAGTCCCGCAGCCACGAGGCCGGCCCGTCGCACTTCATCGACAACGACGACCCGAAGCGCACCCGCACGGTCACCGATAGCGCGATCGCCTTCATGAGCGAGCAGGTCGGTGCAAAGCGGCCATTCTACGTGCAGGCGAGCTATTACGCGGTGCATCTCTCCGTCGTGTGCCGGGAGGCGAAACTGAAGAAGTACGAGTCTAAGGGCGTGCCGGACCGGGGGTACACGCAGGCGTGGGCCGCGATGATGGAGGACCTCGATGCCGGCGTCGGGCGATTGATGGGTGCCATCGAGGAATTGGGCGTCGCGGGAAACACCTATGTCTTCTTCACCGCGGACAACGGGGGGCGAGACACCGTGCCCGGCGGCGACGCGGCGCGCGCCGCGACCAACCACCCCCTGACGGGTGCGAAGCATAGCCTTTACGAGGGCGGCATCCGCGTGCCTTTCCTGGCGCGCGGGCCGGGCATCCCCGGCGGCTCCGCGTGCCGGACGCCGGTGGCGGGATACGATTTTTTGCCCACGTTCTATGATCTCGCCGGGGGGACTGGGGAACTTTCCGGCGCGATGGATGGAACGAGCCTCCGCCCATTGCTGGAGGATCCCGCCGCGGGGACGATCCGTCGCCCGCGGGGCGCGTTGTTCTTTCACCGCCCCAATCGGAAATTTTCCGCCATCCGCCAGGGGGATCACAAGCTGATGCTGTTCTGGACCGGGGATGGCTCGGTCGCGTCGCGAGAACTGTATCGGCTCGAGCCTGACCCGGTCGAGGAGGGTCGCAACATCGCCGACAGGGAGCCGGCCAAGGCCGACGAGTTGCAGGAATTACTGCTCGGGCATCTGAAGTCCGTCAACGCGGAGACGCCCAACCCGTTGGGTCCGAAACCGAAGAAGTCGAGGAAGAAAAAATGAACCGCAATGTTAGTCAGCCTGTTTTCCGCCATGTGACCGGGATGCCGGGGATCGGTGTTTCTGGCAAAGCCGGTGGCGCCTGTGGCGGGAAATGGTCGCCTCGGGCGGCGTCGGGCGCGGGTCGCGCGCGCTCCCCGCTGAGGCGGGGTTCCGTTGCGGCGGCGTGCGCCATCGGCGCGCTGGCGTGCGCGACCGCGATGGCGGACGATGCGACGCTCCGGGCTGGCGCGGCGGTGGTCGACATCACGCCAAAGCAGTATCCCATCAACATGCCCGGAGGCTTCACGCCAAACCCGGCCGAGTCGGCGCACGACCCGTTGCGCGCCCGCGCGCTGGTGTTGGATGACGGGGCCACCGCGCTCGCGATGGTCGTGGTGGATAATCTGGGCCTGGCCCGGGAGGTGGCGGACGAGGCAAAGGCCCTCGCCTCGGGGCGCTGCGGCATTCCCTCCGAGAGGATGCTCGTCTCGGCGACGCACACGCACAGCGGCCCGCCGTCCAATGCGCGGGAGGGCGACGCGGCCGCCGTGGCGTATCGCAAGGTCTTGGTCGAGGGGGTCGCGGAGTCCATCGTGCGGGCCCACGCGGCCCTTCGGCCGTCGGCCATCGCCGCCGCGGCCCATCCGTTGCCCGAAGAGGTATTCAATCGCCGCTGGTTCCTCAAGCCGGGCAAGATGCCCCCGAATCCCTTTGGCGGCCTGGATCAGGTGAAGATGAATCCCGGCACGAGCCCGGACGTCCTGGATCGGCCGGCGGGGCCGACGGATCCCGACGTGACGATTTTGTCGGTGCAGGAAGCCAAGGGCCAGAAGCCGCTTGCGCTATTCGCGAACTACTCGCTGCACTACGTGGGCAGACCGCCCAAGGGGATGATTTCGGCCGATTACTATGGCGAGTTTGCCCGGCTCGTGCCCTCGAGGTTGAATGCGGGGGAGGGTTTTGTCGCGGCGATGTCCAATGGCACCTCGGGCGATGTCAACAACGTCCCGTTCCTCGCCACCCGGCCCCCGCGCGAGCCCTTCGAGCAGATCCGCATCGTCGCGCAGAAGGCCGCGGATGCGGCTTGGCATGCCTGGAAGGGAATTGGCGAGCATCGGTCCGACGCGAGGCTCGGGATGGTCCAGCGCGAGATCACCCTCCGGGTGCGCCGGCCCACCGAGGAGCAGGTCGCCGAGGCGAAGAAGGTGCTGGCGGTCAAAGAGGAGGCCGAGCGCGCCAAACTGCCGAGGCTCGCGGACAATTACGCGAGGCGCGTGCTGGCGCTGGACAAGGGCGAGGAGACCGTTGCGATACTGCTGCAGGCGCTCCGCATCGGCGACTTCGCGGTGTGCGCCATTCCCTTCGAGACATTCGCGGAGACCGGCCTCGATCTGAAAAAGCGGAGCCCATTCCCGCAAACGATGGTCGTCAGCATCGCCAACGGTTCCAACGGCTACCTGCCGACGCCCCGCCAGCACGAGTGGGGCGGCTACGAGACGTGGATGGGCACTTGCCGGGTACAGGAGGACGCATCGGTCATCATCACCGACAACCTGCTGGCGATGTTGGGGGAACTCAAGGGTGGTGGGTGACGTTAGAGCCAACCATGAGGCGATGCCCTGGCGCGAAGAGTGAATCCTCGCGCAGGGACGCGGGGACGCGGGGAAGTTCTTGGTTTGGCCGATCGCGCCAAAGCGGTGCGGGGACGCACCGCACTCCAGAGCGCTGCGCGCGAAATCTCGCAAGATCCCATGACGGTTGCCGCGTCAGTCGACTTGGCGCCGTTTCGGCCGAAGGCCTTTGGAGTGCGGGTCGTCCCCGCACCGCTTTGTCCGCGACGCGAGACCATGTCACATCGTTGCCGGGTCGCCTCGCGCTCGGCCTGCTCCTCTGCGGTCTCGCGAACGCGCCGTCGTCGGCCAACGCGCCTGCCGAAATCGTGATCGGCGATTTCGAGGGCGAGGGCTTTGGGGGTTGGAAGGCGGCGGGCGAGGCCTTCGCCGCGCCGTTTCACCCGGCGCCCGCGAAGCGCCCGGAGGGCCTGGAGGGTGAGCGCATGGCGTGGAGCGGCGCGTCAGGGGTGGCGGCGCAGGGAGAATTACTCTCACCCGAGTTCGTCGTCGAGCGCCGGTATATTAACTTCCTGATCCGCGGCCAGCGGGATTTCGCGCGCGTGCTCGGTGCGGAATTGGTCGTTGGCAATGCGGTGGTGCGCTCGGCCTGCGCGACGGAGGACCGGGGTGGCGCGGGCCTGTATTGGAGGACGTGGGACGTTGACGATTTGCGCGGGCGGCCCGCCCGGATTCGGGTCAACGACCATTCGGGCCGGGGCGATGTGGCGGTGGATCAGTTCGTGCGGGACGAGAGGCCCCGCGGGGTACCCTGCGATGCGACGCGCTTTCTCCACGAGAGCCATCGCCCGCAATTCCACTACACCGCGCCGGCCCACTGGCTGAACGATCCCAACGGCCTCTTTTATTACCGGGGGACGTGGCACCTGTTCCACCAGCATCGCAGCCCGGCCTTCGCGGGGACCGTCTGGGCGCATGCCTCGGGCCCCGACCTCATGCATTGGAGGCATCTCCCGATCGCGATCAGCGCGGATGGCGAGGACAGCCATTATTCGGGATCCGGTTTGGTCGATTGGGATAACATCTCAGGGCTGAAGGCGGGAGAGCATCCGCCCATTCTCCTTTTCTATGGGCTCCGGCCGCCGGGCCCGGCGGAGTTGCCGCATCCGTCTCCGGACGACCGCCGCGCGACGCAATGCATGGCATTCAGCACGGATGGGGGGCAGACCTTCGCCAAGTTCGCCGGAAACCCGATCCTCAGCACCCCGGATTATCGGGACCGCGACCCGAAGGTCTTCTTCCACAAGCCGTCCCGGGCCTGGATCATGGTCCTCTCCCTCTCCCGCAATAACGCGGACCGGGAGGCCGCGACCTTCGGCATCTTCCGATCGAAGGACCTCCGCGATTGGGAGCTGGCGCAAGAGGTGGGGCCCGGCGCTTGGTACTGGGAATGCCCCGACATGTTTGAGATGGCGGTCGATGGCGATCCGGCAAAGACGAAATGGCTGCTGCTGCGGGGCAGCGGCGAATACATCCTCGGCGCCTTCGATGGCCGGCGCTTCGAGCCGGAGAGCGAGCCGATCCGCAATCGGTGGGGTGCGTCCTATTACGCGACGCAGACTTTCAGCGATGCGCCTGACGGGCGACGCGTCCAGATCGGCTGGATGAATACGGGCAAGGCCAGGGCCCCGAACAGTTATCCCGGCATGCCCTTCAACCAGCAGATGAGCATCCCTCGCGAACTGGTCCTCCGAGAAACCCCGCAGGGCCCCCGCCTCTTCCGCGAACCGGTCGAGGAGATCGGCGGCCTCTATGCCAAGGCGCACCAGTTCGAGAGGCGCGAGCTGGCGCCGGGCGAGAATCCGCTGGAGGGCGTCTCCCATGACCTTCTGGACATCGAGGCCGAGATCGTCCTGGGCGCGGCGCGGGCCATCCGGCTGGCGCTCCGGGGCGAGCCCGTGGAGTACGACGTGAAGGAGCGGGCGCTCAAGGGCTTTGGGGTCTGCGCGCCCGTGGCGTGCCCGGATGGGCGACTGCACCTGCGGGTCTTGCTGGATCGCACCAGCATCGAGGTGTTCGGAAACCACGGTGAGGCCGACCTGTCCGGCGTCTTTTTCCCGCACCCGGAGAACCGCGGCATTTCCCTGTCGGCCGAGGGCGGCGCGGCGACCCTGGAACGGCTCGAGGTCCGAGAACTGCGATCCGTCTGGCCAGACGGCGAATGACGCCTACCTTTTCCCCATGCGCCCATTCCTTTTCGCCGCATGTCTCCTGGGCTCCCTCGCGTCGCCGACCGTGCGCGCCGCGGACAAGCCCAACGTCCTATTCATCGCCGTCGATGACCTGAATCACTGGGTCCATCACCTCGGCCGCAACCCGCAATCCAAGACGCCGAACCTCGATCGCCTCGCCGCGCGGGGAGTGACGTTCACCCGCGCGTACTGCGCGGTGCCCGCCTGCAACCCGTCGCGCGCGGCACTCATGAGCGGCCGTCGGCCGTGGAAGACCTCCTGCTACACGAACAACGACTTCTGGACAAATCACATCGAGGAAGGGATTGGCCTGAGCGCGCAGTTCCTGAAGGCCGGGTACCACGTCGCCGGCGCGGGGAAAATTTACCACAGCGACAGTTATTACCCCTCCGAGTGGACCGAGTACATGAGCAAGGAGGGATTTCTGGGGCACGGCGCCGGCGTCAAAAAGGACGAGGGCTTCCACGAGCCGCTGAAACATGACCTCAAGGACGAGGATCTCGGCGACTGGCAGACGGCCGACTGGTGTATCGAGCGCCTGAAGAAGGAATGGGACAAGCCCTTCTTCCTGGCGTGCGGGTTTCACAAGCCGCACCTGCCCTTCGCCGTGCCGAGAAAGTACTACGAGATGTTTCCCCTGGAAACGATACAGCTGCCGCCCTACCGCGAGGACGACCTGGAGGACATCCCCCCCGCCGGCGTCAAGATGGCCGCCCCGGAAAAGGACCACGCGAAATTTCAGGCCTCCGGCCGCTGGAAGGCGGCGATCCAGTCCTACCTCGCCACCTGCGCCTACCTCGACATGAACCTGGGCCGGGTGCTCGACGCGCTGGACGCGAGCCCGCATCGCGACAACACCATCATCGTGCTCTGGGGCGACCACGGCTGGCATTTCGGCGAGAAACACCATTGGAGGAAATTCGCCCTATGGGAGGAGGCCACCCGCGCGCCGCTCATGTGGGTCGTTCCCGGCGTGACCAAGGCGGGCGGCGCCTGCGACCGGACCGTCGATTTCATGTCGATCTATCCGACCCTGTGCGAATTGGCAGGGCTCCCGATCCCCGGACATGTCGAGGGGCGCAGCATCAAGGCCCTGCTCCAGGACCCGAAGGCGGCATGGGATCTGCCGGCAATTACGACCCACGGCTACAAGAACCACGCCGTCCGCACCGAAAAGTGGAGATATATCCAGTACGAGAATGGCGACGAGGAACTCTACGACGAAACGAAAGACCTGTACGAGTGGACCAACCTCGCCGCGAAGCCAGAGTTCGCCGAGATGAAGGCCCAGTTGGCCGCCCACCTCCCCGACCACAACGCGCCAAAGCCCGAGGCCAAGAGCAAGAAGGAGAAACGCGAGGGCAAGGGGAAGCGCAAGGCCGACCCCGACGACGAGTGAGGCCCCGGGGCCACGGCGGGGAGTCAGGAACGCTGATCTTCGCTAATCAACGCTGATCTCTTAAGGCACCGGAGAGAAATCAGCGACGATGGTCTTCGGGGTCATGCCTCATGGGGTGGGATCGATGATCCGCCGCGTTCACCCGTGGAGGGATGTGGTGGCGTGGGCCCGGAATCGTCCCGAGTCCATCAATGGAGCTGCACCTTGAGGCGGGCGAAGTGGGCGCTGGCGCTGAGCGTGACGCGCTCGAGATCGTTTGCGGCGAGCGCGCGGGAAAGTTCCGTGGCGTGCGCGTTGGACCCGGTGCTCCCGGAGATCGAGTAGGCGGGGCCGTCATGCCACGTGATGAGATCATCGCTGAATTGCGGGATGATCGTGACGCCATCGGCGATGAGCGATCGGTTGAATACAAATTTCATGGCATCGCCGTCCATGGTGACGACCGGCGCGGGCCGGTTGCCCGTGGCATAGTCGATCAGATCGGGAATGGAGTTGTGATTGGAATCATCCGTGGGCCCGGAACATCCGGCGTTGGCGGCCCACGACGGCCAGTCCCAGGCGGTGGTGAAAGTGGCGTCGGTGCCTTCGGTCGATCCGCTGGCGTTGCGTGCGGTGGCGCGGAAGTGGTAGGTGGTGTGGGGCGATAGGCCGCCTATGGCTTGTTCGGCGAGCACCGGGATCGTGCCGGACAGGGGCGACAGCGCGTTGGTGGTGCCATAGCTGGTGGTGGCACCGTGCACGAAGGTGGCGGTGGTCGGCAGATTGGAGGCGTTGAGTTTGGCCCGGAAGGTGGCGCCGGTGGACGTGACCGCCGCGGCGCCGAGGGTGGTCACCGCGGGCGCGGGGAAGACATCCGGGGTGAGGAGGAGGCGGTGGGTGTTGCGGGTGTCCGCGCCATCGAGATGCCCGGTGCAGAGGATGTGTCCGGCATCATTGACGGCGATGGCCCGGTCCAGGATGAAATCCAGATTGTCGGTCAGCAATTCGTTCAAGTCGTCTGCCTGCCACGAACCCCCGGGGTTGCTCCAGCGCACGGCGCTTGTCTCGGTGGGGGCCGCGGCCTTGTGGGCCTCGCCGACGAGGGTGGCGCCGTCGTTCAGATCCGCGATCGTCCCGACGTCGGGAGAGTTCTGGTCGGGAAAGGGCAACTGTGTGACGGACGTGCCCGAGGCACAGACCCAGGGGCGCTGATCGCGGATCGGGGTGGTGTAGACGATCGCATTGCCGGCGACCAGGCGGTGATTGTTGATCGCGGTGGGGGTGAGGCTGTGCGAGGTGACGGTGGCGAGGGTGAAATCCTCGAAGGTGCCATCGGGGTGGCGGATGAAGGGATGGCTCTCGTCCGCATTGGACCAGTTGCCGACGATCTGGCCATGGTCATTGATGCGGCGGGCTTGGGCGCGCGTCGCGGTGGGCGTCAAATCGAAATGTTCGCCCGTCCCGGTGTCCCGCATCCAGACATGGTCGCTGTAAGCGCCGGATGATCCCGAGCCCGATCCCGACCCGGGGATGGTGGCATAGCCAACCACGGTGCCCATGATATTGACATCTTGCGCCGGGCTGTGGGTGACAAACCCGTTTTGGAAATGATAGTCGGTGCCATCCCACCAGGTGTAGGACCAGGAGTAGGACCACCAATAGCCCTGCAGAAGCCAAGCCGAGACGCTCGTCTGGACGCCGTCCTTCACGTATGCCCCGCTGCCCTGAACCCATCCGCCATTGTTGTAGTCGCGATTCCCGGCGGTCAGGCCGACGCCGTTGTGAGCGAGCGGGATGAAATCGGAGGAGGCGCCCGTCGGGGAAAGGGGGACGTAGCGATCGAAGTGCGGCAGGCCCGCAAGTTGGGCGTCAGACCACGCGGTGATGTCGGTCACGGTATATTCCGAGGGCGCGGCGGACCATGACGGGATGGCGAGGCACAAGATTGGCAGAAGAGCGATGCAACGCATGTCGGAATCCCGCAAAAACTCGGCCATGATGCGTAACACCGAAGGGGCTAGCGTCAAGGCGTCGGCAGGCCTTTGGAGGGGAGGTTGCGAAATTATTAGAAGATGGGGATGGGCGAGAGGCTCCGATATAAGTCCGGCGGATGGCCTGTGATTCGCGTGACCGGGGTCGGACCACGGGACTTGTTGCAATGGCAGTGGGTTCGGGATTTCTCCCGCAGAGGCGCGGGGAATGTGGGGGCGCGGGGTATGTTGGGGCCGATCTTCGCTAATCGGCGCTGATGTTCGGGGCCGCCGAATAGGAATCAGCGTTCCGAACCCATTTCCGTCCCGTAGTCGTTCCGCACGGGTTCCCCGCGGTCGATGGGTGCGAGGATCTTGGCGCGGACATCGGCGGCCTGGGGGGAATCGGGTGGGAGGAGGGCGAGGGCGGCTTCGGCGGCACGTTTTGCCTCGTCGAAGTTCCCGACCTCGGCCTGTGCGGCGGCGAGCGCGAGGAGGCTCTGGAGGTTTTTGTTTTGGGTGAGTTCGCAGGCCTTCTGGGCGCGGCGGAGGGCCTCTTGGCCATCGCGGACGCCGGGGTCTTTGTGGGTGGCGAGGAGGAGCGCGAGGTTGCAGTGGGCGGCGGCGTGGTCCGCGTCGAGTTCGATGGCCTTGCGGTAGGAACGGATGGCGTCATCGATGCGTCCGGCCTTGGCCAAGACGACACCGAGGTTCGCATAACCCGATGCGTAGTTGGGGCGGCAGCGGACGGCCTCGGTGTAGTGGTGCAAGGCCTCGTCGATGCGTCCGGCATAAGTCAGGAGCTGGCCGAGGTTGTTGTGGGCGAAGGCGCTCTCGCCGTTCAATTCCAGGGCCTTGCGGTAGGCCTTTTCCGCCTCGGCCGGATTGCCGGCGAGCATGAGCGCGTCGCCGAAATGGCGGCATGCCTCGTCGTCGAGCGGGTCGATGCGGAGGGCCATCTGGAGGTGGCGGATCGCCTCGGGGATCTGGCGGAGTCGGATGAGCGTCTGGGCGAAGTAGCGGTGGGCGTTGCCATTGAGGGGATCGAGCGCGAGCGCGCGGCGGTATTGCTCGATCGCGTCGGCGTGGCGGTTGAGGGCGTCGAGGACGAAGCCGTAGGCGACGTGCGTCGGGGAGTAGTTGTCGCGCAGCGCGAGCGAGTCCTTGAGGAATGTTTCGGCACGCTCGAGTTTTCCGGCTTCGGCGAGGGCGTGGCCCTCCTTCATGAGGCGGCGATAATCGACGGCGGGGGTGTCGATCGCGAGGATGCCGTCGCCTGGGAGGTTCGCGAACTCCGGGAGGTTGACGGCGCGGTTGGCGGCGGTGCAATCGGGCAGCAGGACCGCGGGCGCGTCCATGCCGCTCTCATCCACATGGGCGAGGAATATCCGCGTGAAGGGGCCGAAGGCCTTTGACGAGAACGCGAGCCATCGGCCATTGGGCGACCAGCTGTGCCACGAGTTCATGGGCTCCATGTTGCAGCGCATGACGCGCGGCTGGCCGCCGGATGCCGGGATGATGCACAGCTTCGAGTCGGGGCGCATCAGCAGGCCATTCTTCGCCTGGACGAAGACGATCCATTTGCCATCGGGGGAGAACTTCGGGAACGAATTGCTCTTCCCATTGTGCGAGGCGCCGATGACGGGCTCGGCGGTGCCGCCCGAGCCACCGTTGAAGGGGATGCGGTACAGGTCGTACTGGATCTGCGTCTCGTTTGGGTCGTTGGCGCGCGTGGCCCTCGGCCCCTTGCCGTAGCTGTCGCGCGCCTCCGCCCGGATGAATAGGATCTCGCGGCCGTCGGGGCTCCACTCGGGGTTGGACTGGACGAACGCCGGGTCGTCGGCGCCGGGGAGCGTCGCGATCTTGCCTTCGGTCGTATCGTAGAGCGCGAGGACGCCGCGCGTGGGGTAGAAGGTCTGCAGGAAGCGGAAATCCATGTAGTTCTGCACAAAGACGTGCTCGCGGATCGTGGCGGCGACGTGGCGCCCGTCGGGCGAGATGCGCGGGAATAGGCCGTAGGAGACGGTGGCGCTGGGGTCGTTTTGGCGCCGAGCGTTCCAGGAGAAGACGTCATCTCGCCCGATCGACATGCGCCGTCCCGTCGGCACGACGGCGTGCGCACCCTTGTCGCCATCGGGACCATCCACGTCGAGGGAGAGGCGGCGCCCGTCGGCGCTGAAGGAGTGGCAATTGGCGCAGGTGGGCATGTTCTGCATGACGACCGGGGCGTCGGGCTTGGAGATATCGCGCAGCCGCCATTGGATGAGGGGGACGGCATCGTCGGCGAGCGGCTTCACGACACCCTCTTTCGTGCGGCTGGGCATGAGGGGGACGTCGCGATAGAAGATCGGCGCGCCCACGGGGTCGCGGGATGTGCCGAACGATACGGCGCCCTTCGAGAGGACGCGGATCGGTTGACCCGCGGCGGGAACGGTGCGATCCAACCCATGGACCGTCATCGTCAGCGCGTTGGTCACCGATAGCCGCTTCATCTGGGCCCAGGTGGCCTCCGAGGGACGCCAGCCCCGCGTCCCGGCGATCTGGGGTGACTCCTCGTAGGGGTTGTCGTCGCGGCGGCATTCCGGATCGATCTCGGGTGCCACGCGCTTCCCATCGCAGAGGATGTAAAGGGTGCCGTCATCTGGACCGAAACGGAGCGTCAGCAGCCAGGCCGTGGCGCCGGAGGCGTCGTGCCAGAGGATCTCGGGCGCGACGATGTCTGGCGGGAACAGGGATCCCTCGAACGGATAGCGGACCTCCAGCGGGGCCGTGGGAGTGGCGGATTCGGGCACGGGCAAGAGGGGGGCGATGACCTCGGCGACCGGTCGCCCCCCGGCATCGATCCCGTGGAGGAGGAACGTGTCGCCGCCCCGGGGCGCCGCCGCCAGCGAGGCGCAGCCGAGCGCGAGGGCAGCGCATGGGCCAAAGAGAGGCCGTTGGGTCCGGGATGCTCGGGCTCTGGTGCGCATGGCGGTCGCGGGAAGGGTACCGCCAACGGTCGAAAACTCACGCCCCGAAAGCGGTGCGGGGCTGGCTCAAAAATACGCCGTAACTCGCTAGTAGCGAAGGGCCTTCGCCCTTCGGCGGGGGATAGGCCGAAGCCGGGAGCGGCTTCGCTACAATTTTCTGCTCCGGTGGTGCCCCGCCGCGCGGGGCATTCTTCTCGACCTGCTGTGGCCTGTCTGCTGCGCTATTCCGACCCGCTGGAGGAAAGCAAATCATGACTATTTCGATGGAGACAGGCATCACCAGACGACGGATGCTCCGAATCGCGACGGCCGGCGCGTCGGGCGTCTTCGCCGGAGCGATCTTGGGGCAACGCGCGCACGGCGCCGACGCCGATGGCGCGGACCCGAAAATCGAGGGGCCGTTTCCGATCCTGTCGACGCCCTTCACGGCGTCGGGAGCCGTCGACTTCGAAGCGCTCGCCCGGTCGGCCCGCTATGTCGACTGGTGCGACTGTCCGGGAATGATCTGGCCCCAGTCGGGCGACAGCGTCGATCTGCTGACCACCGACGAGAAGCTCCAGGGCATGGAGGTGCTGGCCGAAGCCTCCCGCGGCCGTCGGACCGCGCTTTGCCTTGGCGTGCAGGGCAAAGACACGGACGAGATGCTCCTTTTCGCCAGGCATGCGGAAAAGCTGGCCCCGGCGGCATTCATCTCGCGGCCGCCGGACTCGGGCAAGACGGAGGACGACATGCGCCAATACTGGCATGCCCTCGCCGCGGTCACGAAACGCCCCGTCTTTATCCAGACCACGGGCGGCGTGGCCTACAAGGGACCGATCCCCTCGGTGGAGCTCCTGATCGAGTTGGCGCAAGCGTTTCCGCATTTCGGCTACATCAAAGAGGAAGCGGGCGACGTCATCGCCCGGACGCGGGCCCTGATTGCGGCGAAGCCGCCGATCCGTCGCGTCTTCGGCGCCCGCGGGGGCTTCGGCTGGCTCTACGAGCTGCGGCTCGGGGTGGAAGGGCTGATCACCGAGCGTGCCATCTACGCCGACGTCCTCACCCGCATCTGGCAACTGCACCGGAGCGGCTCCGATCCCGCCGCCCTGCGCGATGCGTACGGCAAGTTCCTGCTCATGATCAATCTGGGCAAGACCCATCCCGGCGATCTGCGCGGCTACCAGTTGTACCTCTGGAAGAAACGCGGCGTGTTCCAGACGACGGTCTCCCGCGACTACGGGCCAAAAGGATCCATCCCGAAGTCTCCCATCGTCTCGGAGCTAAGATTGAGCGAGGACCAGATCGCCGAGATCGAATATCGGTTCGAGGGGTTGAAGCCCTACCAGAAGCCGGGCACGCCCCGATTGGACGAGCCTTGACAAGGTGCCATGCGTGGGGCCCAGAGTGGTGGAGCATGAGAGAGCACACCGCATATCGCTTCCGGAATGGGTCCGCGATCGCCGGGGTAATATTGGGCCTTTTGTTACAGGTTGGGATGTCGTGGGCGCGGCAACCCAACCTGATCTTCATCCTATCGGACGACGTCGGCATGGGGGATCTCGGCTGCTACGGGCAGAAGTTGATCCGCACGCCGAATCTGGACCGCATGGCGGCGGAGGGGACGCGCTACATGCAGGCGTACGCGGGGACCACGGTGTGCGCGCCGTCGCGGGCCTCGCTGAACACCGGACTGCACATGGGTCACTGCCCGATCCGCGCCAACCGCGAGATCCAGCCGGAGGGGCAGATGCCTCTGCCGGAGGGGACGTTCACGGTCGCCAAGCTGCTCAAGGGCGCGGGCTACGCGACCGCCTGCATCGGGAAGTGGGGGATGGGGATGTTCGACACCACCGGGAGCCCGCTGAAGATGGGCTACGACCATTTTTTCGGATACAACTGCCAGCGCCACGCGCATTCCTATTTTCCGACCTATCTGTACGACGACGAGCGGCGGTTCGACCTGCCCGGCAACGACGGGAAGGGGGTGGGCAAGACCTACGCGCAGGCGCTGATCGCCGACGAGACCCTGAAGTGGATCCGCGCCAATGCCGGGAAGCCGTTCTTTCTCTTCTACGCGGTCACCCTGCCGCACGGGCGATTCGAGATTGACGACCAGGGACAGTACGCGGACAAGCCGTGGACCGAGCAGCAGAAGAACTATGCGGCGATGGTGACGCGCCTGGATTCCGACGTCGGCCGGGTCCTGGCGACGCTAAAGGAGTTGAAGCTGGACGAGACGACGCTGGTCATGTTTTCGGGAGACAACGGCTCCTCGTTCGATCCCGACTCGGAGATCGGCAGGCTCTTTGACCAGGCGATGGGCGGGAAGCTGCGCGGCTTCAAGCGATCGATGTACGAGGGGGGGCTGCGGCAGGCGGCCATGGCCCGGTGGCCTGGCCAGATCCCCGCGGGGCGCGTGACCGGCGAGCCCTGGGCCTTCTGGGACTTTCTGCCCACGGTCGCGGAACTGGCAGGCGCGCAACTGCCCGAGGGGTTCCAGGCCGACGGATTATCGCTGGTGTCGTTCCTGAAGGGCGGTCCCGCGCCGAAGCGGGAATGCTTCTATTGGGAGCTGCACGAGAAGTCCTCCATCCAGGCCGTGCGCTTCGGCGACTGGAAGGCGGTGCGCAACGGCCCGTCCGCGGCGATCGAGTTGTATGACCTCGGGGCAGACTCCGGAGAAACGAAGGATCTCGCGGCGGAGAAGCCGGACATCGTCGCGAGGGCCGAGGCGCTGATGCGGTCGGAGCGCCACGAGGACCCGAATTGGCCGATGGTCGAGCGGAGGCCGGCAGCGAAAAAGAAGGCGAAAAAGAAGTGATTCCCGCCGCGGGGCCTTGAAGCGGGGGCGCCCGGGCCGCGTCAAAAGGTCTGGAGGTCCGCTTGGATGCGTGACTCCGACGATCCGGAGTTTGGAAAGGAGCCTATCATGAGGATGAATCCGACAGTCGCCGCGGTCGCGGCCCTTGGGTTGCTATCCGTGATCCCCGGGAGGGTCTCGGCCAAGGGGAAACCAGAACCCGCCGCCAAGCCAACTCCCGCGGCAACGACGGCCGTGGCCGATGCGGCCCTGCGTGAGGCCCTGGCGGAGGCCCTTGCCGGCCCGGAGGGGGAGTACGCCGCCCAGGAAACCTATCGCGCCATCATCAAGAAGCACGGCGAGGTGTTGCCCTACGCCAATATCATCCGGGCGGAGGGGCGCCACATCGAGGCGCTGAAGTTGCAGTTCCAGAAGTACGGCCTGCCGGTTCCCGAGAACACCCACGTCGGCAAGGTGGCGGCCCCGGAGAGCCTTGGGGAGGCCGCGCGGCAAGGGGTGGAATCGGAGAAGGCCAACGTGGCGCTGTACGATCGCCTCATCGGCAGGGTCAAGGCGTACCCGGATGTCGTGGCCGTATTTCAAAATCTCCAACGCGCCTCGCGGGAGAACCACCTGCCTGCATTCGAGTCCGCGGTGCAGGGCGGTGGCGCGTGCCAGAAGGGTCGCGGGAAGGGCGCCGGTCGGGCGCGATGAGGCCCGCGCTTTTCTGCGGTTCTGCCTGGAGCCAAAGCGGTGTCGGCGCTGCGCTCGGCCACCGGAGTCCATAAAATGGGCCGCGCGCCGCGTCATTCGTGGGGAAACTTCATTCCCGCTGCCGCCTGACACAGGCGGCCTACAAAATTTGTAGATGGTGGGGCGTCTCTGTGTGACGCCACCGGGGGTGAAGTTTCAGGTCAGCCTTGGGGTCTTGGATCACTCCTCAAAACTTGCGTTCCCTTATCACCCGGATGTCGCTCTCGTAGGCCACCATCGCGAATCGCGGGAAGAATTCTGCCCCGAGGCGATCGAGGAGGGCGTCGGCGGCATCGGGGCGGATGATGACCTCGAACTGGACGTTGGTGAATTCGGCCATGTCGCCGGTGCGGGCGCCGTGGGCGCCGGAGCCCTCGACGGGGAAGACGGTGTAACCCGCGGCGCCGCTGTCTTTCAGGAGGGCCTGGACCGGTTCGCGCGCGAGGGCCTCGCAGATGATCGTGATGAGCTTGGTGGGGTGGGTCTTCATGGGTCAGGGCGAGAGGCGCCGGGCGAGCTCATAATACAATGGGATGCCGAGCGTGATGTTGAAAGGGAAAGTGATGGCGAGGGAGGAGGTGAGGTAGAGGGTGGGGTTGGCGTCGGGGAGGGAGAGGCGCATCGCGGCGGGCGCGGCGATGTACGACGCGCTGGCGGCGAGGACGCCCATGAGGGTTTCGCCGCCGACGCTGAGGCCCACGGCCTTGCCCAGCAGGACGCCGATGCAGCCGTTGACCAGGGGCGCCCCGATGCCGAAGGCCAGGAGGAATGGGCCGACCCGGCGCAGGTCCGAGAGCCTGCGGCCCGCCACCATTCCCATCTCCAGGAGGAACAGCGCGAGGACGCCCTGGAAGGGGGTGACGAAGAACCCGTGCACCGCGGCCATGCCGGCCTTTCCGCTGAGTGTCCCGATGACCATGGACCCCACGAGCAGCAACACGCTGCGCCCGAGGAATGCCTCTCGCAGCGCGAGGCCCGTCATGGCGGGCTGCGACTGGCCCCCGCCACTGGCCGCCTTGCCCAGCAGGATGCCCACGACGATGGCCGGCGACTCCATCACCGCGAGGAATGCCGAGGCATAGGGCTCGTAACCCTCCCGGGAGTGATTCAAAAAATTCGTTGCGGCGATGAAGGTCACCGCGCTCACCGAGCCGTAGTGCGCGGCGATGGCGGCGGCATCGGGCCGCGGCAGTCTGCCCCCGTGGCGGAGGACGGGGTAGGTCCACAGCGGGATCAGCGCGCCCAGCGCGATCGCCGCCATGGCGGGCAACCAGACGGCGCCGATGCCGGCCTCGGCGATGGCGGCCCCGCCCTTGAAGCCGATGCTCGCCAGCAGGTAGATGGTCAGGGCGATGTAGAGCGGCTCGGGGAATTTCAGGTCGCTCCGGCTGACGGCGGCGAACACGCCGAGTGCGAAGAACAGCACGGCGGGGCTCAGCAGGTTGGCGCGGATGGCGTCGAGGAGTTCCATGGCATCAATCTCCCGGGGCCATGGAGCGGATCCGGCGGTCCTTGGCGGCGGATTCCACTGCGAGGGAGGCCTTGAATTTGAGAACCCGCCGGGTCATCCGGCGATCGCCGCTGGCGATGATCTGGGCGGCGAGGAGGCCCGCATTTCGCCCGCCGCCGATCGCGACCGTGGCGACGGGGACGCCGGCGGGCATCTGGACGATGGAGAGGAGGGAGTCGAGGCCCTTGAGGGCCTTGGACTCCACGGGCACCCCGACGACGGGCAAGGGCGTATGGCTGGCGATCATGCCGGGCAGGTGCGCCGCGCCGCCGGCGCCGGCGATGATGACCCTGAGGCCGCGCCGATGGGCCTCGCGCCCGTATCGGGCCATGAGGCCTGGCGTCCGGTGGGCGGACACGACGCGCGTCTCGTACGGGATGCCGAACTCCTGGCAGACCCTGGCGGCGGGCTCGAGCGTCGGCCAATCCGAGTCGCTTCCCATGACGATGCCGACCATGGGGGTATCCTTGCTCATGGTTTGCCTCCGAAGCGGATCATTGCAGCGGCGTCCTGTGCCACGGCCAGCGCCTCTTCGAGCGAGTCGCCGAGTGCGGTCACGTGTCCCATCTTGCGGCCCGCGCCCGCCATGGCCTTGCCATAGATGTGCACGTGGGCACCGGGCACCGCAAGCGCGCGCTCCAGGCCCTCCGGACGACCGGCGCCCCTCGAGTGACCCAAGAGGTTGACCATGGCCGCGGCGGGCGCCAGCAACCGCGTGGAGCCTAGCGGCCAACCCATCACGGCCCTGACGTGGTTTTCGAACTGCGAGCAGGCGCAGGCCTCGATGGTGTAATGGCCGGAATTGTGGACCCGGGGGGCGAGTTCGTTGAAGGCAACGTCGCCGTCCTTGAGCAAAAACATCTCGACGCCGAAACTCCCGATCCCGCCCACCGCCGTGACCGCGCGCATCGCCATATCGAGGGCGCGCCGCCCGATCTCCGGGGAGACCCGGGCGGGGGCCTTGACGACGTGGCAGATGTGGTCCTCTTGGACGGACTCGACGAGGGGGTAGGTCGCCGTCTCCCCGGTGCGCCCGCGGGTCACGATGGTCGCCAATTCCTTCACGAAAGGGCAGTAGGCCTCCACGTACAGGGGGGCCGTGCCTCCGCCCAGGCGGGCCCATGCGGCCGCGGCGTCTCCGTCGCCCCGCAGGGTGGCATTGCCCTTGCCGTCGTAACCGTTGCGGCGTGCCTTCAGGACGAGGGGCCAGCCGTATGCCGCGGCGGCTTCAAGGATCTCGGACCGATCGGCTATCTCGCGGAAGCGCGGCACGGTGACGCCGGCCGCGGCGACGGTTTTCTTCTGGATGAACTTGTCTTGGGAGAGACGGAGAGTGGTGGGCGTGGGATAGACCGGATGGCCGCACTCCTCGAGGGTCGCCAGCGCCCCCGCGTCGACAAACTCGTTTTCGAGGGTCACCGCATCGACCATGGACGCGAGCCGGAGCAGCGCCTCGGGGTCGTCCCAGTCGCCGACCACGGAATGGGAGGCGAGGTTGGCGGCGGGGCTGTAGTTGTTGCGCTCGAGGACCACGACATCGCATCCGAGCTGGAGCCCGGCCATCGCGGTCATCTTGGCAAGCTGGCCGCCACCGACGACGCCGAGGCGCGGACCGATGCCCCGGGCGGCCTTGGCGGCGCCGCGGTATTCCACTATCTCCGCGTCGTAGGTCTCGTGCATGGTGGCCAAGGAGGATAGCAGCGTGTCGGACTTTACCAAGTGCGACGGGATGCCGGGGGCCGCGAGATGTCCGGGCCGCGCGCGGGCCGCACCATGCATTTTCCTCGGTTTTGCGGGCGGTGCGGGCTAGCCCGGACATTTCATCGTGGGAGAATTTTCTCGGAGGGTCGCAGGATTGATA
>CAZYWZ010000015.1:0-83429 GCA_964651705.1 uncultured Verrucomicrobiales bacterium
ACCTGCCACAACCGTCGAGTATGCGCAATTATTTATGACGCTCAGTATAGATCCCATGCCCCGCTCGCGGGGCACCACCGGGGCGGAAAATTGTAGCGAAGCCGCTTCCGGCTTCGGCCTATCCCCCGCCGAAGGGCGAAGGCCCCTCGCTACTAGCGAGTTACGTCGAATTTTCGAGTCAGCCCCGCCGCCGGCGCGGGGATGCCCGCTTCACTCAGGGGGAAACTTCATTCCCGCTGCCGCCTGACACAGGCGGCCTACAATTTTTGTAGGGCCTCTCTGCAGACGCCACCCGGTGCCCGTGGGCGCTTCACGTGATCCGCGATTTGAAGTTCCAGCTCAGCCCCCCGGCTCGATCCGGATCACCGGCAGCCGCACCGGTGTCTTGGAGCGCTGCGTGTACGATGCCGGAATCCGGGGCACTCGGAGATTCTTGATCCGCATTCCCCCATCCCGTATTTCGGCGGCGATCCCTTCGCCCGTCGGCCGCCCCGTCATCTCGTCCACCATCGCCGCACGGCCGCGAAAGGCCAAGTCGATGGACGCGCCCTCGGCGTAGTCGCCATCCGCCCGCCGCGCCAACGCCGTCACATACACCACGCCATTGGGCTTTTGGAACACGACCGGCACGATGCCATCCTCCCGCTCCAGTTCCTTCAATGTCGTCGCCCCGCGTCCCCCATCCGCCGCAACGACCTCAGCGTCGAACAGTTCCCGGAGAAATGGATACCCCTCCCGCCCCTCCATCCTCTTTAGAAAATCCTCCGCCTCCACCGCAGCCGGCCACGCGCCGCAGGCGACCATCGGCAAACCCCCGTGCGTCGTGTAATCCATCCTCCAGCGGAAGTCTCCCCCCGCGCCGCCCGCATCGACCAACCTCTCCGCCTGCGGCCCGAAATCCACTTGCGACAGCACCTCCTCGCCACCTGCGCCCGCGATCGTCAGGCGGCAGTCCCTGGCCCAATACTCCCGCCGGTAGCGGACCCGCAACTTGTCCCCGCCCGCCGGAGTTACCTCGAAATCTCTCCAGAGCCGCCCCAGTTCCCAGCACGCCAACTTCGGCTTCCGATCGAAGGTCATCACCCCGAAATTCGTGAACCCCTTATCCCACACCCCTTGGAGTTTCTCCGGCTCCTCGCGGAGCATCCGCTCGAATTTCGCGTGATCGTAATCGTAGAGGCAATACGAGGTGCCCCCGCAGGCCCCGGCGGCGATATAGCCATTCCACCGATGCGGGTAATTCCACGCGTGTATCTTTTCCAACACCGGCACGTTCTTGCCGGCGAGATTCGCCTGCGGCATGTAGACATTCGCCCCAAACTCCGTGCTCACGAAGGGGCGTCCCCCGCAGCCCTGAAACCGCATGAACTCCGCCAGCGGCGGCCACCCCCGATCCCGCTCGAGGTAGGTGTTGTGCAGGTATACGTCCAAGAAATCCGGGGCCCGGTAGCTCAGCGCGCAGTTCGCGTACCCCTGCGGCAGCATGGGCTCGATGGGTTCCGCCACGTTAAGACACGCCGCCAGCGTGTAATCCAGCCGCTCGTAGGTGTTGTGCCCCGCCATCCGTTCCCACGGGTCAACGCCAAACGTCAGCTCGTTGGCATGCTGCAGGATCAACGCCCGAGGCTCGGCCGCCGCCGCCGCCACCCGATCGCGGTGGCCCGCCAATCGCCCGTTGAGCATGCGGAGGAACTCCTCATCGCCCTGCGCCTTTTCGATAAACTGCGCGGGCCACTCCCCCACCATGACGATCCCCATGAACCCATGGCGCTCCAATTGGCCGAGGTCCCCGGCCCTTATCCGGATCGTATTCGCCCCGAGCGATTTCAGGTATGCCGCGCCATCCTCATCCATTCCCCGCGGCAACGTTCCCTTGATCAAAAACGGTTCCCCATTCAAGTAGATGCGCCCATCGCGCGCCTCCACTAGGGATGCCGGCACTTGGAATTCCTTTGCCACGACCGAACCGTCCGCATGCGGATGGCTGATGCGCATACGCAGCGACCCAATCCTCGGACGGATCGCGATCCAGAGCGACCCATCGATCGGCCGCTCCCCGACCGTCTCGCCGGCGAACTCGACACGCCCAGTTCCCTTCAAAGGCCCGGCCTCAGACCAAACCTCCAGATACAATCGACTCCCTCCGTTCGCCGCTCGCCGGACCGACACCTCTCCCGGCGGAATTTCCGACAGGCGCACGACCGCCGCTCCCCCCGACCTCGACCAGTCCCCCGGCAAAAACAGGGCATCGTCCGGTGGCTTTTCCGCGCGATACAGCCCCGGAAGCGGCAGCCGCCGCGGAAGCAACGGGCCGCGCCCGGGATCGCCCCGCCCAAGCACCGCAAACTCGTGCTCTCCCCCGAGGAACACCACCGCATCGCTCCCCACCGGAAAGTCCGCCGGTCGCCACTGACGCGAGAACTTCCCACCGCGGAACACGAAGGTCGTCCCCTCGTCGACCATCGCCCGAAACCGTATCCCGTCCAACTGCCCCGCGGTTCCCGACGCCCACTCGATGCGCCGGTCGGTCGCCGGCCCAAAACGATCGCCGGTTCGCGCCTCGAAACTGTACGGTTCCACCGACTCGAACCGGCCACCGGAGATCTCGAGCGAGCCAGGCCACTTGCCCTCGTCACCCCATAGGATGAACAGGTCGATGGGGCCCTCGGCGCGCGCGACCGAAAACATCCACCATACACCCGCCGCCGCCAGGATGCCTCGGGAGGCTCTCACGCCAAAAAAGATGGGATCGCGCCCCCCATCAGGCAAACCCGATTTGGCGCTGACCTGCGGGGTTCCGGGCATGGGTAGCCAAGCCCGTGAGGGCTTGGTGCGGCGACCCTGTGGCGCGCGGGGCCCAGCCGTCACCGGCTGGGCTACGGGGTTCGGGCATGGGCGGCGCAGGAACGCCGCTCTGGATTGCCACGGACGCCTTGGCCCTCGGCCCTCCCTACCAGTCGTCTCACTTCTTCTTGGCCGCCTTCTTCCCGGGCCGCGGGCTCTGAAAAATTGGCTGGATCAACTCCGCATCCCAACCGCGATAGGCCTGCAGCAGCCCCTCAAATTTCTCCGGCCTCGCGGCGGCAAGATTCTCGCTTTCGCCGATATCCTTCGACAAATCATACAGGGCCGGTTGCCCGTCCTTCGGGCACACAAGTTTCCAGCTTCCCTCCCTCACGGCGTATGTCGCGCCACCGCCGGTGCGCCAAAATAGACGCTCGTGCGGCATGCCGGCGCGCTCCCCCTTCAGGAACGGGAGAATGTTCACGCCGTCCAGGGCCTTACCCGGTCCCGGGACCCCGGCCAGCGCGATGCTCGTCGCCAGCACGTCTATCGAGCAAACCGGTTGCCCATACTCGCCGGGCAAAAGCACCCCCGGCCAACTCACGACAAAAGGAACCCGGATCCCCCCCTCGTGGACGTCTCCCTTGGCGCCACGCAGCGGCGCGTTGCTCGCCTCCGTCACGGTCACCGGCCCGCCGTTATCGCTGAAGAAGAACACCAGCGTGTCCTTCTCTCTGCCCGATGCCCGAATGGCATCCATCGTCCTCCCGATGGCGTCATCCATCGCGCAGACCATCGCCCCATAGGTGCGCCGCTTCTCGCCGGCGATGCCGCTCACGCGATCGAGATAGGCCTGCGGCGCCTGGAGCGGGGTGTGCGGCGCATTGAAGGCCAAATACAAGAACCATCTCTCCCCCTTGTGCCGCGAGACGAAGGCCGCCGCCTCCCGGCCAAAGGCGTCCGTGAGGTACTCCGACTCCTCGACCGGTTCCCGGTTCCGGTGCAGCGGGATCTTGTATTCGATCGCCTCGGCCTTCTCCGGCTCGCTCTTGAACAGGTTGTGCTCGAAATAATCGTGCCCGCCGCCACGGATGCCGAAGTACTCGTCATATCCCCGGGCGCATGGGTGGAACTGCGGGTGGGCCCCGAGGTGCCACTTGCCGACCATCCCGGTGATGTACCCCGCCTTCTTCATCAACTGCGGCAACGTCGCCTCGGTCAACGGCAAGCCGGCCACCGTATCCTCGGGCAGCCACTTCGGGTTATTCTCATGACCGAATCGCTGCTGGTATCGCCCCGTCATCAGCCCGGCCCGCGTCGGGCTGCAAAAAGGATGCGAGACGTATCCGTCCGTGCACCGGATGCCCGACTTCGCCAGCCGGTCCAGATGCGGCGTCGGGATGTCCTTGCAGCCCTGGAAACCCACGTCCGCATAGCCCAGATCATCTGCCAAGATCACCAGGATGTTCGGCCCATCGGCCGCGCCGCATCGACAACCGAACAGCAGCGCGACCACGCAACCCAACCCGATCCACATTCCCGATCGCTTCATGCGCACCACAATTTGCGCACCACGCGCGGAATGGCCACAAGAATCCATCAGCGGACTCTGCCCGACAAAGCCCGGCAGACTATTTCGCGATGTGCTCCCGCATCGCCCGATCTGTCGCCTGGAGAAATCGCGGCGACGTGGCGTGCCCCATGAGCGGTTCGATCAGCATATCCTTCTTGCCGGGCCAGTTGTTGTACATCGCGTATACGCTCGTCGGCGGGCACGTCGCGTCGATCAGGCCGACGTTGAAAATGCCCTCGGCCCTCGCGCGCGTCGCGAAGTTCATGCAATCGAAGTACCGCGCCACCTCAAGCACCCTGGGATCCGGTGTGCCACTGGTCTCGGGGACCAGTTTCGGCCAACCGGGCACGCGATTCGCGACTCTGCCGGAATGGTCGCAGATGGCCGCCACCCCCGCCGAGATGAAGGTGACCTGCGGGTCGAGCCCCGCCGCCGCGATCGATTGCCCACCGCCCTGGCTTCCCCCGCGCACGATCAGCACCTTCCCGTCCCACTCCGGCTGCGCCTTGAGAAACTCCAGCGCCCGCACCAGCCGGAGAAACATCGCCAGAAAGTAGCACTTCTCGCGGTCATCCCGGCCCGCGTGCCGATAGCCTTTCAGTTCGCCGGAGTCCAATGCCTCATAGAACGCCTTGGGCCTACCGTTCGGGATCCCGTGCGCGTTGATGTCCATTGCGATCGCACCGAACGCTTTCGCGGCCCCGGCCGGTCCCGCGAGCACCGAGCCCCGCACGCCGGCCCCGTGCACGAAGAGCATCGCGGGATGCCCACCCTTCCTCGCCCCTTTCGGGCGCGCGTAATATCCCGACACCGGCCGCGGTGGCACGCACGGGATCTGCGCGTCAAAGCACTCGACTCCCGCGACGGGTGACTCCACTGCCGTCAATTCCGCCCGCATCGGGACAGCCGCGAGCCTCTCCTTCTGCGCCGACCAGAACGCGTCGAAGTCCTCCGGCACTGGCAGGCTCGGCTTGATCGCCAAAGGATCGAAGCCCGCCCCCGCCACAGCCGTGACCGCGTTGCTCGCGCCCGGGGCTGTCGAATAGAACACCTTGCACTGCAGGAATCCGGGCTCCTTCAGCGTTGCCCCCAACGAACCGGATCCCCTCCCAAGCACGATCCGCCCCTGCTGGTCGGGCGGCATTCCCTCCTGGCCCATGCTGAAACTCACCTCCGCATCGTGGACCGGCTGGCCGTCTCGCTTCAGGGCAACCAGAAAATTCGCCATCTCGCCCACCCGATAGATCGCCTCGGGCCGATCCGTCACCACGGATAGCAGCACGCCGTTGGTCGAGGCCCGGGCAACCGAAACCCAAACCAAGCCCCATGCGGCGACCGCACAGCCAAACGGGCGCATCCAACGAAACAGGGACCGCTTTCCTCCATCTCTCTTCATCTCATCCTCCGCCCACGCCAACCCGCATACCGAAACGTGACATCACAGCCCCTTCAGATGCCTGTTGAAGAAACCGATCACCACCGGCCGAAGATCCATCTCTTTCGGCTGCAGATGGAACGTGTGGGGTGCCCCTTCGACGATCACGAGTTCATGCTCGATGCCGGCCTTCTCCAGCGCCGCCGCAAACACCCGCGACTGTTCCACATCGACGGTCTCGTCCGCCGTCCCGTGGGCGATGAGGATGGGTGGATCCCCCTTGCCGAGATGGGCCAACGGCGACGCCAGTCGATATAACTCCGGCGCCTCCGAGCGCTTCTTGCCGAGCATCCCGAGATCGCGGGTCTCCATCCAAAGGATCGGCCCATAGAGGTTCACGACGGCCTGGACCGCGCAGGAATGCGTTCCATGTGGGCCTTCCGGATCCAGACCCGCCTCCGGCCCCGTCACACCCACCATCGCGGCAAGATGCCCGCCCGCCGATCCCCCGATGACCCCGATCTTGCCCGGATCCACACGCAACCGCCCGGCGCTCGCCCGCAACCACCGCACCGCGGTCTTGCAGTCATGGAGGTTCTGCGGCCAGGCCGGCGGCCCATGTTGGGTCTGCAGCCGGTAATTGATGCTCATCGCCACGTAGCCGTTCGCCGCGAGATTCGTGCAGATGTTCACCTCCCGGCGGTCGCCCTTGTCGCCCTTCGCCCAGCCCCCGCCATGGATATCCACCACGGCAGGCCGCAAGGTCGTTCCACCCTCCACCGGGATATACAGGTCGGCCTTCTCGATCCTCCCCTCCCCCAGGTAAGGCACATCCCTCTCCACCAAAAAATCACCCCCATCGGCGAGGCCCACCAACACCCAGAACAGAATAACCCCAGCGGCCCAACCACGGATGCACACGGATGGACACCGATGGAGGCGGCAGTCGCCCACCGGAAGCCATCCGTGTCCATCCGTGTCCATCCGTGTCCATCCGTGGCTCCCCCACCCCCTACTTCCGGTAATCGCGCCAGATCCACCGCATCGCATCCGGAAAGATCTGCGTCCCGTGCACCGAGCTGTGCTGCCCCTCGCCAAAGACGAATTTGTGGTCGTACCCTTTCTCCTCCAGAGCCGCCGCCATCGCCTTGTTCGCCTCCGGCCAGCTCCCGAACTCATTCACGATGTCGTTCGCCCCATCTTGCTGGAAGATCCGGATCGGCTTCTTCGGCGAGTCCCGCACGATCTCAGGGTACTTGCCCCCACCTCGGATGTTCGTGAAGCTACCCACCGTCGTGAAGCACTTCCGGAAATAATCTGGCCTCTCCCAGCAGACCGTGAACGCGCAGATCCCGCCCGAGCTGCTTCCCGCGATGCAACGCCCCTCCGGATCGTTGGTCAGGCTATACTTCTTGGCCACCTCGGGAATGATCTCCTCGATCAGGAATTTCGCATACGTGTCGCTCAGGGTGTCGTATTCCACGCTGCGGTTCGCCGGGGGTGCCGGCCGCCCATCGGGTCGCTTCCTCGGCGGTTCGCCCGGCTTCAGCGGCTTATCCCCCGGCTTGATGAAGATCCCGATCGTCACCGGCATCTCCTTCTTGTGGATCAGATTGTCGAACACCGTCGGCGCATTGTACAGGATCCCGTCCTGCGACACGTAGACGCACGCCTTGGTCGTGATCCGGTACTGTTTCGGCACGTACACCCAGTACTTCCGCACCGTCCCCGGATAGATCTTGCTCTTGTTCCACTCGTGCTCCGTGACATCCCCCTTCGGCACCCCCTTGTGCTCCTCCGAGTCCCGCGTCAGCTTCTTGTACGGCGCGTCGAAATCCTGCTTCTTCTCCTGCGCCAGTGCGGCCGACGCCGAAAAAATTAATCCCATGACCATGAAGGTTTCCGCCAATCTCATCGTGCCTCCTCGCTAGAACCCGGGCAGCTTGCCAGATCCCCCGCCTCAGGAAAGGCCCATTTCTGCAGCGCGACGGCGGGCACCCACGATCCTCGCGTACCGAGCCCCCTGAAGAAGGAGACCCCCCGGTGAACATCTCGCAGAGACGCCCTACAAATTTTGTAGGCCGCCTGTGCCAGGCGGCAGCGGGAATGAAGTTTCCACATGAATGATGCGGCGCGCCCCCGCGCCGGCGGCGGGGCTAGCCAGAATCTTCAAACCGCGAATAGCACGGATGCCGAAAATAACTCCGTGTAATTCATGCGGTTGTGAATCTGGGTGTAGCCGCCGAGGTTAGGAGGCGGATTCGAGCCACTTGGTACCACCGCCTCCTCACGTCGGCGGCTACGATGCGCGCGATTTGGGGGCGCGGAACCCCCTTGCCCGGCCCACCCACCAAGCATATTCTCAGTCGGACGGGCAGTCCTTTCATGAATCCGACGCTCCCCGCCCTGCTGCTTCTGGCCCTCTCCCCAGATACGAGAACCCCCAGCGCGCCTGACACACCAGAGCGCGGCCACCCCGCCCCGGAGCGACCCCCGCTCGAACTGCGCGCGGGCGAGCGCTACTTCCGGGCTGGCGGCCAACCGACCTTCCTGCTCGGCCGCAATCCCACCGGAAGAACCGTCGCCGACTACGAGCTGCACTTCCGCCACGCCGCCGCCGCTGGCGAGCGTTTCATGCGCATCCACTTCACGCACGCCCCGCCTGATGAAACACCCGGCGAAATCAAAGTCGGCCTCCTGAAAACTTGGGACGCCATCCTCGACGCCGCAGAGTCCCATGGCCTCGCCGTGCTGCCCGTCCTGGGCCTTTGGTCCCCATGGAACGACGGCACCAAGGATGAGACTTGGCACCTGTGGGACAAGAATCCCTTCAACGCCGCGCTCGGCGGGCCCGCTACTCTCCCCGCCGACCTGTTCGCGGACACCCCCTGCCGTCGGCTTTGGCTGAAGCGGCTCGAGACCCTCGTCCGGCGCTGGTCTCACCGCCGTGCCATCGTCGCCTGGGAGATATTCTCCGAACTGGATCTCGTCACCGGCGCCACGGAGGAAGCTGCGGTGGAATTCGCCGGACTCGCCGCGGCGGTGATCCGCGAGTCCGATCCCTGTCGGCGCCCGGTCACCGCCTCGCAGGCCGGCGTCCTCGAATGGCCCAAGTTGCTTAGCGGCGCCACCCTGGATTTCATCCAGATCCATCCCTACGCCGACAACAGGTTCGGCGGACGATTGGACGATCTCATCCTCTCCACCGTCCTCCAACGCCTAGAGAAGTACGGGAAGCCGGTCCTGATCGGCGAGTCCGGGCTCAGCTCCAGGCCACCACACGGGACGCTGGATGCCGCCCCGCGCGCCGAGGTGGGCATCCGTCACGCGATCTGGGCCGCGGTCGTCAGCGGCGCCATGAACGGCCGCGCGCTCTGGTGGCAGGACGGCTACGACCAATTCGAGAGCGCCGACCTCTGCCGCCGTTATGACCGGGCCGCGGCCCCAGCGGCCGCGTTCGTCCGGGATGTCGACTTCTCTGGTTTTGTCCCGATTCCTTGCACGCTCTCCGAGGGCTTGAGGGGCGCCATGATCGGCAACCAGACCGATATCTTGGGCTGGTTCCGCGATGCCAGGTGTGAGCCGCCCGATTGGCCGATGCAGCCCACGTCGGAACAAACCGTCGCCCTGGAACTGCCGCGCGCCTCTTGGCGAGCGGAATTCTTCGACACGGCCACCGGCGAATCCACCGGCAAAAGCCAGACGATCGTGGGCGATCGCCCCGCGAAGATGCTCCTGCCAACATTTCGGGGGTCATTGGCGATCCGACTGAAACAAACGGGACCATGACCGCGCGGGGCATGGTATCCAGCCAGAAACTCCGCCCCCGGCGGCGTCACAGAGACGCCCTGCTACAAATTTTGTAGGCCGCCTGTGCCAGGCGGCAGCCCAAGCCTGTGGCGACGGGCGTGGGCCAGCCGAAAATCCCGGTTACCGCGCCGGTTCCCCGATGTGCCGCCTGACCCAGGCGACTGTCTCCTCCCACATCGCCGGACTCCATACGTGGCCCGTCTTTTCGTACACCACGCCCCGGAAATGGTCCCCCTTGCCATATACCGCGTAGAGCCGTTCCTGAAATCCATTGATCGCGCGTATCCCCTCCACCGGGGAACCGCCGTCCTCGTCGCCCGATAGCGTCAGGTGCGCGCGCGGCGCGATGCAACCCACGACGGCCTCCGCATCGACACCGCGCGCCAGCATGCCCGGCACGAAATAGTAGAACCCATGCTGGTTGACGCCGCCCGCGGCGATGAGGTCCTGGTAACGCGTCAGGCAAGAGACGCTCACGCAGGCCTTGATCCGATCCTCCAGGGCCGCCAGCCACCACGACCGCGTCGCGCCCATGGACATCCCCATGCAAGCGATGCGCGCCGGATCCACCTCCGCTCGAGAGCAGAGGTAGTTCAACGCCAGCAGGTCATCGCGCACCATCATCCCCCACAGGTTCCTGCCCTGCCACAGGAACACCTTGGACAACGCCCACTCGGTCTGGCGCCCCTCCTCCCGGTCGCCCGCCGGCCCCTGCCACCGCCTTTCCCCAAATCCATACGCGTCGATGGCCACCACCACATAACCCATCTGCGCCAACCGCTCCGCCGGCGCAAAACCCAAACCGCCGTACTTGTCGAACGCGCTCGGGTCAATCACTTCCCCTTTGCCGCTCCCGTACTTACCGCCATGGTAGTGGTGGTAGAGGATGGCGGGACCCCGGCCCTCTCGCCCGTCCGGGATCATCGCATAACCATAGACCTCATCGCCCGCGCCATTCTCAAACGTGAAATGCTCCAGCCGATACCCCTCGCGCGCCTCGGCCCGATCCACACTGGCCTCTGGCACGAACAGCGGCGGTTGCGCCCCAAACAACTCTCGCAGCGTCCGCCGGATCTCCTCCCGGCGCCTCTCCCACGCCTCCGCCGACGGCGGCACCGGCTCCGCAAAAGTCGAAAAATTGCCCTTCAACATATTCGCCATATCCCCTCCCCGGCTCATGGGCAACAGCGCCGCCGACAACCAGATCATGCTCCAGACGCGCGCCCTCATGCCACGCGATCAGGCTAACGACCCTGGCGCCAGCGCGTCAACAGCACCCCGCGAAGCGCGCGAATCGCCCCCAAACCGTAGCCCATCTGGTCACAGATGGGCCCGCGCCACTTTTGCGCGTGCCGACGCGCATCCCCTTCACTACCCTCCCACCATGGTCGATCTCCGCCCGATGACCGCCGAGGACATCGGCCTGGGGCTTCGCCTCCGCGAGCAGGCCGGATGGAACCAGACCGAGGCCGACTGGCGCCGCTTCCTCGCCCTCGCCCCGGCTGGCTGCTTCGTCGCCGAGCTCGATGGCACCCCGGTGGCAACCACGACCACCTGCATCCTCGGGAACGTCGGCTGGATCGCGATGGTCCTGGTGGATCAATCGGCCCGCCACCGAGGCATCGGCACCCGCCTCGTAGAGCACGCCGTCGGCCACCTCATGGCCCTTGGCGCGCATTCGGTGCGCCTGGATGCCACCGCCCAAGGACGCCCGGTCTACGAACGGCTCGGTTTCGTCGCCGACTATGGTTTGGCTCGTCTCCAGGGGACGGCCATCCCCCCCGGTCAAGGCCCCGCGGGGATCTCCCCCGTCGCCCGCGCCGATCTCGGCGCCATTGCGCAACTGGATTTCGCCGCCACCGGGACCCAGCGCGGCAAATTGCTCGCGACGCTGCTCGCCGAAACCCCGGGAAGCGCCGCAAAGAGAGCTACCGATGGCACCATCACGGCTTACGTCTTCTGCCGCGACGGTCGCCACGCCACCACCATCGGGCCCGCCGTCACCAGAGACCCCGCCGACGGCGCCCCCCTTCTCGACTGGGCCCTGACAACCTGCGCGGGGCGACAGGTATTCGTCGACATCCCCCTCGACAATCAGTTGGCCATGGATTGGGCCCACGCGCGCGGCCTCGACGTCCAGCGCCAGTTCACCCGCATGCACCTCGGCGTCGCCATCGAAGACAATCCCCGATGGATCTGGGCCAGCTCCGGGCCCGAGAAAGGATGATGCCATGGGCCGATCTTCCCGCATCCTGTCCTCCGCCCTCGAGATCATCGGCGCCACCCCGCTCGTGGATCTCCGGCGACTCGCGCGCCGCGTCGATGGCCGCATCCTGGCCAAGGTGGAGTTCCTCAACCCAGGGCTGTCCAAGAAGGACCGCATCGCGCTGCAGATGATCGAGGATGCCGAGGCGAGCGGCGAACTGAAGCCCGGCCAGACCGTCGTGGAATTGACCAGCGGCAACACCGGCACCGGCCTCGCCATCGTCTGCGCCGTCAAGGGCTACCCCTTCGTCGCGGTCATGTCCAAGGGCAATTCGATGGAACGCGCCCGGATGATGGCCGCGCTCGGTGCCGAAGTCGTCCTCGTCGACCAGGCCCCCGGCTCCGCGCCGGGACAGGTCTCCGGTGCCGATATCGAGCGCGTCGAGCGCGAGACCGAGAGAATCGTCGCCAAACGCGGGGCCTTCCGCGCCAACCAATTCCTCCTGCCGGGCAGCTCCCGCGCCCACTACCTTTACACGGCCCGCGAGATCCTCCGGCAGACCGGCGGCGCGTTCGACGCCTTCTGCGATTTCGCCGGAACCGGAGGCTCCTTCGCCGGTTGCGCCGCCGCGTTCAAGGGGCACGATCCCGCCATCCGCTGCTACCTCGTCGAACCCGAGGGCGCCGCGGCCCTCGCCGGCCAACGCGTCACCCGCCCCAACCACCGCATCCAGGGCGGCGGCTACGCCATGCCACACCTCCCGCTGATTCGCCCCGAACATATCGACGGCTATCTCACCGTCACCGACGAGGAGTCCATCGCCACCGCACGCCTCCTCGCCAAAGAGGAAGGGATCTTCGCCGGCTTCTCCTCCGGCGCAAACCTCGCCGCCGCCCTCCGCCTGTTGCACACCTCGCTCCAGGGAAGGACCATCGTCGTGCTCCTCTGCGACTCGGGTCTCAAGTACCTCAGCACCGACCTCTGGGAGCCCGTCCGGGACTGACTTGAGAATTCAAAACGTAGCCCATCTGGTCACAGATGGGCGACCGCGATGGCCCCTTCGGAAACATCCCTTCACCCACCAGGCCCACCTGTGACCCGATGGGCTACGGCTCTGCCAACCTCACATCCCCCGCGCCGCCCGCCCCCACAGCGCCGAGAAATACTTCCCGCTCTCCCCCATCGTCCCATCCGGCCGCACGAGCCAGAAACCCCGCGCATCCGACGCAGCCTTTATCGGCGGCCTCGGCGGCGGCTGCACCTTCGGATTCGGTTCGTTGCAATACAGTTCCCAGTGGATCACGTAGAGGATATCCGCCGCAAATGCGGCACCCATCAGCTCATCCCAGCGTTCCGCCAACCGTTCCCGCTGCTCGTTTTCGGGGATTCCGATCTCACCGAGGCATACCGCTCCCTTGCCGAAAAGCGGGCCGGTGCGCGCGTGCTCCCGGATGATCTGGATGCATTTGTACAGCGTCATCGGGTCGCGCATCCCGTCATAGGCGCTGTACGACACGAGATCGACCTCGACCTGCGGCAATACCTTGTCCGTGACGGTCGGGAGTCGCTTGTGGATATCCATCACGCGGTTGACCTCCGTCGCGTGCGCCACCCGGCACTTGGCTCCCGCCCCCAGCTCGGCCCGCGCCTTGCTCACCCCCGCCTGCCGCGCCGCCAGCCAACGGGCCATCCGCTCCGCCCGCGCCTGCCAGTCGGGCGATGGCGGCGTCCACTTCTTGTTTTCCCCGCGCAATAGCCAATCCCCCTCCCAGTGCTGCAGCACGACCGTCAGCGCCCGATCCCGGAACTGGCGATAGAAATACGCCGCGACATCGTAGTACTCCGCCGCCACCGCCTCGTAGAATGCCGCCGGCTGCTCCTTCCCCCATCCCTCCTCCGAGATGCCGCTCGCCTCCAAGAATATCGTCTCGAAGGGCATCGCGAGCACCCGGGTGAAATATTCCGACTTCGCCAGATCCACGAGTGACCCATGCTCACCCCACTGGCTGTTGAAAGGATAACTGGTCTTGATGCCCTTCGGGTTGAACCAGAACTTTCCCAGCCGCGTGCCAAGTTCCAGCAACTTCTCCGCGCCCTCGATCAGGAACGGCTTGTCCGTCAGATGGTACTTCCCCCCCACGTGCGTCGCGCCCACCCTCGCGCGAAAATCCCCAGGCAATCGCGCCATCCGCCTCGGGCGCTGCCTCTCGATTTCCCTCGCTGTGGCCGAGAGGCTCGCCCCGGACACCGCACCGGGAAATGCCGCCATCGCCCCGCCAGAAAGCAGGGACGATGTTCCCGCGATAAACTCTCTGCGATTCAACATGCTCGACCTCATCCGCCGACCCCGACGGGCTTGGCGGCGCATCCCCGCACCGCTTTGGACCGGACCCGCCACATCTTCGCTTGCATCAGAAATCTATCTCTCCGCCGCGATTGCATCGCCGTTCTCAGCCATCCATGCATGCAGATCTCCGCGCAACCTGGCAATGGTCCCAGCGTGCCCCGGATCGGGGGCCAGATCCCGAATCTCCTCGGGATCACCCCGCATGTCAAACAGCTGCTCCCTGCCCGCCTGCGGGTATCGGATCAGCTTCCATCGGTCGGTCCGGATCATGCGCTGCGAATCGCGGAAGTAGCCCACGATAAAATCCCGGGAGGGACCCCCTTCCCCGCGCAGGATGGGGACGAGGCTTCTGGACGGCAGCCCCGGCGGCACCGGCGCCCCGGCCAGCTCGCAGATCGTCGGGAACAAGTCGCGCAGATAACACGGGGAAGCGCTCCGGCCACTCGCGCGAATCCCCGGCCCGCAGAAGATCAGGGGCACCCCGATCGAGTGCTCGTACATGTTCTGCTTTCCCCGAAGCCCATGGCTCCCGATCGCCAGCCCGTTGTCGCTGGTGAAGATCACTATCGTCCGCCTCCCCTGCCCGGCGGCCTCCAGCGCCCCGAGGATCCGCCCGATCTGCGCGTCCATGTGCGTGATCACGGAATAATACAGCGCCAGCTCCTCGCGCACGTCCCGCTCGCCTCGCGGCCAGGGCCACAGCGCCTCGTCGCGCCCTCGCAGGTTCCCGTGGTCGAAGGGATGTTCCGGCACGAAGTTCTTGGGCACGGGCATCCGCTCGGGATCGTACCTCCCCTCGAACCCGGGGGGCATGAGCAGCGGATCGTGTGGCGCGGTAAAGTTCACGTGCAGGAAAAACGGGCGCTCGTCCCCACCGCCGGCGCCGATGAATCGGCTCGCGGCATCCGCGAATTCGGCGCTGATGCCTGCCGTCAGTCCGACCCCCTTCTCCGGCATCGGCTTTCCGTCGCCATCGTAGAAAACCCAACCCCTATAGCCGGTCACCTCCCGACCCCGCGGATCGAACTGCGGCTGCTTCGGCGCCTTGCCCGAAGCATACATCCCCTCCACGAATTCAAAGCCCCGGTCGCGCGGCTTTCCCGCGACATGCCACTTGCCCACGTGGCAGGTGCGATAACCGCGGCGCCGCAACAGGTCGGGCAATGTCTCGGCGTCGGCGTCCAGTCGGTCACGGGCGTAGATCCCATTCCGGAAGACCGTCGTGCCCGTCAGGATCTCCGCCCGACTTGGATAGCACAGCGGATAGGTGCAGATCGCCCGCGTGAAGGCCGTGCCTCCGCCGACGAGCCGATCTATTGCCGGCGTCTCGATCAGCGGATTCCCCAAGGCGCGGATCGTGTCCGGCCTCTGGTCGTCTGTGACGATAAGCAGGATATTCGGGCGCGCGGCCGGTCCCGGGTCAGCGAGTGCGCCATCGACCCCGCCACCAGCAGCCAGCACCAGCAGCAACCCGACTATCGGCGCGCGATGCATGCGCCCCCCTCAGCGCGGCGCCGCGAATCCCATCGAGGACAGGAATCCCTCGGTCCGCCTCATCGTCTCCTCGTACAGCGCCTGGTCGTTCATCAGGTACCCGTGCTTGCCGCCCTCGTTCACCACCAATTCGCAGCGGTTCCCGGCGGCCACCATCGCCTCGTGGAACGCCTTCGCCCCGGCAAACGGCGTCGTCGTGTCCCCGGTCCCGTGAAAAACGATCGTCGGCGGCAATCCCGGCCTGACGCGGTGCAGCGGAGAGATCTCCCGCCACCGCTCGCCGCATTTGGCGTTGCCGTAGCCTTCGGTCGAGGTGTCTATGACTGGGAACAGGAGCACCAGCGCATCGCCCCCCGGCCGCACGCCCACGGCCTCGCCTGCCTCGTCGACCCCATCGAATAGCGCCGTCCCCGCCGCCACGTGCCCCCCCGCCGAACCCCCGCACACCGCGACCTTGTCCGCATCGATCCCAAACTCCTTCGCGCGCGACCGGATGTATCGCACCGCCGACCGCCCGTCCTTCACGCAATCGAACGGCGTCACCCCGCTGCCCTTCGTCATCAGCCGATACTCGATGCTGATCCCAACAAACCCCAGCTTCGCAAAATGCGCCGCGAAAGGATAGAACCGCCTCGCGTCACCACCCACCCAACCCCCGCCGTGGATCGCCACAAAACACGGCCGCCGATCCGACGCCTGAAACCCCACCGGCTCAAACACGTGCAGCCTCAGCTCGCTTGCCCCGGCCGTCTTGTACGGCACGACCCGCGTCGGCTCCAGCTTCGCCGCCAGCTCCGCCACGATCCCAGCGCTCTTCTTCGCCGGGGCCTTCGCCGCGCCCTCCGCCTCCAAGCCCCAAGGAAAAATCAGAAGCAACGCCACCAGCCATCGCGCCATTCTCATAGCCGCTGAGATTGTTGCGCACCCTGCACGGGACAGTCGAGAACGCATTGCCCCACTTTCCCCTTGGGCCAATCTCGCCTCGGGGTAATCTCCTATCCCATGCGACTCCCCGTTCTCTGCCTCTCTTTTCTCCCGGGCCTCGCCTCCCCCGCGGCGATCGAGCACACCTTCGACGGTTCTCGCCTGCCCTCCGAACAGCCGATCCCCTGGAGCCATCGCTCCACCCCGGCCACCTCGGTGTCGGTCCAGAATGGAGCGCTCCGCATCGCCGACGACGGCACCAGGAACGGCGAACTCCAATTTATCTCGCGACACTGGTCCGCGGACCCGAATGCCGAGGCCCGCGTCGAGGCCGAGGTCCGGGTCCTGCGATGCAGCGGCGACGCCGGGGTCATCCTCCTCGTCGCCAATGGCGACCGCGAGGCCGCGCTGACCCTGTTCCCCGACCGCGTCTCCCTCCACCGCCTCGGCGCCACGGCACCAGCCCGCCTGGACGATACCTTCCACAGGATCGCTATGTCCCTGCGCGGGCGCGACCTCGTAGTCACCGTCGATGGGAAGACCCTCCTCGACCTGACGGGCAAGTGCGATTGGCCCGCCCACGAGGGGCGTAACCTCGTCGGCTTCGGCAGCATCAGCAGCGCCGCCACCGGCGAGGCGCTGTGGCTGTCCGTCCGCGCGATCACCACCCATCCCGACGCTGCCCCGTATCCGGACGCCGAACACATCACCGTATATCGCGAGCCGGGCGTCTACGCGTGCTTCCCCTCCTTGGGGACGACGCCCGAGGGCTGGTTGGCCACGCGATTTGGCACTCGGTCGCTCCGGAGCCACATCGACCCCACCGGGGGGTCCGCGGTCCGGATCTCCAAAGACGCCGGTCGCACCTGGCAGCCCGCTCCGGCCAGCACCCCGATAACCACCCCGGAGACCCTCCGCGCCGACGGCAATCACGCGATCGCCGGCGCGGTCGGCTGGCGCCACGTGCCCGAGACCGATCGCGCCGAATGGGAGGCCCGCGGCCTCGACGTCCGGCCCAGCATCAAGGGCAAGGTCGCCTACGCCAGCGGCGCCCACTTCTGCATCCGCGGACCCGACGGCAAATCAGAGGTCGTTCCCTGGACGACGGTCCCGACCCCGCCCCACCGCATGATCATGGCCTACAATCAATCGGCCCGCCTCAACCTTGGCTCCGGCGCCCGCCTCGTCGCCATCTATGGGGAAACCCCCGAGCGCCGCCGCGACGCCCTCGTGCTCCGCTCCACCGATGACGGCGATTCCTGGCAATGCCTCCCCATCGCGCGCGGCGAGGCCGACCTCGGCTTCAATGAGCCGGCGCTCGGCACCAACGCCGCCGGCCATGTCATCGCACTCATGCGCACCGCCGAGACACCGCGCGACCGCGGCTTCCTCTACCAATCCCTCTCCACCGACCGCGGCCAGACTTGGTCCCCGCCCAAGAACACCGGCATCTGGGGCTATCCCGCCCATATCCTCACACTCCCCGGCAACCGCGTGCTCGCCACCTACGGCTACCGCCGCGCCCCCATGGGCATCCGCGCCACCCTCAGCCACGATGGCGGCCAGACCTGGCACACCAATGCCACCATCGTCCTCCGCGCCGATGCCCAGGGCAATGGCAGCGACCTCGGATACCCCATCACCACGCGCCTCGACGATGGTGCCCTGCTCACCATCTATTACTTCAACGACGCATCGAATGTCACGCACGTCGCCACCACCCGATGGCGCCTGCCACGAACACCCTGACTCGAAAATCCCAGTAGCGAAGGGCCTTCGCCCTTTGGCGGCGGCTTCGCTACCATTTTCTGCCCCGGCGGTGCCCTGCCGCGGCGCGCGTGGGACTCGAACTTCCCGGGTGTAGCCACGGTCGCCAGACCGTCGATGTTCCAAAAAACCTACGCCATGTCCTGCGGCGCGCCCCCGGCCCCACCATGATAGACCCTCTCGTGCGCATCCGAACGCCGACCCGCAAAATGACGGACCACGAGGTTCGCCACCAGGCCAAGCACAAGCCCTACCATCCCCAGTTTCACGATCGCCAGGGCCACCGCGCCCGACGCCGCCATCGCGATCAGCGCCGACGCGAACCAACTGAAGACGACCCAGATCGCCCGACCCATCTTCAGGTCCGCGTCGCCCCGCTCGATCGCCCGATCTGCCAAGCCCGTGGCCACCACCGCGGCGAAGGCCACGTACGTCGTCGATACCGGGAATCCGTGGCCCGAGGCAAACGCGATCACGCTGGCGCTCACCGACATGATCACCGACGCCCGGAGCGGATCGTAGTGCATCTTCTTGCCAACCTCGTCCACGGATGGCGGCGGCGTCAGATGCGCCTCTTCCTCGCGCAACCCCGACGGACGAAGCAGGCGCCTCGCGATCGCCCGGCACCACATCGGCGCGTACAGCGCCACGTGCCCCTGCTGGCTTCCGGTGTTCACCTCGGCCCGCGTCACGCGCTGCGCCTTGCGCGTGCCCATCCCAACCACCATCAGCACCCCGCAACCAAATAACAGCCATGTCGGTATCGGGATGCTCGAGGCCACTTCGGTCGTCTCGTGCGAGTGCATCCACAGCCAGAGGCTCGACAGCCCGGGCGACGCGCAGTTCGCCAGATCGTTCTGCCCAAAGGCGAATGCCATGCACAGCATCCCGATCACCGCGGTCACCCGGAAGAGATTCCGCGTGCCCCACTCCCGCGTTGCCACGAGCGCGAGGTGCACCAGGAGCGTCGCCAGACCCCAGCCCACCGCAAGAAACACCGGCTCCCCATACACATCTATGGTCGCCGCCTTGATGGCCCGGATGAACGCCACGTCCTGCAGGCCCTTCAGCAGGATGAACCACACCAGCCACACCAGCATCAGCCCGCCGACCCAGGGGCCATGCAGCAGCACCCGCACATGGTCGTCACACTTCTCCCGGATCGCCCCGCGGAACGCCCGCTGGATCAAAAACCCCGCGATCCCGCTGAAAGCGATCGATACGCCGATGGCCACGACGACCTTGCCGACCTTGTCCCAATGGACGATCTCGGCGCAGGCGGCCACCGCCACCGACGCGCCCACCAGCTCAAACACCAGGCACGCCGTCGTGCTCACCGGCATCCCGAATGCCGAATACGTGTACAGCAGCACCGTGTCCACGATGTAGACGCTCACGTAAACGATGATCGCCGTCTGAATCGTCAGCAGCCCGGGATCGAAGATCCCGCTCCGCGCCGTCTCCATCACCGGGGAGGCGAACGTCGCGCCCAGGATCACCGCGACGCCGGCGAGATACACCGCAGTCTGCCTGCGCAATATCCGGGAGCCAAATACCGCGTTGACCAGATTCGCCGCATCGTTGCGCCCCACCTCGACGCAATCCCAGATCATCAGCCCCAGGGCCGCGCCCACCAGAATCGCGATAAAGTCCATCACGCCACCCCTTCGCTTGCACCACGACCCGCGGCCACGAAGCCCTCTACCCTCTCGCCACGCTCGGCCATTGGATTAATCATGGGCGACCACTGTGACAGTTCCGTGACGCGCCGGTGACAACCGTGCGAAGGTCCTTGTCCCGCGGACGTCCAGCCCCTTTGCCGCCCTATCAGTATTGCGTATCTTCGCGTCGAATCCCATGCCCCTACTCCACCCGCCACTCGAGGATGCCGCCGGAATACTTTTCGCGAAGTTGGACCTCGATGCGCAGCGCGGCCGTCTCGATCGCGGGAAACCGCACCGTGTTCCATGAATCCTTGGCGACCCCGAACACGCCTGCCCCATACACGGGCGCCCAGGCGTCGCCCTTGCGCTCCAGCAGTCGCCATGTGGCGGGCACGCGGCACTGGCCGCGGCCGGTGTCATCGAACCAATAGACCGCGACGGACGACACCCGCGCCGGTTTCGCGAATTCATATTGCACCCATTCCTTGGTGCCGCGGTGGTCCCACCAGGTGAATCGGGGCACGCCGTGATCCCCGGAGCCCGTCGGCTCGATGCCATCGTGCAGGGCGTCCGTGGCATCCGAGCCATGGCAGTGGGATGCGGTGGCCACGCTCTCGCCGGCGATGGTCGCCTTCGGCGGCGCCTTTGCCACCGCGGCGGTCCTCGCGAGCCAAACGGCCATTGGGTTCGCTCCCCGATGGCACCACGCGTAGTATGGGATGAGCGTGATCTCCGCCGCCTCTTCGACGGGCTCGCCCCCATCATCCCGCCGCACGCGCGCCCCCTTCCCCCGGATGACCGTCAGCCCGCCGAGGAGATCGCGCCGCTCCTCGGCGACGAGCGCCGCCCCGTCGGGCAAGACCAGATCCAGCACCGATCCGCGATTATCCGCGCCCTCCGCACAATACACCACCGGCCCTCGCTCGACCGCGACGCGCCCCGCGTCCTCCTTAACCGCCTCGTGCGCCAGCACGCGTCGCACCGGCATCGGCAGCGCCATCTCGATCGCATCGCCTGCCTTCCACGCGCGCCGAAAAACCGCGTAGCCCTTCTCCATCGCCGGCCTGACGCCCTCGCCATTGACCCGGAATTCGGGCCCCTCGCCCTCGCCATCCGCGTACCGGTAGAGATCGCCGGGCACCGGCTTAGCCACCGCCCACCCCGGCACCCGCACGTGCACCGCAAACTCCCCGGCGGCCTCCGGCCCGATCGCCAGCCTCGTGACCCCCGCCCAAGGATAGCGCGTCTCCTGCGTCAAACTCACCTTCCGGCCCGCCACATCGATATCCGCCTCGCCCCCGACAAAGAGGTTAACGTACACGGAATCCCCCCGCGCCGCGTACACCATGCCCCCGAGCGATCCCAGAAAGCGCAGCACGTTCGGCGGGCAGCACGCGCAACCGAACCACGGCGACCTCTCGCTCGCGCCGTGGTTGAACTTCCGCCTCCCATCCGATTCCAGCGGGTTCGGGTAGAAGAATCTGTCGCCCGTCAGGGATATCCCGGATAAGAATCCATTATAGACGATGCGTTCCAGCACATCAATGTACTTCGCCTCTCCGTGCAGAAGGAACATCCGGTGGTTCCACAGGGCGTTCGCGATCGCCGCGCAGGTCTCGTTGTACGCCGAGGCGTTCGGCAGCTCGTAGTCATCGCCAAATGCCTCGCCCTGGTGCCGCGCGCCGATCCCGCCGGTCAGGTACAATTTCCTACCCACGACATTCTCCCATATCCGGCCGATCGCATCGACATACAGCGCCTCTCCCGTCAGCGCCGCGACATCCGCCATCCCCGCGTACATGTAGGCCGCCCGCACCGCGTGACCCACCGCCTCCGATTGCTTGGTCACCGGCTCGTGATCCTGCTGGCCCGGACCGCGCAATCGATGCGTCGATTCCCGGCCCCGGATATCCAGGAAGAACTTCGCCAGCTCCAGATAATCGCGATTGCCCGTCGCGCGATACAGCTTCGTCAGCCCGATCTCGATCTCCTGATGCCCCGGGGGTTCCTGCAACCTGCCCGGCCCAAAGACGGACAGCAAAAGGTCCGCGTTCCGCGTGGCCACATCGAGAAGCGTCCGCTTGCCCGTCGCCTGGAAATGCGCCACGGCCGCCTCGTACAGGTGGCCCACGTTGTACAGTTCGTGGCTGGAGCCCAGGTTCGACCAGCGCGTTGGCCCGGCCATCTTGGGCAGCTTCTCCGGAGGCAGCAACCGGCGCGCGGTGTACAGGTACCCGTCGCGCTCCTGCGCCGATATGATGCGATTGATCGCGGTGTCCAAATAGCCTTCCAGTTTCGGATCGGGATGCTGCGCTAGGATATACGCCACGCCCTCGAGCACCTTGTAAACATCCGAATCATCGAAAGGGATCCCCCGGAACTCCCCGTCCAGCAGCCCCCCGGCCTTCGCGAAGTTATCGACCCGCCCCGTCTCCTCGCACTTGTTGATGTCGTACCATGAGGTCACCAGGCGATTCGTCTCCAGCCGCGGGGTCCAAAACGCATCGGTCACCCGGACGTCGGTGAAAGCCACTGGGCGAAACGGGTAGTCGCGTTCCGCGGCCACGGCCCCGATGCCACAGCCCAAAATCCCGCATCCGATGGCGCCGCCAACAGATCGCAATCCATAACGCATGGGAGACCTCCACAGTGGGCCGCTCCAGCCCACGGACAGCGTATCCCGCCTCCCGCGGGCGAGCAAGATCCGGCGGCGGGCGGACCCGAAAATACGAAGTAACCCGCTAGTAGCGAAGGGCCTTCGCCCTTCGGCGGGGGATAGGCCGAAGCCGGAAGCGGCTTCGCTACAAATTTTTCGCCCCGGTGGTGCCCCGCGTGCGGGGCACGGGATCTGTATCGAGGATTGGCGGACGCCCGGTTGGAAAACGCGTCCTTTTGCTCGAAGATCCCTTTGGCAAACGATACACTCATCCCTGATGAGCGGCCGACATGCGAGATGGCTCCTGTTGCTGCCGTGCGCCATGGCTTGCGCCGTTCCGCGCCGCGCCGCGGCCGTCGTCCCCGTCTCCCTTGCATCCGCCCCCGACGGCACGGTGCTGGTGCTGGATGCCGGTGGACGACGCGCGCTCATCGTCGATCCCGCCTCGGGCGCCCGAGGCGGAGCGATCGATCTCCCGGCCGAGCCCAGCGGTGTCGCCATCTTGGGGCAAACCGCCTTCGTCACCACGGCCGAGCCAGCCGGGCGCATCCTGCGCATCGATCTCGCCACCCGCGCCATCCGGGACCAGTGGCGCGCGGGCCACATGCCGATGGCCCCGACGGTCGGCCCCGACGGCAGGACCCTCTGCATCGCGAATCGTTTCGAGAACGTCGTGCGCCTCGTCGATCTCGCCTCCGGCGCGCAGCGCGCGGTCGCCGTGATCCGCGAGCCCGTCGCCACCGCCTTCTCCCCCGACGGGCGCCTCCTGTTCGTGGCGAACCATATCCCAAAGGTCGAGCCCAGCCTCGACGATGAGAATCCCGACATCGCCGCAGTGGTCTCCGTCATCGACACCGCCACCGCCTCGGTCGCCGAACACATCCGCCTCCCCAACGGCAGCCACTCGCTACGGGACATCGCGATTTCCCCCGACCGTAAATCGGCCCTCATCCCGCATGTCCTGAGCAACTACATGCCCCCGCCGCTCTCGCCGGAAGGCGGCGCCGTCAACATGAACGTGATCTCTCTCGTGGACACCGAGACACTGGAGTGGACCCACGCCGTGCCCGTGGACGATCCCGGCCGGGGCGCGGCCAACCCCTGGTCCATCGCATTCGCCCGCGGCGGCCAACTCCTCCTCGTCACCCACGCGGGCACGCACGAGTTGAGCGCGATCGATTTCCCGGCGCTGCGGCGCCGGCTCGCCTCGCGACCGCGACCTTTCCCCGAAGACAGGCCCGACCTCCGCCTCCTCGACGGCATTCGCCGGCGCCTCGCGCTCGGCGTCAATGGCCCCCGGGACCTCGCCGTCGCCGGGGATATCGCTCTGGCGGCAGGATATTTCTCTGGCGAACTCGCCGTCCTGGATCTCGCGCCGGACACCCTCCGCCCACGGTTGCTCCGCGTCGGCGAAACGGCCATCCCCTCTCCCGCGAGATTGGGCGAGGCGTACTTCAACGACGCAACCCTGGGCGTCGGGGGGTGGCAGAGCTGCGCCTCCTGCCATCCCGATGGCCGCAGCGATACCCTGTACTGGGACCTGATGAACGACGGCGCCGGCAACACGAAGAACACCAAGAGCCTCCTGATGTCCGCACTGGCATCGCCCGTCATGTGGCGCGGCGTGCGCGAGGATGCCGCCACCGCCGTCCGCTCGGGATTCCACCATATCCTCGGTTCCCAGGGGCTACCTCCCGGCGCGGAGGCCGCCATCCTAGCCTACCTGCGAGAGATGCCCGAGGTGCCAAGCCCCTTCCTGGACGCCGACCGGCCCGAGGCCCCGCAGACCGAGGACCCCTCCTGCGCAAAATGCCACCGCCCCACAGTGCCCCGCGGCTCCCTCACCGAATCCGCGCGCAGGGGAAAAGCCCTCTTCGAGGGCAAGGCCGGATGCGTCACCTGCCACCCTCACCCCCTGTTCACCACCGCGCGAGACGCCGATCCCGGCCTCGGCTCCGGCGTCCCATACCGCATCCCCTCCCTCATCGAAACATGGCGCACCGCCCCCTACCTCCACGCCGGCGACGCCACCTCCATCCGCGAGACCATCACCGACTTCAACTTCATGCACAAGCGCGGCCAGACCAAAAACCTCACCCCCCAAGAATTGGATGACCTCATCGAATACGTGAGGTCGCTCTGACCGAAGCACGACCGATGATTTTTTTGGAGTGCGGCGTTGGAGCGCCGCTTTGGATTGTCCCGAACGGCCCGGTGTCCGCTCGTCGCCAGACTTTTCCACAGGGCCCGACGCGCGAGTTTCCAAGCGGGAGCTTGGGAGCCAGAAGCGACGTGCCCACCCGTGACCGGATGGGCTACAAATCCAGCCCCGACTCATCCCTTTACGCAGTGCGCTCATCCCTCTAGCATTCTCCGATGGACATCGGAACGGTGACCACCCCCGCGACGGCATTCGTTGCCGGTCTTCTCACCGGCATCCACTGCTGTGGCATGTGCGGGCCATTGACATGCGCCGCCTTTGGGAAGGGAGGGAACGGCACGATCGCGGCCTCGCTCGCCTCATACCACTCGGCCCGCCTCCTGGCCTACGCCTTGATCGGTGGCCTCCTGGGCGTCATCGGCCAATCCATCGCGGGCCTCTTCAGCGGCTCCGTCACAAAAGTCCTCCCCTGGGCGTTCGCGGCGGTCTTCCTCCTCATCGGTCTCGGACTCGAAAAGCGGATCCCGGTCCCGAAGGCGTTCTCGGCGATCTTCGCCCGCCTTCGTCTGGCCTCCGGCGGCGGCGCGGGGATGGCCGGCGCCATCGGCCTGGCGACACCCTTCTTGCCGTGCGGCCCGCTCTACATGGTGTTCGGCGTCGCGCTGTTCGCGGGGTCCTTCCTCGGCGGGGCGACGCTGATGGCCGCATTCGCGCTCGGGACCGTCCCCGTTTTCGGCCTCTTCCAGTCCCAGGTCCTTCGCCTGCAGGGACGGTTCTCCCCCCGCGTCATGGCGTGGATCCGCCAAGGCTTCGCGCTCGTCGCCGCAACCCTCCTCGTCATGCGGGCCGCCGCGGACATGGCCGTCGGCCGCGCCGGCGGTTCTTGCCCCATGTGCCATTGATTCTCCTGTGGCCACCGCCCAGGCATCCGGCCCCAAGGCCCCCGCCCCAAAGAGAGGCGCCGACGTTTCCTGCCTCCATTGCGGCACCCCATTCCGACAAACCCGGGACGACGACCAGTTCTGCTGCTCCGGCTGCGAATTCGTCCACCACCTCATCCGCGACAGCGGGCTCGATAAATTCTACGAACTCCGCGGGCGCGGGCGCGCCACCCCGGTGAAGCCGCTGGTGTTTCGCCGCCGCGACTGGTCGTGGCTCCAATCCATGGTCCAACAGGCCGAGTCCGCCGCAGGAGACGGTGCCGCCTCTGGGGAGGTCGAACTGCAGGGGATCTCGTGCATCGGTTGCGTCTGGCTCGTCGAGCGGGTGGCGGGGCGGGCGCCGGGCCTGCTGGAGGCGCGGGTGCATCCGGCCCTGGGCCGCCTCAGGATGCGCTGGTCGCCGGGGGCATTTGACGCCGAGGCCCTCGCGGCAGAGCTGCAATCCTTCGGCTACCTGCTGGGCCCGGTGCGGGCGGGCGGCGCGATGCGCGGGGCGGGCGGACTCGGCTTACGGCTGGGCCTTTGCGGCGCTTTCGCCCTGAACACCATGCTCTTCACCCTGCCACGTTATCTGGGGATGGCTTCGGATTTCGAATTTGCCCCACTGTTCGGCTGGCTGGCCGCCGGGTTTGGCTGCCTGAGCTTCGCGGTGGGCGGGAGCTATTTCATCGGGAGGAGTTGGAATGGCCTGCGGCGGGGCGTGCTGCACATCGATCTGCCAATCTCTCTCGGACTGGTGGCGGCCTTCGCGGGCTCCTGGGTCGCGTGGACCCTCGGCGCCGAACGGCTCTTGTATTTCGATTTCGTCTCGGTCTTCGTGTTCTTGATGCTCCTCGGCCGCTGGCTGCAGGAGGGAGCCGTCGAGAGAAATCGCCGCCTCCTGCTGAGTTCTGAGCCCGGGCCGACGACGCTGAGACTGGCGGATGGCACGACCCTGACCGCCGCGGAACTGGCCCCGGGCCACGAGTACGATCTGCCCCCGGGGGAACCGGCCCCCGTGCGTTCTCGCCTGGCGTCTGACGCGGCGTCCTTGGCCATGGACTGGATCAGCGGGGAGTCCGACGTCCGCGACGTGAATGTGGGGCAGCTCGTGCCCTCCGGCGCTGTAAATGTTGGGCGGGTACCCATCCGCCTGCGGGCGCTGGAGGGCTGGGCGAACTCCGTCCTCGCCTCCCTGCTCGGCACCGGCCCCAGGGAGCCCGCGCGCTACGTGCCGCTGGAAAGATTCATCCGCGCCTACACCGCGACCGTGCTCCTGGTGGCTTCGGTCGGCCTTGCCGCCTGGTGGGGCCTCGCGGGCAGTGCCCTCACTGGCCTCCAAGTGTTCATCTCCGTCCTCGTCGTATCCTGCCCGTGCGCCTCGGGCGTCGCCCTGCCCCTGCTCGACGAACTCGCCGCCTCGGCCCTGCGCCGGCTCGGCGTCTTCATCCGCGACCCCGGCATCTGGGCGCGCCTCCGAGCCATCCGCAAAATCGCCTTCGACAAGACCGGCACCCTCACCGAGGAAACCCTCCGCCTCGCCGATCCCACCCCGCTCCAGAGACTCGATCCCAAAGCCAAGGCCATCCTCCTCCAGATGGTTTCCGAAAGCTGGCACCCCATCTGCGATTGCCTCCGACGCGAGCTTCTCGCCCCAGGCCACCAGCCCCGATCCGCCCCCGCCGCACAGATCGAAGAGACCCCAGGCAAAGGCTTGACCCTCCGGGATGGTCCCTCGGTCTGGAGACTCGGCCGACCCGATTGGGCCGGACCCGAGTCGACTGCCACCACCGATTCCGCCACCGACTGCGACCTCACCCGCGACGGCGAGATACTCGCCTCATTCCACTTCCGCGAGTCCATCCGCGACGACGCCATAGAGGAAATCGCCGCCCTCCGCCGCCTCGGCTATCGCCTCGTCGTCCTCAGCGGCGACCACACGAAGCGACTCCGCCTGGTCTGTGCCCGCCTCGGCATCCCGGAAACCGACTGGCGCGGCGGCATGAGCCCGGCCGACAAAGCCTCTTGGATCCGCGACAGCGGCGCGGAGGATACTCTCATGCTCGGCGATGGCGCCAACGACAGCCTCGCCTTCGACGCCAGCCGCTGCTGCGGCACCCCCGCCATCGATCGCGGCCTCCTCGAACAGAAGGCCGATTTCTACTACCTGGGCCGTGGCGTCAGCGGCGTCCGCCACCTTATCCAGATGGCGCGCGCCCGCGACGCCGTCGCCAGCGCCGTCATCGGCTTTGCCATCGCCTACAACCTCGTCGTCGTCGCCATCAGCCTCGCCGGCCACATGAATCCCCTCGTGGCCGCCATCGTCATGCCACTCAGTTCCCTCGCCTCCCTCGGCATCGTCTTCGCCGGCATGCGCTCCGCCCGCAAACGTTGACTCGAAAATACGACGTAACTCGCTAGTAGCGAAGGGCCTTCGCCCTTCGGCGGGGGCCCGGTCGGGCGCCGAAGCCCGAAGGGGCTTCGCTACGGGTGAGAACGCCGGCGGTAGCGAAGGGCCTTCGCCCTTCGGCGGGGGATAGGCGCCTCTGGCGATCGGCTTCGCTAAAAATCTTCCGCCCCGGTGGTGCCCCGCGTGCGGGGCACGGGACCTAGCTAGCCAATTTCAGACGTAGCCACGGCGGTGAGGCCGCGGACCCCTAACACGCGGCCCATCCGTGACCGGATGGGCTACATTTTCACCTCCGGCGCAGCCCGGCCTCAGGGCGGGCTCCACCCCACAATTTCTTGTTGAGGCCAGGCCCAATATGCGCGACTGTCCCGGCGGTTCAGCCGAGAATGAAAGAGGCGATCCTGGCCCTGGAGGACGGATTCGTGCTGCGAGGCAAGGCCTTTGGGGCCGAGACCCGCGGCAGCGGCGAGGTTTGCTTCAACACCTCGATGACCGGGTATCAGGAGATCCTAACCGACCCTTCCTACCGTCGCCAGATCGTCGCGATGACCTACCCGCAGATCGGGAACTACGGCATCAACGATCTCGATGTCGAATCCTCCAGGCCCCAGGTCGCCGGCTTCATCGTGAGGGAGTTGTCCCCGGTCGCCTCGAACTGGCGCTCCCAGATGACGTTGGACGAGTACCTCAAACGCAGCGGGATCCCCGCGATCCAGGGCATCGATACGCGGGCGCTCACCCGGCGCCTCCGGGTCCACGGCGCCCTCCGCGGCATCCTGACCACCGAAACGCTCTCCGATGCCGCCGCCGTCGATCTGGCCCGTCAGGTCCAGTACGTGGGCGTCGACCTCGTTAAGGAGGTCACCACCCACCAGCCTTACGACTGGGACCCAGAGGACTCCCTCAGCGCCGAATGGAGCCTCGACCGCAAGGCCGGCTATCGGCGCCCCCTGCCACCACCCAGATATCGGATCGTCGCCTACGATTTTGGCATCAAGCACAACATCCTGCGCCGCCTCCGCCAGCACGGTTTCCGCACCCGGGTCGTGCCGGCGACCACCCCGGCCGCCGAGGCCCTCGCGGGCGACCCGGACGGGGTCTTCCTCTCGAATGGACCGGGCGATCCCGAGGTCCTCACCTACGCCCACCAGATCGTCCGGGACATCCTCGGCAAGAAACCCCTCTTCGGCATCTGCCTCGGCCACCAGATCCTCTCCTACGCCCTCGGCGGCCGCACCTTCAAACTCAAGTTCGGACACCGCGGGGGAAACCAGCCGGTCAAGGATCTCGACACCGGCGCGGTCGCCATCACCTCCCAGAATCACGGGTTCGCCACCGACCCCGACAGCCTCGGGCGAGCCGACGTGGCCCTGACCCACATCAATCTCAACGACGGGACCTGCGAGGGCCTCCGGCTCCGCGACGGCACCGCCTTCTCCGTCCAGTATCACCCCGAGGCCTCCCCCGGACCCCATGACGCCACCTATTTCTTCCGCCAGTTCGCCGAATCCATCGGGGCCTCGCGCTGAGGGCCGGGAAAAATGTTGAAGGGACCGCCAGATCGGTCTAATTAACCCCATGCCTCGCCTCATGGTGCAATCCCCCGAATTCGAGGGGCGCGTGTTCGAACTCCTCAAGCCCCAGATGTCCCTGGGCCGCCTCCCCGATAACGACATCCACATCGACCACGGCAGCGTCTCCGGCCACCATGCGATGCTCACCCTCGACGGGGAGGATTTCCTCGTCCAGGACATGAATTCCACCAACGGCACCCGAGTCAATGGGGCCAAGATCAGCCAGCATAAACTCACCCGTGGCGATCTCTTGCAGGTGGGCAACATCCAGCTCAGCTACGAGTCGGAGGCCGTCGGCACCGCGCAGCCCCTGCCGGAGATCAGCGACGGCCTGGATGTCGGCAACGCGGCCAGCAGCACCCGCCCGGCAGATTTTAAGAACGCCTCGCCCTATGGGCGACGCCATCAGGCCAAGGCCAGCGGCGCGGGAGCCCTCGTCCTGCTGTCACTGCTCCTGGCCCTCGGCGGCCTCGGCTTCCTCGGCTACCGCTTGTTCGGCGGCGGCTGAATCGGCCGATCGACCCCGGTACCCCCGACCCCCTCCTTCCGCGCCCCCGGCGCCTTCTCGCCCTTCGAAGGCTTCGTCGGCGATGCCCCCGGCGCCACCTGACGTGGCGGCAGCTCGGGACGGGTGCCCCCCGACCCCCGCCGGAAAAGCCACCACCCGCTCCGTTCCCGATTCTGAGGGTTCAGCAGGAAGAACTCGATCCTCGGGCCCAGCAGCAGTGGCCCGACGACCTCCGCGAGCACCGCGCTCCCCCTGTGACCCTCCCTCGGGGTGAAACGCACCAGCCAACTCCCCTCCGTCTGGTCCAGCAGGATGCTCTTGATCTTCTCCGTGATGTTCAGCGTCACCACTTGCGCCCGTCCCGGTTCCACCTTCACGATGACCACGGAATCCTCGTTGGGGAGATCCAGCCTCGGTTCCCCGCGGCTGAAAAACACCTCCAATTGCCCCGGCGCGGTGACCGCTCGCAGCACCAGGACCAGATGCGCCCGCTGGAGAAGCACCTGCGGCAGGGCCAGCTTGAACCACGACGAACCCGCGGCCTCCGGCAACTTGTCGAATGCCTTCCGCAACTCCAGAAGATCCCAGTGTAGCCAGAGCCCGTTCTTCTCCCCCAGCGCCGGCTCTTCGTCCGAACCTCCCCCAAGCCACTGGTGTTGCAGGCTCCGCGGATCAAACGGGATCCTCCCCTCGAGTCCATCCTCGGTCGCCGCCTTGTGCAGCTGATCAAAAAACGCCTTGATCAGCGGCCCTTCGTCCAGCGTCACCGGATGCACGCCCACCGGCGCCGCGCTGACCCGCGCCGTCCGCGCCACCGCCGTCCAGGAGGACCGCGACGGCGCCCCCCAAAACTTCCGAGCCACAAATAGCCCCGCGACGGCCAAGACCAGCAGGGCCGCCGCGACGACGCCAAACCCCACCAACCGCCAGAACCATCCGCGCCCAGTCCCCGTCACCCGGATGGCCTCCCCGGCCCTCCGGGGAATTCCGCTCCCCGGACGCGCCATCCGCACCCCCTCCCCCGACTCGCACTGGTCCAGTTCCGCCTGGATCTCCTCATGCGTCGCCGGCCTATCGTCCGGCGACTTCGCCATCATCCGATGCAAGAACCCCGAGAAGCCATCGCTGAGCGACGGGTTGATGTCCCGCGCCCACGGGATCGGATCGTGCAGGTGCCGGGCCATGACCACCGCGCTGGTCTCTCCCTCGAACGGCACCCGTCCCGTCCCCAGGTGGAACAGCGTGGCACCCAGCCCATAGAAATCCGTCCGGTGGTCCATCCCGCGTTCCCCGCGCACCTGCTCCGGCGATATGTAAAACGGCGTCCCGATGCTCATCCCCGTCATCGTCAGAGATTTGTCGGTCTCGATGTCCATCACCCGCGCCAGCCCCAGGTCGCTCAGCTTGATCTGCCCGCTCTTGCTGAGCATCAGGTTGTCGGGCTTCACATCGCGATGGACGATCCCCAGCTGGTGCGCCGCCTGCAATGCCGTCGTCGCCTGGCGGGCGATGCCCACGCACTCCGACTCCACAAATGTCTCCCCGCGCCGGAGATACTCCCCGAGGCTCAACCCCTCGATGAGCTCCATCACGTAAAAGTACGACCCGTCCACCTCGCCAAAATCGTACACCTGCACCAGATTCGGGTGGTTGATCGACGCCGCCGCCTTCGCCTCCCGGAAGAACCGCGCCAGCAGCTCCGGCTGCGACGCCAGATACGGTATCAGCAGCTTGATCGCCACCGGGCGATCCAGCGAAACCTGCCGCGCCCGATACACGTTCCCCATGGCACCGCGCCCGATGAGGCACTCGATCTCGTAGCCCCCCAGACGCGTCCCAAGCAGCGCGTCCTCCGGCTCGGGCTCCTGTTGCTCCGTCTGCATCCAAAAGTAATTAAACCGCTCCGCAGCCTAACGGTTGCACCACACCCCTCCAAGCGGAAACGTCACCCTTGAGCCCAGCGTCGCCAGTGGCGCGCGGACACGCCGCATCACTCGTTGGGACACTCCATTCCCGCTGCCGCCTGGCACAGGCGGCCTACAAAATCTGTAGGGCGTCTCTGCGAGACGCCAGCGGGCGGAAGTCTCAGGCCATGCGCCCAACCCCGACCAACGTGGAGGGGGCTGACGGATAAAGCCCGTCACATTCCTCTAGGCGTCCTACTTCTTTCCCTTGCCCTTCTTCGGGGGCGCCGGCTGTCCCTTGTCCTTGATGTCGCCCTCCTTGCCCGGGATCGCGATGACATCGTCGGCCGGGGCCTTCACGCTGCCCTTCTCGAAGTCCTCCGGGCTCGGCGAAAGCACCATGTCATAGTACGGCGATTTGGCCGCCGGCTCCATCAGGTCCACCCAACGAACCTTCTGCCCGGTGTAGGCCGAGATCCGTCCCAGGATCGCCGTCAGCGTCGACTCCGCGACGCCCTTGGCCTCGTTGATCGGCTTCTTGTCGAAGATGCTGTTGATCAGGTCGATGTGCTCCTGGACGTAGGGGTTGTCGTGGCCCTTGAACTCGGGCACCGAAACGTCCTTGCCCGTCAGCTTGCCTCCCGGGATGACCTCGCCCTCCGTGCCGCGGAAGAACTCCGTCACCGCGTTCGCGCACCCCGCGATCTGGCGGCACTGGCTGTGGATGTGGACGCCGTCGCCGAAGTCGTAATCGATGCTGAAGAAGTCGTACTGGTTGCCCGTGATGCGGCGGTGGCGGCCGCCGAAACCGAGCGCCGACTCCGGATGCCGGCCCAGGAACCAAAGGGCCACGTCGAGGTTGTGAAGGTGCTGCTCGACGATGTGGTCGCCGGAGAGCTCCGTGAAGTTGAGCCAGTTGCGCGCCATGTAGTCGGCGTCGCTCTCGCCCTCCTTGCGCTTGTAGATCCACGGGATCTGCCCGTTCCACTGGACAACGCCCCCGAGGATCTTGCCGATCGCCCCTTTCTCCACCTTCGCCGCGTTCTCGAGGTACACGTTCTGGTGCCGCCGCTGCGTCCCCGCCACGATCGAGAGCCCCTTCTCCTTGGCCTTCTCGCCCGCCGCCATGATCCTGCGGCAGCCCGGGGCATCCACGCCCACCGGCTTCTCGACGAACAGATGCTTGCCGGCATTGATGATCGCCTCGACGTGTACCGGCCGGAACCCGGGAGGCGCCGCCGTCAGGATCAGCTCGGCCTCCGTCGACTCCAGCAGCTTCTTGTACCCATCCCACCCGACGAAGCACTTCTTCGGGTCGATGCCGAACTTCGCCACCGCCGAATCCACCCGGTCCTGAAACGCGTCCGCCAAACCGACGGGCTTGATCTCGACGCCGATGGCCTGCCCCGCCTCGATGCAGTTCTGCAGCGCGCCGGTGCCGCGCCCGCCGCAGCCGATCACGGCCACCTTGAGCGCCTTGCCCGCGGGCGCCGCGGATAGGATGCCGAAAGACGATGCGCCGACCACGGCGCTCGCCGCGGCGGTGCTCTTCAGGAAATCACGTCGGGATAGATCTGGTTTCATATGCCTTTTCTCCTAGGGGTTGTGGTTCGCGAATCCTTGCGAGTCGAAAAATCATGCCCACTTCCCCGATTTTGTTAAGGGGGAAAATGCGGCCCAGGACGCGCTGTAACAGGGCCGTCGCACGGCTCGCTCACGCTCCCCACTACGCCGCCGCCGCGCCTCACGAGCGATCTTTTCGGTGTAGCCGCGAGCGTGAGCGAGCGGGAACCTATCGAAGGGTTCGATACGGCCCTTTAACCCAACGCTTTTCCCTCGGTTTGCGAACCATGCGCGGTAGTCTACCCGACGGCCACCATGCGCTCCCGCGCCACACAGAGACGCATCCTGCACGTCGATATGGACGCGTTCTTCGCCTCGGTCGAACAGCGCGACCACCCCGAGTGGCGCGGCAAACCCGTCATCGTCGGCGCCCCCCCGGAGCGCCGCGGCGTCGTCTGCGCCGCGAGCTACGAGGCGCGGAAATTCGGCGTGCGCTCCGCCATGCCCTCCCGGACCGCCGGGAGACTCTGCCCGAACGGCATCTTCGTCCCACCCGACTTCGCCCGATACAGCGCCGCCTCCGACCAGATCATGGCGATCCTCCGCGACGTCTCCCCGCTCGTCGAACCGCTGTCGATCGACGAGGCCTTCGTCGATATCTCCGCCGCGGCCCCCGACATCCGCGCGGCAGCCTCCCTCGCGCGCGACCTCAAGGCCCGCATCCGCGAGCGCCTCCACCTCACCGCCAGCATCGGCGTCGCCCCCAATAAGTTCCTCGCCAAACTCGCCAGCGACCTCCACAAGCCCGATGGCCTGACCGTCATCCCCGAGGAGGAGAAAATCGCCTTCCTCCGCCCCCTCCCCGTCTCCCGCATCTGGGGCGTCGGCCCAAAAACCGAGGCCGCCCTCCAAGAGATCGGCATCCGCACCATCGCCGATATCCAGGACTTCCCCGGCGACCTCCGCCGCCTCCTGGGCGCCTACGCCGAGGACCTGCGCGCCCTCGCCTTCGGCGACGACGACCGCCCCGTCGAGACCGCGCACGAAAGAAACTCCATCAGCAGCGAGGAAACTTTCGACCGCGATACCCGCAGCACCGCCCTCATCCGCCAGACCGTACTCGCCCAGGCCGCCGAGGTCGCCACCGCCCTGCGCGAAAAACGCCTCGCCGGACGCACCGTCCACATCAAGCTCCGCTTCGCCGATTTCACCACCCTCACCCGCCAGAAAAAACTCGGCCACGCCACCCAGGACGAAACCGAGATCTTTCGCGTCGCCTGGACCCTCCTGGAACGCCAGCGCGGCACCGGCAAGGCCGTCCGACTCGTCGGCACCGGCGTCGCCTCCCTCGAACCCGAGGGCCTCCAGCCAGACCTCTTTGACGAAACCGCCCGCCGCCGCGCCAGCCTCGCCAGGGCCGCCGACGCCATCAACGCCCGGTTCGGCCCGGGCAGCGTGAGGCGGGGTTAGCTCTCCTTCCCCTCCGGCTTCTTCCGAAGGGTCTCGAGAAATTTCTTTAGCGCCGGGGAGAGGATGCGCCCGTTTCGGTAGAGGATGCCCAGCGGCCGATGGAAGTCCCCGCCCGAGATCTCGAGGGCCTTGAGCGTCCCGTTGCGGACCTCCTGCTCCACCGTGGCCCGCGGCACGATCGACACGCCCGCGTCGATCTCGACGGCGCGCTTCACCGTCTCGACGTTGTCGAACTCCATCACCGGCTTCACCTCTAGCCCCCTCTCGCGGAACATCCGGTCCACCGCCCTCCGCGTCGGGATGTCCGACTCGAAACCGACGAATTTCGCCTTCGCCACCTCCGCCAGCCGGGCGCTCCCGCCCTTTGCCAGCGCGTTCTCCGGCGAGCAGATCAGCACCAGCTTGTCCTTGCGAAAGGCCTCCACCTTGATGTTCTTGCGCTGCGCGGGAAACGCCACCAGCCCGATGTCCACCGTCCCCTGCAAGATGTCCTCGTACACCTGGTTCGACCGCCGGTATTCCACGTGCACGTTGACCTGCGGGTACTCCTTCAGGAACGCCTTGAGGTACGGCGGCAACTCGTGCAGCCCGATGCTGTACACCGTCGCCACCCGGATCGTCCCCGAGATCACCCCGCGCAGCTCCTGAAACTGGTGCTGCAACCCCTCGTAGAGCTGGATAACGTGCCGGCTCGTCTGGTACAGCATCTGCCCCTCGCGCGTCAGCCCGAACTTCTTGCTCGTCCGCTCGATGAGCGGAATCCCAAACCTCTCCTCCATCGCGCGCACCTGCTGTGACACCGCCGACTGCGTCACGTAGTTTAGCTGCGCCGCCTTGCTGAAGCTCTGCGTCTCGACCAGATCCCTAAATACCTTGAAGCTTTCAACTTGCATCCCTTTTTACATAAGGTAGCCTAATCGCGCAGTCAACAGCAAAAACGTCGGGTTATGCGGGAATTCGCGGGACGCCTCTCCGGGGTATTGGAACAGATCGCCGCCGCCGCCGGGCGCGCCGGACGGGATCCCTCCTCGGTGCGCCTGATGGGGGTGACCAAGACCCGCCTGCCGGAAGAGGTCGCCGAGGCCGTGCGCGAAGGTTTGGATCTCTTCGGCGAGAACAAAGTCCAGGAGGCCCGCGCGAAGATCCCGCTGTGCCCCTCGGCCGCCGAGTGGCACTTCATCGGTCACCTGCAGAGCAACAAGGCGCGGCACGCCGCGGCCCTCTTCTCCTGCATCCAGACCATCGACACCCCGGGCATCGCGGATGCCCTCGGCCGGGAGGCCGAGAGATGCGGGCGCTGCCTCGAGGTCATGATTGAGGTCAACGTCTCGGGCGAGCGGAGCAAGTTCGGCGCGTGCCCGGAGGCGCTTCCCGCGCTGCTGGACGCCGTGAATGGCACCCCCCGCCTTCGCCTCATCGGCCTGATGACCATGGCCCCTTACGCCGAGGATCCCGAGGAGGCCAGGCCCTTCTTCGCCCGATTGCGCGAACTCCGCGATGAGGCCACCCGCCGATCCGGCCTCGCGCTACCCGAGCTTTCCATGGGCATGAGCGGTGACTTTCCCGTCGCCATCGAGGAGGGCAGCACCCTGGTCCGGATCGGCACCGCCCTCTTCGGCCCGAGGAAATCCCTCGCCTCCCGCCGGCCCATCGACCCGGCCGACGGGCCGTGACTCCCCTCCCGCCCACCCCGCGACGATGTCCGGCATGGGGCACGCCCCGCAGTCGGTGGCATCCGTGGCGCAGAAACCGTGGTAGATGTGGAGGAGCCCCTGCTGCTCCAGCGCGCACGAGGGTCGAAAGGCGCCCGCGCCACCGCCCAGCAACCGCTCCGCGGCGATGCGCAACAGCCGGTTCGGCTGTGATGCCGGCAGCGCCTCCAGCGCCGGCGCCGGGCCGCCGCGCTGCGCCAAGATCCACGGCGCCGCCACGTTCACCACCAGATCCCGCACCCGCGACTCCCCGATCAGCGCCAGCCGCGCCGGCGCAGGCTCCGATCCCAGCGCCGCATGGCGCTCAAAATACTCGTGCCGCAGGCCGACCAGCGCCAATGAAAAGCCTTCGAGATCCCCCCGCTTCAGCGCGGCCAACAGCCGCCGCAGCGCGCCTCCCACCGCCGCCAGCGCCCCCACGCGGCGATGGGGATGATTCGCCGGGCGGCAGCGCCTACGATGCCATAGATGGTCCGGAACCGGCGCGGTCCCGGGCGACCCCGCCATGGTCCACCATTCCCTCCAGAGGACCATGGCGTGATCCCGCCCCTCGCCGCGCCATGACGCGACCTCGAACCTCGGCAGAAACCCCGCCAGCCCAAATAGCCACGCCTCCCTCCCGACCGGCGACATCTTCGTCGCCGGCCGCGCCCGCGCCTTCCGCGCCAATAGCCGGAAGGCCACCTGATTCTCGCGGTACCCCAGGCCCTCCGCCACCGCTTCCCATAGCGTCTGCATCGGCCCATCCCGCCGCCATTGCCGCGCCAGCCGCGCCGCTTTCAGCGACAACCGATGCCGCCCCGCCTCCCGCAGCAGCCCGCGCACCGCCCCTGACGCGAGCCCCGACAGCCGCGCGGCGCACGCCCCGGGATGCGCCACCCGCTCAGGCCCCGTCCACCCCCTCGGTGGCAATCGAGCCAGGAGGACACCCGCCGATTCCGCCAGTTGCGACCCCAGTTCTACGGTCGGGATCAGCGCGCCACACTCCAGCCGCGCCGGCGCAGCACCCGCCAGCGCCACGTGGAGCACCACGCCGTTGTAAGCCGGATCCCGATGATGCCCATGCCGCACCCAGTCCCCCGCTTCCAGATGCAACTCGATGTCCCCATGCCGCAGCACCCGCTCCGCGAAGCGCACCGCCGCATCCCGAAAATCCGGCCCCCCCTCCCGGTTCCACCAGCCCGTTTGAACGATCTCGACCCTCTGCCCGTCTGACGTGGTGAGGCGCCTCGGCAGGGCGTGTTCGAACCATAGCCGCTGCAGGGCCGCCTCGTTAAAACCACGGCAGGCGCCAGGCGAATCCCGCAAAATGCGGGTAAATTGTGTTTCCCGTTCCAAAACCCTAGGGCATCATGTAACGCCAACCGCGGCCGAGAGCAAGCACATGTCAGACAACAAATGGACCACCGCATCCGCGGTCGCCGCCGGAGTCCTCCTCGGCACCGTCGGCGCGATCGCTTGGCTCTCCGGCGGGGCCTCCGCCAATCCCCCACCGCCCCCTCCCGCACAAGGCCATCCCGCCAACCCCGAACCCGCCGACGAACCCATCGTCCGCGCCGTCGCCAAAACTCTCCCCGCCGTCGTCAATATCAACGCCGAGCGCCTCGTCGCACGATGACAACCACCGCACCACCCAAACCAATCAGCCTTGACATGAGAATTGGAACCAGTTGATCCTATGGGGGTTGTGATGATCGAGGTCGAGGATCTGGCCAAGCGCTTCGTCGGCGTGCAGGCCCTGCGCGGCATCTCCTTCCGCGTCGATAAAGGCGAGATCGTCGGCTTCCTCGGCCCCAATGGCGCCGGCAAGACGACCACCATGCGCATCCTCGCCGGATTCGTGCCCCCCACCTCCGGACGCGTCGTCATCGCCGGCTATAACGTCTTCTCCCAGTCCCTCCAGGTCCGCCGACGCCTCGGCTACATGCCCGAGGTCGTCCCTCTCTACCCCGAGCTCCGCGTCCGCGAATACCTCACCTACCGCGCCCAGCTCAAGGGAGTCCGCGGCAACGCCGTCCGCCAGCGCGTCCTCGAGGCCTGCCAGCTCTGTGGCCTGGAGGACGTTTCCAACAAGGTCATCGGCACCCTGTCCAAGGGCTTCCGCCAGCGCGTCGGCCTCGCCGATGCCATCGTCCACGACCCCGAACTCCTCATCCTCGACGAGCCCACCATCGGCCTCGACCCCAACCAGATCCGCCAGCTCCGCGAGCTCATCCGCTCCCTCGGAAAACGCCACACCATCCTCCTCTCCACCCACATCCTCCCGGAGGTCGAGGCCACTTGCTCCCGCGTCCTCATCATCAACAAGGGCCGCATCGAGGCATCCGATACCCCAGAGAACCTCACCCGCAAACTCCACAACGGCGGCGCCGTCCGCGCCATCGTCCGCGCCTCGCCAAAAGACCTCGCCGCCGCCCTCAGGGCCGTCCCCCACGTCGAGGAGGTCACCGTCCGCGAGGAGGCCGGATGGTGCACCGCAGAGGCCTTCTCCCGCCGCGGCGAGGACCTCCGCGAGGCCATCCACGCCGCCATCGCCGCCAAAGGCTGGCCGCTGCGCGAACTCACCCGCAACCGCGCCACCCTCGAGGACGTCTTCGTCGAACTCACCCACGAGGACCGATCATGAGCCCTCGCACCATCGCCATCCAGTACCGCCGCGAGATACTCTCGCTCTTCGTCTCGCCCATCGCCTACGTCGTCGGCTTCTGCTTCCTCACCGTCGCCGGCTGGGCCTTCTACGTCTCGGTCCACGCCCTCAACCAAGAGGCCACCCAATGGACCGTCACCGAATTCTTCTTCAACGGCTTCCCCATCTGGTTCGCCCAGGTCGTCGTCATGCCCGTCATCACCATGCGCATCTTCTCGGAGGAATATAGCCAGGGCACCTTCGAGGGCCTCATGACCGCGCCGGTCCGCGACTGGGAGGTCGTCCTCGCGAAGTACTTCGCCGTCCTCACCCTTTACGCCGCCATCTGGCTGCCCACCCTCCTGTCCCTCCCCACCTTCCGCCTCGTCTCGCTCGCCGACGTCCCGCTCGCCGCCGGACCCACCTGGTGCAGCTACCTCATGGTCCTCTTCATGGGCCTCCTCTTCGCCTCCTTCGGGCTCCTCGCCTCCGCCCTCACCCGAAACCAGATCGTCGCCGCCATCCTCTCCTTCTCCATGACCGCCCTCTTCTTCTTCGCCGGCCTCTTCATCTTCCTCGACATCCCGGGCCCCTTCCGCGAGTTCCTCTACTACATCTCCGTCTTCGACCACATGGAGAGATTCTCCCGCGGCCTCGTCACCACCAAGGTCCCCGTGTTTTACCTCTCCCTCACCGCGATCATGCTCTTCGCCACCAAGTGCGTGATCGAAAGCCGCCGCTGGAGGAGCTGACCCATGCCCGGACAGAAAAGACCGGCGGCAAAGCGCCCCTCCCGCGCCGCGATCGGCGGAAACGTCACCGTCTCTCTCGCGCTGGCCTGCCTCTTCGCCGGCATGATCAACTACCTGTCCTTCCGCCACCACCTGACCATCGACCTCTCAGCCTCCGGCTCCTTCACGCTCTCCGAAAAAACCCGCAACCTCCTCCGGTCCCTCGAGTCGCCCATCCGCATCTTCTTGCTCTTCAACGCCGACGCCACCGGCTACACCGAGGTCCGCGGCCTCCTCGAGCGCTACCGCGACGAGGGCTCCGGCCGCGTCCGCCTCGAGGTCATCGAGCGATTCGTCGAGCGCGCCCGCGCCGAGGCCCTCGCCGCAGAATTTCGCATCGCCTCCGAGGAAGACGTGATCGCCATCCGCGCCGGCGACGACTATCGCGTCATCCCCTCCTCCGATCTCTTCGAACTCGACACCGGCCCCCCGTTCGGCGACCGCGTGGGCGCCTTCTACGTCGAGGATCGCGTCACCTCCGCCATCGCCTCCCTCGTCTCGGGCAGACGCAAGAAGGTCTATTTCACCGAGGGCCACGGCGAGGCCGACCCCACCTCCAAAGAGGACCGCGACATGTCCGAGCTCGGGGAACGGATCCGGGGCGACAACGCCGACGTGGCCAAGGTCAACCTCCTCATCGGCCAGCAGATCCCCGGGGACGCCGATGTCCTCGTCATCGCTGGCCCGCGCTCGCCCTTCCAACACCAGGAGCTCGAACTCCTCAACGGCTATCTCGGCCGCGGTGGCAACCTCCTCGTGATGCTGGACCCGGGCCGCCCCCATGGCCTCGATCCCCTCCTCGAACGGATGGGCGTCAATGCCCGCGACGACGTCGCCGTCTGGCCAGCCCGCATCGCCGGCGCGCCCGTCCTCGTCCAGACCATCCCGGCGGAGACCTATGGCGCCCACCCCATCGTCGCCCGATTCCAGCGGGTCAACCTCCTCTTCCACAACACCCGTTCCTTCACCCGCGCCCCCACCTCCGCGGGCACCGGCGCCCAAGTGACCGAACTGGCACTCTCCCCCGCCTCCGCCTGGGGCGAGACCGATGGCCTCTCCGATGCCGCTAACTTCGACGAGGGCCGCGACTACCGCGGCCCCCTCTGCCTCGCCATCGCCGTCGATAGCGGTCGGGTCGGCAACGAGAATGTCGACCTCGCAGGCGCGCGCCTCGTCGCCGCCGGCTGCTCCGGCATCTTCACCAACGAGGGCCTCCGGCGGTCGCCCGTGGCCGCCGACCTCGCCCTCAACGCGATCAATTGGATGGTCAGGCAAGAGCGGCTCATCGGCATCGCCCCCAAGCAACCGCGCCGCCACGGTTACTCCCTCTCCGTCGCCCAGCTCACAACCCTCGCCGTCCTCGTCGGGCTCGTCATCCCAGCCAGCGTGCTGTTGGTCGGCGCGGCCGCATGGTTCCAGCGACGCTCCTAGGATCCCGATGAATCGTGCCACCCCAATTGTCCTCGCAGTCCTCTGCGCCCTGCTCGCCGCCTTCATCCTCTTCTTCGAAACGGAATGGCAATCCACCGACGAAGTGCTCGAGCGCGCCGAACGCCTATACCACATCCCCGCCGGCGAGATCGACTGGCTGTCCGTCAAGAATCCCGCCGATCGCGTCGTCATGAAAAAGTCGGGCGGCAAGTGGAAACTCGAGGAACCCGTCGAACTGCCTGCCGATAACCCGGCCGTCGCCTCATTCGTCCGGCGCCTCGCCGACCTCGAGTTCGTCCGCCAGTTCGACGCGCCCGACATCGAAAAGGGCCTCGAGGTCTATGGGCTCGTCCCCCCAACCGTCGTGCTCCGCGCCCGATGGGATGGCGAGGAGATCGAACTCCGCCTCGGCGCGCGCACCCCAACCGGAACCGGCGTCTACGCCCAGACCCGCAAGAACGTCCGCCGCGTCTACGCGATCGATGCCGCGATCCTCGACATCCTATCCCGCCCAGCCTCCGATTGGAGGAGCCGCGATCTTATCGATTTCGACCCCGAGAGGGTCGAGGAGATCCGCCTCTTGGGCCCCGCCTCAAAAATCCGCATCGAGCGCCGCGGCGACCGATGGTTCATGAAAAGCCCCCTGAGCGCCCGCGCCTCCGCCGCGCGGGTCCGCGCGACCATCACCGCGCTCGACCGTTCCCAGATCGAACGTTTCGTCGCGGACGACGATGCCCGGCTCGAGGACTTCGGCCTCCGGGAACCGCGCCTCACGGCGCACCTCGAGGTGCGCGATGGCGAGGATGCCGAAGTCCAGTTCGGCGCCCCAGACCCCGAACGGCCCGGGGCCATCTTCGTCAGGTGCCTGGAGGCCTCCTCGATCGTCTCGGTGTCCACAAACCTCCTCGCCGGCCTGGAGATCAAGCCGGAGGAGTTTCGGGATCGCCAACTCATCCCCGTCGATGCCGCCGCCGTCGAACGCGTGGTCCTCACCCGCGCCGAAACCCGGATGGAGGCGATCCGCCGCGGCGGCGCCTGGGAGATCGTCCGACCCGGCGAACTGGAGACTTCCCCGGCCGACGGCGCCGCCGTCGCCCGTTTCGTCCGCCACTGCTGCGGTATCCAGGTCGCCCAATTCGTCGCGGACGCCGTCACCGATCCCGCGGAACTCGGCCTGGACGAACCCTCCGCGCGCGTCGAGTTTTGGACGGCCGCCGGATCCGGGCCCTCGGAGGGCAGACCAGAGGCGGGCGGACGCAGGCTCGATGCCACCCTCCTCGTCGGCCCGCCAAAAGACGGCGCCCACAACTGCGTCGTCGATCCCGAGCCCTTTGTCCTCGCGATCACCAAAGAGGATTTCGCGCCCCTCCAGATCGAGCCATGGGCGTGGCGCACCCCCACTGTCTGGAAACTCGATGGCCCCGTAACCGCCTTCTCCGTGCGACGCGGCACGGCGCAGTGCCTCGTGTCACGCGCCGACGGCGGGTGGACCGCGGAACCACCCGGCCCCATCGAGCCGGCGGCGGCCGCCGCCGCCGCCGACATCCTCGCCTCCCTCCAGGCCCGCGCCTGGCTCGGCCCAGACCCCCCACGCACCCTGTACGACCCCGCGGTCACATTTTCCATCCGGGACACCGCCGTCCTCCGCATCTGGCAGGATGGCGAACGCTGGATTGCCTGGGCCGAGGGCGGAGGCGCCCCGAACCTCTTCTTCGAACTCACCCCCGCCGAAGCCCAACTGCTGAACCATCCGATCCGCCAAACCCCTTGAACCACGATCGCCTGCACTCCCTGGCCTCCGCCTTTGTCAGGCTCCTCATCGGCACCGCCATCGCCGCCCTCGCCGTCGCCGCCTCCACGATCCTCGCCTTCCGCATCTGGGGCATCCCCGACCCTTGGCAGAAGCGCCTGCGCGACGAACTCGACCGCCGCGGCGTCCACATCGATTACGGGAAGCTCTACATCGACACCGCCGGCCGCTTGATCATCCGGGATGCCGTCTGGAAAAGCTCCCTCAGCAATGCCGACACCACCGTTCGCGCCGCCCGGATCCGATGCGGCATCGCGTGGTGGTCCTGGTGGAGACGCCAGCCCTTCCTCAACTCCATCGACCTCCAGGGCGGACGGGTCGAGACCCGCCTCGATGACTCAACCGCCGCCACCCTGCGCGACCTCCGCTGCTCCGCCTCCCTCGGCGTGGACGAGTTCATTCTCGAATCCATGTCCGCCAGGATCCTCAACGTCTCCATCGAGGGCTCCGGCCGGATCCCATGGGACGCCTTCCGGCGCACCAGAGCCCCAGGCGCATCGCCCAAACCCCTCGACCTCGCCGGCCTCGCGCCCGCCTGGCGCCGCGCCGAGGAGATCTCCGCCGAGATCCGATCCGCCACACCCCCAAAACTCACCACCACATTCAAAGGCTCCGACGATATCGACCAGTTCTTTGCCGAGGTCAGGATCCTATTTCCCCCGCTGACCTACCGCGGCATCTCCGTCCGCGAGGCCCGGGGCTCGGCGACCTTCCAGTCCGATGTTGCCCGGATACCCAGGCTCGAGATCCATCTCGACCCCGGCGCCTCCATCACGCTCGCCTGCCGCGCCGACCTCCAGCAAAAACAAGGCTCCGCCGTCATCGAGGTCTCCGGCGATCCATCCTGGGCGCTCCCCCTCCTGCCCGAGTCGGCGCAGAAGACCGTATCCTCTCTCCGATTCGATGCGCCCCCATCGACGCGCTGCGAGGTGCGAGCCTCCTGGGATGGCACCCCCTCGGCCACCGCGCTCCTCGACGCCGATTGGCGCAACCTCGAGTTCGCCGGCCGCAGGATACACCGCATCCAGATCCCCGCCGCCTTCGAGGGCGGAAAGATCTTTGTGCCAGAGGCCACCCTCATCACCGGCGACGAATCCGTCGTCGTCCGTTTTCTTCGCGACGCGCCCTCGGGCGAGGCGCGGGGTTCCGTCACCGGCACCCTCGATCCCGCCATCGTCGGCCCGCTGCTGCCCCCCGCCGCCCAGCCTTTCTTCAGCTCCTGCCAGTTCTCCGAGGGCGTCACGATGGACATCCGCGCCACCCTGCCCTCCGGCGATCCCAGGGGCCTGCGCCTCGATGGCAGCATCGACATCAAGAATGCCCACTACAAGGGCGTGCCCCTCCGCCGCGTCGCCGCCAACGTCGAGATGGAGGGCCGGAAACTCGGCTTCCGCGACATCGTGCTCGCCAAGCCCGAGGGCGAGGGCACCTGCGCCGCCATGGACTACGACCTCGATACCCGACTGCTCGATATCCGGGACGCCGGTGGCGCCCTCCACGTCCAGGAGACCGCCCACCTCTTCGGCGGCAACTTCGAGAAATACTGCAAGCCCTACCGCTTCGCCTCGCCCCCGCGCTTCGATCTCGATGGCCTCATCGACCTCGGTGGCGGCGCGCTCTCGCGCTTCGACCTCTCCGTCCGGGGTTCCGACCTCCTGTACCCCTTCCTCGGCGTCGATGTCCCGGCGCGCTCGGTCCGCGCCAAGGTCCGCTTCGACGGCATGCGCATGCGAATGGCGTCCCTGGATGCGGACGTCTTCGGTGGTGGCCTCGGCATGTCCGGGGGTTTTGACTTCACCGGCCGGGACGCCCGTTTCGATCTCGACTTCGATGTCCGCGCCGTCGCCTTCGATCGCGTCATGCGCACCTTTTTTCAGGTGGAGGACGTCTCCGGCTCCCTCTCCGGCAAGGTCTCCCTCCGAGGCACGGTCGATCGGCTCGGCACGCTCAATGGCTCCGGCAGGGCCGACATCCGGGACGGAAACATCCTCAAGATCCCCGTCTTCGGTGGCCTCTCCGCCCTCATGAGCGTCTTCATCCCAAACCTCGGCTATGCCAAGGCGGAAAACGCCGGCTGCGATTTCGTCGTCGAGGACGGCGTCGTGAAATGGAAGGACCTCGCGCTGAAAAGCACGACTTTCGCCATGATATGCAACGGCGACTATAGCATCGTCCGCGACAACCTCGACGCCGACGCCCGCGTCAACATGCGGGGGCCCGTCGGCCTCATGCTATTCCCCGTCAGCAAGCTCTTCGAATACCACGGCACCGGGCCGCTCAAGAATGTGTCGTGGGGCCCGAAGCTGCTCGGCAAGTGATCAGGTCCCTCACGGCGCCAGCAGGAAATCCATCCCTTCCCCCCCCGACAGGTACGCGTTCCACGCCTCCCGGCCCCCGAGCAGCCAGAGCCACGCGCCAAACATCAGAGGCGGCCCGAACGGGATTGCCATGAAACTGCCCCACTTGTGCCCGGAGAGCCACAGGTACCCCACCCCGAGCACCGCCCCGATCACCGAGCCCGACATCGCGCTGAATACCCCCCCCTGCCACCCGAGGAATGCCCCGAGGCATAGCATCAGCTTGATGTCGCCCAACCCCATCGCCTCCTTTTTCAACAGCCGCGTCCCGCACCACGAGACGACGTACAGGGACACCGCGCAGATCGCCGCCCCGAGCACCGCCGCCTTGATCCCGTCGTAGGGGTCGCCCGCGCCATGCAGCCCCGGCAGCAGCGCCGAAAATACCACCCCCGCCCCAAAGCCCCCGAGCGTCACCCGATCCGGTATGATCTGCCACTCGATGTCCGTCCGCATGCCGATCAGCAGCATGCCGGTCATCACCCAATACGCCGTCGCCGCCGGCAGCCCGTGCCGCGCGTACAGCACCGCGAACAGCGCGCCCCCCAGCAGCTCCACGGCGGGATACAGCGCGCTGATCGGCCCGCCGCAGCTCGCGCACCGCCCCCTGAGCCACAGCCAGCTCACGACCGGGATGTTGTGAAACCAACGGATCCTCGCACCGCACAGCGGGCAAAACGACCGCTCGTCCGCCAGCCCGATCTCCCGCGGGATCCGGTACGCGCACGCGTTGGCGAACGATCCGATGCACGCCCCCAGCACAAAAGCGTACGCCACCATCAGCGGGTGTCGCGAGAGCAGCACTTCCCAGGCATCCCGGATCAAGCGACCGCCCCCCGCAGCGCGCGCCGCATCACGTCGACGGGGGCCGGGCGCCCGAGCCAGATCTCCAGCGACAGCGCGCCCTGATGCAACAGCATCGACAGGCCGCCCGCCCCACGCGCCCCGGCCTCCAACGCCGCCTCTAGCAATGGCGTCCGCGGCGGGCCATAGATCGTGTCGTAGACCAGATGGTGCGGGCGCAGCAGGTGCGCCGGCAGCGGCGAGGCATCGCCCGGACGCATCCCGAGCGACGTCGCGTTCACGATGAGGTCCACGCCCTCCATCTCACCCGCCAGTGCTACCCCCTCCAGTGGCAGTGCCCGCAGCCGCGCCGCCTGCCCCTCGAGCTTGTCGTCCAGATACATCGGCGCGATGTCCCGCGCCAGCGCCTCCGCCCGAGCCACCGTCCGGTTCGCCAGCACGATCCGCTCCGCGCGCTCCCGCGCCGCCTGAAATGCGATCGCCCGCCCGGTCCCACCCGCGCCCAGGACCAGCACCTTCATCTCCGACAGCGGCATCCGAAACTCTTCGCGGATCGCCCGGGAGAATCCCCGCGCGTCGGTGTTGTGCCCGACCGCCCGCCCCCCCTCCCCGAAGACCACCGTGCTCACCGCCCCCGCCATCCGCGCCTCGTCCGAAAGCTCACCCACGACCGTCGCCCCCGCCACCTTGTGCGGCACCGTCAGATTGCCCCCCCGCACCCCCGCTCTGCCCAACAGCTCCAGCGCCCCCCCCAGTTCCTCCGGCGCGACGTCGAATGCCACGTAGTCCGCCTCGACCCCGAGCGCCTCCAGCGCCGCCGTGTGCATCGCCGGCAACAGCGAATGCCCCACCGGCCAACCGACCACCCCGTACGTGGCCCGCGCCGGCTTCCAGCCATCCAGTTCCCCCATGCGCAAAACGCGGCCCTTCGCACTCATAGTCATCTCCGCAGTATCCCACATTCTACCCAACCCGGCCCCCCCCAAGAAAGCAAAACCCTCCGCCGCCATCCCCGCGCATCAATCCCTCCGCCGAATGCTCGAGGACAAGATCCCCAGCTCCGTCCGGTACTTCGCGATCGTCCGGCGCGCGATGTCCAGACCCCGCCCCCGAAAGATCTTCACGATCTGCTCGTCGGACAACGGCCGCGCCTTGTCCTCGCCCTCGATGATCTGCTGCAGCGCATCCTTCACGCTCTTGTTGGAAAGCGTCTCCCCGTCCGAGGTCCGGTACCCCGGGGTGAAAAAGAACTTCAGCTCGAACACGCCCCACGGCGTGCGCGCGTACTTGTTCGCGATCGCTCGGCTCACGGTGGTCTCGTGCACCCCGATCGCCTCCGCCACCAGCGCCAGCGTCATCGGCTTCAGCTGCGATACCCCACCCTCCAGAAATTCCGATTGCCGACGCACGATCTCCTCCGCGATCCGCCGGATCGTCTCCTGCCTTTGCCGGATCGCGTGGATCACCTGCTTCCCAGAGCGGATCCGCTCCCGCAGGTACTTCTTCAATTCGTCGCGCCCGGCGCTCGATGCCAGCATCTCCTTGTACTCGTTGCTGATCCGCAACCTCGGCAGCGCATCCTCGTTGGTCGCCACCCGCCACCCGCCGCCCTCGTCGCGCGAGATAAAGACCTCGGGCACCACGATGTCCGAGCGGCTCTCCGGCAGGAACGCCCGGCCCGGCTTCGGGTCGAGGGTCGCGACGAACTCCGCCGCCGCCCGGACACGCCTCGGGTTCTCGCCGCACGCCCGCGCGATCTGCTCGAACCGCCGGTTCCCCAGATCGTCCAGATGGTCCCGCACGATGTCCGCCTCCAGATCCTCCCCCTTGCCCAGCCGCTCCAACTGGATCAGCAGGCACTCGCGCAGGTCCCTCGCCCCGACCCCCACCGGATCAAATGTCCGCACCAGCGCCAGCGCCCGATCCACCACCTCGGCCGATACCCCGCACCCCGCCGCGATCTCTTCGTCCGTCGCCCGCAAAAACCCATCGTCGTCGATGTCCCCGATGATCTCCAGCCCCGCCTTGAGCACTTCCGGATCCGTGGCCGAGAGCCGCAACTGCTCTTCCAGATGATCCGCCAGCGTCCGCTCCCCCACCAGCGAATCAAAAAAGAACTGCCTCCTCTCCTCATCCTCCGCCGTCGCCCGCGGCCCAGACCTCTCGCGGGCGAAATACGCCCGGGTGTCCTCGTCGATCTGTCGCAGCTCCTCGATCTTCGCGTCCAGATCGGCCTCCCCCCCATCGGCCTCGGACGGCGGCCCCGATTCCTCCGGTTCCTCCAGCACCGGATTCTCGCTCATCTCCTTCTGCACCAGCGAACGGAGCTCCATCACCGGCGCCTGCAACATCGCCAGGGCCTGCTGCATCTGCGCGGTGAACACCTGCGCCTGCTGCATCGACTGCGTCTGTGCGAACTTGAGCGACACCCTGTGGTTATTCTGGCATGGCGCCGCGTCATAGCAAGAGCTATGCCAAACCCCCGATCCTCGCGTAAGGCCGCACCCAGGGGCGCAACGCTTGGGGATGGAGGGCGCGAAATCCCTTTCGCGCCACGGGCAACCCGCAGGGCCGCGCGTGGCGCGGATGGGAATCCGCGCCCTACAAGACGCGACAGGGTGAGGTGCGCGGATCCTATACGGTTTGTCGAGGGCACATCGGTCGAGGAGTACGCCTTACGCGAGGATTTGGGCAAACGCAGAGGGCGCGCATCCCTGCGCGCCGAGACCTGCCCATCCCGCGCGGCATGCAAGGCTGCATGCCCTCCGGAATCGCTCGCCAGCCGGGAGAGCGTGCCTCCAGCGCACCTTGGTTTTCCTTCGGTTTGTGTGCGATGCGCGCTAGATTTCCCCCGGATGCTCCAACTGACCATACTCGGTAGCGGCAGTTCCGGTAACTGTGCGCTGGTGGAATCGGCCGGCACCCGCCTCCTGGTCGACGCCGGCTTCAGCGCACGGCAGATCGCCCGGAGGTTGGCGACCGTTGGCCTGGATATCGCCGACATCCACGGGATCCTCCTCACCCACGAACACTCCGACCACACCGCCGGCCTCAAGGTCCTGTGCGGCTCCCTCCGCCTCCCCCTCTACTGCAATCGCCTCACCGCCGACTGCCTCCGGCACAACCTGCCCCACTTCGACGGATGGCGCCTCTTCAACACCGGAGACCGGCTCGCCATCGGCGACCTCGCGGTCGAAACCTTTTCCGTCCCCCATGACGCCAACGACCCCGTCGGCTTCGTCATCGAACACGCCGAGGCCCGCGTCGGTTTCCTCACCGACATCGGCCACCCCACCGAATTGGCCATCGAGCGCGTCCGCCGCTGCCACGCGATCCTGCTCGAGGCCAACCACGACCTCGACCTCCTGCAAAACGACACCCGCCGCCCCTGGCCCGTCAAACAGCGAATCCTCTCCCGCCACGGCCACCTCTCCAACGCTGGCGCCGCCGAATTGGTCCGCCGCGTCCTCCACGACGACCTCTCGCACATCTTCCTCGGACACCTCAGCCCCGACTGCAACACGCCAGAACTCGCCCTGGCCACCATCGGCGCCGTCCTCGACGCCCTCGGCGCCCGCGACCGGATCCGCCTCCTCGCCGCCTGCCAAGACCGCCCCTCCGAGCGCGTCGCCATCGGACCGGCCCGCTAGCAGCCTGTTGAAAATCCGATATGGCGCCCGCATTGGGCACGGGAGGGACGCCGGCCCCGGCGTCCGCGTCCCACCAGATACCCCTCACTCGAAAATACGACGTAACTCCCTAGTAGCGAAGGGCCTTCGCCCTTCGCCGCGGGATAGGAAGCGGCTTCGCTACAATTTTCCGCCCCGGCTGTGCCCCGCCTGCGGGGCGCGGGATCTGACTGACTCGAAAATTGCAGACGTAGCCACGGCCGCCAGGCCGTGGACCCGCGCTGGCCGAGCGCCCATCCCGCCCCCCCAACGCATTGCGCCCCGGCGTTGCTAAGGCTACGATTTGTGTTTCATGCGCCACCGCCCGGGCCAGCTCTCCCTTAGCCTGACGGCCTCCATCGCCGCGCATGCCCTTGCCCTGTGGTTCCTCGCCGCGGCCTGGCCCGACGCGATCCCCACCCCCCCGGCGCCGATCATCCCCACCCTCCGCCTTCAATCGCCCCCTCCCACGCCGATCATCCTCGAAGCGCCCGCCCCAGCCACCCCAGAACCGGAGCCACCACCGCCCCCAGAACCACCCCCACCGCCACCGCCCAAACCCCCGAAGGAGACGCCTCCGCAGAAACCCGTCGTCTCGTTGCCCGAGGAGCCGCCGCTCGCGCCCCAACCGGAACCACCTCCAGAGCCCCGGCCTGAGCCCAGAAAACCCCCGCCCACCGTCCAGGAGGCACCCGCGCCGCGCCCCGCCCCCCGAACCCCCGGCCCCCCCGCCCCCGTTGCCACGATCCGCGCCCGACCTTTCCAGGCCCCCAATCCCCCCTATCCCGCCACCGCCCGCCGCGATGGCGCCGAAGGGGAAGTCCTCGTCGCCGCCTCCATCCAGCCCGATGGCACCGTCGCCGACGTTGCCATCTCACGCAGCTCCGGCCGCGGCGACCTCGACCAAGCCGCCGCGGCGACCGTCCGCAACCGATGGCGATTCCGCCCCGCCACCCGCGGCGGAAGACCCGTCCCCTCCCGCGAGACCGTCCTCGTCCGATTCGTCCTTGAAGAATGACCGCGCCGCAGCAATTTTCCAACATGCGAATCCATATGTTCGCCGTTGCCACGGCCCTCGCCGCCACCTGTCTAGTCGCACGAACCCTCGCGGAGGAAAAAGCCATGACCGATAAGCCCAAGACCGAAAAGGCCACCTTCGGCGGCGGCTGCTTCTGGTGCGTCGAGGCCGTCTTCGAGCGCGTCCCGGGCGTCATATCCGCGGTCTCTGGCTACGCCGCCGGACACACCCAGAACCCCAATTACAAACAGGTCTGCGCCGGCGACACCGGCCACGCCGAGGTCGTCCAGATCGAGTACGACCCCTCCAAGATCTCCTACGAGGCGTTGCTGAAAATCTTCTGGAAGGCCCACGACCCCACCACCCTCAACCAGCAGGGCGCCGACAAGGGCACCCAATACCGCTCCATCATCCTCACCCACGACGACGCCCAGCGCGCCGCCGCGGAAAAGTCCAAGGCCGACGCCGCCCAAGACTTCGCCGACCCCATCGTCACCGAAATCCAGCCCCTCGCCCCATTCTACCCCGCCGAGGACTACCACCAGGACTATTTCGCCAAAAACCCCAACGCCCCGTATTGCGTCTACGTCATCAAACCCAAGCTCGAGAAGGTCAAACCCTGACGTCAGCGCAGCGCCGGACGCCCGTCGCGCCAGACGATCTCGACCCGCGACAGGAACCAGGTCTTCCCCCCGTCGCCGTTGCCCTGGAAAAATAACCAGCTCCTCCCATCCCCATCATCGAAGATGGCGGGATGCCCCGACTCCGACGAGTTCCAGCTGCCCGGCTCCCCGTTGGGCAGCAGCGGGCGCTCCGATAGTCGCCTCCATGTCAGACCGTCGGCGCTCTCGGCCACGCCGATCTGCTGCGGCCCGTTGTTATAGCCCCCGGCGTAAAACATGAAATAGCGGTCGCCCCGCCGGCACACGGATGGCGCCTCGATGCACGCCTTGCCCCCGGGCTTCTCCCAGTCCAACTCCGGCTCCAGCACCGGCCCATCGCCCTCCTGACGCCACGCCCCCCGCCCAAAGTCCGACGCCAGCGGCGCCGATGCCGCCGCCACCATCTGCGTGCTCATCGTCGGATCGCGCGTCGCATACAGCAGGATCAGCCTCGCCCCCACCTCGAAAACCTCCGCGTCGATCGCGCGGCCAGAATTCCACGACCCCGTCGGACGAAATACCGGGTTCGACCGATCCCGCTCAAACCGGATCCCATCGGCCGAGACCGCGTGGCAGATTGCGTCCTTTGGCCCATTCCCGTACGTCTGGTAAAAAAGGTGCACCTTCCCACCGATCACCCGCGCCCCCGGCGCGCATAGCCCATTGGCCTCGCACGGCTGCTCCGGCCCCATCTCAGCCACCTTCTCCCACCGGACCAGATCCCGGCTCTCCGCTATCCCAATCCCCCAGCCCTTCGGCCCGCCCTCAGGCCTCCGGTCCCCCGAATACGGCGGCAACGAAAAATACATCAGATGCCGCCCCCCAAACCCCACCACCGACGGATCCTTCGAAAATGGCACCCCCTTCCGCGACGCGTCACCAAAATACATCGCCGGCACCCCCACCGGATCGCCTGCCCGCCCAGACTCATCTCCCGCGACCGCCCCAACCGTCGCTCCCCACAGGATCATTCGAATCACCCCCGCGCCGAAATTCTTGCCCGTCGCGGAACAAAGTGCTTTTCTAATGCTCACTTTAGCGTATCTTATTACACCTCTCCGAAACCGCCGCGAGGACAACACCATGAAAATACTCTCTCTTCCGCTGCTCGGTTGCTTAGCGATGGTCGGCGCTCAAGTCCATGGCCAAGTGCTTTGGCCGGACAACTGGTCCACCAACAGCGGCCTGAATCCGGGACCCGGCGTATGGCGACCCATCACGGTCAGCAACGGCGCGGCGGTCTATGCCGACAGTCTCGACGATGTGAACCCGAACCCCACCGATATCGTCGGGGGCATCGACCACCACGGCAACGGCCCGTACCCCGCGGGTTTCTATTACTTTGACGAGACCAACCTCATGTTCCGGGTCCGCCTGGAGGGCGATCCGACGGACGACGCCACTAATCCAACTTCATTCGGGCAGAACGTTTGGGGGGTCTACTTCAATACCGACAACGATCCGGATGTCGATTTCATCCTTCAGCTCGACAGCTCGAGCGATAACTGGCTCGAGTTGGGTACGCCGACCAGCGGTGGCCCGACAAATGGTTGGGATGTCTCTGTCCCCGAACCCCACGCGCTGGTCGCCGATCTCACCAACGGGTTTCCATCCATCTATTACCGCGTGACCAACGCCACCTGGATCGATGGCTCACATTTTCACACGGGCGCGGCAAGCGATGACTATTTCTTGGACGTCGCGGTCAGTCGGCTTCAGTTCACGAACTACACCGGCATCGGATTTAACGATGGCTTCGAGGTGGCGCTGGCGACGTCCACCAGCCATATCCTGTACAATGGCAATGTCATCAAGGACGGACCTGATTACGCGATCTGGAGCGATGTGATCCCGGTGCCCGAACCGGGGGTTTTCATCCTGACCACTCTTGCCGCCCTGATGACCATCATCGGGCGCGCGCGCAGGCGGTGAGCCTCGTCCGCCTCATCGCCTCCGCGCCACCACCTCGATCTCGACCCTCGCGCCCATCGGCAGCGCCGCCACCCCGATCGTGCTGCGCGCCGGCTTCCACTCCCCAAAATACTCGGCGTAGACCCCGTTCATCGCGGCGAAATCCCCCATGTCCGGCAGGAAGACCGTCGCCTTCGCCACGTCGCGCAGCCCGAGCCCCTCCGCGGCCAAGACGGCGATGATATTCTCCAACACGCGACGGGCCTGCGCCGCCACATCGCCCTCGACCAACTTTCCCGTCGCCGGATCGATCGGGATCTGTCCAGAGAGGAAAATCAGATCCCCGGCCACGATACCCTGCGAATAGGGACCCACCGCCTTGGGTGCGTTCCCCGCCTCGATCACCTCCAGTGCCATGCTCCGCTCCTTTCGTCCGCGGGTCATCCCCGCCCCGTCTCGCGTATCAACCTCGCGAAAACCTCGCCTTTTTGCGCGAATGCCCCGATCTGCTCGAACTCCTCGACGCGGCACGGCATCCGGTACGTCCAGTTCGCCCCACCGGAGACCCCGGGTACATTGAAGCGCCCGTCCAGACCGAAGACGTCAGTCAGCATGAACAACGCCAGCCAGGACCTGCTGTACATCGTCGCCCGCAGTATCCCCTCGTGCAGCGCAGCGTTGAATCCCCGCGGCATCTCCTGCCCCCCGAGGGCCGCAAACTCCATCAGCGCCTCCATCTCGCGCCGCGCGCGGCGGCCGGCCTCGCCCTCGGGGTCGGCCTTGAGCGCGCGCCACCACTCGGCCCATGCCGCCGCCAGCGGCGGATGATCGTGCGTCCCGGGCGTCGCCACCGAAAGCGGCGGATAGCTGTCCGGATGGTGATACCCACCGCCCGGATGCCGCAGGAACATCGGGATCGAAAAACCCGGCATCCCCAACTCCGCCAGCGCGCCCGGCACGTACTCCGGCACCACCCCCAGGTCTTCCGCGACGACAACCGAGTCCCCCGCGGCATCGGCCAGCACCCGCAGCAGCGCCACCCCTTCCCGCCGGTTCGCCTCCTTGTGCCCCGGCGTATCATCCGGGCGTGGCCTGAATCCGGGCAGCCTCCCCCCCGCCAGCGCCGCCGCCTCCGCCTCCCCAAGGCCCAGAAATTCCCCGTTGCGCTCCGGCACCCATGGAAACGCATAGACCCGGAAAAACCCCAGCACGTGATCGACCCGGAAGATGTGAAACACCCGGCAGGTGTTCTGCACCCGAAGCCGCCACCAGTCGAAATCCCGCTCCCCCAACGCCGCCCAATCGTAAAGGGGTATGCCCCAGTTCTGACCCCACTCCGCCGTGAATCGATCCGCCGCAAACGTCTTCTCCGGCGGCGCCCCGCCGCTCCACTCCAGATCGAAGACCTCCCGGTTCCCCCAGACATCGGCGCTGCACCGGCTCACCCCAAACGGGATGTCGCCCATCAGCCGGACGCCCTCCCGATCCGCGTGCGCCCTCACCCCCTCCCACTGCCCATACGCCAACCACTGGATATAACAAAAGCGCTCCCGGCGCCGCAGCAGCTCCCCGCGCCGTGCCTCCCCCAGAGAACCCAGCCACCCCTCCGCGGATGCCGGATCCCGGTGCTCCGCGGGCCAGCCCATCCACGCCGGATTGCCCCCATTCTCCTCCACCAGCAGCCGGAACAGGCTGTACCGCGGTAGCCACTCCCCGTGCGCCTCGCAAAACCTCCGATACTCCCCCGCCCGATCCGTCCCCCGCGCCAGCTCCCGCGACTCGAATCGCTCAAATGCCCGCCACAGCAGCCGATCCTTCAACGCCCTCACCCCCGAGTAATCCACCGGCCCAGAACGCAGCGCGCCCACCTGCTCGGCCCCCGCCTCCGCCGCGAAATCCGCCTCCCCCAGATCCGCCACGTGCCCGGGATCGAGCGTCAGCGTCGTCGGCTCGATCGCCATCGCGCTGATCGCGTTGTACGGGCTGTTGTCCGCGCTCGTTTCGTTGATCGGCAGCAACTGCAATACCCGCCCGCCGCGCCGCGCGCACCACCCCACCATCTCCCGCACCGCCGCCGTGTCCCCAATCCCCAGATCCCCAGCCCGCCGCAACGCAAAACTCGGCACCAGCACCCCGGCCATTCGACCTCTAATATCCACGCCCATCGCGAACCAAAATGCCCATCAAAGCCAAAAAGACAATCCGCCGATTTTGAATCCGCTCCGGAGGCCGTATTCCATTACGCGGTTTGAGTTGCGGGCGCCCCGCAAAACCCCATAATTCCCACTCGCTATGAAACCGGCGATAGAGGTCTACGACACGACCCTGCGCGATGGCACGCAGGGCCAGGGGATCAGCCTGTCGATGAACGACAAGCTCCTGATCGCCGACCGCCTCGACGCCTTCGGGATCCCCCTCATCGAGGGCGGATGGCCAGGCTCCAACCCTAAAGACATCGAGTTCTTCCAGGCCGCCAAACACCACCCGTGGCGCCAGGCGCAGCTCGCCGCCTTCGGCAGCACCCGCCGCGTCGGCGTCCGCGCCGAGGACGACGACCAGGTCCGCCTCCTCATCGACGCCGCAACCCCGGTGGTCACCATCTTTGGAAAGACGTGGACCCTCCACATCGAGGAGGTCCTCCGCACCACCCGCGAGGAGAACCTCGCCATGATCGCCGATACCGTCCGCCACCTCGTCGCCAGCGGCCGCCGCGTGATCTACGATGCCGAGCACTTCTTCGATGGCTGCAAGGCCGATCCCGCCTACGCCCTGGATTCCGCCGCCGCCGCCGCCGAGGCCGGTGCTTCCACCGTCGTGCTCTGCGACACCAACGGCGGCACCCTCCCCGCCGATATCGCCCGGATGACCGCCCAGGTCCGCTCCCGCGTCCAATGCGCCGTAGGTATCCACACCCACGACGATTGTGGCCTCGCCGTCGCCAACGCCGTCGCCGCCATCGGGGCCGGCGCCACCCACGTCCAGGGCACCATGAACGGCTACGGCGAGCGCACCGGCAACTGCAACCTCACCAGCCTCATCCCCATCCTCCAGCTCAAGTTGGGCCTCGCCGTCGCCGCCGACGCGGAACTCGCCCGCCTGCGCGAGCTCTCCCTGTTCGTCGACGACGTCACCAACCAGAACAGCAACCCCAGGGCCCCCTTCGTCGGCGCCTATTCCTTCGCCCATAAGGGCGGCATGCACGTCAACGCCGTCCACAAGGTCGCCGCCAGCTACGAGCACATCCGCCCCGAGCTGGTCGGCAATCGCCAGCACATCCTCGTCGGCGAGCTCTCCGGCCGCACCAACGTCTTCATGAAGGCCCGCGACCTCGGCATCACCCTCGATGAGAAGGCCGCCGAGACCCGCGAGGTCCTCGATGCCATCAAGGGCCTCGAGGCCGCCGGCTACGAATTCGAGAGCGCCGACGCCTCCTTCGAACTCCTCGTCCGCAAGGCCCTCCAGCACCACAGGCCCTTCTTTGAAACGCTCGAGTACCGCGTCTCCGTGCGCCACAGCGTCGAGCCCCGGTACGAGATCTCCGAGGCCACCGTCAAGCTTCGCGTCGGCGACACCGAATCCTACACCGTCGCCGACGGCGACGGCCCCGTCAACGCCCTCGATCAGGCACTCCGCAAGGCCCTGAGGGGATTCTACCCCAGCCTCACCGAGGTCCGCCTCACCGACTACAAGGTCCGCATCATCGACTCCACCCGCGGCACCGAGGCCAAGACCCGCGTCCTCATCAGCTCCACCGACGGCAAGAACGCCTGGAACACCGTTGGGGTATCCGACAACATCCTCGACGCCTCATGGCTCGCGCTCGCCGAAAGCATCGAGTTCTTCCTCCTCCGCCGCGAGATGGCCGCCAGCCCCTGACCTGAAACCCCACGCTGGTTGGGGTTGCGCGCCTGCTCTCAAGGGCAGCGCAGGAGGCGGCCCTACTTTGGACTGCGGCGTGGCAGCGCCGCTTTGGATTACCCCAAACGGCCCGGTGCGCCCCCGCCGCCAGACTCTCTCCAACCCGGATTGTTCACGCGCAGCGTGAACGATCCGCACAGCGTGCCGACACGAAGTGTCAGGGTTAGCCCCGACAACCCCGTCACCATGCATCGGGCTTGTCGCCCCTTCGGGCGGATCGATCACAACAAAGCTCGTCATCGATCCGGGCCAACAGGGCCCGACGCACCGATCCAAAGCGGCGCTGCCACGCCGCAGTCCACATCGGCCCTCCAATGGATCCAAGGTTTCCACAGGAATCGTAGAAAACCCTTGGACGAGTCCCCGCCCCGTTTGACATCGCGCCGAGGTTTGACAGAATTCTCTCTATGGATTCCCCCCGGCACATCCTCGAGATGATCCTGGGAACCCTGGGATTCGTCTTCGAGGTCCAGGAGGAACAGGCCCACGACGGCCTGGTGCTTCAGGTGCGCACCCGCGACCCGGGCCGCCTCATCGGGCGGGAGGGCCACACCCTCGACGACCTCCAGTTCCTCGTGAACCGCCTCTCCCACTCCGGCGAGGATGTCGCCCAGCGCGTCGTCATCGACGTCGAGGGTTATCGAGCCAACCAGCGCCGCGAACTCATCTCGCGCCTCGGCCGCCTCGCGCAGCGCGTCCGCCAAACCGGCGAGCCCGTGCGCCTCGAGCCCATGAACAGCTTCGACCGCAGGATCGTCCACAACGCATTTCAGGGCGATCCCGAGGTCGAGGCCGTCAGCCCCCCCGGCGCATCCCGCCTCAAGCGAATGATGATCCAGCGCCGCCACCAACCCGTCGCGCCCGGCGAGGGCGTCAGCGCCACTCGTGCTTCGGATAGCGCCGCCTGAGCTCCTGCCGAATCTTGGGATACGTCTCCCGCCAAAACCCCGGGAGATCCCGCGTCGCTTGAACCGGCCGGAAATTCGGCGCCAGGATCTCCACGACCGGCAACACCCGCCCATCGCCGAGGGCCGGCGGACGCTTCAGCCCATAAAGATCCTGTATCCGCGCCGATAGCACGGGTTCCCCGGCCGCGCCATAGCGGATCTTGCCTCGCCGGCCCGAGGGCAGTTCCACGCGCTCGGGGGCGAACCGTTCCACTGCCCCCAGTTGCGCCCCGTTGAGCCATCCCCGCACCACCGGCCACACGGCGCGATCCTTGACCTCCTTGTGCGATCGGGCCCCATAGCAGATCTGTTCGATCATCGCCCTCCTGTCGCCGTCCCCGATCCGCGCTATGCCCAACTCCGGCATGCACCCAGAAAGAAAATTCACCCGGCAGATCCATTGCTCCACCGAGTCGTCCCACTCTTTTAGCGCGCATCGGCCCGCCACCACATCCTCCGCCAAAATCCGCGCCGCCTCCCCCTCCGGCGCCGGTATTTCCGGCCCCCGCCATAGGATCAGGTCCCGGAACAGCCGCGCCCTCCGCGCCACCACGCGCCGCTGCCCTGCGTCGAATACCACCTCCGTCCGCTCCGTCAGATCCCCGGGAAAGATCTCCGCCAGCGACTCCTCCGAGACCGCCGTCGCCAGGCCCAGCCGCACATCGATGTTCCCGGCACCGCCCTCGATCTCCCGGATCTCCGCCGCCACCAGCAGGCGACTCTTGCGCACGACGCTGTCGCGATCCAGCGTGCCCCGGCGGCCGTGCACCACATCGCAACGGAGCGTCCCCTCGTCGCGCCGCACCGCCAGATGATCCGAGAATCCAGCCAGCAGGCACATCTCGAGCGCCCGGGGTGATGCCTCCCCGGCATCCTCGCCGAGACCCTCGCGCCGCGCGATCGCCATGAACTGCTCTAGCGCCGCACCCATGTCCCGCGCCGCGCCCGCGTGCACCCCGATGCGCGCGCACGCATCGACGGAATACCCCGCCGCCCTCGCCCGCTCCCACGACCGGATCTGCGCCAGCAGGTCCGAGGTCTCCTCATCGCCCACCGCCTCCCACCGGCGCGCCTCCGCCTCGACCCCCGCCTTCCGCACCCAGATCGGTCGCCCCGCGGTGATCGCAGCCACCAGCGCCGCGGTCCTCAGGCACCCGTGCTCCGCCCCGGCGATCAACATCCTCGCGTGCCGCGGATGAACCGGAAAGGCCAGCATCCGCCGACCCAATTCCGTCACCTCGCGCGTGTCGGCGTCCAGCGCCCCCAGATCCGCCAGCAGCATCTCCGCCCGCACGATCGAAGATTCCGGCGGCGACTCGAACCACCGGAACCGCCGCGCATCGCTCACCCCCGCCGCCGCAAGCGCCAGCACGGTCTCCGCCAGATCCAGCCGACACACCTCCGGGACCTCGAACGCCGCCCGTTGCCCCTGCTCCGCCTCCGTCCACAGCCTCAGGCAACACCCCGGCGCCGTCCGCCCCGCCCGGCCAGCCCGCTGCTCCGCCGACGCACGGCTGATCTTCTCCACCAGCAGCGTATCGATGCCCCGGTGCGGATCGTACCGCGGCACCCGCGCCAACCCGGAATCCACCACCAGATCGATGCCCGCGATCGTCAGCGAGGTCTCCGCCACGTTCGTCGAAACCACGATCCGGGCGCCGCCCCCGGGCGACACCGCCGCCTGCTGCCGCGCCAGCGGTAACTCCCCGTGCAGCGGCAACAGCTCGAACTGCTTCCCTAGACCCTCCCGCTCCAGCGCGCGCAGGCAACGCCCGATCTCCCAGGACCCCGGCATGAACACCAGCGCCCCACCCGTCCAGCCCCGCCGCGCCACGCCGCCCAATTCCCTCGCCGCCACCTCCCACGGCGCATCGCCCGCCGGACGCGACAGGTAGCGCACCTCCACCGGATGCGCCCTCCCCTCCGCCTCGATCACCTCGCACGGGGACAGGAATCCCGCCAGTCGACTCGTGTCCAGCGTCGCCGACATCACCACCAGCTTCAGGTCGGGACGCAGCGTCTCCTGCAGATCCATCACCCGACCCAGCGCCACGTCCGTGTGCAGATGACGCTCGTGAAACTCGTCCAGCACCACCGCCCCGATCCCCTCCAGCCCGGGATCCCGCGACATCCGCCGCATCAAGATCCCCTCCGTCACGTACAGGATCTGCGTCGCCAGAGACGACACATCCTCAAAACGGATCTGATATCCCACCTCGCCCCCCGCCCGGCAACCGCGCTCCCCCGCCACCCGCAACGCCAGCAACCGCGCCGCCAGCCGCCGAGGCTGCAATACCACCACCCGCCCCGCCACCACACCGGAATCCACCAGGATCTGCGGCAGCAGCGTCGACTTACCCGACCCCGTCGGCGCCGTCAGCACCAGCCGCGCCCCGCCCCTCAGCGCGCCCGCGATCCGCCCCGCCAGCGCCCCGACCGGAAGATCCGCCGTCTCATGCGATCGCATCGTGCCGCGTGACCGCCCCCCGCCACCCTACACATCCGCGGGACAGCGATCCTTCCTGTCGATCGCGCGCCGCAGCTTCCGCAACCCGATGTTCTGCAACTGCCGGATCCGCTCCCGGGTCACCCTAAAGAGCGCCCCCACTTCCTCCAGCGTCATCGGCTCCCCGCCATCCAGACCATACCGCATCTTCAGGATCGTCCTCTCCCGCTCGTCGAGGACGTTCAGCAGGCGCAGCATCTCGTTGGTGATGTCGTTGTTCTGCACCCACTCTGATGGCGTGAAGGCCGCCTCGTCCCCCACCAGCTCCCCAAGCTCCGAGCCGTCGGCATCCCCGATCATCGAATTCAGCGACGCCGGCCGCACCGACGCCGTCCTCAGCTGCGACACCTTCGCCGCGGACACACCCAGTTCCTCGGCCAGCTCCTCGTCGGTCGGATCCCTCCCGTATTCCTCGCTCAACTGCGCCGCGATCCGCCGCATCCGCGAGATCTTGTCCGCCATGTGCACCGGCAGCCGGATCGTCTTGCCCTGGTTCGCCAGCGCCCGCTTCACCGCCTGCTTGATCCACCACGCCGCGTACGTGCTCAGCTTCGCGCCCTTCCTCGGCTCGAACCGCTCCACCGCCTTCATCAGGCCGATGTTCCCCTCCGAGATCAGGTCCAGCAGCGGCAACCCATAATTCGCGTAATCCTGCGCGATCTTCACCACCAGCCGCAGATTGGCCTTGATCATCCGCTGCCGCGCCTCGTTCCCCTCCGCAACGGAGGACGCCAGCGCCTTCTCCCGGACCCCCGCCGCCCCCCCGCGCCCTTTGCCAGACCGCCTCGTCGTCGGACCCCGCCCCCCGGAACGCAGCTTCTTCAGCTCCGCCTCCGCACGGATGCCTTTCTGGATCTGCTTCGCGAGCCGGACCTCGTCTCCCGGGGTGATCAGCGAAACCTCGCCAATCTCCCTCAGGTACATCTTGATCGGACTGTCGGTATCCCGGGAATTCGGATCAGCCGCCGCCATGCAAAACCCCCTCCAAACGGACTCCCCCTCCCAGCCCCGGCGCCACCGACGCCCATTCAGATCCCTCGCTCGTTACCACACCCGTCGATTCTTGAAGATGTTTCCCCAATTGGCAAATAGTTTTCCGCCTGGGCCAACGCCCCGCCTCACGCCGTCGCCTCCGGCGCCGGCGCACTCGCCCCGCCCTCCTCGGCCAGCGTGCGCACCACGCCCTCGCCCTCGCCATCCCCCGACGATCGGAACATGACCGAGACCACCTTCGATACACCGCTCTCCTCCATCGTCACCCCATACAGCGCATCCGCGAAACCGATCGTCCGCTTGTTGTGCGTGATCAGCAGGAACTGCGACTGCACCACAAACTTCTTGAGCATGTCGATGAACCGCCCGATGTTCGACTCGTCCAGCGGCGCGTCCATCTCGTCCAGGATGCAGAAGGGACTCGGCCGCACCATGTAGATGGCGAACAGCAGCGCCACCGCCGTCATCGTGCGCTCGCCGCCGGAGAGCAGGGTGATGTGCGCCAGTTGCTTGCCCGGCGGCTTCGCCGCGATGTCGATGCCCGACTCCAGCGGATCCGATTCGTCCATCAGCGAGAGTGTCGCTTTCCCGCCCCCGAACAGCTCCGAGAACGTCTGCTGGAAATTCTGCGCCACCTTCTCGAACGTCTCCGCGAAGAGCTGCCGCGAGGTCCTGTTGATCCGCGCGATCGCCTGCATCAGCTGCTCCTTTGAATTGAGCAGGTCGCGCTGCTGCTCCTCCAGGAAACGATGCCGCGCCTCCAGCTCGTCATACTCGGTGATCGCCTCGAGATTCACCGGCCCCATCGAATCCAGCTTCTCGCGCAATTGCACCGCCTCCGCCTCCAGCTGCCCCCAGTCCGGCTCGGGCACGGGCCCCGCATCCGGTCCCGCTTCTGGCACCGCCCCATCTGCCGCCGCCGGCGGCTCGCCCGCCTCGGCCCCCGCCGCAACCGCACCGCCGGCCACGTACTCCGCGAGATCGATGCGGTAGGTCCGCTGGATGCGCGAAACCAGCGCGTCCCGGTCCATCCGGATCCGCGCCAGATCGACATCCAATCGGCCGCGCTCCTCTTGCCGCCCGTGCTCCAGCCGCCGCTGTCCCTTGAGATCCTCCTCCCTCGCGCGCATCGCGTCGTGCGCCGACGCCCTCTGCTCCTGCAGGGCCTTGAGATACTCGTCCAATTGCGCGATCTGCGCGCGGCTCGCCTCCGCCTGCGCCGCCAGCCGCCCGTTCTCCTCCGCAAACTGCGCCCGCCGCGCCGCGCTCGCCTCGATCGCGGCCCGCCGCGACTGGATCGTCTCCCCAAGGTCGGCCACCAGCGCCGCCAGGGGAGCCATCCGCGCCCTCAAGCCCAGCTCCTTCTCCTCGAGCGCCGCCCCGCTGACGCGCAGCTCCAGCACCCGGCCGTTCAATTCTGTCTCGCGCGCCGCCAGCGCGGGCAGATCGCCCTCCGCGGCCTTGATCTCCGAGCGCAGCGCCTCGATCGCGCGGGCCAACTCCTCGCGGCGGCGCAGCTGCGCCCGCTCCTGCTCGCCCATCTCCTGCCCGCTCTCCCCGATGTGCCGGATCTCCTCCTCGATCGCCTCCACCCGGCGCTGCAAGTCATCCCGCCTCTTTTGCCAGACGTGCCACTCCCGCTCCGCGACGCGCATCGCCTCCTCCGCGATTGCCAGGTCCACCGAGGCCTGCTCGACCCGCTTGTCTGCCTCGTCCCTCTGGATCCTCACCGCGTCCTCTTGGGATACGGCGTCCTCCATCTCCCGGTTCAATTTCGCGATCTTCGACTCCAGTTCCGCGATCTCCCGTTTCCGGCTGAGCAAGCCGCCGCGGGCCGCGTCCCCCGCGACGCCCGCGATAATCATCCCCTCCGGCGTCACCAGATGCCCATCCCTCGTCGCGATCGCCGCATGCGGCAGCTCCGACTTGAGCTTCAGCGCTGAATCGATGTCCTCGGCGACATACGCGTGGCCGAGCAACACCTCCAGGAAACGCCGCGCCACGCCCTCCGCCGAAACAAATCGCAGGGCCGAATTCTCCCTCTCCGGCGCACGCCAGCGCACCCGTGGAAAAATCGCCGGCGCCAACAGCAATCTCCCGCCGGCGGACGATCCCTTCAGGAACGCCAGGACCTTCCGGGCCGAGGCCGCATCCTCCAGAAGCAGCGCCCCCACGCGATCCCCCAACAGCGCCCCGATCGCCGACTCCGCACCCGCCTCGATCTTGATCGCGTCCGCGAGCGCCTCCCGAAGCTCTATGCCTTCCAGCGGCCCCTTCCCCGCGGCCGAGAGTACCGCCTGCGCCGCGGAACCCACGCCCTCGTGCGACGCGGCCAACCGCTGCAACAGCTCCAATTGGCTCCGCAGGCCCGCGAGCCCCCGCTCGACCTCCGCCCGCTTTCGCGAACGGTCCGCCAGGCTCTCGCCCACCTCCCGGAGCCGCATCTTGCGCGCCGCCACCTCATCCCCGGCCTCCGTGCGCCTCACCCTTGCCGCGGAAAGCGCCGCCTCGATCCCGGCGTTGCCCGTGCGTTCCTTCTCCAGCTGGCCCTTCGCCCCCTCCAGTTCCCGGTTCGCCGCCTCCACCCTCAGCACGTGCGAGCGCTTCTGCAGATCCCAGCCCGAGATCTGCGCCACCAGCGCCTGAAAGTCGCCCTCGCTCGCGACCAGTTTCTCGCGCAGCGCCCCCACATCCGACCGCCGCTTGACTGCCACCTCGGATGCATCCGCGAGCTGCTTCACCGCCATCGCCAGATCATCCCGGCAGGCCCGCAACTCCGCGACCGCCGCCTCGACCTCCCCGTCGATGGCCGCCAGCTCTTTGCCCTGCACCGATAGCCTCTCCTCGGACGCCGCGATGGCCGCCGCCGCCGCCGCATCCGAGGCATCCAGATCCGCCAGCCGCTCCTCATTCAGCGCCCGCTGCCCCTCCGAGCGCTCCATCGCCGCCACCGCCGCCGCCCGCTCCTGCCGCGAATTCTCCAGCGCCGCCTCAATCTCCTCTCCGTGCGCACGCCACTGCTCCAGCTCGGCCTCCTCGGCCGCCATCTTCGCCCCCAGTTCGGCGATCACTCCATCCAATTCCCCGATCGCCGCCTCCATCTCCGACACCCGCGCCGACATCTCCCCATACCGCCTCGCCCCGATCCGCAGCTCGATGTCCCGCAGCCGGTCGTGGATCTCTTTGTATCGCCTCGCCTTGTTCGCCTGCCGTTGCAGCGACCCGATCTGCCGCGACACCTCCCGGATGATGTCCGCCAGCCGCAGCAGGTTGGACTCCGTGTACTCCAGCTTGCGCAACGCCTCCTTGCGCTGCGCCTTGTACTTCGTGATCCCCGCAGCCTCCTCAAAAATCTCCCGCCGGTCGTCCGGGCGCGAGGACAGGACTTTGTCGATCTTGCCCTGCTCCATGATCGAGTAGGCCGTCCTCCCGATGCCGGTGTCCATGAACAGGTGCTGGATGTCGCGCAGCCGGCAAGGCGTCCGGTTGATCTCGTACTCCCCTTTCCCATCCCGAAAAACGCGGCGCGTGACCGTCACCTCGTCATAGTCCGTCTTCAGCACCTCGCGGCTCCCCGCAAACGTGATGCTCACCTCCGCCATCCCGATCTGCTTGCGGCTATCGGTGCCGTTGAAAATCACGTCGGCCATCTCGCTTCCCCGCAACGCCTTCGGCGACTGCTCGCCCAAGACCCACCGGATCGAGTCCAGCACGTTGGACTTGCCGCAGCCGTTCGGCCCGACGATGGCCGTGACGCCCGGATGGAAGTCGAGTCGCGTCTTTTCCGCGAACGACTTAAAGCCGAGCATCTCGATGCTCTTCAGATACATGGTGGGTTGAAGTCAAAAGCCCGCGCGCGAAACGTAAAGCGGAAATGCGCGCCCCGGGATCGCCCGGACAGGTCGCCGCCTACCCCTGGCATCACGCACCGCGGGGAATGGTGCCACTCCATGCCGGCCCACCCATCGGGCTCGCCCCAAACGATGCCCCAAAAGGCACCCCGGGCGGCAGGCCCGACACCTTCCCCAGCTCCCGCCATCGCTGCGCCATCTCCAACGAACCCACCCAAAACCGCCGGGTGAACTCCACCATGAACTGCCGGAACAGCGCCTCCCTCGCCTCCTCCGACAGCGACAAACCCTCGGCGCTCCCCACCTCAAACGGGAATTGAAACCCGCGCTCCTGCAGCCGCGCCAGCACCTCCGCCAGGCCCTCACCTTCCCGCCGCTCGCCCACCACCAGGTCCAGCAGTTCCCGAAATGACAGGCTTATCGGGATCGTAACGAATCGCGCGTCCAGATTCTCCGAGGGGCCGTCCTTCGGCGCGCGGACCACCCTCGACCGCCCGATGACCTGAAACGCCCCGGCCCCGTCGAAGTAGCCCAGCTCGGCATACAGCTCGACCCCGGGCCTCCCCGCGTAGACAAACCAGTTCCTCGACTCCCCGGGCACCATGATCTGCTGCACGCAGGCCCCACCCCGCTCGCAGACCTGAAGGAAGACCTGCCCCTCGCGGGACGCCGCCCGCGCCTCGGCCAACCGCTCGCGGCTCACGTCCCAGTAGGCGTAGAACCAGTGCGGGTCCCGCGCCACCAGATACACCCGATCCGTGCCATACGACTCCGGCAACTCCCCCAGATCCTCAAACTCCGGCTCCATCGGCGGCTCTGGCATCTCGGGCTGCAACACCACAAACTTCAGCACCCCCGGATCCTCTTCTGGCCGATGCGCCACGTGCGGCCGCGCTGGCGCCCCGCGAACCTTCCTTGTCACCGGCTTTTTGGCCGCCTTCTTGGCCGCCTTCTTGGCGGCCTTCTTGGCCGCCGACTTCTTCGGCGCGGCCGCGCGTCTCGCGGGAGCCCGCCCCGGCCTCACCGCGATCTTGGCGCGCTTGGGCGCACCCTTGGTCTTTAATCTCGGCTTCTTTGCTGCCATATCGGCCTCCCCTCTCGTCTCAGAGCATCTTTAACCCGCCCGGGCGACCGCGCAAGCGGGAACTCCCCCTCAAGAACGCTCCCTCTCCTCCCGTTCGTCCGGCGTCTCAAACTCGAAACCGTGCATGCGCTCCGACTCCCCCGGGGTCGTCAACACCTTCCACACGCACCAGGAAAAAAGCGCCACGACCGCGCCGACCGATACCACCAGGACAAACCATCCTCCCGCCGTCATGACCGCCTCCCCTCGCCATCGCGCGCCCGATATTTCCCCGACGCCAGCACGATCAGAAACACCAGCGCCCCCACCAGCGCGATGAGTCCGACCGCCATCCACGCCACCCCGTTGATCGGCGCCACGAACAGATCCCGGATGTACCCGCTCAGCTGCGGCGCCGAACCCCCGCCATGGAACCCGAGGACATCGACCGCCAGCCATGTCACAAAAATCCCCAACAAGAAAATCGGGCAGAGGTATTTCATGATCGGAACGAACCAGCGCGGGATCCTCAGGCAAGAACCCCGGTGCGCCTCCTCAAGGCCTCGCTCCACCCCGACCACCCACGCGAACACCGCGATCTGCACCGTCGCCAACACGAAAATCAGGAAAGTCCCCACCCAGAAATCCAGCGTGTCCAGCGCCTTCAGCTCCTTGCTGAAATACACCACGAAACCGCAGCCTACCGCGGTCATGAACCCCAGAAAGGCCACCGAGGCGCGCCGCCCGATGGAGAGCGCCTCCTCGAGAAATGCGATCCCAGGCTGCAGCATCGAGATCGAGCTCGTCAGCGCCGCGAGGAAGAGCAGCGCGAAGAACAGGAAGCCGAAGGCCTGCCCCATCGGCATCTGGCAGAACACCATCGGCAGGACGTGGAACCCCAGCCCGAAGGTCCCCTTCCCCGCCACCTCCGCCACCCCCAGGAACGCCACCGCCGCCGGCACCGTGATCAGCCCCCCGAGCGCCACCTCGCAGAACTCGTTCGCGCTCGTCGCCGATAGCCCGCTCAGCACGACGTCATCGTCCCGTTTCAAATAGCTCGCGTACGTCAGGATGATCCCGAAACCCACCGACAGGGAAAAGAAGATCTGCCCCGCCGCGGTCAGCCACAACTCCGGCTTCCTCAGGCTCTCCCACGGGCTGATCTCGCGCAAGCGCATCGCCCCGTCGCTCGCCTCCGCCACCGCGGCCGCCTCCGAGACCGCCGCCCGGCCCACCACCTCGCGCTTCCGCTTCCATCCGCCAGCCGCCCCCCTCTCCTCGATGACGACCTTCGTCGGGTTCCACATGAAGCCCAGGCCGTTGTCCACGCTGTTGTGGGGCCTCGCCGCATCCGGCGTCCCCAGCGTCAACACACGCACCAGCACGATCAGGCCGATGACCACCAGCGCCGGCATCGCGTATTTGCAACACCACTCGATCCCCTTCGCCACCCCGCGGTAAATCAGCACGAAGTTCAGGACGAAAACCACCAGCAGGTACACGCCCACCTGATTCGCATGGAAACCCATCGCCGACCCATCCGCCCCCGCGCCCACGAATCCCGCAAAATGTGCCCCCGCCTCCCCCACGTCGCGAAATGACATCGCCCCGAGGGCGAAGTTCACCGCGTACCCGAGGCACCACGCCTCGATGTAAACGTAGTACATGTAGATGATCACCGGGATCACCACCCCGATGACCCCGAAATATTTCGCCGCCCGGTTACCCGTGATGCAATAGAGGATGCCCGGGCACGAATGGAAGCCCCTCTGGCCCCCGTGCCGCCCCATCGTCCATTCCGCCCAGCAGATCGGCAGCCCGATGATCAGCAACGACACGAAGTAGGCCAGCATGAAGGCGCCCCCGCCCCACTCCGCCGCCTTGCCAGGAAAACGCAGGAAATTCCCCAGCCCCACCGCGCTGCCCGCCACCGCGAGGATGACACCCAGCCGCGACCCCCACCGCTCCTCCAAAACCCGCCCGCCCATCACGCGCGCCCCGCCCACCCCGCGACCCGACCCGCGGGCCGGGCCCCGGACATGCCATCGGCCATCGTCGCCCCCCTCAGAACTCGATCGAGAGTACCGCGATCCCGTCGGCCTGCCCCGTCGTCGGGTCCCGCACGACGTTGCCCACGCCAGATCCGTACTCCTCGGGAGCGAATGGACTGATCGCGTGCAGCGGCTGCCGCGCCTTGGCGATCGTCACCAGCACCCCGCTCACATTCGTCTTCCGGCCCATGATCCGGTTCGGCGCCGCCTTCCGCGGCACGATCGGGGCCAACTGCCGCCCCACCTCCCGATGCCGGTCCACGATCGACTCCTGAAAGGTCTCGGCCCTCGCCGGAATGCCGAACATCACCAGCGCCACACCGACTGCAAGATTTCGCATCATCCTATTTATCTCCCTTGCCAAAGTTACGCCCGGCGATTTTGCTTTGTCAATGTCCCAGCCCGGAGATGTTGTCCTCGGCGTCGACCCATCCCTCCGGGGCACCGGCTACGGTGTCATCCAGATCCTCGGCCGCGGGCGCCTGAGGGCCCTGGCCCACGGCGTCATCGCCAACCCCCGCGAGATGAACCTCGGCGCCTGCCTCCTGGCCATCCACGACACCCTCGCCGACATCATCGCCGCGCACTCGCCCCGATGCGCCGCCATCGAGCAGACCATCTATGTCCAGAGCCGCCTCGTGGCCATCACCCTCGGCTGCGCCCGCGGCGCCGCGATCCTCGCCATCGCCAGGCACGGCCTCCCGCTCGTCGAATATGCCCCAAAGGCCATAAAGGCCGCCGTCACCGGACGCGGCACCGCCGGCAAAACCCAGGTCGCCATCATGGTGCGCGCCCTCTGCGGGCTCGATGCGACGCCCCCGCCGGATGCCGCCGACGCGTTGGCCGTCGCCATCGCCCACGCCAACGCCCGCGATATCCCAAGTCATGCATAGGGAAACTCCAGCTCGCGCCCCGTGAGTTCTTGCACCCGCATCCCCGCCCAATCACCTCACCGGATAGCCCGCGGCTGGATCGCCACGACCGACGCCACCCGACGCGGCCTGCCCGCCTGTCCGCGAGCGCTTCAGCCACACGAGAATCTCTTCGGGCCCCAGCCGCGGCGGCCCACCGGACGCCAGCGCCTTGGCCTCCGCCACCACCCGCGCATCCACCCCCGCACCGCGCGCCGCATCAAAATCCCGGATCGCTTCCTCCGACCACCCGATCCCCAACCGCGCGAGGCCACGGCCGAACAATCCGCCCGCCGATTCCAGCAAGGCACCAGGCACCCGACCGTAATCCGCCAAGGCGGATTCGAAGCGCCCCGCCAATAGGTGTGCCTCCGCCCGCATCAGGAAAGCCAGAGGCTGCAACGGATTCGCGCGAATCAGTTCGTCGAGATCCCTGACCGCACCATCGAGATCCCCCAGATCCTTCAACACTGCCCCACGCAGTAGCAGCGCCTCCGCCTTATCCTCGGGCCGCCCCACCGCCAACGCCAGATCCGGCAACGCCGCCCGATACTCCCCCATCGCCACCCGCGCCCGCGCGCGCAGCATCACCACATCCCCACGCCCGATGCCCAGCGCCTCCGCCCGATCCAAATCCCCCAGCACACCCTCGAAATCTCTTAACCTGACTCGGCAGCTTGCCCGACCTAAAAATGCATCGCCCCGCTCCGGAGCCACGCCTATGGCCAACGAGTACAGCCCCTCGGCCCCTCGGGCGTCCCCCGATTCCATCAGACGCCGTGCTCGCTCGATCTCCGGCCCGATGTCACGCGTCCCACGCGCCCGCATTACGCCCCAATCCGTCGCAAACCAGATCCCCACCAAGAACAGCACGAAGGCCGACAGCCACCCCAAACCACCCCACCCGTGATTGCCCTGATACTTGAACGCCACGCGCCAAATCCACACGCGCCACCGCCCCCCGGCAAGGCGGACCGCGTAACATTATCGCGCCAGATAGATTGCGGCGCCGCAGACGCCGCGTGGCATTCGGGTGTCAGAATTTCGCCTTCGCGCCGATCGAGGCGTATGGCGCCGGATCGCTATCGAGATCCACCGACGTCCGGTGGAATTCAAACTCGCGCCCGAACGCGACCCCGCCCTGCACGTCCACGCTCAGTTCCAGCCCGTCGCCCCGATGCGCCACCCAGCTCAGCCCCGCCCCCGTCCGATACTCGCGGTAGTCGATCAGCGCCCCGTTCAGCTCCTCTCGATCCATCCCCTCCCCAAAATCCTCCGCCACCCGGAAGCTCCCGCCACGGAACTCGCAACCCGCGAACAGCGTCAGCCCATCCGCCGCCGCATACTCGATCCGCGGCCGCGGCATCATCAGGTTCAGGGTCCAGTAGTCGCTCACCTGCCACCGCACCCCTGCCCCCCCGACCACCGGCCAATCCGACATGAAATTCATCTGGAAGCCAAAGGCCCACTGCAAGCGATCGTTCACCAGGTACGTGAATCCCAGATTCATCGGCGCGTTGAAATCCTCCCAGCCCACGTCCACGAAATCGCTATAGACGCCAGGCATCACCTCGACGCGCATCAGCCAGCGATCGCTCAGGCTGACGTCGGCACCCAGCACCAGATTCAGCTCCTGCAGGCTCGGCGGCACCGGCAGATCCCCCGCCCCCATGAACCAGTAGCTATCCCAGCCCAGCCCCGCGCGGAAGTAGGCCGCCGAACCCATCGGGACGATCGCCACGTACTGCAGGTCGAACGCCCACCCCGAAACTTCCGCAGAATCCCCGGAATACTCCGTGTCCCCGCCAAAAACGTGCGACGCGCCCGTCTCCAATTCGTAAGAGATGTTCGACGCCTCAAACGGCGTCTCGTCCAGGACATCCCCCGCCTCCTCCGACGTCATCTCGCCCGCCAGCCCACCGTGGACCAGACCCAGAATAAGTACCTGCGCGCCCGCGGCCCGCACCATGCCTCGCAACCAACCCTTCATGTTCCCGCTTTCTCTAGACGACGTGGCGCCATCCTGCAACCCCTCATTCTCGTGAAATGCGGCAGCGGCGTAGCGGCGAGCACGAGCGAGCCGCGCGGCGGCCCTGTCACGGCGCCTCCGGGGCTGGCGCGCCGCCATCCGGCGGCCGCTCGATACCCCGATCGTTGCACATCACCACCCGCGTGCCGCTCCGCCCCACCGGCATCCGCTGGCGATCCGTCAGCCCTAGCGCCCTGTCCCACTCCTCGATACACGTCTCTTCCGTTATCAGAAAAACTTGCCCCTCCCCCTTCCACCGCGCCGCAAACGACTCCTCCGTCAGGTACAATTCCCGCCCGACGCCCAGCGTGCGAGGGGCGAAATCCGCGTTCGGTCGCGCGCCCACCCAATGCACCCGCCGGTCCAGATAGAAGAAAAGGCTCGATGCCAGATTCGGCTCCCCGTGGTACACCGCGATCGCCCCCCCATCCGCCAGCCGGTTGATCGAGCGCGCCGCCGACACCAGCGAGAAGTAATCCTCCTTCAGGCAGAAGCCCCGCGCCGCCGCCAGCAGCGGCACCGCCATCATCCCGGCGACCGCCAGCCCCGCCGCCATCCGATTCCCCCGCCACAGCCAGAGGATCGCCGCCGCGCCCCCCACCACGAACGACAGCGCCGTCCCCTGCAGCAGAGGCACGAAACGCTTCCACGCGTTCATCGAAAAACCCTGGATCGCCGTCCACAGGTGATCCCGCTCCACCATCGGCACCGCGTGGACCGCCTCACCCCCCGGCGCCGAATTGATCCAGTGCGCCGCCGCCAACCCGACCAACCCCGCCCCCACCAGTACCACCAGCGGGATGACGAAACCGCGCCGCGGCAGCGCCACCGGCGATGCCCACGGCAGCGCCAGCCAAACCGCCGCCGCCGACCACGCCGACATCGTGTAATAATCCTGCCGCGCCGATATGAACGACGTCACGAACGTCACCAGAAACCAGCAGCCCAGCAGATGCTTGGAAAATGTGTCCAGCCGCCGGGCGTGATCGCAGCGCCGCCACGCCAGCCAAGCCATCGGCGCGAAAAGTGCCGCGGGCACCAGAAAGAATATGTGCTGCACCACGAAGACCAGCGGGCTCACCTGGTTGCTCGTCGGCGGCCACCGCTTGTTCAACGAGTGCCCCAGTTGCTCGTTGACGAAATGATCCCACGCGAAGCCCGGATACCGCCACTCCACCGCCGCGTACCACGGCACCACGATCAGCGCAAAGAGCGCCACCCCCCGCCACGACAGCAGCCCCAGCCAGAACCGCGCCTGCCGCGGGCGCAGCGCCACGCTCGCCGCCACCGCCAGCAGCGGGTACGCCGCCCCGTGGATCCCCTTGCTCAGCGTCGCCAGCCCCATGCAGGCCCACGCCCACGCGAACCAGCCCCGCGCCGCCTCCGGCCGCGCCCACGCGCTAAAGAAACACCACATCGCCAGGGTGACGAAACACGCCAGATACGGCTCCGGCATGATCAGGTGGCAGAAAACGAAGAACCCGCACGCGCTCCCCAGCGCCAGCGCGGAAAATACGCCCAGGGCCCGTCCACCGATCCGCGCCCCCAGGAGATACGTCGCCCACAGCCAACCCAGCGTCGCCAGCGCGTTCGGCAGCCTCGCCCCAAACTCGTTGACCCCAAACACCGACATCGACCCCATGATCGCCCAGTACACCAGCGGCGGCTTCTGGAAGCGCGGCACCCCGTTGTTCGTCGGCACCAGCCAGTCCCCGCGCGCCAGCATCTCCTTGGCCGCGCCGCTGTACTGGCCCTCGGTCTCGTCATAGATCGCCGGCCCAAAACTCGCCCCGACGTACAGCGCGACCGCCACCGCCGCGATCAGCGCCAGCCCCAGGGTTCCCATCCGCCGATGCGCCGGCGGGATCTCGACTAGATTCATGGCTCGAAAACAAATGCCCGCGGCCCCGCGCGGACGCCCCTTTTATGCCCACGCCACAGATTCATGCAACCGGGGAATGCGGCCGCCGCCGGGAGGCCCGCCCGGTCGTCCGTAGCGAAGCCCCTTCGGGCTTCGGCGTGGGCCCGGGCCGCCACCGAAGGGCGAAGCCCCTTCGCTACCCGGGGACCCGCCCGGTCGTCCGTAGCGAAGCCCCTTCGGGCTTCGGCGTGGGCCCGGGCCGCCACCGAAGGGCGAAGCCCCTTCGCTACCCGGGGACCCGCCCGGTCGTCCGTAGCGAAGCCCCTTCGGGCTTCGGCGTGGGCCCGGGCCGCCACCGAAGGGCGAAGCCCCTTCGCTACCCGGGGACCCGCCCGGTCGTCCGTAGCGAAGCCCCTTCGGGCTTCGGCGTGGGCCCGGGCCGCCACCGAAGGGCGAAGCCCCTTCGCCTACTCAGCCGCCAGCTTCCTCAGCTCCGCCAGCTCGCGCTCGAACCCCCCCGATAGGATCGGAAACCGGCACCATGTCTTCGGATCGAGATTCTCGTCGTCGACATGGAAGCACGGCGCGTATCGCTCCCGCTTCCACTGGTTGCGGCACCATAACCGGAAAAATCGCTCCACCCAGCGCGCCAGCTCTGATGCCGCATAGTCCGGGAACCGCCGCCGCATCAGCCGCCACACGTCCGCGGGCGCCTGCTTATCGCGGATCGCGGCCCGCTCGATCGCGTCCAGCACCAGATACGGCATCAGGTCGGCCTCGTCGGTCTGCTTCTGATCCGGCGGGCGCAGTTCCGCCGTCGGCTCCTGCTCGTTCACGGGCCGCAGCTCCGGGAAGGGGCGCGCGCCCGATGGCCCCTCCCGCTCCATCCACTTCAACCATTCCCGCAGGAAGGCCTTGTCGATGCCCGCGATGGGGCTGAGCCCGCCGCAGGTGTCCCCGTCCATGGTCGCGTATCCCACCGCCGCCTCGGAGCGGTTGCTCGTCGAGAGCAAGAGCGCCCCGCGCACGTTCGCCAAAAGCCACACCCCCGGGGCGCGCGCCCGCGCCTGGATATTCTGCAGCGCCAGATCGTCTTTCCCCCAGTCCAGGGGCCTCCCCATCGCGCCCCCCACCATGTCCACGTAGGACCGCACCAGCCCCTCCACATCGAAGTCCAGAAACTCGGCCCCCACGCCACGCGCCACCGAGGCCGCGGCGTCGCGGGTCACCCGCGAGCTGTTCCGCGTCGCCTGATACACGCACACCAGCAGCCGCCCCACCACCCCGCGCGCGTCTTCCGCCTCGCCAAGGCCGGGGATGTGCGACAGCCGGGCGCAGAACCCCCCGAGGCCCAGTTCGGCCACGCCCATCTCGGCCATCAGCGCGCACAGCGCGCTCACCGCCGCCGAATCCGCACCGCCGCTGATCGACACCACGAACCCGTTGGATCTCGACTTGCGCAGATAGTCGAATAGCCCAAGCCCCACCGCCCGCGCGAATTCTTCCTCTTTAATGTTTGGCGAGCCCTCCCACGCCGCCACCGGCCGACCGCCATCCCCGCCCTCCGGACCCACCCCCGCAAATTCGAATGGGACCCGAACCACCCCCTCCGCCCCCACGTCCGCCCGAAACCCCGCGGCCTTCGCCTGGCCCATCCGCGTCACGTCCAGATCGATCACCGCAGACGTCAAAGCCACCTCCCGATAGGAAAACCTCGGGCCCGATGCCACCAGTTGCCCGCCCGAGGCGATATCCACGCCCCCGTCATAGATCGCCCGCCCCGCCTCGTTGCCCAACAGATTCGCCAGCACGAAGCTCGCCCCGAACGCCCGCGAGCCATCCAGGATATACCGCCGCCGCACCTCGCGCTTCCCGAACGCGAAATGGCTCGCGCTCGGGTGCAGGATCACATCCACCCCCTGCCGCGCCATCGCAACGCCCGGACGCTCCGCCACCCACGCGTCCTCGCAAATCTCGAACCCCACCCGCACCCCGCCCAAGTCGAAAAGCCAGTCCCCGATCGGCAGCCTCGCGCCGCCCCATTCGATCTCCCCCCGCGTCCCCGCCGGCCACGGCCGAAACCACCGCGGCTCATAGTGGATCCCCTCGCCCGCGAGATAGCGCTTGCAAGCAAACCCCGCCACCGCGCCGTCCGCCACCAGCGCCATCGCGTTGAATACCCCGTTGCGATAATTCAGCGGCAGCCCCACCGCCACCGCCAACCCCTTTGTCTCCGGCGCGATCTCCCCCAGCACCCTGGCCGCCATCCGCAGCGTCGCCGCCGAATGAAACGCATCCTCGCAACCGTACCCCGTGATGCATAGCTCCGGCAGGCACAGCAGGCCCACCCCCGACTCCCGCGCCTCGCCCACGGCCTCGAGTATCCTCCGCCGGTTGCCATCCCAATCCAACGGGGTCTGGTTCAGCGCCGCCCCAGCCACCTTGACCCATTTCACCGACATAATCCTCCGCCGAAGACCTTATCCGAAACCACGCCGCCCGCGAGCTAATATCCGTCGCGCGTTCCCATCCACACCTCCATGTGGCAACCCGCGCAGTCGAACGTCAGCCGGAATCGCCGCCCCATGTCATCCACCAGCCAAAGGTCCTCCGCCTTCTGCCCGCCGCCCTCGCGCGGGCAGAGGCCCAGCTCGTGCCGGATGCAGTGCCGCGTCGTCATCACCCGCCGACCGCGCAGATCCACCTCCCCGCTCTCGGCCGCTGGCTCCGTCACCCGCACCCCGTGCCTCTCGTAGAACGCGCGGGCCTTCGCGTTGAGCACGTTCGCCTCGAAGCCCACCTCCCGCTCGGGATACGGATGCGCCGTCGGCGCGGCGGCCGGGGCCGCAGCACGCCCGAATCGCGCCTCCCGCCCCGCGCGCAACCTCCCGACCAATTCCCGCCGCCAGCCCGCGACCTTCCCCGCGGGCGCAAAGGGCACATCACCCTCGGGCACGTCGATCGCGCCCGCCCGGAATTCCGTCCCCCCCAGCTTCCCCAACTGCTGCCGCCACAACCCCGCCATCGCCGAAGCATCCTTCGCAACCCCCAGCTCCGCCGCAGGCAATTCGAGCGACGCGCCAATGCACTCCGGATCTCGCGCCTCAAGGAACCACCGATCTCCCTCGCACCGAAGGGCCAGTTCGATCGCGATCCGCCGCGACAGCCTCCCGCGCGCCAGACGATTCTCAAACTCCCGATCCAGATTCCGGTGAAGGGTCACCCGTGCGCCCAGCCCGGACGCGTCCGATAGCCGCACCCGGTCGCCCGCGACACCCTCCACGGACGCCCCCCGCAATCGCCCCTCCCGATCGAAGAACGCCACCCCATCTCCCGGACGCAGCGCCGCACCCTCGACCCGCGCGCCCCTGGCATCGACCGAGGTCACCACCCCCACCTCGGCCCCGAGCGACTTCGGTGTCTCAAAAGACCCGATCCCCTTCCGCCGCCCATGTAAGAAAAAGGGCGTGAACCCCCGGTTGAAGCTCTTCGCCGGATCGGGCTCGAACTCGATCTCGCTCTCCCCCAGCGATGCCCGCCGCAACCCCGGCCTACCCGCCAACGCCGCATCCAGCACCCGCCGATAGTGGCTCACCACGTTCTTCACGTAGCCCGCATCCTTCAGCCGCCCCTCAATCTTAAAAGAACGCACCCCCGCATCCAGCAGCGCGCCGATGTCCGGCGTCAGGTTCAGGTCCTTCACCGATAGCAGATGCCGGTCACGCACCAGCACGCGGCCCTCCCCGTCCTCCAGCGTGTATTGCCTCCGGCACGGCTGCGCGCAGTCCCCGCGGTTCCCGCTCCTCCCCCCGATCGCGTAGCTGAAAAAACAGCGCCCGCTCTGGCACACGCACAGCGCCCCGTGGATGAAGCACTCCAGCCCCACCGTCGTCGCCGCGCGGATCTCCCGGATCTCCCCCAACGTCAGATCCCGCTCCAATATCACCCGAGAAAAACCCGCCCGCTCCAGAAACAGCACCTTCTCCGGACTCGCGCTGTGCGCCTGCGTGCTCGCGATCAGCGGCACCGGCGGCAGATCGCACTCCAGCAACCCCATGTCCTGAATGATCACCCCATCCACCCCCGCGCCGTGCAGCGCCCAGATCAGTTCCACCGCCTCCGGCAGTTCCGCATCCGTCAATATCGTGTTCACCGCCGCGTAGACCCGCGCCCGATACACGTGCGCGAACTCCGCCAGCGCCCCGATCTCCCCCACCGAATTCCCCGCCCTCCCCCGCGCCCCAAATCGCGGCCCCCCCACGTACACCGCATCCGCCCCGCACCATATCGCCGCACGCCCGCACTCGGCGTCCCTCGCCGGCGCCAGCAACTCCACCGCGCCACAATCATCGCGTCCCACAAAAATTGAAATCGGGCTGCAGGGATTTGAACCCTGGACCTCCTCGTCCCGAACGAGGCGCGCTAGCCAAACTGCGCTACAGCCCGTGAAAGTGTCATATTACAGATCACGCCCCCATCCGCAAGCGCGCTTTCGCCCTTAAAATCCTCGGCACCGACCCCGCCCAAGGATCCCGGCTGTATCCCCGCTCGCCACCCGTAGCCCAGCCGGTCACGGCTGGGCCCGCGCACGCACCAGGCCCGACGGCCCAAGCCCTCACGGGCTTGGCTACATCCCCGCTTCCGGCATCCCGCCCCCGTAGCCCCTCCGGTCACGGAGGGGCCCCGCCCCACGCGCCGCTCGCCACACGTAGCCCCTCCGGTCACGGAGGGGCCGGACGGCCCTAGAACCGCCCCCCTTCGTCACAAGACCGTAACCTTCCCGCAACGGCCCCGCCATGGCCCTCCAGTACACCCCCCACCACACGCATGATTCGCCCATCCCAGAACCCCCGCCTCGCCCATCGAAAAAAAGGTGGCCAGTTCCATGACTCGCCGTATAGGTCTCTGACCGGTGAGCACATACCCACATCTCGAGGAGTCCATGCAGCGGGAGATTGACGCCATCCGCGCCAAGATCGCGGCCATGTCCGCCTTGAGCGAGAAGGCCCTCCGCGACTGCGTCCGCGCGCTGGCCGATCGCGATGGCAACGCCGCGTACGCCATCATCCTCCGGGACCGCCACATCGATGCCATCGAGAAGGAGATCGAGCGCCTCTGCCTGGAATTCATCGTCCGCCAGCAGCCCGTCGCCGGCCCCCTGCGCTTCGCCTATTCCGCCATCAAGATCAACCTCGAGCTGGAGCGCGTCGGCGATTATGCCGAGAGCATCGCCCGCCAGATCCTCAAGCTGCTCGACCAGGATGCCCAGTTCCCCATGGACCGCTTCACGGAGATGGCCAACCTCTCCATCCCCATGCTCAACGATGCCGTCCGCGCCTTCCTCGACCAGGATGGCGATCTCGCCAGGAAAACAATCGACATCGAGGAGACCGTGGACGCCCTCAAGCGGGCCCTCGCCAAACACCTCGTGGAGCTCGCCCGGCAGGACCACATCTCCCTCGAGGCCCTGAGCGCCCTCATCACCATCGGCCGGCGCCTGGAGCGCGTCTCCGACCAGGCCCGGAATATCTGCATGGAGGTCCTCTACATGTGCACCGGGGAAAACCCCCGCCATCCCGAGGCGGATGTGTTCCGGATCCTTTTCGTCGACGAGAGCAATTCCTGCCGGAGCCAGATGGCCGAGGCCATCGCGGCCTCCATGGGAGTACCCAACTTCATCTTCGCCAGCGCCGGCGTCGACCCCGCCCCCGTCTCCCCCGCCATGATCGCCTTCATGAAAGACAAGGGCCTGGACGTCTCCCGCGCCACGCCCAAGGCCATCCACCAGGTGCCGAACCTCGACCACTACGCCGTCATCGTCACCCTCGCGCCCCAGGCCAAAAAGGCCTTCCCCCGCCAACCCCGAAAGATCATCGGCCTCGACTGGTCCGTCCGCGACCCCTCCAAAATATCCGGTTCCCCGGAAGAGATCCGCGCCGCCTACGAGGGCGCTTTCGAAGCGATCCGCACCCACGTCCGAAACCTCGTGGAGGCGATCCTGGGAACACGGCTGGAAGACACCAAATAACCGAAAGGAGCACCATGCCCAAGAACCATGCCACGGACATCCCCCCAGCGCGCGCGGCCATGCTCGCGATGGCGGCGGCGACCTGCCTTCTCCCGATAGGTTGCGGCGGCGGGAACGACGCCGGAGGCCCCTCCGCGGTCTGCATCCAGAACAAGGGTTCCGACACCATGGTCAACGTGGCCCAGGCCTGGGCCGAGGAATACAAGACAGCCGCCCCCGCCATCGACGTCGAGGTCTCCGGCGGCGGCTCCGGCGTCGGCATCGCCGCCCTCATCCGCGGCACCATCGACATCGCCAACGCCAGCCGCGACATGAAACCCGAGGAGATCGAACAGGCCAAGAAAAACACCGGCAAGGCGCCGGTCAAATTTGTCGTCGGCTACGACGCCCTCGCGGTCTACGTCCACAAGGACAACCCCATCAGCGAGATCTCCCTCGCGCAGCTGGCCGACATCTTCGCCGAGGGCGGCGCGATCACCAAATGGTCCCAGCTCGGCATCACGATCCCGGGCGGCCAGGACGAGATCATCCGCATCAGCCGCCAGTCCAGCTCCGGCACCTACGAGTTCTTCCGCGAGCACGTGCTAAACAAAAAAGATTTCAAACTCGGCTCCCGCGACATGAACGGCTCCAAGGAGGTCGTCGAGCTCGTGGCCAGCACGCCGGGCGCCATCGGCTATAGCGGCATGGGCTATAACGAGCCCGGCAAGGTCAAGATGCTGAAGGTCGCCATGGGTGACGGCAAGCCCGCCGTCGAGCCCACCGTCGCCAACACCCTCAGCAAGGCATACCCCATCGCCCGCGCCCTCGAACTCTATACCCTCGGCGAACCAACCGGAGAGGTGAAGGCCTACATCGACTGGATCTTCACGGACGCGGGCCAGCAGGTCGTGAAGGATTGCGGCTACGTGCCGCTCCCCCCGGACGCCCGCAGGAATTAGGCGGCCTGGCCGCGGCCGGGCGCCACCCGGCTCGGCCACGAGCCGGCCCGGCCCCGGAGAGTTTGGATGACCATGCCGCAAGGACACACGCGATGACAGAGGCCCCGCAGAAACCCGCCGCCGCGTTCACCTTCGCGGTGCGCGCGGCCAGGCGCAACCCCCTGGCGGTGCACGGCGAGCGATGCCTCACGGCCCTCATCTACGCCTGCGGCATCAGCGCGATCATCTTCGTGCTCGGCATCTTCGTCTTCGTCTTCAAGGAGGCCGCGCCCATCCTATTCAGCGACCGCTTCAGCCTCGGCCAGTTCCTGTTCAGCGAGCAGTGGTACCCCACCTCCGAGCTCAATAAGCGCTACGGCGTCCTCGCCATGATCGCCGGCACCTTTAGCGTCACGGCTCTCGCCATGGCCATCGCGGTGCCCTTCGGCCTCGGCGCGGCCATCTACGTGTCCGAGTTCTGCGGCCCAAAACTCAAGGAGACCCTCAAGATCATCATCGAGCTCCTCGCCGCCATCCCCAGCGTCGTCTGGGGCTTCATCGGCCTCACCGTGATGAGCAAGCTCATCGTCCAGTACACCGGGGCGCCCGTCGGCGTCAACATCCTCAACGGCGGCATCATCCTCGCCCTGATGAGCGTCCCCATCATCGTCTCGATCGGCGAGGACGCCCTCAAGGCGGTCCCCGACTCCTATCGCGAGGCGGGCGTCGCCCTCGGGGCGACCCGCTGGCAACTCGTCTGGCGCGTCCTGCTGCCCGCCGCCAAGACCGGCCTGCTCGCCGCCGTCCTCCTCGGCGTCGGCCGCGCCGTCGGCGAGACCATGGCCGTCCTCATGGCCACCGGCCACGCCGTGCAGATCCCCCACAGCATCCTCGATTCCGTGCGCACCCTCACCGCCAATATCGCCGCGGAACTCGGCGAGGCCCCTGTCGACTCCGACCACTACCGCGTCCTGTTCCTCATCGGCGTCCTCCTCTTCAGCATCACCTTCGTCGTAAACCTCGCCGCAGACCTCATCGTCCGCGGCATCCGGCGCCAATGATGTTTACCGAGACCCCATTCGTCCGCCAGAAGCAGCGCAGCGAGGCCGCCGCCAAGTGGGTCTTCTTCGGCATGGCCGCCTCGATGATCCTGCCTCTCCTGCTCATCATCGGCTTCCTCCTCGTCAAGGCCGCCCCGTCGCTCAGCCCCGCCTTCGTCCTCGACGTCCCGAGGCGCGGCATGACCGAGGGCGGGATCTGGCCCGCCTTCGTCGGCACCATCTATCTGGTCTTCATCTCCCTCGCGGTCTCCGCCCCCATCGGCATCCTCGCCGCCGTCTACCTCAACGAGTACGCCAAGGACAACTGGTTCAACCGCCTCATCAATCTGGCGGTCATCAACCTCGCCGGCGTCCCCAGCATCGTCCACGCCCTCTTCGGCCTCGGCGCCTTCGTCTACGCCGCCCGATTCGGCTATTCCATCCTCTCCGCCTCCCTCACCCTCGCGATCATGACCCTCCCCGTCATCATCGCCAGCACCCGCGAGGCCCTCGCCAGCGTGCCGATGAGCTTCCGCGAGGCCTGCTGGAACGTCGGCGCCACCCGATGGCAGACGATCCGCGCCGTCGTCCTCCCCAACTCCATCAGCGGCATCCTCACCGGCGTCATCCTGCAGGTCAGCCGCGCCGCCGGCGAGACCGCTCCCATCATGTTCACCGGAGCCGTCTTCTTCAAGGCGGTCCAGAAGGGCGACCTCTTCGCCTACCACCTCAACGAGCAGTGCATGGCCCTCTCCATGCACCTATACACGATCTCCACCCAGGTCCCCGGCGTGAAGGAATCCATCCCCTTCGCCACCGCCGTCGTCCTCCTCGGATCGGTCCTCCTCGTCAACGCAGCCGCCATCGCACTGCGCGTCCACATGCGCTCCCGCAAAAAATGGTAGTCCCCCGATGACGGCAGAGACCCACATCGAGATCCGCGACCTCCGGCTCGCCTACGGAACCAGGGAGGTCCTCCACGGGATCTCCCTCGATGTCCGCCGCAACGAGATCTTCGGGGTCATCGGCCCCGCCCAGTCCGGCAAGACCTCCCTCCTGCGCTGCATCAACCGCACCATCGATTTCTCACCCGGCGCCTCCTTCTCCGGCGAGATCTCCATCGACGGAGAGGACGCTCGCGAGGTCCGGGACCTCTACGCCCTCCGCCGCAAGATCGGCATGGTCGCCCCACTGCCCGTCGGCCTCCCCCTGAGCATCTACGACAACGTCGCCTTCGCACCGCGCTGCGCCGGCATGGCGCGCAAGCCGGAACTCGACGCCATCGTCGAACAGTGCCTCCGCCAGGCCGCCCTCTGGGACGAGGTCAAGGACCGCCTCGATTCCCTCGGCACCAAACTCTCCGGCGGCCAGCAGCAGCGCCTCACCATCGCCCGCGCCCTCTCCCACCAGC
>CAZYWZ010000016.1:0-83052 GCA_964651705.1 uncultured Verrucomicrobiales bacterium
TCCTCGGCGAGGGCGCGGAGAACTTCCTCGAAACCGACCGGCACTTTGTCGGGCGGGCCGGCGACCACGCCGCAGTATTCCTGCGCGAGCGAACTAAGGACAGGCCCTTCTTCCTCCATGTCTGCTTCAATGTGCCGCACAGCGCCGGCACGCGCTCGATGCAGCAACGGCCCAGCGACGACGAGCTCTACCGCACGGCCTATCGCGACGTGGAGTCGCGGATGCCGCTGCCGCCCGGCTACATCGCGGAAGCGGATGTGGGAGCGCCAAAGCTCCCGTTGAACATCTATTCGGGGAAACAGATCAGCAGCTACGACTACCGCCGCGCGCCGGATGCGCTGCGCGAGCAGCGCGTGCGCATCTGCCAGACGGTGGCCGGGATCGACCCCGTGGTCGGGCAGATCATGGCGCGGCTCGAGGGCATCGGGCAGGCGGACAACACCATTTTCGTCTACAGCGCCGACAACGGCATCCTGCACGGCGAGCACGGCTACGGCGGCAAATGCCTGCTCTACGATCCCTCCATCCGCGTGCCGCTCCTCATCCTCGACCCGCGCCTCCCGGCGGCGCAGCGGGGGCGGCGCCTGAAGGAGCTCGTCGTGTCGCAGGACGTCGCGCCCACCATCCTCGACCTCTGCGGCATCCCGGCGCCCGCCAGCATGCAGGGCCGCAGCCTCCGCCCGCTGCTGCGCGGCGAGCCGGTCCGGTGGCGGCCAGACCTCTTCTGCGAGAGCCTGATCCTGCTCCAGGATTACCCGCTCATCCAGGGCGTGCGCAGCGCGGACTGGAAGTACATCCGCTATTGGCCGAATCGAAAGACGCCCGAGGACTATCGCGAGCTCCTGAACATCGGACTCCGCGGAGAATCGCCCGCCCACGAGGAACTCTTTCACCTCGCCGCCGATCCCCTGGAGCAGACCAACCTCGCCTCCGATCCGCGGCACGCGCCGCGACTCGAAGCGATGCGCATCCGCTGCGTCGAACTGCTGCGCGAGACGCGCGGCGACCCCGAGGCGTGCCCGGCCATGCCCATCGCCGAGTGGGCCAAGGAGACCCCCGGCGGCTGGAGGGACGTGCTGCCGCTGCTATCAAAGAAGAACGCCGCCAAGGGAGAGTGAAAGGACTAGAACCGCAACCCGGCACTGGGAAACAGAAATGAGACAGACCCTCGCCCTACTCGCCGCCCTGCTGCTAGCATCGGCAGCGTCCGCCGCCGGACGGCCAAACCTCATCCTCATCCTCGCCGATGACATGGGCTGGCGGGATGCCGCCTGCTTCGGCGGGACGGCGGTGCCCACGCCCGCCATCGATGGGCTCGCCGCTTCGGGCGTGAGGATGACGCGTTTCTATGCCGCCTCCGCCGTCTGCACCCCCACGCGCGCCTCCATCCTGACGGGGCGCTATCCCCTGCGATTCGATATCCGCGGCCACTTCCCGGATGACGCCTCCCACCTGCCTCGCGGCACCATGACGCTCCCCGCCCTGCTCAAGCGGAACGGGTATCGCACCGCCCATGTCGGGAAGTGGCATCTCGGCGGCCTGCATGTGAGCCATGCGGAGAACCGCGCCGCCGCCATCCCGGGGCCGCGCGAGCATGGCTTCGACCATTACCTCTGCCAGATCGAGGAGCAGCCCCTGCGGGGTCGCCTGGGCGCCGAGCGCCGCGTCTACCGCGACGGCGGCACCTGCCTGCTGCGCGACGACCGGCGGGTGCCGGAGAGCGATCCGTATTTCTCCATGCACCTCACCGACATCATCGGCGCCGAGGGCATCCGCCTCGTCGAGCAGTTCCACCGCGAGCAGAGGCCGTTCTTTCTCAACATCTGGCATCTCGTGCCCCACACGCCCTACGAGCCCGGCAGCGAGCCGCACTGGACGCGTACCGCCGCCCCCGGCATCAGCGACGACCAGCACCGCTTCCGCTCGATGATGGCCCACATGGACGCCACGGTCGGCGCCCTGCTGCGCAAGCTCGACCAGCTCCGCCTGCGCGAGAGCACGCTCGTGATATTCACCAGCGACAACGGCGGCGCGTTCGAGGCCGACATCGGACCACTCAAGGGCGGCAAGACCGATCTCCACGAGGGTGGCATCCGCGTGCCCTTCGTCGCGAGCTGGCCCGGCCGGATCCCTGCCGGAGGCACCAGCACCGCCATCGGCAGCAGCATCGACCTCCTGCCCACGTTCTGCGCCGCGGCCGGCGTGCCCGTGCCCGACGGGGCGCGGGTGGATGGCGTCAGCCTCCTGGGGCACTGGCGCGAAAGTGCGCCCGTGGAGCGCGCCGACCCGCTGTTCTGGCAGCTCGATCTTTACGCGAAGCTCCAGCGCCACTACCCCAAACCGAAGCCCCATGCCACCGAGGTCGCCATGGAGGGAAAATGGAAGCTCCTCTGCCGCGGGGCCGAACCCCTGGAGCTATTCGACCTCGATGCCGATCTCGCCGAGACGGCCAACCGGCTCGACACCCAGCCGGAGATAGTCGCCCGGCTCGCCCGCGGCGTGCGCGCCTTCCTCGATGCCCCGCGCGACTCCAGCGGCATCGCAAAAAGGAATGGCGGCAAAGGGGAATGAGAAAACGGGGGCGGCAAGCTCATCAAGCACGAGTGCATTGCGATGTAAACGAAGGAACAACAAACCAATAAAATCACCGAGATCACCATGAAACGAAGATCCTTTCTGCAAACCTTGGCCGGGGCGGCGCTTGGCGGCGGCCTCGCGGGCAGTTCCCGAGCCGCGGGGGCGATCGCCGTCCCGTCTTATCTGAAAAAGTATGCGGGCCAATATGCCGCGGACCCGCGCGGGGCCGCGCTGCGGTGGTTCCGCGAGGCGAAGTTCGGCCTGTTCCTGCATTACGGCCTCTACTCGCTGCTGGGGCGCCACGAGTGGGTCCAGTTGCGCGAGAAAATCCCGGTGGCCGAATACGCCAAGCTCAAGGACCGCTTCACCGCGGAGAAGTTTGACGCGGACCGCATCACCGATCTCGCGCTGGAGGCGGAGATGCGCTACGTGAACATCACCACCCGCCACCACGACAGCTTCTGCCTATTCGCCACCCGGCAGACCGATTTCCACAGCGGCAACAGCCCGGCCAAGCGCGATCTCGTGGGCGAGTTGGCGGCGGCCTGCCAGAAGAAGGGACTCGGGCTGTGCCTCTACTACTCCCACGGGCGGGACTGGAAACACCCGCACGCGCCCAACAACGACGGGTGGGGTGGCAAGGCGCGCCCGGAGTACGACCCGCCGGAACCCTCCTACGCCTACGGCAAAGACCACGACCTGCAGAAATACCTGGACTTCATGAGCGCCCAGATCACCGAGCTGCTGACCAACTACGGCCCCATCGCCGCGATCTGGTTGGACGGCATCGGGGTGCCCCTGACTGGCGACCGCGCCAAGTTCAAGTGCCAGGAGCTCTACGACCTCGTCCACCGCCTGCAGCCGCAGGTGCTGGTCTCCTACAAGCAGGGCCTGCTCGGCACCGAGGACTTCTTCGCGCCGGAACACAAGGCCGTCGAGAATCCTTCCGGCAAACCGATGGAGATCTGCTCCACGCTCCAGGAGAAGAGCTGGGGCTACAACACGCAAGCCCGCCACATCAGCACGGATGAGGCCTGGGACAAATTGTCCACCGCCGGGGCCGTCCCCGCCAACCTGCTCTTGAACAGCGGCCCCCTGCTGGACGGAGCCATCCCGCCCGAGCACGCCCAGGTGCTGCAAGAAATGGGCCAGCGCATCCGCGCGCAGGGTTATCCCGCCAAACATGTTCCCTCGGAGGCTCCACCCTCGCGCCAGAACAAGAACCGATAAACGCGAAGAGCCCACCATGCGAAGCACCATCCACCTCCTCCCCGCCCTGCTGCTGATGGCATCGGGCAGGCCGGCCGCCGCCGATCTCCCCGATTGGTTCGAGGCCAACCGCGTGCAGGCGCACTGCGAGATGTTCCGCATGCAAGATGAAAGTGGTGGGCTGCACCTGCACAAGCCGATCGCCGATCTCGGGGCCAAGGCGGTTACCCTGATCGTGGACAACCGGGAGGAAGGCGCCTGGTGGCCCAGCGCGGTGGGCGAGACGCACCCGCTTGCAGCGAACCGAGATGTGGCGCGCGAGATCGTCGAAAGCGTGCATCGCAACGGCATGAAGTGCATCGGCTATTATCGCTACATGTCGGATGCGTGGGCGGAACGGGAACACCCCGGATGGCTCTGCCGCGATGCCGCCGGCCAGCCGGTCGGCGAGCCGCGCGCGCGAAAGGCGCGGAATCCCATTCACGTGCTGTGCGCCAATTCGCCCTATCGCGACTTCGTGAAGACCCGGCTCCGCGAGCTCGCCCAACGCGGCATCGACATGATCTACTTCGATTCCTGGCACATGCCGGAGGTCTGCACCTGCCAGTTTTGCAGGGCGAAATTCGAGGCCGAAACCGGCCGGCCCTTCCCGCTCAATCTCGAGGCTTCCGGCTTTGTGTCGCGGAGCCTGGTGCAGGCATTCACCGAATGGCGCGATGCCGCGAGGGAGATCAATCCCTCCATCCGGTTCGCCATCGGGAGTTCACTCTATCCGGTGTTTCTGGGGCAGCCGCAACTGACGGCGGATTTCCTGGCCATAGCCGACACATCCAAGACGGAGTTCAACAAGCCTTTTGGCGGCGGCATGGCCATGCTCAAGCGACTCAAACTCGACGGGGTTGCCCCGCCCGCGTTCGATATCCAGACGGCGCTTGGGTGGAGCCTGGTGCGCGATTCCTCCGGCGGGCGGCCTCCGCTCATGTGGATCCCGCACTTGAAGACGGAGGAGGATGCGCTGCGCGCCTCCGCGGCGGCGTATTCCTGGGGGTGCGTGGCCAGCATGGCGGTCAGCGACATCGCCGCCGCCCACTCGCTTTTCTCCAGCAGTTTCGCCAATGGTGCGCGGGTCTCGCCCGCGCTGGCCGGGACCCGGCCCTACGGCTGGGCGGCCGTCCACATCAGCGAGGGTGCACGCAACCGGCGCCTCAATGACATTTCGGCCCTCTGGAAGGACGTGATCGCCCCGGCGCTCGGATCCTTCGAGGCGCTGGTGCGGGAGCATGTTCCCGTTGTCACCCTGAATGACCGACAGATGGCGGGTGCCATTCCGGACATGACGCGCGTGCTGGTGCTGGCCTCGCCCGATGAGTTGACGGCTGCCCAGCAGGAAGCGCTTGGAAAGTGGGCACAGACGGGAGGCATTGTCGTCCGCGCTGAGCCCGGACAGGACTGGCATACGGCCGATGGCAAATCCTCCCAGATGCAGGCGCTGTGGGCGAAGATCCAGGCACAGGCCGGCGAATCCCCCGTCCGCATCAACGGGCCGCCCCACATGCACGCCGTGTGCTTCCGCCACCCGCAGGGGAAAAGTTTCGTCGTCACCCTCGTCAACGCCTGGGACGACTACGAGGCGGAAGACCGGTCCCCGAAGCCCGCGACATGCAAGAACGTCCGCATCACGTTAGACCGGGATTTCTTTCCCGCCCTGACGGCAACCGAACTGTTGACCGGCAAAAACCTCCCCGCGAACCAGAAGGGGCCGCTGGCTGTCGACGTCCCGGATTTCGACATCAACCGGTGCGTGGTGTTCGGCCCCTGAACATCTGAATTGGGATGTGAAGATGAACAGAATCCAAATCCTTCCATGTGCTGCTCTGCTGCTCGCGCCGCTGGCCGCGCTGCCCGCCGCCGATGCGCCGCAACCCAAACCCAACATCGTCTTCATCTTCGCCGACGACTGGGGCTGGGGCGATCTCTCCTGCCATGGCAGCACCTGGCTGCAGACCCCCAACCTCGACCGCCTGGCCGGCGAGGGGATGGACTTTGCGCAGTTCAACGTGCTCAACCCGGTCTGCTCGCCGAGCAGGGCCGGCGTGATGACCGGGCGCTACCCCGCCCGGTATTCCATCCACCAGCATTTCGCCTCGCCAGACTCGAACCGCGAGCGCGGCATGCCCGACTGGCTCGACCCGAGGGCACCATCCCTGCCGCGCATCCTGAAGCAGGCGGGATACCGCACCGGCCATTTCGGCAAGTGGCACCTGACCAACCGCGAGACGCTGGGCGCGCCGCTTCCCGAGGCCTACGGATATGACGAAGCCAAGGTCTTCAATGGGGGCGCCGGGTGGCCGTCGGCGGGCGTGCACGAGACCGCGGACGACACCGTCGCCTTCATCAAGGCCAGCGCCGGGCGCCCGTTCTTCATCAACGTCTGGCTGCACGAGAGCCACACGCCGCACCAGCCCACGGAGGCCTCCATGGCGCGCTGGAAGCACCTCGACGAGCAGAAACAGGTCTATGCCGCCGTCATCACCGATGGCGACAACGCCGTGGGAAAAATCCTCGACGCGCTCGAGGAAGCCGGGGTGGAGCAGAGCACGCTAGTCCTCTTTTCCAGCGACAACGGCCCCGAGCATACCGGCAAGAAAAGGGGCGCCTTAGTCACCGATGCGCACGCGAACGTCCGCGGCTACGACACCTGGTGCAGCGTGGGCGAGACCGGCGGCTTGCGGGGCCGCAAGCGCAGCTTGTTCGAGGGCGGGGTGCGCGTGCCCTTCCTAGTCCGCTGGCCCGGCCATGCGCCCGCCGGAGCGAAGAACGACAGCACCGTGTTCACCGGCGTGGACCTGCTGCCCACGCTATGCGCCGCGGCGGGCATTGAATTGACTGCGGATGATCGGGGAGATGGCGAGAACCTGCTGGAGGCACTGCACGGCAAACCGGTGCAGCGGACCCGCCCCATCTTCTGGCAATGGACCGGCTTTGGCGGCGAGCCCGACTGGTGGCCGCGGCTGGCCGTGCGCGACGGCGACTGGAAGCTGCTGCTCGACCCGGAGAAGGACCGGGCAGAACTCTACCGGCTGACGGACGACCGCGCCGAATCCAGAGATCTGGCCAAGGAAGAGCCGGAACGGGTGACCCGGCTCCGCCGCATGGCCCAGGAATGGAAAGCCACCCTGCCGCAAGGGCCCGACCCGGCCTGCATCGGGAAAGCGGCGACGGCGGACGCGCAGCCCCCGGGTGACGAGTTCGACCGCAAGGCCGCCGGGCTTTTCCACAAGACGTTCTTCGCCCATCCCTGGAACGAGACGGAGCACACCGTCGAGGGGGAGGACTGGTCCCTGCCTGACTGGGTCAAGCCCGCGCCCTACAGCGGCGTACAGATTGGCGAAACGCTGGTGGGCCCGGAGTTCCCAGGCCGCATCCAGAAGGCGGTGACCGTTTCCTGGCGCCAAATCGAAGCCACGGAAGGCATGTTCGATTTCGCCGCCCTGCGCCAAAAGATCCTGGAGACGAGCCAGCGGGGGAAGTACGCCGTGAAGCTGAGCCTGCCGGCCTCGGTCTGGGAGACGCGCTACTTCGTCAGCCTGGAGGATCGCGCGCTGCGGAAAACCGAGGAAGGCACGGCGCCTCTCTGGCTCAGCCAATACGGCATCCCCATCCGGGAAGAGACGCCGAACCGCTCGATCCCGTTCCAGGTGGTCAACCTGGACATCTACCACCCGGAATATCATCGGCGCTACCTCCGGCTGGTGGAGGCGTTCGGCGGGAGCGGCATCCCCCAGATGCGGGAACTGGACCTCTGCTACCTGCACCTGGTCTCCCCCTCGCGCGGCGAGGAGGGGGATGGGCCGCCCCCCGGTGACCCGCGGCGCCCGCTCTTCGAGCAGCGGCTCCGCGCGTGGGCGGATGCTTTCCGCGGGGTGACCTACAAGCTGTGCCTGGTCTCCGGCAAGCCGGACGATCTGCAGCTGGCCTTCCAGCTCGGCATGGGCCAGCGCAACGGCTTCGTCGAGCACTACCTCACCCATGCGCCCAACCCGGCCCTGGGCCAGCTCGTGGACGAGGAAGGCTACCTGGTGGCCGACGAGACTTGCCCGCTGATCGCCGAAAACCGCGCCTCGGGGGACGAGAACGAGGAATACACCAAGGCCCACGTGGCGCGCTTTGGCCCCATCGAGACCTTCCCCCACCGCTACCGCGAGTCCACCCTGCGCATGCTGCAGATGCGGCGCAACTTCGTCTGGGCCGAGGGCGGTCCCTGGCTCATCAACCCGCCCCTGCTGCACTACCTGACCATGGAGCTCAGCCAAACCGTCCGCACCGCCCCAGATGCCTGGTGTTACCTGCGGGAAAGCACCCTCAAGGGGGGGCGCGACGGGCGGGCGGTGAAGAATTTCGAGCGCTGGCTCTACCAGCGCGACGCGGACGGCGCGCGCACCGAAGCGACCGCCAGGGTGGAGGTGCCGGACCAGATGTTCGAGTTCCACCCGGACCACCGCTACGATTGCACCGCCCGCAAGACCCGGTCGGCCGAGGGGGAAACCCGCATCCGATTGGCCCTGGACGACGCCTTCCTGGCGGGCGGACCGCACCGGGTGGCGGTGAAGATCACCTATCTGGACTGCGACCATGCCAAGTGGCAACTCGAGCACCTTGCCGCCGGCGGGCAAAGGGCGGCGCGCGAAGTGATCTGCGGCAATACCGGGACAGCAAAAACGGTCACCTTCCTCCTGAATGGCGCGTTCTTCCCCGAGACCGGATTTCGCGGTGCCGACCTGATCATCCGCGCGGTGCAGGGGGATGCCACCATTCGCCTGGTGCGCGTGATCAAACTGGATCCCCCGCCCGCGCATCCGGGCCAACTTGGGCCTTCGGCAACCAACCCGTGAGCGCAAAAGCACAGCCATGATCTCAACCCATGTCATCACCCTGCTGCTGGCCGCATGCGCGATCTCCGCCGCCGAGCCGCCGCCGTCGCGGCCCAACATCGTGGTGATGGTCGCCGACGACCTCGGCTGGGGCGATGTGGGCTGCTATGGCGCCACCCGAATCAAGACGCCATACATCGACCGGCTCGCCGGCGAAGGCGTGCGCTTCACCGACGCCCACGCGCCGGCCGCCGTCTGCCAGCCGTCGCGCTACGCCATCCTCAGCGGAGCCTACTTCATGCGCGCCAAGCGCCAGGGCCAGCAGCAACTCTACTTCCACGAGGGCCAGGTCACCCTGCCGTCGTTGCTGAAGGGTGCCGGCTACCGCACCGCCGCCATCGGCAAATGGCACCTCGGCTTCGGCCGCGGCGCGGAGCCGGACTACAACGCCGAACTCAAGCCGGGGCCGCTGGAGGTCGGCTTCGATGATTTCTTCGGCTGCCCGCGCACCCACAACGAGCCGCCCTACGTGTTCGTGGAAAACCGCCGCATGGTCGGCGCCGATCCCGCCGATCCGATCCGCATCGTGCCCCACGACGAGGTGGTCCGGCGCGGGCTGAAGGACTTCAACTGGGGAATCAGCGAGGGCGCGGCGAAGGCGCACGCGGCGCGGCCGGTGGACCGCATCGACCTCATCCTCGCCGACAAGGCCGCCCAGTGGCTCGCGCGGGAGAGCGATGCGCCCTTCTTTCTCTACCTCGCGTTCCTCGCGCCGCACGTGCCCATCGCCCCCGCGAAGGAGTTCCAGGGCACCAGTCAGGCCGGCCGCTACGGCGATTTCATCCAGCAACTCGACGCCTGCGTCGGCAGGGTCCTCGACGCCCTGAAAGCGCGAGGCCTCGCCGACGACACGCTGGTGTTTTTCACCAGCGACAACGGCGGCGTGCTCCACGGCGACGCCATCGCCGCCGGCCATCGCGCCAACGGCCCGTTGCTCGGCCAGAAAACCGACGCCTGGGAGGCGGGCCATCGCGTGCCGTTCATCGCGCGCTGGCCGGGCCGCATCCCCGGCGGCTCGCGATGCGACCGGCTGTTGGGGCTGAACGACCTCATGGCCACCATCGCCGCCGCCGCAAACGTCTCCGTCCCCGCCGGTGCCGCGCCCGATAGCCTCAACCAACTGCCCGCGCTCACCGACCCCGCCAATGCGCCCGCCATCCGCCGCGAGATGCTCGCGCAAGGCACGGGCGGTTACGCGTTGCGGCAAGGCGACTGGGCCTATCTGCCGAAACAGGGTTCGTGCGGCATGACGGTGCAAGTGCCCGCGGGAAAGCCGTGGGGCCTGCCGTATGAGCAGCTGGGCCTGCGCAACAGCGACATCGATGGGCGGGGCAAGATCAAACCCAGCGCGCCACCCGCGCAGCTCTATAACCTCCGCGACGACCTGTCGCAGACGACAAACCGTCTCGGCGACGAACCCGACACCGCCAGGCGCCTCGCCGCGCGCATGGAAGAGCTGGTGCCAAAGCCGAAACGGCCAGGAAAGAAATGACCGCCGCCAAAGATCCCCGCCATGAAGCTCATATATACTCTCCTTGTCTCCCCGCTGCTCGCCCCGCTGGCCGTGCCGCACGCCGCCGAAACCCAAGGCCGTAAGCCCAACGTCCTGCTCATCATCGCGGACGATCAGGGCTACGGGGATTTTGGCTTCATGGGCAACCGGCTCGTGAAGACACCGTCTCTTGACCGGCTTGCAGGCGAGTCGGCGGTGTTCAGGAACTTCGTCGTCGCGGCAGCTTGCTCGCCGACGCGCTCGGCGATCTGGACCGGTCGCGATCATCTGCTCACCGGCGTGTGGGGCGTGCCGCCGAAGGCAAACTTGCGTGACGATGAAGTGCGCATGCCGGCCTTTTTCCAGAAGGCCGGCTACCGGACGTTTCATGTGGGTAAACTCGACTGCGTGAAGGCCGGCTCGGGCGGGCCGTCAGACTTCGGCTGGGAGGAGTGGACGGGCGGGGGTGGCTATGAGCATCGCGACCCGATGATATTCCAGCCGGGAAACAACCGGCGCGGCCAGGGCTGGACGGTGGACATCTGGACGGAGGAGGCGCTGAGATTCATCCGCGCGAACCGCGACGCGCCGTGGTTCGCCAGCGTGGCCTACATCATCCCACACATGCCTTGGGTGTGCGACGAGAAATACGCCGCGCCATTCCTCGCGCAGGGTTGTTCGAAAGACCTCGCGGCGTGCTACGGCTCCATCGCGCACATGGACGCATGCATCGGCCAGCTGCTCGATGCGTTGCGGGAGACGGGGCAGGAGCGGCGGACGATCGTGGCGTTCCTCAGCGACAACGGCCAGGCGGGGCCGGAGACGAAGAGCGGAACGGCGGACGGCTTCGTGCGGAGCGTGGATTGGGAGAAGCGCAACGTCGCGCGGTTGCGGGGTCACAAGGCGACGGTCTGGGAGAACGGCATCCGCGTCCCGTTCATGCTGCGCTGGCCGGAAACCATCCCGCCCGGCGAGCGGAAGCAGTTCGGCTGCGCGGAGGACGTGCTGCCGACCTTGCTCGATCTGGCGGCGATCCCCGACACGACGCAGAAACATCTGCCCTTCACCGGCGTGAGCTTGCGCCCAGCGTTGGGTGAAGCCGCAGAAACATTCGAGCGGCCTGCGGCCCTTCGCATGGCCATCGCCGGAGCAGGCGCGCCGCGCGGTGGCCTCGGCGGGCCGGGAAAGCGGAAGTTCGAAGAACATCATATCACGCTGCGCGGGTCGCGCTTCAAATACCACGCGCTGCCCGGCGGAAAGGCCGCGCTCTACGACCTCGATGCCGATCCCGGCGAGACCACCGACGTGCGGGCGAAGTTCCCCGACGTGGCGGCGAAGATGGCGCAGGAGTGCCGCAAACGATGGGATGAGATCCTCGCCAGCGGTCGCGCTTTTGCGCCTCAGCCCGTCGCATCACCTGCTGCGACGAAAAAGGCACGCCCGAGCTCCGAAAACTAAGGGTCATTACCAAGCCGTGAAACTCGCCCCGACAAACCCTGCCCTCGCCCTCCTCACCGTCCTGCTGCCCGCGCCGCTGGCTGGGTTGAAAGCCGCCGATTTGCCCCAGTTCATCGTGCCCGGCCATGAGGCGGAAATGAAAGCGTTGAACGATCTCCATGCGTTGCATCACGAGGCGGCGTTCACAACGTGCACGCTATGGGATGCCTGGCTGCCGATGGCGACGCTGTGGGCATCCGACAAAAAGCGCACGCAGTATCGCGCGGCGCTCATCAACCGACCGATCGATGCGGAGGGCTATGTGTCGATGCAGCAGCATCGCGGCATGGCGCACAGCGAGGGCTGGCCGTTTCCCGCGTGGCAGCAGAGCACGGGTAAGGGCTTTCATTTTTCCACCTTGCACGAGGTGTGGGCGATCCAGAACTTCGCGCTGAAGCCGCTCGCAAGCACGGGCGGCTGGGAGATCAACGGCGCGGAGGTGATCGGCATCGATCCTGCGGTGGGGCTGAAATTGAAGGCGACGGCGGACGTCGTGACGCTCGCCACGCCGCCTTTTCGGTGCGGCACCATCGTGGCTCCCTTCGCGCGGCTGGAATGGGCGGCGCGTGGGTTGAAGGCGGAGTCGCAGGCCGGCATCGAGTGGCTGCTGGACGGCGAGCCGACGTGGCCGGGGGGTCGCGTGGTGGCCCTCCCCGCGCCGCAGGCCATGCAATACGCGAACGTGCCGCTCTACCGCCATCCGGCGCACGCGGGCCTGCTCACGCGCTATCGCCTGCGGCTCGATCACGCGGCGGGCGCGGAGATCGATTTGAAATCCATCATCACCGCCATCGACACGCGTCATCCGATCACCAACCCGAACTTCGTGCGCGGCTGCTGCGCGTACTTCGCGTGGACGCGCGACCTCGACTTCCTGCGGCAGAATATCGGTCGCATGCGAAAGGCGCTGCACTTTGCGCTGCAGGAGTTCCGCGTGCGGGAGGGAAAACACGTCTTCGTGCCCTGGGTGGGCCACGATGGCCGCAGCGGCCTAGTGGTTGGGCCGGATGGCAAGAAGTCCGCGCGCCCCGGCCTCGGCGTGGGGAACAACTACTGGGACCTTCTTCCCTTCGGCGGGCATGACGCAATGGCGACGATGTATCTGTACGATGCCATCCGTGCCTTCTCGGCGCTGGAATGCAGCGTGGCGAAACATCCCGAGTGGAGCCTCCCCGCCGAGGCGGCTACCCTCGATGCCCGGGCACTCACCCGACTCGCCGACGAGATGCGGCAGGATTTCCAGACTCGCTTCTGGAACCGTGATACGGGTCGTTTCAACGGCTGGACCGACGTCGAAGGCCGTTCCTACGACTATGGCTTTACCTTTGTGAACCTAGAGGCCGTCTGCTATGGCCTCGCGAGCGCCGAGCAATCGGAGAGCGTCTTCGCTTGGCTCGACGGCCGCCGCGAGGTGGCGGGCGACACCTCGTGCGGCGCGGACATCTATCGGTGGCGTTTCGCGCCGCGAGCCACCACGCGCCGCAACGTCGAGACGTACGTCTGGCCTTGGTTCAACCCCGAGAAGATCCCCTGGGGCGACCAGGTTCAGGACGGCGGCGCAGTGCTGGGTTTCAGCTGCCACGATCTCATGGCGCGGCTGATGACAAACGGCCCCGACGATGCGTGGAGGCGCCTGCGAACGATCCTCGCGTGGTTTCGCGAGGTGCGGGCGGAGGGCGGCTACCGCGCTTACTACGCCAAGCCCGGCCGGGGCACGCTGCAGGGCGGCGGCACGGCGGGTGGCCTGGGGCTGGATCGGGAGTTCCTGGAGAGCGTGCTCGTGCCGCAGGTCATGCTCTACGGCTTCCTGGGCTTCACCCCGGGTCCCGACGGCTACACGCTTAACCCCCGACTGCCGAAGGAGTGGTCCTCGCTCACCGTCACCGGCATCCATTTCCATGGCAAGGTGCTCGACATCACGGCGCACCCCGACGGCCGCACGGAGGTAAAGTGAACAGAACTCGGAATACTGGAGAGCCCCCTCGAAGAGAGGGTCTACAGTCAGCCGACGTGGCGGGTGTTGGAGCATCAACGGCGGGGCGTTCGTCGGCCCCGCATGCGGGCGGTGGTGGCACTGAGGTCAAGAATCGATACGCCTCGGTCAATTGTGGCCATTGCCGCTGGACCCGCGCGCGCCCAGCCTAGGGGAGGGCCATTCGCCAGTCAGGAGGAAACGCAACGATGAATCCACGGGGAACGCTCACCATCATCGCCGTGGCACTCGCGCTCGGCGCAATGCACCTGGATGCCGCGGGGGAGACCGACCCCGAGCGCGACGCCCGCATGGCGTGGTGGCGCGAGGCGCGGTTCGGCATGTTCATCCACTGGGGCGCCTACGCGCAGATGGCCGGCGTGTGGGATGGCAAACGCATCGACGCCGGCGTGGGCCACGGCATCGGCGAGTGGATCATGTACAACGCCAAGATCCCCGTGGCCGACTACGCGCGCGAGGCGGCGAAGTTCAACCCGGCCGAGTTTGACGCCGACGCGTGGGTGCGGCTCGCCAAGGAGGCCGGGCAGCGCTACATCATCATCACCACCAAACACCACGACGGCTTCGCGCTGTTCCAGTCGAAGGCCAGCCCCTTCAACATCGTGGACCACACGCCGTTCAAGCGCGACGTGATCCAAGAACTGGCCGCCGCCTGCCGGAGGCATGGCGTCCGGCTCGGGTTCTACTACTCGCAGGCGCAGGACTGGCATCATCCCGGCGGCGCCGCCTACAAGAACACCTTCAATGGCGGCGACCCGGCCGCGGGACACTGGGACAAGGCGCAGGAAGGGAGCTTCGACGACTACCTCGACCGCATCGCCATCCCGCAGGCCCGCGAGCTGCTCACGAACTACGGCCCGGTCGCGGTCTTCTGGTGGGACACGCCCGTCGGCATGAACCGGGCGCGCGCGGAGAAACTCGCCGCGCTGCTGGCGCTCCAGCCCGGCATCATCACCAACAACCGCCTCAACAATCGGGACGAGGGCATTTTCCTGGGCGACACCGAGACGCCGGAACAGACGATCCCGCCGACCGGATTCAAGGGCCGCGATTTCGAGGTCTGCATGACGATGAACGACACCTGGGGATACAAGCTGCACGACCAGAACTGGAAGCCGACGTCCGATCTCATCCGCAAGCTCGTGGATGTCGCCTCCAAGGGCGGCAACTTCCTGCTCAACGTCGGGCCGGACGCGCTCGGCCGCATCCCGCGGCCGAGCGTGGAGCGCCTGCGGGCGATGGGGCGATGGACTCGCGCCAACGGGGAAGCCATCTATGGCACCGCCGCCAGTCCATTCGCGAAACTGCCGTGGGGCCGCTGCACCCAAAAACCCGGCACGCTGTATCTGCACGTGTTCAACTGGCCCGGGGACGGCCGCCTCGTCGTGCCCGGGCTGAAATCCGCCGTGCGCTCCGCGCGCCTGATCGCCGGCGGCGAACCGCTGCGCGTGGATTCCAAGGGCAACGATAAACTGCTCCACCTGCCCGCGTCCGCGCCCGACCCGGTGGCCAGCGTCATCCGCGTGGAGCTCGATGGCCCGCTCGACGTGGACAACCGCCTGCCGTCGCCCGCCGCCGACGGGGCGATCCATCTCCCGCTCTGGATGGCGGACATCCACAACCCCGGCTACGGCGCCGAGGCCCGGCTCGGCCAGGATGCCGGGGCCCCGGCCATCGTGGACTGGACCGGCCCGAAAACCTATCTCGCGTGGTCCTTCGAGGCCGCCGCGCCCGGCGCCTACGAGATCGTTTCCACGCTCGCACCCGCCCAACCGGGCGCGAAACTGAGGCTCCAGATCGGCAAGGAATCCGTCACCGCCACGCTCCAGGGCGATCCGTCGCCCGTCGTCCTCGGCCGCCTGACCATCCCCGCCGCGGGCGTTCACGATCTCACCTTGCGCCCGGTCGCCGCCGGATGGCAGCCCGTGATCCTGCGCTCCATCACCCTGCGCCCCGAGCCGCCATCCCAACCGTGACAAGGGCCGCCATGAAACACTCCCTCACGCTCCTCACCGCCCTGCTGCTCGCGCCGCTGGCCGCGCTACACGCCGCCGATGCGGTTCCCGTCAAAGAGCCCAACATCCTTTTCATCCTGACCGACGATCAGGGTTACGGCGACGTCGGACGGCATGGGAACCCGATCCTCAAGACACCGAATCTCGACGCCTTGCACGACCAGAGCGTGCGGTTCACCGACTTCTGCGTCAGCTCATCCTGTTCGCCGACGCGGGCCTCGCTCATGAGCGGGATGTTCAACCTGCGCACGGGCGTGACGCACACCATCGCGCCGCGGTGCCGCATGAACCCGGGACTGACCATCCTGCCGCAGTATCTCAAGGCCGCCGGTTACACCTCCGCCTGCATCGGCAAATGGCACCTCAGCGCCGACGCCGCCACCGAACCGGGCCAGCGCGGGTTCGATTACGTCGCCGGGAAACCCGCGCATTATCAGGACGGGAAATATCGCGAGGACATCCTGTTCGATGAGGCGATGGGCTTCATGGAGCGGAGCGCGGGAAAACCGTTCTTCTGCTATCTCGCGACGTGGTCGCCGCACGCGCCGCTGATCGTGCCGGACAAATACGTCGAGCCGTATCGGGGCAGAGTGGGCGATGACGCCGCGAAGTTCTTCGGCATGGTGGCGAACATCGACGAGAACCTGGGCCGGCTGATGCGCTGGCTGGAAGAGAAAGATCTGGCGCGCAACACGGTCGTCATTTTCATGAACGACAACGGGGGCACCTACGGAGTGGACACGTGGAACGCGGGGATGCGCGGGTGCAAATGCACCGCCTGGCCCGGCGGCGCTCGGGCGATCTCGTTCTGGCGCTGGCCGGGGGAATGGAAGCCGCGCGACGTGAGCGCGCTGACGGCGCATGTGGATGTGCTGCCGACGCTGGCGGCCATCGCCGGGGCCAAACTGGCGGATGCGTCGCTCGACGGGCGCAGCCTGTTGCCGCTGCTCGAGGGCCGGGAGGATCCGTGGTTTGGCGAGCGGATGTTGTTCCAGCACAATGCGCGCTGGCCCAGCGGCATGGCCGCCCGGCACAAGGATTGCATGGCCGGGGTGCGCTGGAAAGAGTATCTGCTCGTGCGCAGCCGTCCCTGCGACGATCCGGCGTGTGTCCGGAGCGGCGTCAGCCAGTGCGGCGCGCTGCGGAATGTCGAGCGAGGCTCAGACGTCGCCACCTATACGAAGAACGCCCAGTTCGTCTGGGGCCTCACCCCCGGAGACGGCTGGGCGCTCTACGACGTGCGAAAGGACCCGGCCTGCGAAGAGAATCTCGCCCCGGCCAACCAGGGGATCGCCGACAAACTCCGCCAGGCCTACGACTGCTGGTGGGACGCCATCTATCCCGAGATGATCGCCGCCGGCGGCGATGTGCCATTGGCCCAGGCGGCGGTGGAAAGAGTGAGGGGCAAGAAGAAGTAGGAACCATATGAAATTCACCCCCACCCCCAGCTTCGCCCTGCTCCTCGCGACGCTGGCGGCTCCTCGCGCCGCCGATGCGACAAAGCCCGCCAGCCCGCCCAACATCCTCGTCATCCTCGCCGACGACCTAGGTTACGGCGATGTGCGGTGCTACAATCCCGAGCGCGGTAAGATACCCACGCCGCATATCGACAGGCTAGCGGCGCAGGGGATGCGGTTCATGGACGGGCATTCGTCTTCGGGCGTGTGCTCGCCATCGCGCTACGCGCTGCTGACGGGGCGGTATCATTGGCGCAGTCGATTGCAGGCGGGGATCGTGGGCGTCTTCGGCGAGCCGTTGATCTCGCCGGAACGCACGACCATCGGGACGCTGGCGAAGCAGCAGGGCTATCGCACCGCGTGCATAGGCAAATGGCACCTCGGCTGGGACTGGCCGGTCACGAGCGATCAGCGCCCGCTGCTGGCGCCGAGGCGGCAGTCGGGTGATGAAGCCAAGAGGGGCGACAAGAAGGCCGCGGCGCGAGATGCCGCGGCGACCGACGAGCAGATCGCGGCTTGGCGCGACATCTTTTCCAAGCCGATCGCAGGGGGGCCGACGACGCGCGGCTTCGATCTGTACTTCGGCACCGATGTGCCGAACTGGCCTCCCTATTGCTTCATCGAAAATGACCGGACGCAGGGGATCCCGACGGAGTTTTTGCCCGCGACACTGCTCGGCAACAACCAGGCGAGCACTCAGGGCCCCGCGCTGAGCGGCTGGACCCTCGAGCCCATCCTCCCCGCGCTGGGCGACCGCGCGGTGCGGTTCATCCGGGAATCCGCGGGCCAGAAACAGCCATTCCTCCTCTACATGCCACTCACGTCACCGCACACGCCACTCGCGGTGAATGCGGCGTGGAAGGGCAAGAGCGGGCTCAACACGTATGCCGACTTTGTGATGGAGACCGATGCGGTCGTGGGCCGGGTGCTCGATGCGCTGGAGGCTAGCGGGGCCGCGGCCAGGACGCTCGTCGTCTTCACCAGCGACAATGGCTGTGCCCCCTACATCGGCAAGGCCGACCTCGAGGCGATGGGCCATTACCCCAGCGGTCCGCTCCGCGGGGCCAAGGCGGATGCCTGGGAGGGCGGCCACCGCGTGCCATTCATCGTGCGCTGGCCCGGGGTGGTGAAGCCCGGCGGGGTGTGCGGACAGCTGGTCAGTCAGGCCGACCTGCTGCGCACGTTCGCGGAAGTGTGGGGTGCCGCGCTGCCCGACAATGCCGGCGAGGACAGCTTCAGCCTGCTGCCTATGCTCCGGGGCGAGGACAGGCCCGTCCGCGAAAACGCCGTCAGCGCTTCCAGCCGCGGCACGCCTGCGGTGCGCAGCGGCGCGTGGAAATTCATCCCCGCGCCCGGATCCGGCGGCTGGGGCGAGGGCGGCGACCAATCCCAACCCGTGCAGCTCTATAACCTGGCCGACGACATCGGCGAAACCAAGAACCTCGCCGCCGCGATGCCGGAGAAGGTCGCCGAGATGCAGGCGCTGCTGGAAAAGCTGATCATCGATGGCCGCAGCACCGTCGGCGCGAAGCAGGGGAATGATGTCGAGGTCGTGCGCTATCCGCGCGCCGCCGCCGCGAAGAAGGGGAAGCAGAAATGAATCCTACCGGCATCGCCATGAAACGGGTCACCACCCGGCGCCGATTTCTCCAAATCTGCGTGGCCGGTTCGGCTGCCGCCGCGCTCGGCTGCGCGCCAGAGCGCGCGCAGTCGGCCAAGGTGCCGCCGCACCTCAAAGGCCGCGAGGCGGCCCTCCGGCAAGATCCGCGCGGGGCGGCGCTGGCGTGGTTCCGCGACGCGAGATTCGGGCTGTTCATCCATTACGGGCTCTATTCCCTCGACGGGGTTCATCCGTTCGAGCAGCACCGGCTCAGGATCCCCGTCGCCGAATACGAGAAGAAGGCGGCGCGGTTCACCGCGGAGAAGTTCGACGCCGGCGCGCTGTGCGACCTCGCGGTGGAGGCGCAGATGAAATACGTCACTCTGGTCACGAAGCACTGCGACGGCTTCTGCCTCTGGGACACCAGGCACACGCCGTTCAACAGCGTCCGCTCCGCCGCCGGACGCGATTTCGTCGCGGAGATGGTCGCCGCCTGCAACGCGCGCGGTCTCGGTTTCTTCGCGTTCTACGAGTACGGTTTCGAGTGGCATCACCCGCACGGCCCGCGGAAGAAAGATTTTCCCACCGCCATCACCGAGGTCCCGTACCCGGCGCCCGAGCCGGCTTACGCGCATGGCGCGGACTACGACCTGGACCGCTACCTGGACTATGCCCACGCCCAGATCGGGGAACTGCTGACCCGGTACGGCCCGATCGCGGGCATCTGGCTGGACGGCGTGGCCGTGCCGCTCAGCGGCGACCGGGACCGGTTTCGTTGCCAGGAGCTGTACGACAAGATCCACGCGATCCAGCCGCACGCGCTGGTGTCGTTCAAACACGGCGTGACCGGCACCGAGGACTTCTACGCGCCCGAACGTTTCCAGCTCCAGCACATCAAACCCGGCGACCCGAAGCCTGCCGAGCTGTGCGAGTCGCTGAATCCGAGCTGGGGTTACGTCAAGGCCGAGGCGCATCACGATGCCGACTGGGTGATGCAGCGTCTGGCATTCACCCGAGAGAAACAGATGAACTACCTGCTCAACGTCGGCCCGCTCCCCGATGGCTCCGTGCTCCCGGCCGACGCGGCGACCTTGCGGGAGGTTGGCCGCCGCATCCGCGAGCAAGGCTGGCCCAAGGGCGTCACGGCGCTGCCGGGATTCAAGGGCGAACAGAAGGCATTTTGAGAGTCCCCGTGAAAATGGCGTCGCTAGCCTTGTCCATGCTGGCATCGGCCTTATCGGGCGATGCCCTCGACTTCGCCAAGTGGATCCCCTCGACCCTGCCGCGCTCGGCGATATATCGGCAGGAAGGCTGGTTTTTGTGGGACCCGTGCGTCGCTCGGACAGCCGACGGCACATATCATCTGTTGTATTCGCGCTGGAGGCAGTCGCTCGGCTTCGACGCGTGGGCGACCCACGCCGAGATCGCGTGGGCCACGGCAAAATGCGCGGAGGGGCCGTACGAATTTCGCCGCGTCGTCCTTCCCGCCCGCGGTGGCGGGTTCTGGGATGGCCATTCGGTCTATAACACCTGCGTCATCCGGCACGGCGGGAAGTTCTACCTGTACTACACCGGCAACCACGGCTCCGACGCGTGGCGCCCCGACCGCACCATCAAGGCGTCATCCGAGGAATGGTGGGCACAGCGCAACCGCCAGCGCATCGGCGTGGCCGTCGCCGATCATCCCGGCGGCCCGTGGGAGCGATCGGGCCAGCCGCTGCTCGATGTCGGGGAGGAATTCGGCCAGGGAATCATCGCCGTGCCAAACGCCCTCGCCTTGCCGGACGGCGGCGTCCGCCTCTACTACAAGACGCTCGCGCCTGGCCCCGGCAAGTTCGGCGGCGGCGTCGTCCACTACGCCGCGACCGCGCCCGGGCCGCTCGGCCCGTTCCGGCGGCACCCCAAACAGATGGTCGACAAACGCGAGCTGCTGAAGACCGACGCGCCATTCAATTTCCACATCGACGACCACTTCGAATGGTTCCAGGGCGACCGCTACTATGCGATCGTCAAGGACCACGACGCGCCCTTCATGACGCCGCATGGCCGCAGCCTCGTGCTGTTCGAATCGCCCGACGGCCTGGACTGGCGCCCATCCCCGCATGCGCTCGTGAAGGATTTCTCGATCGCGTGGGACGATGGCTCGCGACAGGACTTCCAGAGGCTGGAGATGCCAAAACTCCTTCTGGAAAACGGGCGCCCGCGGCTCCTGAGCCTGGCCGCCCAGCCCGAAAAGTCGGGGGAGTCTTTTCTGGTGATCGTACCGCTCGACCCGCAACCCGAGGTGCGGCTATGACGACAACGGATTCCATGAGCCGGCCGAAGTCGCCGGTGACCGATGCCTGAGGCTGCCAGAGAGTTGACGAGAACTGGAAGACGACGGCCACGCTGGTGGGGCAGCTGATCGAGATCGTCAGCAAGGGCGGCAACTTCCTGCTTAACGTCGGCCCTACCGTCGAGGGCGTGATCCCCGCGCCGAGCATCGAGTGACTCCGCGACGTGGGGGAGTGGTTGAAAGTCAACGGTGAGGCCATCTACGGCGCCGGGCCATCGGCGCTGCCGCCGACGGCGGGGAAGAACAGCTCCCCCGCGTGGCGATAAATGGACTGCAGCGACCACCGTCAAAAGCAATTTCCGATCCTTTTTACGCTCCCTTAACAAAAAGGCACGCCGGGCCACACCATCTCTTTACATGGAGGATGTATTGTGGGGTATGGTGTTGGCGGATGTCTCGAGAATGCCGCTCGCCCCGGCCCCGTTCCAGGGTCGCTTGTCGGCGCCAAGGACATCACGGAGTAAAGACGCCATCATGAAGATGCTGTGGATATTGTCTGTCGGCTTGCTGGCCGGCGCGGCTGCCCTGGCGGCACCGAGTCCGTTTGATAGCGGTGTGGCGCCAACGGCCGAGGGGACGATCGACAGGTATGTTCTTGGCAGGCTGAAAGCGCTACAGATCGACCCGGCCAATCTCTGCCCGGATGCGGTTTTCGTCCGCCGGGCGTTCCTCGATATCATTGGCACGCTGCCCACGGCGAAGGAGGCAGGAGATTTCATCGAGGACAAGGATCCGAAGAAGCGCGGTGCGCTGATCGAGCGTTTGCTGGCGCGCGAGGAGTTTGCCGATTATTGGGCAATGAAGTGGTGCAACTTGCTGCGCGTCAAGTCGGAGTTCCCGATCAATCTCTGGCCCAACGCGGTGCAGGCGTATCACCGATGGATTCGGACCTGCCTCGCCGAGAACGTGCCGTACGATCGCTTCGTCCGCGAGATGCTCACGTCGAGCGGCAGCAATTTTCGCAAGCCGCAGGTCAATTTCTACCGCGCCGTCCAGAGCAAGGAACCGATGGCGCTCGCGCAGGCCGTGGCGCTGACATTCATGGGCGCACGCGCGGAGGCATGGCCCAAGGAACGCCTGGCCAACATGGCGCTGCTTTTCTCGCGCGTCGGCTACAAGACCACCGCCGAGTGGAAGGAAGAGATCGTCTTCTTCGATATCGGCGGGACGACCGCCACGCCGTCTGCCGTTTTGCCCGACGGGATGAGGGTGACTCTGTCGCCGGCGCAAGACCCGCGCGCCGTGTTTGCCGACTGGCTCATCAGGCCCGAGAATCCGTGGTTCACGCGCCACATCGCCAACCGCATCTGGTGCTGGCTGCTGGGGCGCGGCATCGTGCATGAGCCGGACGACATTCGCCCCGACAATCCCCCGCGCCATCCGGACCTGCTCCATCACCTGGAGCAGGAGCTGATTGCATCGCGCTACGACCTGAAGCATCTCTTCCGCCTGATCCTCAACTCAAATACCTACCAGCTTTCGGTCGTCCCGCGCACCTCGCATCCGGAGCCCGAGACAGAGTTCGCTTGCTACCCGGTGCGCCGGCTGGAGGCGGAGGTGCTGATTGACGCGATCAACCAGGTCACCGGCATGACGGAGAGATACACCAGCCGCATCCCGGAACCGTTCACCTATATGCCGGAGGAGCAGCGTTCCATCACGCTGGCGGACGCGAGCATCACCAGCGCGTTTCTCGATCTGTTCGGGCGCTGTCCGCGCAACACGGGCCTCGAAGCGGAGCAGCGCGGCAGTCTCCCGACTGCCGCCCAGCAGCTGCATCTCCTGAACTCGAGCCACATCCGCAACAAGCTGGAGCAGGGCCCCAAGATTCGCGCGCTGATGCACTCCACAAGCAGTGCCCGCGATGCGGCCCGCGCGCTTTACCTGACGGTCCTCTCGCGTTACCCGACGGCGGAAGAATTGGAGGCGGTGCAGCGCCGCGTCGGCCCGGAATTGCTCTGGGCGTTGATCAACAGCGCGGAATTCCAGTTTCGACATTGATGAAGGAGCCAGCGGCCATGAACACACCCATCTCACGACGCGACATGTGGCGCCGCGGCCTGCTCGGTGCCGCGGGATTCTATCTCGCCGACAACCCTCTGATCCGTGCCTGGGCCGCATCGCCGCCGTCGCGGGCCGCGGGCAAGGCGAAGTCGGTGATCCAAATCTGGCTGTGGGGCGGGCCGTCGCATCTCGACTTGTTCGATCCCAAGCCGGAGGCGGGCAGGGATTATTGCGGCCCATTCGACAAGCCGATCGAGACCAACGTGAGCGGCATCCGGATTTGCGAGATGCTGCCGCTGCTGGGCAAACAGGCGGACAAATATTCGCTCATCCGCAGCATGACCCACGGCAACAACGCGCACGAGACCGCAACCTATATCGTACAGACCGGCCGCAAGGCCGGCGAGCGGCTCGTGTATCCGTGCGCGGGCGCGGTCGTGTCAATGTTCAAAGGCTACGACGCTGGCTACCGGGGCAGCATACCGCCATACATCGTGCTGACCGAGCCGCTGGGGCGTTTTGACGAAACGGGCTTCCTCGGCACGCGCTACAAGCCGTTCGTCACGGGCGGCGATCCGTCGCAGGCCCGGTTCGCGGTGGAGGGCGTGGTCGCGGAAGGCATCACGGAGCAACAGCAGCGCGAGCGCCGCGACCTGCTCAACCGAGTGGACGCGCTCAGGCATGCGCTGCCGCGAAATGCGGCGTTGACCGCGCTGGCCCGCTCGCGCGACCAGGCCTACGACATGATCATCGGCGATGGCGCGACTGCGTTCGACCTCTCGCAAGAGGCGGAAGCCCTGCGCGACCGCTATGGCCGCGCCTCGTTGCCGGCGACAGCGTCGGCGGCGCAGGTTGCGCCCCGCACCAAGTTCGGCCAATCGTGTCTCGTGGCTCGGCGGCTGGTCGAGCGCGGCGTTCCGTTCATCACCATCAACTATCCGGGCTGGGACACGCACAAGGACAATTTCGGGGAGATGAAGCGCATGTTGCCGGACCTCGACAAGGGGCTGGCGGCGCTCATCCAGGATTTGTCGGAGCGCGGGCTGCTCGATAGCACGATCATCTGGTGCGGCGGCGAGTTTGGCCGCACGCCGAAGGTGGACTGGCAGGCGCCGTGGAACGGCGGGCGCGGTCATTGGGGCAGCGCGTTCTGCGCGCTGGTGGCGGGCGGCGGTTTCAAGGGCGGCCACGTCGTCGGGGCGACAGACGCGCGCGGCGAGGAAGTGAAACAGCGCCCCGTTTATCCCGGCGACGTCATCGGCACGATCTACAAACTGCTTGGCATCGATCCCGCCGCGAGCCTGCCGAACCCGCAAGGCCTGACCGCGAGCGTGATGCCCACGCCAGCCGAAGGTGTGCCGACGGGCGGGCTGTTGGGCGAGATCATTTGAGGGCGGAGAGAACTCATGAACTCATTCCGGCTATCCATGCTGCCGCTAACGTTTGCGATTGCCTCGACCGCGTTCGCGCAGGAGGGCCAAATGAGCGAGCCCCACGTGGGCTACATCTATCCGGCCGGCGGGCGGCGCGGCACGACGTTCGAGGCGACCGTCGGCGGGCGCTATCTCTATGCCGGCGGTGTCCACGTCTCCGGCTCGGGAGTCAAGGCGACAATCACCGATCAGGAGCGGCAAGTGACGCCGACCGAGCAATCGCAATTGAGCGAGAATCTGAGCAAGATTCAAGAGAAGCGAAAGCAAGGACAGCGCGTGACGCCGGAGGAGGCGAAGATGGCCGAGGAGATCCGGCGGAAGCTTAACAGGTTTGGCCGTCGGCTGACAAACCCGTCGCTGGGTGAGTTCATCACGCTCCAAGTCAGCATCGATCCGGCGGCGACGCCCGGCAATCGGGAGATCAGGCTGGAGACGCCCGCGGGGCTGTCGAATCCGCTGGTATTCCAGGTCGGCGAATTGCCGGAGGTCAGCGAGAGGGATTGGAAGAACATCCCCAAGTCGCGAGGCAGCATGGAACCGGAGCTTGACCCAAAGCCGCCGGAGAAGGACATCGCGCTGCCGGTCACGCTGAACGGCCAGATTCCCCCTGGCGGCCTCGACCGGTATCGGTTCACGGCTCGCAAAGGTCAGCAACTCGTGGTCCTGGTCCGCGCCCGGGAACTTATCCCATTTATCTCCGACGCCGTGCCCGGCTGGTTCCGCGCCGCGGTCGCGTTGACTGATGCCGGCGGAAAGGAGCTGGCCTACACCGACGATTTTCAGTTTCGTCCCGACCCGGTCCTTCACTACAAAGTGCCCGCCGACGGCACCTACGTCCTCCAAATCAAGGACGCGCTCTACCGCGGCCGCGAGGATTTCGTCTATCGCGTCACGCTTGGCGAACTGCCGTTCCTCACCGCGATTTTTCCGTTGGGCGGGAGGATAGGCTCGAGGGTGACCGTCGGCACCAGTGGCTGGAATCTGCCGTTCAACCAGCTGCCGATCGATCTCGGAAAGAGCGCCCCGGGCATCTCGCCCATCTCGTGCGCCGGATTGGCCAACGGCGTGCCGTTCGCGGCGGACACTTTGCCGGAGTGTTTTGAGAAGGAGCCGAACGACGATGTCGCGAACGCGCAGCCGGTGGCGCTGCCGGTCATCATCAACGGTCGCGCCGATCGGCCCGGCGACTTCGACGTGTTTCGCTTCGAGGGCAAGGCGGGCGATCGGGTTGTCGCGGAGGTTTGTGCTCGCCGGCTCGATTCGCCGCTCGACTCCATGCTCATAGTCACCGACGCGACAGGCAAACAACTCGAGTTCAACGACGACCACGAGGACAAGGGCTCCGCGCTCAACACGCACCACGCGGACTCCTTCCTGATGCTTGCGCTGCCTGCGGCCGGCAGCTACTTCCTGCACCTCGGCGACACGCAGCAAGCCGGTGGCGCGAGCTATAGTTATCGGCTGCGGCTCAGCGCGCCGCGTCCCGATTTCGAACTGCGCGTCACTCCCTCCGCCCTCAACGTCCGCGGCGGCTCGAGCGTACCGTTGACCGTCCACGCGCTGCGCAAGGACGGTTTCACCGGCCAGATCGCGTTGCGGCTGAAGGACGCGCCCAAGGGGTTCACGCTGACCGCCGCCGACATTCCAGGGGGACAGGAGAAGGCCCGCTTCACGCTGAATGCCTCGCCGGAATCCGAAATGGAACCGTTCAGCGTGGCCATAGAAGGGCGGGCGATCCTCGCCGGCCGCGAAGTCGTGCGCGTCGCGATGCCAGCAGACGACATGACACAGTCGTTCGCCTACCGTCATCTCGTCCCTGCGCAGGACTTGAAAGTCGCCGTGATCGGCCGCTTCCGGCCCGGCGATGCCGCTCGAATTCTCACCGACACGCCGCTGAGGATTCCCGCCGGCGGAACCGCCGGGCTTAGGGCGTCCATGCCCGTCGGCCCGCTGATCACGAAAGTGGAATACGAACTCAGCGAACCGCCCGACGGCATCACCATCAAAAGCGCGACCTCGACAGGCGGCGACGGTGACATCGTCCTGCAAGCCGATGCCGAAAAAGTCAAACCCGGCGCGAAAGGCAACCTGATCATCTCCGTCTTTGCCCAAGCGCCGCAGGCGTCCGGCAAGGGAGGCGGCGGCGCCCCGCGCCGAATTCCGTTCGGCGCGTTGCCCGCCATTCCGTTCGAGATTGTCACCGGGAAGTGAGGTCACGGCGGCGCGAGGAGTTCACGAGGGTCGTTGAGACATCGCCCCGCCCGACCCAGGGGCCGAAGAAGGGAAAGAAGGTGCAATGAAATGGGAAAGGCTTGCTGGGGGTGAAAGAACCCGCTTACAGGAAAGGAATCCATGAAAAGCCCGAATAACTACTGCCATCTGCTGACATGCCTGATCCTGGGCCTCGCGGGAGGGTTCGCCGTCCGCCACGCTTCCCCGCGTCGGTAGCGGGGCGAACCCCCGATACCCCCCTGGGCACTCGGTGCGGATAGTTCACCCTGCCCGTGAGCCCTCCGGGCTAGACAGGCTAGCCAGATAATGCTAAAGGGGTTCATGAAGATCTGGCAACTCCAGGACGCCAAGAACCGATTCAGCGAGGTGGTGGAGAGGGCCCTGCGCGAGGGGCCGCAGACGGTGACGCGGCGCGGCGAACCGGTCGTGGTGGTCGTGGGCTACGGGGATTACCGGAAGAAGGCGCGACCGAAGAAGTCGGTGGTGGAGGTCCTGCGATCGTGCCCGGTCTCCGCGGAAGAACTGGATTTGGCCCGCACGAAAGATTTGCCGCGCGAGGTGGACCTGTGAGCTGGCTCTTGGACACGTGTCTGATATCCGAGCCGCGACGCAAGCGGCCCGACGCCGGCGTGTTGGAGTTCCTCGAGCGGGAGGCGTCGGGGGAGATGTATTTGAGCGTGGTCACGGTGGGGGAGATCGAGAAAGGCATCGAGCTGCTGCCCGACGCCGGTAGGCGCCGGGCGACGAGGGCATGGCTCGCGGAACTGGAGGGGCTATTTGAGGGGCGAATCCTGCCTTTTGATGCGGCCGTCAGCAAGCGCTGGGGGAGGATGGTCGGAGGGCTCCAGCGCCGGGGGATCCGACTTTCCGCGATCGACAGCCTCATCGCGGCCACGGCGCTGCGTCACGATCTGACCGTCGTGACGCGGAACGTGGCGGACATCGGGCCATCGGGCGCGCGGGTCCACAGCCCTTGGCGGGGGTAGGCTCATCATTTGCCGTGGTCTAACCCCGGCATTTATCAGTAGGGTGCGATACACGACCGCTTGACAATCGGATTATCCGATTATATGAGAATCGTATGAGGGATCGACGGATGACGGTGACGGAAGCGGCGCGTCACTTTGCCGATGTCGTGAATCGCACATACTACCGGGGCGAATCGACCGTTTTGGTCCGGTCTGGAGAAGCGGTGGCCATGGTGGTGCCGGTTGGGGGGGGCAGCGTGACGGGCAGGGATTGGCTGGTCCATTGGCGGGAGATGCCCCGCTTGGGTGCCGTAGAGGCGGAGGACTTTGCCGCCGACATCGAAAGTGCGCGGAAGAACCTCGTTCCCCCGAAGTCGCCATGGGACTGATGTTGGACAGTTCCGTTCTGATCGCCGCCGAGAGGGAGCGTTTCGACATGGAGGCGTTCATCGAGGCCGAGGCGCCGATGGAACCGGTATTCCTCTCCGTGGTCACCGCATCCGAGTTGTTGCACGGGGTGCATCGGGCGACGGCCGAGCATCGTGCCAGAAGGGGGGCCTTTGTGGATGGCCTGCTCCGGGAGACCCCCACGCTGCCTTTCGACTTGCCCTGTGCGAGACGCCACGCGGCGTTGTGGGCGGCCCTGGAAGGGGCCGGGGGCCGGATCGGTGCGCATGACATGCTGATCGCGGCGACCTGTCTGAGGTACGGGCATCGGCTGGCAACGCTCAACGAGGAGGAGTTTGGGCGGGTGGATGGCCTGTCCTTGGCCGACGCGCGATCGTACGCGAAAGCGCGCCAACCGTGAGTGCGGGCAACGCCCCGCTTACAACAAAACGCCCCACAGACTCACCCTTCTTGGACCGCGAAAACACCCCCACAAAAGGGGCTGTAAGGCCTGTTTTCGACCCCCAAATCGAGGGCAGTCCCCGACGATGCAATCACTTGCCGTGGTCCGACCCCGATGAACGACCCGATGAACGGGGACCCCGATGGACGGCGAAAACGTAGATTCGACCACCGGATGGCCGCGAGCTAAGAAATGAGCCCAGATGAGTGGCCGGCATGACATGACGGGCGAAGCTTTCGCCGCGACGATGACCCCCCCGCGATGCCCTGCGTCGCCCGGGCGGGCGGCTCATGCGCCGCGCAGGCGGGCGACGCGGTTCGCGGCTTGGGCGTGGATGGCCGGAGTGGCGATGGCGCATGGCGCGGATCTGTACGTGTCCCCGGTGGGGAACGACGCGTGGTCGGGGAAAATCGCGGCGCCGAACGCGGGGAAGACGGACGGGCCGTTCCTCACGCTGGGTCGCGCCCGCGAGGCCGCGAGGGCGACGGGTCCCGGCACGACGGTGCACCTGCGGGGCGGGGATTATCCTCTGGCGGGGAGCTTTGAGCTGTCGGTCGCCGACTCGGGGACCAAGGGGAAGCCCGTCACGTACCGGAATTTCGGCAAAGAGGTGCCGAGGCTGACCTTGGGCATCGACGTGACCGATCGGCTCGCGCCGGTGACGGATGCGGCGGTGCGGGGGCGGTTGCAGGCCGCCGCCCGCGACCGCGTGAGGGAGCTCGACCTTGGTGCGATGGGCGTGGCGCACGGCGGCCCGTTCCCGGACCTGTTTGAGGGCGGGGGTGGGATCTTGGAGATCTATCATGCTGGGCGACGGCTGCCCATGGCGCGCTGGCCGAACTCGGGATACGTGACGATGGCGCGCGTGGTGAGCGGGAGCAGTCAGGTGAACGCCGGCGCGGGCGCCCCGCCCATTTTCGTTTATCGGGATGACCGGCATGCGGCCTGGGACGTCGCGGGAGGCGTTTGGATGGCGGGTTTCTGGCGGGTTCCGTGGACGATCCAGGCGGTGCGGGTCAAGGCCATCGACACTCGAGCGAAGACCGTGGAATTGGCGGCGCGCGTGCCCGGTGGCATCGGATCGAAATACGCGAAGGCCCAGGGATCGGGGCAGGAACCGTACTACGTTCTCAACGTGCTGGAGGAGGTGGATAGGCCGGGCGACTGGTGCATCGACTTCGGCGCGAGAAAGCTGTACGTGCTCCCGCCGGAAGGGCGGCGTGGCAGGTTCGTCATCGCGGACATGGCCGACCCGATGGTGCGCGTGGCCGGGGCATCCAACCTGGTGCTGCGGGGCATCCTCTTCGACATCTCGCTGGGCGGCGGGGTGGTGATGGAGGATTGCTCCGACTGCGAGGTGTCCTCGTGCGTTTTCCGGAACCTCGGGTCGACGGCGGTCCAGGTGGCGGGGGGCGCGCGGGTGACGGTCTCCGGCTGCGACATGCACGATCTGGCGGAGGGCGGGGTGTCCGTGAGCGGCGGCGATAGGGCGACGCTGTCCCCGTGCGGGCATGTCGTCCGGAACAACGACATCCATCGCTATGGGATTCTCAAGAGGACCTATGCGCCGGGCATCGATGTGGGTTTCGGGCGCTATGTGAAGGATTGGCGTCCCCCGGTGGGCGTGACGGTGGCCAACAACCGGATCCACGATGCGCCGCACGCGGGGATCCTATACGGGGGCAACGACAACGTGATCGAATATAACGAGTGTTACAATCTCGCCCTGGATTCCCACGACGTCGGCGCGCTCTATTCGGTCATGGACTGGACGAGCTACGGGAACATCGTGCGCGGCAACTTCATCCACGATTCGCCCAACGCGAACGGCGTGTACCTGGACGACGGGGATAGCGGTGACCTGATCGAGGGCAACGTGATCGCGCGGGTGTCCGTCGGCGTATTCATCGGCGGCGGCCACGACAACGTCGCGCGCGACAACATCATGGTGGAGTGCAAGAAATCCGCCCTGCACATCGATTCGCGCGGCACGAGTCGCGGGTATGACCTGTCGCACGACATCCTGTCGAACCGATTGGCGTCCGTCCCGTACGACGACCCGGTCTGGCGCGCCCGCTATCCCACGATGCCGGCGATCCTCAAGAACCCGGAACTGCCGACGGGAAACGTCATCGAGCGCAACGCGGCGGTGCGTTGCCCCAAGGTGATGAATAAGTCGGGAAAGCCCGAGCATTTCCGTGATCTCGTGAACCGTGGCAACGAGGCATTCCAGGGCGATCCCGGATTCGCCAACGAGAAAGCGATGGATTACAGGCTGCGGCCGGGCAACAAGATCAGTGACCGCATCAAGGGGTTCAGGGCCTCGGCCATCGAACGGGCTGGCCTGGTGGTCGACGGGGATCGGGCGGCGATCCCGCCGCGCGAGACGCCAGGGGCGGGGCGACGCATCGATTTTGATTCGACGGTGGACCTGGATGCCACGAACAGGCAGCGTCCGCGGTAGTGCCGGGTGGCGGAAAACGAGGGGCATAACGGCTTCCTGACGCTCGACGGACGAACTACCATCCGAAACCAGCCGGGCGATGATCCCGCCCGCGCGATAGACATCTATGAGATCATGAAACGGATCAGGTGGATACTCTTGGGACTGCTCGCCGTGACTCCGGCCGCATCCGCCGACGAGTTGGAAAGGCTATTTGAGTCGCCGCCGGACTCGGCCAAGCCGGGCGTGATGTGGATGTGGATGGGGCGGAATGTGACCGCCGGGGGGATCACCCGCGATCTGGAGGCGCTCCACGACGCGGGATTTGGTCGCGTCCTCATGTTCAGCCTGTCCGACACCACGACGCCCTGGGCCGGAGAGATCGGCAACAGCCCGCACCCGGAAGTCACTGCCTGGACCGAGCCCTGGTGGCGACTGGTCCGGCACGCGGTCGAGGAATCGAAGCGGCTGGGCATCGATTTCGGGATGTTCAACGGCCCGTCGTATGAGACGAGCGGCGGGCCGTGGGTGAAGGTCGAGCACTCGATGCAGGAGGTGTGCTTCTCGCAGACACCGATGCGCGGCCCCGGCCGACTGACGCTCGATCTGCCGCGGCCGGCGGTCGATGCGCGCGCGGTGCAACTGTTTCCCCTGTACAATCCGAACACCGGGAAGGTCGAGAAACCGGAGATCCCCGAGCGCAAGACGTTCTATCGCGACATCGCCGTGCTGGCCATGGCGGCCGATGGAATCGTGGCGAAGGATGGGGTGATAGACCTGACCGGCAAGACGCATTGGGATGCGCCCGCGGGAGACTGGATCGTCTATCGCTTCGGCCACACGACGATGGGCACGCTGATCCAGCCGGCGCAGTGGAAGGCCACGGGATTCGAGTGCGACAAGATGAGCCCCGAGGCGGTGACGGCCCACATGAGCCACGTCATCGGCGAGATCAAGCACCATCTCGGGAAGCTGGTCGGTGACGCGTTCACGTTCGTGCACCTTGACAGCTACGAGGCGGGCCGACCGGGTTGGACGCCCCGGATGAGGGAGGAGTTCGCGGCGCGCCGCGGCTATGACATGACGCCGTTCTTGGCCACCTTCGCCAAACGCATCATCGGCGGCGCGGAAGAGACGGCGAAGTTCAGGGCGGACTTCGAGGACACCATCAAGGATCTCTACCGGGACGTGCATTTTGCGCTGACCTCGAAGATGCTGCGGGAGTCGGGGCTGGTATTCTCCTGCGAGCCCTACGGCGGCCCGTGGCGGCCCGACGAAGTGATGCCGCACGTCCATCGCGTGATGACGGAGTTCTGGACCAGCGGCGGGAAGTTCGTCGCCCGTCGCGACTTGCTGGAGACCGTGGCCGCGCTGCGCAAGTCGGGGCAGAACATCGTCGAGGCGGAGGCGTTCACCGGTAGCCCCCGCGATAGCAAATGGAGCGAGACCCCCGCGTGGCTCAAGCCGATCGGCGATGGCGCCTACTGCGCCGGCGTGAACCGGCTCGTCCTCCACCGCTACGTCCCGCAGCCGTGGGATGACCGCTACAAGCCCGGCAACGCGATGGGGCAGTGGGGGACGCACTTCGACCGCACGCAAACCTGGTGGGAGCCGGGCAAGGCCATGGTGGAATACTGGCGGCGGTGCCAGGCGCTGCTGCAATGGGGCAAGCACAAGGGTGGCCCCGGGGATTTTGAAGTCATGGCGGCGGCGCCCGGGCTGCAAGTGAAAGCCATCCATCGGCAGGATGATCGGGCGGATGTCTATTTCGTCGCCAACACGGATCCGGGGGCCGCGGGCATGGCGACCTGCGCCTTTGCGGTGAGCGGCAAGCAGCCGGAACTGTGGGATCCCGTCCGGGGGACGCGGCGGCGGTTGCCGGATTTCGAGCAACGAGACGGCAGAACGCTCGTCCCGTTGCAGTTCGCCCCGGCCCAGAGTCATTTCATCGTGCTCCGGCAAGAGGCCGCGGCCGATCGGGGGCGAGGCCGGCCCAATTTCCCCGAGTTCCGATCGGTGGTCGACATCACCGGGCCATGGCAGGTCAGCTTCGATTCCAAGTGGGGCGGCCCGGAGGTGCCGGTGGAATTCCCGACGTTGGAAGATTGGACCCGGCGGCCGGAGGCCGGCATCCGTCACTATTCCGGCACGGCGACCTATCGCGCCACGTTCGACGGCGCATCCGGCGACAGGCTGGGGCTGGGGACCGTCCACGATCTCGCCCGCGTGCGGATCAATGGTCGGGACCTCGGGGTCGTCTGGTGTGCCCCGTGGGACATTGAGATCCCGATGGGGTTGCTCAAGCCGAAGGGAAACCGGATCGAGATCGATGTGACCAACACCTGGGCGAACCGGCTGATCGGAGACGAGCAGGAGCCGCCGGATTGCGAGTGGGAGCGCGGACACATGGAAGCCCACGTCCGGGAAAAGACCGGCAGGGAGATCCCCTATTGCGGCCAGTTCCTGAAGCGGTTTCCGGATTGGTTTCTCCGCGGCGAGCCCCGGCCGTCGAAAGGCCGCTATTGCTTCACGACGTGGAATTATTTCCAGAAAGACTCGCCGCTGCGCCCCGCCGGCCTGCTCGGTCCGGTGAGGCTGTGTGTCGCATCGCAGAAGCCCAATATCCTCTTCATTCTTGCCGACGATCTGGGGTGGCGCGACACGGGGTGCTACGGCAGCGCTTTATATGAGACTCCCCACATCGACCGCCTCGCGGCTCGCGGATTGAGGCTGACGCGGGCTTATGCGGCGAGTCCGCTGTGTTCGCCGACGCGCGCGAGCATCCTCACCGGCCAGGATCCGGCCCGCATCGGCATCACCTGGCCGGCATGCCATGAGGCGGTGGCCCAGTTGGAAAAGAAATTGGATCCGGGCGACCCGTCCATAAGGGTGCTCAATGCCCAGAGCCTCAACCGGCTGAAGCCGGAGTATTTCACGCTCGCCGAAGCGCTTCGGGAGGCGGGTTATGCGACGGCCCACTTTGGAAAATGGCATCTTGGCTACAACGGCCCCTATGAGCCCAAAGACCAGGGCTTCGACCTCGATTTCCCCCACACGCCCGCCGCGCCTGGACCCGCCGGAGGCTATCTCGCCCCCTGGAAATTCATCCATGACCCCCCGCTGACCGGAGAGCCCGGCGAGCACATCGAGGACCGCATGTCCGGCGAGGCGGCGAAGTATATCTTAGAGCACAAGGATCGGCCCTTTTACCTGAACTATTGGGCCTACTCCGTTCACGCGCCGTTCAACGCCCGTCGGGATTACGTCGAGCGCTTCCGGCGGAAGGCCGACGAGAAGAACCCGCAGCACAATCCGTTGTATGCCGCGATGGTCAAGAGCCTCGACGACGCGGTGGGGCGCCTGATGCGTGCGGTGGACGATGCCGGGATCGCCGACCGCACCATCATCGTGTTCTTCTCCGACAACGGGGGCTACGTCGCCGCCCCGAAGACGACCGACCCGGAGGGGTTCGAGGGCGCTCCGGTCACGAGCAATGCCCCGCTGCGCGGGGGCAAGGGCTCGCTCTACGAGGGTGGCACCCGTGAGCCGTGCGTCGTTATCTGGCCGGGCAAGACGGAGGCCGGAGCGACCAGCGACGCCCTGTTTCATAGCACCGATTTCTACCCGACGCTGCTCGGCATGTGCGGGCTCAGACCGCGCGCCGGGCTTCAGATCGATGGTGTTGACCAGTCCGGCATGTTTCTCGGGCAGCCATCGCCGCGAGACCGCGTCTTCTGCCACTACCCGCACGGCAACGCGACCGGGGCCCGAGGCGCCGCCCGGATCGGGCTTCAGCCCGGCACCTATGTCCGCCGCGGCGACTGGAAGCTCATCCGGTTCTTCGCCGACAACGAGGACGGCAGCGATTGCCTCGAACTCTATAATCTGAAGGACGATCCCGGCGAAACGGATGACCTCGCCGCCGCACGGCCAGAGCTCGTCCGCGAGCTGAACGCGCTCATCTCTGGCTTTCTGGCCGATACCGATGCCGTCATCCCCGAACGAAATCCGAACTACAAAGGGCCGAAGGCAGAATCGTCGGCCGTGAGCGCCAGCGCGCGCGCCGCCGGGCCGTTGCAGGGCTGGGTGCCGCGCGATTGCAACGCGGCGGTCAAGGACGGACTTCTCTCCGTGACGGGCACGAACGCTGCGCCGTTTTTGGGCTTCGCCCTCGGGAAGCTCGGGCAGCCGGGCAAGTTGCGTTTCCGCGTCCGGGGCACTGTCGGCGAGGGAAGGCTCGTCTGGATGCCCGGTGTCGGCGCCCCGGCGACCGAGGTGAGATCCACGCCCTTCACGATGGCCGGCGAGACCTGGCACGTCGTCGCCGCCGACCTTCCCGCGCCCCTGGGCAAAACGGGGCTCATGCGCCTATACCTCCCGGCGCACGAACGGCCCATCGCGATCGATTGGATCGAACTGGTATCCGGCGACTCGATTCGGCGCTGGGATTTCGGAGGGGAGGCCGCGGGGGAGGGCATTCCGTCGGTCGGCGAGGAGAAAGGCTTAACGACACCCCCGCCCGCAACGAATATCACCTCATCCTGGCAGCGCGAGGCGACGCCGCTGCTTTCGGGATTCGTCAACATGTATAACCCCTGCGTGGTCGAGACCGGTGGCGAGTGGCGTTATCGCATGTGGTTCTTCGGCTGGGCGGCGCGTCACGCGAACGAGGGCATGGGCTGGGGATGCGATGCCGTATTTCACGCCCGCTCCCGCGACCTGAAGGGATGGGAGGTGTGGTGCGGTGAGGGGCGATGGGACGCCGCCATGGATCCCGAGCGATGGCGTCCCGTGCTGCATGCGAGCGAGCGCTGGTATGATAACTGGCATAATGGCGATCCTTCGGTGGTCTTGGAGGGTGGTAGATTCTATATGGCCTACAGCGCCACATCGAAGCCGTTCGCGAAAACGGCGGGCTACCCCGCCGACATGGTGCAGTGCATCATGGGCGCCACCTCAACCGACGGCATACGCTGGGAAAAGACAAGCCAGCCATTGCTCATCCGAAAGGAAGACACCGCCACGCCCAGCCCGGAGCCAGACCGCATCGGGGACTTCCATCGCCCCTGCCTGCGCCGCGAGGCGGGCGCGTGGAAATTGTGGTTCGACTACTGGGTGCCGGGAAAAGGCGTGTGCCTCGGGCTTGCGGTGAACCGCGGCGATTTCATGGGCGGCGGCGGCTTCGTCCTGCAGCACGACCCTGCCGAGCCCCTGCTGGCGAACTGGCCCAATCCGGAGATAGTGCGCATCGGCGGGAGATGGCATTCCTTTGCCGATCCCGTTGGCTATCCCGTGCCGCCAGATACCAGGCCCGACGCCGCCCCCTGGCTGGGCCGCCAGTTGCGCGAGGCCGTGTCGGACGACGGCATCCATTGGCGGCTCATGGACTTCATTCCGCCGGATGACGATGCGCCCGCCTGCCACGTGCCGCAGGCTCTGGTGACCAGGGTGGACGGCCGCGATTGGTTGTATCTCTTCTACGCCACACAGAAGGGATACAGGCCGGATGGCGGACGCTATCACTACGAATACGACCGCATCCGCGCCATGAGACGGGAGGTCGCGCCTTGAGATCCGCACTGGCCCTGGCGAGGGGATCCCGGCTTCGCCGGAAGGAAAAGCGGTGTCGCCGCTGCGCTCTGCCACCGCAGTCCAAAATGGGTCGCCCCGTCGCATGGAGCGGCGCCTTCCTTTGAAGATAGGCGCGCAACCCCGACCAAAGCGGAGTTTCAGCGAGATACGGGGTCGTTCCGAGGGCGAAATCCCGGTGCCAGCAACTGGCATTGCGCCACCTGGCCGAAGTTGGTCCCGGCGACATGCCAGACGACGCGCTTGTCTGGCGCGACCTCGAAGATGTGCGCGCCAAGCCTGTCGCCCTCGGTCTTTGCGCCCCAGTTGCAGACGACGGTATTGCCGTTGGGCAGTCGCTGGATTCCCGCCGGGACCGCGACATGGATGTCGGGGATGTCCTCGGGGGCGAGTTCCCAGACGACATTCCCGGAGGGGTCGTATTCCGTCACGGATCTTCCGGCGCTGATGAGGGTGTTGCCGTCCTCGAGGCGGATGGCGCACACGGGCGTGGGCTTCCGGGGAAACTCGCGGAGGAGCGACCCATCCCTCGCGTACTCGCGCACGGCGCCCTCGGCGGTGAAAGGCACGAGATAGGTGCCCTGCGGCGTCTTGCGGCACATGCGGAACTGGGCGTGCGGCCTCTTCTCTGTGGTCGAGAGCGGCAATTCGAAAATGACATCGCCGCGGCGGTTGACCTCGATGAGGCGACATTGCCCCACGATGCCGATCAGGACGTTGCCATCGGGCAACGGCTGGCAGGTGGGCACCTCGTCCGGCGCCCGGACCCGATATTCCCAGACGACCTTGCGGTCACGCGTGACCTCCTGGACGCCGTGCAGGTGCGTCGTTAGCACGTTGCCGTCCGGCAGCATCCAAGCGTCCTGCGGGTTGGGCGCGTGGTAGTCCCAGGCGACCTCGCCACCCTCGTCGAGCAGGAAGACCTTCTTCAGCTGGTGGCTGGTCGCGAGGATCGCGCGCGGGCCCCAGAGATTCTCGTGCCAGAAGTTGCCCTTCAGCGGCGCGCCGCGAAACTCGGTGCCCACGACATTCTCGGGGTCGACATCCAGTTCGGGCCAGACGAGTTCTCCCCGGAGCTGGGCCTCCTCGCGGACGTAGGCGCCGAGGCGCAGGGAGTTGGAATCCAGCCAGAGTACGATCTTGTGGCGGTCGGTGTCCGAAACGGAGGCGCGATGGTTCTCGTCGAACAGTGCGCGGCCGATCCGCGAGTGGCGTGCGCCGAAGCGGCCGGGGATGGTGCGGGAGCCCCCGTGCACCCCGCTGTAATCCGACGCCATATTCCGGAACATCGCGCCGGAGAACCAGAACGTGTACTCCTCCTTGAGCGCCTCGTAGCCCATGTCCCGGGGCCCCCGCTGTTTTTCCGCATGGCACGGGACGCAAGAGCGCTCGAAGATCGGCCGGATCTGCCTGTGGTAGCTGACCGGCTCGACGGGCCCGGCCTCCGGCGCGATGGGCGAGGGGGCGCGCCGCAGCGCGAGCGGCGTGCCCGCGAGGGCCGAGGCGCGCTGCACGGGCTCGTGGCAACCCTGGCACGTGAGCTGTTCGCCGGGGCGAACGAACGCCACCGATCGCATCGAGTGCACGGCGCGATAGTGCTCGTCCAGCGCCTGGAAGATCAGCGCCTTGGCCACCGGCGCCTCGAAATAGGCGCTGCCATCCTCTTCCACCGGAACGATGCCCAGCGGGATGCGCGGGGTGTTCTCCCGCTCGTAGCCAATCATGGGCTCGCCCATCGCATGGTTGGATTTCAGGATATTCTGCGTGACGCGGAGCCACTTGATCTTCGTGCCCGGCGGGAAGGGCATGTCGGAATCGTAGACGTTCATCACCGCGATGGTGGCGGGACGCGTCGCCCTCTCGGGTGCCGCGACGGGCGGGCGCCGGCGGGGCCGAAGGGGGATCGGGTCGATGAGCCGGAGGCGCTCGTCGTGCGCGCAGGGCAGTGCCGTCAATTCGCACAGCAGCTCCTTGTTCCCGTATCGGTCGAGCAGCACGAGGTTCTCCCACGCGTTGCAGACGAAGAAGTCCTCTCCCAGCGGCCAGGGGCTGCCGTACTTGTAGTGCCGGCGCCCGGCGTTCTCGCTCTCGGGGAATGGCTCCTCCGGGGTGATGCGGCGGATCTGCGACATGCGCCCGTCGTCGGGTATGCGGAGATCGAGGGTGCAGAGCGAACCGAACGCCTCGCCGTGGTGCGGTGCCGCGGTGAACACGTACAATGGCGAATCCGGTATGGCGCGGATGCCCATTTCCACCAGCGGTGTCCCCATGCGGCCGTCGATCTCCCGTCCCCCGACCACCTCGAATCTCGGCCGGTCGGGGAAGGAGTGATACGGCTGCGGGTAATTGCCGTGGGGGGCGCGGGGATCGGAACCATCGGGCCGGCAGAGCCAGATCCGCGAGCCGAGGCAATTCTCGCGGTCGGTGTAGTCCCAGCGCGTGAAGACGACCTGGCCATGGTTGTTCACCGTGGGGTTCCACTCGCTCGTCTCAAAATAGCTCATGGGGCGGATGTCGGTGCCGTCCGCCGCCATCGAGAACATCGTGTAGGTGCGGACCTTCAGATAGCCGGCAAAGCACCGGATGTGGCCGCCGCGCCGCTCGGAGACGAATGCGATGCGGCCGTCGGGCAACCAGCAGGGATCGAAATCGTTATAGGGGCCGTCGGTCAGTTGCGTGAGCCCGGTGCCGTCCGCGTTGATGCGGAACAGGTGGAAGCATGACTTCGTGCCAAAACCCCATTCGTGCTCGCGGTTGTCCGTCCACGCGAAGACCACCGATCGGCCGTCGTACGAGAGGTCCGGGGTCGCGAAGGCGCCATGATCCAACCGGCGTCCCGCCATGCGGCCATTCTGGACGACGGCGTCCCGCGTGAGGTCGAAGACCCGGGGCGCCTTCCCCCAGTCTCGGACGACGTACAGGCCGCCCACGGGCAATGCGGTGCAGCCGAAATATTGCGTGGTGAAATGCCCGCCCTGGGGGTCTTTCGTGACGGGGTTGGATCTGACCGAGCCCGCAAAGGTCCCGCGCGCCACGCAAAGGATCCCGTCGAAATCCAACAGGGGATTGGACAGCGCGATCTGGCGGCGCACCGCGCAGGCCGCCAGATAGAGGGCGAGCGCCTCCGGCGATTCCGCCGCGGGGCGCGAGGCCAGCAGGGCCGAACGCAAGGCCCCCAGATCGCTTCGCGCCGCGCCGGCGTACCCGAGGCGGTCCGCGAGGGCCTCGGCCCGCCGTATCACGGTGCCGGCCGGCCCGCCGTCATCGGGCCAGATCAGCGCATGGCGATCGTAGGCCTGCAGTTCGATGTCCGCCTCGGCCGCCGGGTACCACGGCCTCCGGCTCTCGGGATACTCCAGCTTGCCGACCCATCTGAAATCGTAGAGCCACTCGCGCAGCACGGCGTCGCGGACTGCCGGGGGATCGACGGATGCGAGGGCGAGGCGATTGGCGATGTCGCGCAGGGCCGCGCGGGCGGGCGCGGTGTCTTCCGCGGGCGGCAGAGGCTGAAACGCCGCGCTCATCTTCGGGATCGATGGCCCCGGGCCCGCCCTGGTGGCGGCGACAAACTGCGCCCGGAGGCCGAGCGGGGAGGCGTCGGCAAAATGCCCGTCGCCCATCGCATCGAAGCGCCAGAGTCCCAGCGTGGAGGCGTCCGCCTCGGGGGCGCGGTCGGGGAGTCCCGCGGGCGGCCGCGCCCCACGGGACAGCCGCGCCTCGTCGATCCACCCGCCGCACGCCAACTGCCCGTCAACGAGGCTCCCGATGCAAAATGCCTTCGGCGGGTCCTTGGCCACCGGGCCCGCCAGCGCCTGATCGCACTGTTCCTCGCCATCGACATAGAGGCGGATCCGGTCGGTCTCCAGCACGGCACCGACATGGTGCCATCTGCCGTCGGCGATGTCGCGGGCCGTGCGCGCGTGATCCGGCCTCCGGCCCGGAAGATAGGCGCAGAGCGCGCCGGTGCGCGGCGCCGTGAACAGCTCCCAGTGCCCCGGCGCGGCCTTGGCATCGCGCGCGACGATCACGTTGTAGCCCGATTTTTTCTCGAGCCGGACCCAGCACTCGAAGGTCAGCGGAAATTCCGCGAATGCCGGCGATGGCCGCAGGAGCGCCGAGCCCCGCCGGGCGTCCAGCGCCTTGCCGAATCGCCCCTCGTCCCATCCCGCCGCACCTGCGGCGCACGTCACGACGGCCGACAGACAGGTGGCCGCGACCCATCGCGAGATGGCGGCGCCGGCGCTCATCGGGTCCCGGCCCCCCCCGATCGGGCGGGCGCGCCCACCAGCCCGTACCCGAATCGCCGCGAGATCCGTTCCGCATGCTCCCGGACCTTCCGCCCCAGGCCATCCAGCGCTCCGACCTTGAGCCGGAAGGCGGGGCCGATGACCGTCACCGCCGCAATCGGCAGCCCCATCCGGTTAAGTATGGGCGCGGCCGCGCAATGGACGCCGTCCAGGTGCTCTCCCCTGTCCAGGGCGAATCCCCGTCTCCGGATCTGCGACAGGTGCTCGCGAAAGCGGCCCTTGTTGGTGATCGACGCCGGCGTCCAGCGCCGGAATCGCGCGGCGCGCAGGATCGCCTCCCGGCCGCCGGGCTCCATGAAAGCCAGCAGCGCCTTCGGCGATGCCGACACGTTGAGCGGCTGCCGGAGGCCCGCGTCACACACCAGGCGAAACGGGTGGATCCCGGGCACCTGCTCCACCACGAGGCATTCGTCGCCGGCCATGACGCTCAGGATCGTCGTCTCCCCCGTCGCGTCGCGCAAGTCCCGCATCGGGCCCATCGCGGCCTCCATCAGCGTCGCCGACGAGGCGCTGCCGTAGGCCATCCCGAAGAGCTTTGGGCTGAGCCCCAGCCGCCGCGTCTCCCCGTCCCGCTCCACGTACCCGTGCATCAGCAGCGTGTTCGCGATCCGAAACACGCTGTTGCGCGGCAGGCCCCGATCGCGGGCGATCTCGCTGAGCGTCAGCCCCCCCGCGCGCGTGCGCAGCAGCTCCAGGATGGAGAGCGCGCGGTCGAGGTTGGGCACGCTGAATCGCGAGGGGCCGGCGGCGGCGGGCGATTTCATGATGTGCTATATATAGTCAGCATGACTAAGCGACAACCTATATTTCCCGCGGCGGCGGACGGCCGAGCCGGGCGGGGGTCGGCCGATGATCCTTGATAAGATGCGCGCGCTTGCGAGGATGGCCCGCCGATGGGACAGGCAGCCATCCTCCTCGCCGCCCTGATGCGGGCGGCATGTTGCGGATACCTTCTGTTGTGCGTGGGCGCCGCCCGCGGGGCGCCGCCCGCGCCGGCCCGGTATGAGGCGGCCTGGCCGTCGCTGGATGCCCGGCCGACCCCGGCATGGTATCCCGCGGCGAAGTTCGGCATCTTCATCCACTGGGGCGTCTACTCCGTGCCGGCATGGGGGCCGAAAGGCCAGTACGCGGAGTGGTATTGGAGCGCGCTGAAGAACGAGAAATCGGATACGGCGGCCTTTCACCGGCGCGTGTATGGGCTGGACTTCACATACGAACAGTTCGCGCCGCTGTTCAAAGCGGAACTCTTCGATCCCGACCGGTGGGCCGACGTCTTCACGCGCAGCGGCGCCCGGTATGTCGTGCTCACGTCCAAGCATCACGAGGGTTTCTGCCTGTGGCCCAGCGCACAGAGTCCCGGCTGGAATGCCATGGAGACCGGCCCGCATCGCGATTTGCTCGGCGACCTCACGTCGGCCGTGCGCAAACGCGGCCTCAAGATGGGCTGCTATTATTCGCTCTATGAATGGAACCACCCGCTCTATCTCTCCGATGTCCCGCGCTACGTGAGCGAGCACATGATGCCCCAGTTCAAGGATCTGGTGATGCGCTATCGGCCCGCGCTCATTTTCGCCGATGGTGAGTGGAGCCATGACAGCGCCACGTGGCGCTCGCCCGAACTACTCGCGTGGCTGTTCAACGAGGCGCCGAATCGCGAGGAGGTGGTCATCAACGACCGCTGGGGCAAGGATTGCCGCAGCGTCCACGGCGGCTATTTTACCACGGAGTACGGCGAAGTGGGCAAGGGGAAGGAATTGGCGAGCGGGCGCCCATGGGAGGAGTGCCGTGGCATGGGGGCCTCGTTTGGCCACAACCGTAACGAGGGCGCGGCCGAATACCGGACGACCCCGGAGCTGATCGCGCTGCTGGCCCAGCTGGTCTGCCGGGGCGGCAATCTGTTGCTAAACATCGGCCCCGCCGCCGACGGCACCATTCCGGTTATCATGGAAGAGCGCCTGCTGGCGATGGGCGAATGGCTGAAGGTGAACGGCGAGGCGATCTACGGCACGCGGCCCTGGTGGGCGCACGAGGAACAGGATTCGGTGTTCTACACGCGGCGGGGCGATGCGGTGTATGCCATCCTGGCGAAGTGGCCAGCGGGGGGACGGCTGCGCCTGCATTTTCCCAAGCCGACCGCCGCCACTCGCGCCCGCATGGTCGGGAACGATCTCGACATCCCTGTCGCCAGCCAAGGCGAGGACATGGTGCTGGATCTGTCGGCCTTCCGTCCGGACATGTTGCCCTGCTCCCACGCGTGGGTGATTCGGTTGACGGACCTCGACACCCGCCACATCCGGTTCGCGCCGACCTGGGAGTGCTTCGCCGTCGAGGGGCGCGTGAAGGTATCGGCGCACGCAGACTGGTCCGGGAAGCCTTTCGATCAGGAGACCGTGGTGCGGTACACCTTGGACGACGATGAGCCAACGGCCGATTCGCCAGTTTGCGATGGAATCGTGACGCTGACCCGGAGCGCCACGCTGCGCGCCGCGTGTTTCCGCAACGCCCGTCGGGTCTCGCCGGTGTTCTCGGCGCCGTATCTGGTGACGCCGTTCGACATCAGTCCCGCGCTGGATGGCTTGCCCCCGAGGCCGGACATATTCCTGGGAGACCTCGCGCCGGTGTCGGCGGTCACCGGTTGGCGCCAGGTGACGGCGAACTCCTGCGCCGATGGCACGCCGCTGAACATCAATGGCGTGGCCTTTGACAAAGGCATGGGCGTGCACTCGCGCGCGGAACTTGTGTATTCACTGAAGCCCGAGTACAAGCAGTTCGTGGCGCGCGTGGGGATTCACGGAAAGGGTGCCCGGGGCAGCGTTCAGGTGGAGGCGTGGGTCGGCAAACTGCGCGTCCATCGTTCGCCCGTCCTGCGCGGCGGCATCAAACCGTGGAACATCGCCGTGGACCTTCCGGTCGATGCCGAAGGGCCGCTGCGCCTCCTCGTGCTCGACGGCGGCGATGGCGGATCGTATGACCTGGCCGATTTCGGCGACGCCGGCTTCATTGCGGCAGAGAAGAAGAAATGAAACACACCCTGGCCCTCCTCGCCGCCCTGCTGCTGGCGCCTCCGATAACCCTGCGCGCCGCCGCGACCGCGGAATCCCCTAACGTCATCCTGCTGATGACCGATGAGCACAATCCGCGCGTGACCGGCTGCTACGGTGACCCGATCGTGAAAACGCCGACGATGGATAGCCTCGCGGCGCGAGGGGTGCGCTTCACGGGAGCCTATTGCCAGAATCCGATCTGTGTGCCGTCGCGAGTCTCGCTGGTGAGCGGGCGGATGCCCTGCCATCTCGATACCTTCGGCAATACCGCCAACCAGCGATACGAAGGCGTCACCACGCTGGCCGATGTCTTCGTCCAGGCCGGCTACCAGACCGCCTGGTTCGGGAAAACCCATTGGGGTGATCCCCGCTTTCAGAAGATTGGCGCAGGCGCGGGGAACAAGAAGGCCGCCAAGGCAGAACAGGACGAGAGCTTTGGGCGGCTGCCGCAGGATTCCCGTGTCTCGCAATGGCCGGTGGAGAAGAACCCGGACCACCTGACGGCCGAGGAGGCGCTCGAGTTTCTTGAGCAGAACAGGGCGGGAAAGTTTTTCATGGGCGTGTCCTTCGTGAAGCCGCACTTCCCGTTCACGATTCAGCAGCGGTATTACGACATGTATCGGGACAAGGTCGGCATGCCGCGCGCCACGCCCGAGCTGATCCAGGAACTGCCCGCAGTCTCGAAACAGGAGCGCGAGAAATACAAGCACGCCGAGGCGAAGGCCGAGGATATCCTGCGCGCCAGAGCGATCTACTACGGCATGGTCACCTACGTGGACGAGGAATTCGGGCGCATACTCGAGAGGCTGGACGAGCTGGGGCTGCGCGACAACACGATCATCCTCTACACGGCCGACCACGGCGAGATGCTGGGCGACCGCGGCATCTGGTACAAAAATAGTTTCTACGACGGCTCGGCGAGCATCCCGTTCATCTGGTCGTTCCCGAAGGCCCTGCCGCAGGGCAAGGTCATCAGTGCGCCGGCGATGAACATGGACATCTTTCCGACCCTGTGCGAACTGTGCAACCTGTCTCGGCCGCCCGGTCTAGAGGGCAAGAGCCTGGTGCCGCTGATGACAGGTGCGGAGGACGGCACGGGCCGCCATGCCCTTTCCGAGAACTACCGCGGTGGATTCGCCGGGCGCATGATCCGCACGGCGAAATGGAAGTACTTCTTCTACACCAACGGCGAGGAATACCTCTACGACATGCAAGCCGACCCGTTGGAGGAAGAGAATCTGATCGGAGATTCGTCCCATCGCAAGACGGCTGACGGATTGAAACGGCGGGCGTCCGAAGGCTGGATCGAAACGCCAAAGAAAAAGGCGAATGGGAAGAAATCAGAATGAGGTACGCGCCGGCAATCCTCGCCGCCCTGCTGCTGGCGCCGTCGGCAAGGCTTCGCGCCGCAGGGACGCCGAAGCCCGCGACGAAAGCGAGCATCGTTTACATCCTCTGCGATGACCTGGGCTACGGCGATGTGCGGTGCCTGAACCCGGGGCGCGGCAAGATCGGGACGCCGCACATCGACAGGCTCGCCTCGCAAGGCATGGCGTTCACCGACGCGCACAGCGGGTCTTCGGTCTGCACGCCCACGCGCTACGGCCTGCTCACGGGCCGCTACGCGTGGCGCACTCGGCTCCAGCAAGGCGTCTTGGATGGCGGCAACGACGAGCCCCTTATCGCGGCCGACCGGCTGACGGTGGCGGGCTTCCTCAGGCAGCACGGCTATGCCACGGCCTGCATCGGCAAGTGGCACCTCGGTTTCCAATCGGACGCGCCCACTGGCAAAGGGGGCGCCGGGAAAGATCTCGGGCGGGCCGGGCTGCCGGTGGGCGCCAGGATCATAGGCGGGCCAACGACGCGCGGATTCGATCTTTTCTTCGGGTGCTCGAACGCGCGCACGATGTCGTCGCTCATCGAGAACGACCGGGTCATCGAGTCCATCCCGACCATCGACATGCTGCCGCGCCTCGCCCGCCGCGCGGCGGGCTACATCGGCGAGCGGGCCGGCCCCGCGAGATCCGGCAAGCCCTTCTTCCTATACCTGCCGCTGACCTCGCCGCACACGCCCATCGTTCCGTCGGCCGAGTGGCAGGGGAAGAGCGGCCTGGGGGCCTACGGGGACTTCGTCATGCAGACCGACGGGGTCGTCGGCGACGTGCTCGCCGCGCTCGATGCGGAAGGGTTGACGCAAGACACGCTCGTCATTTTCACCTCCGACAACGGATGCTCGCCGCAGGCGCAGGTGGACAAGCTCGAGGCGCGGGGGCATTTCCCCAGCGCGCAATTTCGCGGCTACAAGGCGGACATCTGGGAGGGCGGGCATCGCGTGCCGTTTCTTGTGCGCTGGCCTGGCAGGGTGGAGGCGAACTCGCGGTGCGAGCAACCGGTCTGTCTCGGAGACTTCCTCGCGACGTGCGCCGACATTCTCGGCGAGCGGCTGCCGGACAACGCCGGCGAAGACAGCGTGAGCCTGCTGCCCGCGCTGCTCGGCAGGGACGCCGCGCCGCTCCACGAGGCGGTGGTGCACCACAGCATCAACGGGCGCTTCGCCATCCGGCAGGGCCCGTGGAAACTCGCCGTGTGCCCCGGCAGCGGGGGCTGGGGAAAACCCCGCGACGCCGACGCGGAGAAGCGGGGCCTGCCGGCCGTGCAGCTCTACGACCTAGGCGCCGACATCGCGGAGTCAAAGAACCTGCGGGCGGAGCACCCCGATATCGTCGGGCGCCTCGCCCGGTTGCTCGATCAGTACATCGCCGATGGCCGCAGCACGCCGGGCCCCATGCAGGCCAACGACGTGCCCGTCACCGTGGACAAGACCTCCCGGAAGAGGGCGAAGAAATGAACCGGGGACCCCTTCCGCGCCCATGAAAGTCGCTCTCGCGCAAATCATCGCCCTGCTCCTCGCGCCGTTACCCGTGCCGGCTGGCTCGCCCGGCGCGGGCATCCCGTCTCTGGCGCTCTGCGGTCCGGATGGCTCGCGGCGAACGCTCGATGCGATCGGCGAACTTCCCGAGGCGCTGGCGGGGGTGGCCGGCGACGGCGACATCCGCGTCGTGGTGGCTGGCCGCCATGAGCTGCGCGAGGCGTTGCATCTTAGTGTGCGGGTGACGCAACGCCTGATCCTGGAGGGTGGGCCCGAAGAGGCCGTGCTCGAGCTGGGGGCGTTGCCCATGGAGAGCGCCGCGGTCTGCCTGGAGGGCGGCTCGTTCGAGTTGCGCGGGCTTGCGCTGCATCAGGGGCCCGCGTGGAGCGTGCAGGTCTCCGGGGGGGTCTGTTACCAGCTCCGCGGACTGCGGATTCGCGATGCGCGCGGGGGAGGCATCGTGGTCTGGGGGCCGTGCGGCGTGGATCAGGCGGGCCCGCCGGGCAACCGCATCGAGGGCTGCGTGATCGGTCGCTTTAACACCGCCGGGGCGAAATGGACCCACGATGGGATCTCAGTCCGCGACAACGGGGCCGTCATCGCCCGGAACATCATTCGCGATTCCCCCACCGAGACCATGGGCATCCGGGTGATGGGCGCGGGCAATCGCATCGAGGGCAACCTCGTGGAACATGTTGCCACGGGCGACGCCGGTGGCATCTACCTCTGGGCGGGGGAGGCCATCTACACCGCCGTCGGCAACGTCGTGAGCAATAACATTGTCGCCGGCGCCTCCCGTGGCATCTACCTCGATGACGGCACCTGCGCGGCGCGGGTGGAGGCAAATTGCCTCGTGGATTGCCGCGAGGCGGCGGTTTTCATCGGCGGCGGGCGGGACAACCGCGCCGATCGGAATGTCGCCCTGCGCTGCCCGATCCTCGCGCATGTCGACAACCGCCGCGTCGGCTGGCGCGACCTGCCCGAGAAGGCGGCCATGTTTTCCGCCGCGCGCACCCGCCTCGCCGATGCCCTGCGGGATCCCGCGGTTCGCGCGCGGGTAGCCGAAGGCGGGCTCGACGTGCGGGCATTCGAGACCCTCGATGAGCCGGGCTTCAACGAGCCCGCCGGCAACCGTGTCACCCGCAACATCCTCATGCCGCCCGCGCTGGAAATCCGCTGGCAGAATTACGCGCGGCCCGACCAGCCCCTCAGGGGGGCGGCCACCGATCCGGATCGGCCCAACCGCATGGCCCCCGCGCCCGACGGCGACTGGAGAAAACTCTCCCTCCTCGCCCCCGAGATGGCTAGTATACCAGCGGTCACCGATATTCTAAAGGCCTTGCCCAAGCCATGAGGCATCTATGAGACCACCGACCTGCATCCTGCTCGCGCCCCTCCTCGTCCTGCTGGCCGGCTCGCCAGCCGGCCGGGCCGAGGGCTACGACTTCGCGGCGATGATCCGCCCGGTGCCACCGCAGGCGAAGTTCATCGACCCGGATTATTATATATGGTGCGGCACGATGGTGCGGGGCGACGACGGCAAGTGCCATCTGTTCTATTCGCGCTGGCCGAGGGCATTGGGCCACAATGCGTGGGTGACGCACTCGGAGGTCGCCCATGCCGTGGGCGACACGCCGCTGGGGACATTCACGCACAAGGACGTGGCGCTCCCGGAGCGCGGGAAGGAATTCTGGGATGGGCACTGCACGCACAACCCGACCGTGCTGCGCTTCGGGGACAAGTTCTACATCTACTACATGGGCAACGTCGGCGACCGGGAGCGGACCGAGGGCCTGAACTGGGTCCATCGCAACCACCAGCGCATCGGCGTGGCGGTGGCGGATTCGCCGGATGGGCCGTGGAAGCGCTCTGACAAACCGCTCCTTGAGCCGACGCCGGGGTTCTACGACGCGCTCTGTTGCAACAACCCCAGCGTGGCCGCGCGGCCGGGCGGCGGCTACCTCATGGTGTACAAGGCCGTCGGCGACAAGGGCAAGCCGCCCTTCGGCGGGCCGGTGCTGCACTGCGTGGCAACGAGCGATAGCCCGACCGGGCCATTTAAAAAACACCCGAACCCGATCTTCGTCAAAGAGGGCGTGCCTTTTGCCGCGGAGGACCCCTTCATCTGGAGCGACGGCCAGGGCTACTGGGCCATCGTGAAGGACAACGCCGGTTACTTCACCGGCGCGGGCAAATCCACCGCCCTCTGGCGATCCGACGATGGCCTCGATTGGAAGTTGGCGGAGCACCCGCTGGTCGCGACGACGGAGATCGTCTGGGAGGGCGGGGAAAGGCAGAAATTGAATTCGCTCGAGCGCCCGCAGCTGTTCTTCGAGGACGGCCGGCCCACCGTGCTGCTATATGCGTCGGACGTCGATCGAGCCCGCGGACATTCGTTCAACGTGCGGATCCCGCTCCGCGATTGGAAAGGAGACCGCCCATGAGGCATATCATCGCGCTGGCCATCCTCTGGGTCGGGGGGCCGTGTGCCGCCATTGCCGCCAACGGTTCTGCACCCCCGGCGGAGGTGGGACCGGTGCCGGCCGGGCGCGCCGCGTGGCTCCGCGCCGCGAAGTGGGGCGTCTTCTTCCACTATCTGGCCTCGCCCGCGTCATCGAAAGAGACGGTGGGCATGGATGAGGACCAGTGGAACCGGCGCATCGATGCCTTCGACGTCGAAGGGTTGGCGGGGCAGTTGGAGGCCGTGGGCGCCGGCTATTTCTTCATCACGCTGGGCCAGAACAGCGGTTACTATCTCTCGCCGAACGCGACCTACGATCGGCTCGTCGGGCACCAGCCGAGCCGCTGCTCGCGGCGCGACCTGGTTGCGGATATCGCCGCCGCGCTCAAGCCGCGAGGCATCCGGACGATGGTCTATTTCACCTCTATGGCGCCGGCCCACGATCGGCAGGCCATCGAGCGCTTGCGCTGCACGCCGCCGTGGGATCCCAAGCGGGTGGGGTTCAAACCCGACAGCTTCGCGCCGCAGCCCGGCGTCGATGATCGCCTGACCGATTTTCAGCGCCATTGGGAGGCGGTGATCCGCGAGTGGTCCGGGCGCTGGGGCAAGGACGTGCACGGCTGGTGGATCGATGGCGCGTATAACGCGGACGCCATGTATCGCCACAAGGACCGGCCGAATTTCGAGAGTTTCGCCGACGCGATGCGGGCCGGTAACCCCGGGGCGATCGTATGTTTCAACCCCGGTGTCAAAGTGCCGATCATCAAACATGCGCCCCGCGAGGATTACACCGCGGGAGAGATCGCCGACGCTTTTCCGATCGGGGTGAATGCGGGAAACTGGGCCAAGCCGGTCGGTGGCACCATCGGTGGCGCGCAGTATCACATCCTCACTTTCCTCGGCGAGTATTGGGGCCGCGGGACGCCGCGCCTCAACGAGGAGTTGCTCATCGGTTACACGAAATACATCAATGATCGCGATGGGGTGATCACATGGGACGTGCCGCCGACGGACAAGGGGCTTATCCCGGACGAGTTCTTTCGGCTGCTGCTGGCGCTGAAGGAGGCGACGCGGGACGGCAAGGGCGTCCGCGTGGGCGGGAGCCAACCCAAGGAGGCAAAATGAGATCACGGATCGTCGCCGCACTGCTCCTGACCCCGATGGCCGCGCTACGCGCTGATGACTTTCATGTCGCTCCCGAGGGAAGCGATGGCAATCCCGGCACCCGGGACAAACCTTTCGCCACGCTGGCGAGCGCCCGAGATGCGATCCGGGGGGTGCGCGCCGCCAAACCGCAGGAGTCCTGCCGGATCATACTGCACGCCGGCACGCATCGCGTCGCGCGGACTGTCACCTTCGACCTGCGGGATGGCGCGGACGGTGATGCCGCCACGGAAATCGTCGCCGCACCCAACGCGAGGCCCATCCTGAGTGGCGCCGCGCCGCTCCCGGGCGGGTGGAAGCCCGCGCCGCGAGATTTGGCCCGGCTGCCAGACAAGGCGCGCGGGAATGTCTGGATGGCCGAGGTACCGAAGGATTGGCCGGTCTTCCGGACGCTCTTTCAGGGCGAAGCTTTGCTCCCTCGGGCGCGCACGCGGGGGTTCCAGCAATTGAAGGAAGCGCCGGCGGGCGGGCCGTCGATCGACCAGCGGCATATATATTTACCTGAGGAGGCCGTGCGGGGCATTGCGGACTTCACGGGGGCGGAGATGGTGGTGGTGCCGATCCACCCCTGGACCATGAACATCTTGCCGATGACCGAGGTGAACCGCGCCACGGGCCTGGTTCGCACCGCGGTGCCCGCGACCTATCCGTTGGGGCCGCCCAACTTCGCCCGGTTTCCCGGGGGCTCGGTCTGGATCGAAAACGTCCTCGAGGCGCTCGATGCGCCCGGGGAGTGGGTCTTGGACACCGGGGCCAGCAAGCTCTACCTCTGGCCGCGGGACGGGAAGCGGCCCGGTGACGATGCCGTCGCGCCCCGGCTGACCGAACTGATCCGCGTCGAGGGGAAAATCGATTATGAGGGACCGAGCGACACGCCCGTGCGCGGCCTGGTTTTCCGCGGCCTGACCTTCTCGCAGTGCGATCGCTGGCCGTGGGAGGCAGAAAAGACCGGTTGGGGACTGCAGCACGATTGGGAGATGTTCGACCGCCCGACGGCGATGCTGCGCTTCCGCGGCGCAGAGTCCTGCCGTGTGGAGGATTGCCGCTTCGTCTCCAGCGGCTCGGCCGGCGTTCGGCTGGACCTGCATTGCCAGAAGATCGCCATCGTCGGTTGCGAGTTGGCCGAACTCGGCGGCGCGGGCGTCCTGCTGGCGGGATACGGGATGGGCACCAAGGACGTCAACCGGGACAACGCGGTTAGCGATTGCCACGTGCATCACGTCGGGCGCCTCCTGTGGCACTCCGCCGGGATTTGGGCCTGGCAGAGCGGGCACAACCGCATCGAGCACAATCATGTCCACCACACCCCGTACACCGGGATCCTCGCCACCGGGCGAACGATCCTCGACCGCAAGGGAAATGCCGAATGCAGCCGCACCGTCCGCTGGGCCGAGGTCGATCCGGTGCTCGGGAAGGAACCCCCGACCTGGCAGCGCCGCGAGCCGCTCATGCACGCGCGGGGAAACCTCATCGCGCACAATGACCTGCACCACTGCATGGAGATCATGGGCGACGGGAACGCGATCTACGTCTCGGGCGCCGGAGGCGGGAACAGGGTCGTGAATAATTTCATCCATGACATCCCCTCCGGCAACATCAACGCCAGCATCCGCTGCGATGACGACCAGGACGGGACGATCATCGAGAATAACATCATCACCCGCGTCTGCGGTGAGGGATTCATCTGGAAAGGAAACAATACCCTCCGGAATAACATCGTGTACGACATCCGCGCCACGACGCCCGACGGGGAACCCACCGTCCACCAGCGCGGCTATCTCGTGATGCCCTCCACGCCCGTGGACGGCTCCTTCGTCCAGCGGAACATCATCGTCTCGCGCACGGCGGGCCAGGCGCTGCTGTACGAGCGCGCGAAGCCGTCGCCCAAGAAGGCACAGCTGCGGGAGCCCGCGGTGCTCCGGTCCTGCGCGGCCGATCACAACCTCTATTTCAACAGCGCCGAGCCCGGGTGGGGACAACGCCACATCGACGCCCAGCGCGCCTTCGGCATCGAACGGCACAGCATCGAGGCCGACCCCAAATTCCATGACCCCGCCAAGGACGATTTTGGCCTCGCGCCCGACTCTCCCGCGCTCAAACTCGGCTTTGGGCCCATCGACATTTCAGCCGTCGGCCCCCGGGACCGATGAGCCAGAAAAGAAGGAATCCAGGAATATCACCATGACAAAGACATTAGCCATTATTGCGACGCTGCTGATGGCGCCATGGGCCGCGTCGGATGCCGCAGCGAGGGGCTCCAGTAGGCCAAACATCCTCCATATACACACCGACGACCACCGCCCGGACGGCCTGCGCGCCCTTGGCAACCCGTTGCTCCAGACACCGAATCTGGACACCCTCGTCGATCGCGGCATGACTTTCACCCATTGCTACACGATGGGCTCGATGATCGGGGCGGTTTGCACCCCGAGTCGCACGATGATGCTGACGGGGCGCTCCTGGCAGCGGATTCCCGGGGCGCCGGCCGCGGCGCCGAACGCCGCCGATCCCGCGACATTCCTGCCGCGGGTCATCGCGGCCGCGGGCTACCAGACTTGGCACATGGGCAAGAAGGGCAACGGCTTTCCGGCGGGCCTTCAGGAATTCGAGACGAGCATCATCGATGATGCCCGGGGGGACACCCCCGAGGACGACCGCGCCCACAGCAGCCGTCGGTTGGCCGACCGCGCCATCGGGTTCTTGAAAGAGCGCTCCGCCAAGGAGGAGCCGCGGCCCTTTTATATATATCTGGCGCCGCCGGTCCCGCATGACCCGCGGACCGCTGAGCCAGAGTTTCACAAGCTATACGATCCCGCCAAGGTGCCCCTGTCGCCGGCCTTTCTGCCGCAGCACCCGTGGGATAACGGCGAGATGACCGTGCGCGACGAAAAACTCGCCCCGTGGCCGCGCACGCCCGAGGACACGAAGCGGCAGAACGCCGAATACTATGCGTGCATCACCGGCCTGGACCACCACGTCGGGCGAATCTTTGCCGAATTGAAGACCGTCGGGCAGTGGGAGAATACGATCGTCATCTTCAGCGGCGATAACGGCCTGTCCCTCGGCGAACACGGCCTCTTCGGGAAACAGAACTTGTACGAGTTCGGAGGCATGCACGTGCCGCTGGTCTTCGCCGGTCCCGGCATCTCCAGGGGCAAGAGCGCCGCATTCGTCTACCTCATGGACCTGTTCCCTACATTTGCCGACTTCGCAGGGGCGAAGATCCCCGATGGCGTCGAGGGCAAGAGCCTCGTGCCGATCCTCTCCGGAAAGGCGACCAAGGTCCGCGGCGCCCTGTACACGGGGTATCGCGACTGCCAGCGCGCCATCCGCGACGACCGATGGAAACTCATCCGATACCCCCTGGTGGACCGCACGCAGCTCTTCGACCTCGACGCCGACCCGCACGAGTTGAATAACCTCGTCGGTCAGCCCGCACATGCGGCCAAGGTTCGCGAGATGACCGCCCTGCTTGAAAAGGAGATGGCGGCCCACGCCGATACGCACCCGCTCGTGGTCGCCAGTCCTAAACCCGCCGAATGGACGCCGCCGCCCGGGGGCGAGCCGGCCCCAAAGAAGGCGAAGCGAAAAGGAAAACGTTGACTCATTCCGGGACGTGGCCACGGTCGCCAGACCGCGGGTGCCCGTGCCGGTGACCGACCGGGGGAAGCTGGTGGCGGTGCTCGCGGCCCCGCATCTGATGGTGCACCGGCCTCGGCGGCGCACCCTCCTGCCCGAGTATGCCGCGCTCCTTTCCCAGGCGGCGGCGGGCAACGTCCTGGATGATCTCGACGCCGTCCGCGGCGACCGCTGAACATGATCTTCTGCGACACATCGACCCTGGCCAAGTACTATGTTCCGGAGGCGGGGCCCGCTGGGGTGCGATCGCGCCTCGACGGCGAGGACGAGGTCGTTCTGTCGGATCTGGCGCGGGCCGAACTCATGGGCGTGTTTCATCGGCGGTTGCGGGAGGGCAAATGGACCAGGGCCGAATTTTCGGCCTTCGCGCGACCCGGATCGCGTAGAATGCCAGGGCCAAGAGTCGTGGCCGCCCGAGATTAGGGGTCTCGCGCAGGGACGCGGGAAGATTCTTGCCGGCTGGACGGGGCATTCCCCGACCCCCTACGGCCGCGCATCGATCTCGACCACGGGGGCGCCCCCGGAGACCCTCTGCGCCGCCTTCGGCCCCGCGGAAACGCCCGAAGGCGTGACTAAGAGCCTTTTCCTACGCTCGGGAAGATGGAAGATGAAAAATCGGCGATCTGCCATCGTCCATCGGCAATGGGACAGTTCCGTCTCGACCATGCGTGGGCTGGCCACTACCCTTTGGACCCAGCCTGATAAGGAGAGCGATATGAGCCAGGGAACCCATCATAGGAAAGTCATTGCCGTCTGCGCGGCGTGGGCGTGGCTCCTTGGCGCGGGCGCGTTCGCGCGCGCGGAGGACGAGGCGCAGGGGGTTATCGCGAAGAGCGGATTTTCCGGGGGCGTGGTGGCGCATGTCCATGGCGCGGATGACGCGCTGTTGCGCTCCTTGTGCGAGCGGCGCCCGAACATGCTGGGCCAGTTGCTCGTGGCGGAGGAGGACGGCGCCCGGCGGGCGCGCGAGGCGCTTGTCGCGTCGGGCCTGCACGGGAAGATCACCGTGGGGCAATGGCGAGGCGGGGTCCTGCCGTTCATCGATAACTTCGTGAATCTCCTGATCGTGTCCGGTGCCGACGCGGTGCCGCGGGAGGAGATCTTGCGCGTGCTCGCGCCGGAGGGGACGGCCCTCGTCGGCGGGGAGAGGGTCGTCAAACCGCGCCCTGCCACGATGGACGATTGGACACACCAGCTCTACGACGCCACCGGCAATGCCGTCTCGAAGGACAAGGTGCTGCGGCCGCCGCTGCAACACCTGCAGTGGATCGGCGGTCCGCGCTGGTCGCGTCACCACGACAAGATGTCCAGCGTCTCGGCCTGCGTGAGCGGCGACGGGAAGGTGTTCTATATCTTCGACGAGGGGAGCACGTTCACGCCATACCTGCCCTGCCACTGGAAGCTCATCACGCGCGACGCGTTCAACGGGGTCATTTTGTGGAAGCGGCCGATCGATCGGTGGAGCGGCAATCTCTACGGGCTCAAGAGCGGCCCCTCGACCCTGCCGCGCCGGGTGGTCGTGGCGGGCAAGCGTGTCTGCGCGACTCTGGGGATCGATGCCCCCGTCTCGGTGTTGGACACGGATACCGGGGAAGTCCTCAAAACCCTCGCCGGGACGGAGGGCACCGAGGAGATCATCCACGAAGATGGGATGCTCTATCTGGTGGCCGACACGAACGAGGACAAGGAGGAATTCGAGAACGGGCCGCGGATGAATTTCCCTGGGGGCAAATGGATCATCCGCAAGAAGCAGGTCCTGTGCTGCGATCTCGACGCGGGGAAGGTGCTCTGGTCGAAATCCTTCGACTGGGTCGCGCCGGCCACGCTGAGCGCCTCGAAGGGCAAGGTGTATCTCTTCGATGGAAAGCACGTGGTCGCGCTGGGCCGCGAGACCGGCGAGGTGCTGTGGAAATCCGCGGAACTGCCTGTGTGGCAACAGATGGCGACTTTCTACGCGCCGAGGCTGGTGGTGCAGGGCGGGGTGGTGATGTTTGTCGGCGGCGAAGACTACGTGCCGCACCGGGGCAGCGCCGGGGGCCAGGTGGCCGGGATGTCTACGGAGAATGGCAAGATCCTCTGGAAAGAGAAGCACCTCTCGGGCGGCTACCAGTCGCCCGGCGACCTGCTGGTGATCGGTGGCAAGATGTGGGCGGCGAATGTCACCTCCGGGAGGAAGGAGAGCCCCACGGGGACGGGAGAGATCGTGGCCCGGAATCCGGGCACCGGCCAGGAAGAGAAGAAGTATGACGATATCCCGGCGTATTGGTTCCACCATCGATGCTACCCGGCCAAGGCCACGGAGGACTTCCTCATCATGAGCCGCACCGGCACGGAATTCGTGGATCTCGATACGGGCGAGTGGACGTTGCACCACTGGGTGCGGGGCGCGTGCCTGTACGGCATCATGCCCGCCAACGGGTTGCTCTACGCGCCTCAGCACCCCTGCTCGTGCTACATCGGCGCGAAGATGTACGGTTTCACCGCGCTGGCGCCCGCGGGTGCCTCGAGGGCCGTCCTCCAGCCCCTGCCCGACGATCGGCGGCTGAGCGCCGCCCCCGGTGCGGGCACGGCCTTCCCGAGACGAGAGGCGCGGGAGAAAGGCGAATGGCCCACCTACAGGGGCGACGTCGCCCGCAGCGGGCTCGTCGGCGGGATCAACGCGCCCGGCCGATTGAAGTGGTCGACCAAGCTGCCCGGGGCGCCGACGCAGCCGGTGATCGCCGGACAGAAAGTTCTCGTGGCCGACAAGGACAACCCGGTCCTGTGCGCCTTCGACGCCGCCACCGGCGCGCCGGCCTGGCGGTTCATCCCCGGGGGGCGGATCGATTCCTCGCCCGCCATCTACAAGGGTCTGGTCTACTTCGGGGCCTCGGACGGATTTGTCTATTGCCTCGACCTGGGAAGCGGCGCCTTGCGCTGGAAATATCAGGCGGCTCCGGCGGTGGCGCATCACATGTACATGGAGCGGATGGAGGCGACCCATCCGGTCCACGGCAACGTCCTGGTGATGAACGACCGGCTCTACACCGTGGCCGGGCGCTCGATGTTCAACGATGGCGGCATCCGCTTCCTGATTCTCGACGCGCTCACGGGGCGCAAGATCAAGGAGCACATCATGGACGACAAGGTGCCCGGCACGGGGGAGTCGCTGCAGATGCAGCACGAGATCCTCAACATGCCGATGGCCCTGTCCGACCTGCTGTCCTCGAATGGGAAGAAGATATTCATGCGGTATCAGCCCTTCGATCTGGAAGGGAACCGCCTCGACCTGATTTTCAGCGGCAAGCTGTACGGCTACGAGCCCGGGAGCTACGGGGAGCACGTCGCGATGACGCACGATCCGGTCGCCACGAAACAGAAGGGCGAGGACGCACACCTCTTCAGCGGCACCGGATTCCTGGACGACAGCTGGTGGCATCGCACCTATTGGATCTACGGCAAATATCACGCCTCGGGCCACAGCGGTTACACGCAGGCGGGCGCCAAGGGCGCGCCGGCCGGCCGCATGATCGCGTTCGACCAGGACCGGATCTACACATGGGGCCGGCTCCAGCGCTTCTTCAAGTGGTCGGAGGAATACGTCTTTCACCTCCACGCCAAGAATTATGAGTACGAGGACCAGTGGAGCGTCATGCTGCCGATCCTGGTGCGGGCGATGGTGGCGTCCGATGACCGCCTGTTCCTGCTCGGTCCCGAGGAGATCATGCGGCAGGACGAGGTCAAGCTGCGGATCACGGAGGCGGAGGTACAGAAGATCATGGCGGAGCAGGAGAAGGCCATCGACGGCAAGTCCGGCTCGATCCTGCTGGCCGTCGACAAGCGCTCCGGGAAGATCCTGTCCGGCCATCGCATGGCGGTCGCGCCGGTGCTGGACGGCATGGCCGGCGCCTACGGCAACCTGTACGTGGCGGCGACCGACGGGACGGTCAGTTGCATCGGCGCTGACGGCCAGGGCCTCGAGGCGCTGGCGGACGGGAAGATCGAGGAATGGAACAAGAACTCCGCGCCCCCGCCGCCGCCCCCGCCGGCGAAGGGCAAGGGCAAGAAGAAGGGCGCGCCGACGAAGGCGGCCCCGGTATCCGGACCGCCCAAGGACGCCGATTTCTCTAAGGTGGATGGCGCGCGCGTCTTCCAGTCGGCTCTGGGATATCGGGTCGCGGCGGAGGGAAAGGCCATCGGGACCGCGGTGAAGAAACTCGATGCGCCCGCGGGCGGGAAGGTGACGCTGAAGTGCGAGCTGCAATATGCGAGCGAAGGGGGCCCGAACAACGGCTATCTCGCCTTCGGGGATGGCGATGACGAGGCGGGGCTGGTGAAATGCGGCCTGCGGATGAAGAAGAAGACCGCCGCGGTCATCCAGGGGCCGCTCGCCAAGGAAAAGGGCGCGACGTCGCCGTGCGCCACGGAGGAGGGAAAACCGTACGAGCTTGCCGTGACCGTGGATCTGGCGTCCGGGGACGTCACCCTCTCGGCTGGAGGCGCGACGGTGAGGGCAAAGCTGGAGCGGCCGATCGCCGCGATCACCCACGTCGGCTACTGCGTCAGCGGGACGTCGGCGGATTTTGGCGCGATCGAGGTCGCGGCATCGCGATGAACGGGCCTCGCGCGAGACAGGGGTCGGGGATCCGGCGGATCTCGTCCGGCGGATCGGGCAGGATCCATGGATAGCCATCAGGATGCGGTTTCCGAAAAGCTGAGCGCCGTCCTCGGGGCGGTGGGTCGGGTGATCGTCGGCCAGCGCGACCCGTTGGAGAAGATGCTCATCGCGATGCTGTGCAATGGCCACGTGCTGCTGGAGGGCGTTCCCGGCATCGCCAAGACGATGATGGTCAACACGCTGGCGCAGGCCCTGGGCGCGAGGTTCAGCCGCATCCAGTTCACGCCCGACCTGTTGCCGGGCGATCTCGTGGGCACGCAGATCTATCGGCACGAGACCGGCGCCTTCGAGACCCACCGGGGGCCGATCTTCGCCAACCTGGTGCTCGGCGATGAGATCAATCGATCGCCCGCCAAGGTGCAGAGCGCGCTGCTCGAGGCGATGCAGGAGCGGCAGGTGACGCTCGGCGGTCAGACGCACAAGCTGCCGGAGCCATTCATGGTGCTGGCCACGCAGAACCCGATCGAGCAGGAGGGCACCTATGCCCTGCCGGAGGCGCAGGTCGACCGGTTCATGTTCAAGCTCCTCATCGAGTACCCGACCCCGGATGAGGAGCACGAGATACTCCGCCGCGTGGCCCGCACCAAGCCGGTCACGACCGTCGAGCCCGCGGCCAGCCTCGACGACATCCTCGCGATGCGCGCGGCGCTCGACGCCGTCCACCTCGACGAGAAAATCGAAAAGTACATCCTCCGGCTGGTGGCCGCGACCCGAGACCCGGCCGGCTTCGGCCTCGATGGGCTGGTGCCGTTCATCCGGTTCGGGGCCTCGCCCCGGGCCAGCATCTATCTGGCGCTCGCGGCGCGGGGCCACGCGCTGGTGCGGCGGCGCGACTACGTGGTCCCGGACGATGTGAAGGCGATGCTGCACGACGTGGCGCGGCACCGGATCGCGATCACCTACCGGGCCGAGGCGGAGGGATTGAATTCCGATGCGCTGCTCGATCGCATCGTCGAGCGCGTGCCGATCAACGACGCCGGGGCGTCCCATGCCGCTGCACGCCATTGACCAGCGCCTGCGCCAGCTCCAGCTGCGCACGCGATACCCGGTCGAACACCTCCTCACGGGTGAGTACCGGAGCGTCTTCAAGGGCCGGGGGATGGATTTCGACGAGATCTGCCCGTACCACCCCGGCGACGAGGTCCGGTCCATCGACTGGAACGTGACCGCCCGGACGGGCCGGCCCCACGTGAGGCGGTACATCGAGGAGCGCGAGCTGGCCGTCTGGCTGGTGGTGGACGCCTCGGCCTCCTGCCGGATCGCCGCGCCCGGGCGCACGAAGTGGGATGCGATGCACGAGCTCGCGGCGCTGATCACGCTTTCCGCGACCCGCAATCACGACCGGGTCGGGATGATCCTCTGGTCCGACCGGGTCGAGCAGATCCTCCAGCCCAGGAAAGGCCGGCAGCACGCCCTGCGCCTGCTGGCGGATCTCCTGGCCGCCGAGCCCCGCGGCCGAGGCAGCGATCCCGCGGCCGCCCTCGATGCGCTCCTTCACATGGCGAGGCGACGCGCCCTCGTCCTGCTGCTGTCCGATTTCCTCTTCGGCGTGGATCGCGAGCAGCTCGGCGCGGTGGCGTTCCGTCACGACCTCGTGGGCATCGCCGTGAATCATCCCGCCGAGCGCCAGCCGCCGCCCTGCGGCCTGGCCGCCGTCCGTGATTCGGAGACCGGCGGGACTCTGGTCGCCGACCTCGGGCCGGCGGGACGCGATGCCTGCCGGGACGCGTTTGGCGCCCGGCGCGCGCGGCTGCGGGAGGAGTTCGGGGCGGTCCGCGCCGATCTTCTCGAGCTCGACACCCGAAGCGATTGCGCGGAAGAATTGGCCCGATTCTTCCGCGGTCGCATGAGGAGGACCGCCGATGAGACCGGGGGTTGACCTTCGCCGCGCGGGTATTCCTTCCGCCGCACTGGCGCTCCTGCTCTTGGCCGCTCCTGCGGCGTTGGCGCGGGCGGCGGTTCGCCTCGGTTGCGAACCCCGGACGTTTGAGGTCGTGGCGGGCCAGCCGGTGCGGGCCGAGCTGACGGTCGAGGCCGACTCGGCAGACCCGATCCGTCTCCGCATACCCGCGGATCCCGCGCTCGTGTTGCGAGCCGTGGAGAAACCGCCGGTGCAACGCACCAGAGATGGCGTCATCGTCCACAGGCGGGTGGTCATCTGGCAGGCGCTCCGGCCGGGAATCGTCAAGCTGACGGACATCACGGTCGAGACCCGGGGCCAGAAACGGATTTTCCCCGAGATCACCATTCGAGTCCGCGAGGCCGGGCCATGACGTTTGCCTTCCCCTGGATTCTGTTGCTGCTCCCGCTCGCGCTCGCCGCGCTGTGGGAACGTCGTTTTGCCGCGGTCACGGTGCCGGCGCTGGCGGTGTGGCGGGACGTGCGGCCCTCGCGAAGGCTCGTCTGGTTGCGGCGACTCCGCCCGATGCGGGCGGCGGCGGTCGCGCTCCTAATCGCGGCGTGCGCGGGGCCGCAGGTCGAGCGGAGGGTCGGGGAGGAGACGCGGCAGGGTGTCGCCATCCAGTTGCTCATCGACATCTCGAGCAGCATGGACCAGGACCTGGCGTCGGGCGATGAGGCGAGGATGTCGCGCCTCGAGGGGGCCAAGCGGGTCGTCGAGCCATTCATCCGCCACCGGCCCGACGACTTGATCGGGCTGATCACGTTTGCCCGCTACGCCGACACCTTGAGTCCGCTCACGCAAGGGCACGATGCGCTCATCGAGATCGTCCGGGGCCTCGCCGTGCAGGAACTTCCCAACGAAGACGGCACCGGTTACGGCGATGCGCTCGCCCTCGCCTGCGCCCGCCTCGATCAGATGGGCCAGTGGCAGGCCTCGGCTGGAGGGGCAAAAGACGAGTCCCCCGCTGCGGTGCGCAGCAAGGTGGTCGTGCTGCTCACCGACGGCGAGAACAACTGCGGTGCCCACCTGCCGGAAGAGGCCGCCGGGCTGGCGAAAAAGTGGGGCATCCGGGTGTATGCCATCAGCATGGGGGACGCCGCCGCCGGGGCCGAGCAGGCACCGGATGACGACGGGCTCACCGATGCCGAGAAGCTGTTGCGCCGGTTGGCCGACGAGACCGGGGGCGCATACTGGAAGATCGGGAGCGCGGCCGAGCTGGAGGAGGTATACGCGGGGATCGATCGGCTCGAGACCAGCGCGATCCGGAGCGCCATCGCGTACCGGACCGAGATCAGGCCGCTGTACCAATACCTTGCCCTGGCCGCGCTGGCGGCGCTGCTGGTGGAGCGGGTCTTGTGCGCCACGTGGTTGCGCGTCGCGGAGGAGGTGCATCCTTGACCCTTGGCTCGCCATGGATGCTGCTCTTGCTGCTGCCGGTGGCCTTGGCCGGATGGCTCATGGCGCGCGCCCGGCGGCTCCAATCCGAGGCGGCGTGTCAGCTCAAGGGGGCCGTCCCCGGAATCGTGCGGCGCGGGTTGGGTGGCCGCGATGGTATGGCCCTGGCGGCGCTGGCGTGCACGGTCCTCGCGCTCGCCCGGCCGCAGTGGGACCCGCGCCCCCAGGGCGTGGAGCGGCGGGGGCGCGATCTGGTCATCGCCCTGGACGTGTCGCGGAGCATGTTGGCGGCGGACGTTTTCCCGAGTCGGCTGGAGGCCGCGCGGATCGCGATCCACGAGGCGCTGCCGGCATGGGCCGGGCAGCGGGTCGCGCTGATCACGTTTGCCGGATCGGCGGCGGTGCGCGTCCCGCTGACGCTCGACCACGGGTTCGTGCGCTACATGCTCGAGCGCGCGGACCCGTCGGACGCGGACATGGGGAGCACGTCGCTGCAGGCGGCATTCGAGAAGGCGGCGGACACCGTATTGAGCGATGCGGCGGGGCGACGGGATCTGGTCGTGTTCACCGATGGCGAGGATCACCTGAGCGACATGGGGAGGGCCGCGGACATCCTGAGGGAATCCGGTGCGCGCGCCCTGCTCGTCGGATTGGGCGATCCCGTCGATGGCGCGCGCGTGCCGGACACTTCGGTCACGAATCGATGGATGCGGCACGGGGGCGCCGAGGTGGTCTCGCGCCTGGAGGAACGGACGCTGGCCGGGCTGGCCGCCGCCAGTCCCCGCGCGACCTATTATCCCGCGCGGACCCGCCCGTTCGATCTGGTGCCACTCTACCGGCAGATGATTTCCAGCGCGTCCGATGATGCGGTCGTGGGGGAGCTGCGACAGGTCCGTTACACGGAAGGCTACCCGTATCTTCTGGCCCTGGCGGCGGCGCTGTGGCTCGCCTCGACATCCCGGGCGTTATCGGGGACCCGACCTCTGGCCGCGCTCGCCCTGCTGCTGTACGGGTGCGGCGGGCCGTCGGAGGACGCCGGGGAGGCGCTGTACCGGGAACGGTCCAGGCGGGGAGCCGAGTTGTCCCAACATGCGCAGGAGCAAGTCGCCGTCGATCCTTTCGGGGCGCGCGCGCTCCTGACCGATGCGCGCGAGCAATTCCTGTGCGCCGCGCTGCTTCGGCCCGGCGACGCCGCCGCGGCCCGCCAGATAACCGCCATCACCGGGCGCCTCGGGGATCTGGATGCCGAGATCGAGAAGCAACGGGCGGAGGAAGGGAAGCGGCGCGCGGCGATCGCCGAGGTCATCGGGCAACTCGAGGGCCTCGCGGTGCGCCAGGCCCAGCTCGCCAACGAGAGCGCGCGGATGCTCGCCCGACGCCTTGCCGCGAAGGGTGAGGACCTGAGCGAGAGCGGCGCCAGCGCCAACGAGATCGAGTACAACGAGCCGGTCGTGGGCCGCGGCGATATCGACCGCCGCCTGGCCTCGGCCAGCGCGAAAGAACAGCGGGCCGTGCACGATGGGACCGCCGGCGTCCTGGAGGGCGTCGCCTTTCAGCGGGAAACGCTCCGGCAGTTGCTCGCGCGCGCCTACGGCGACACGGGCAAACCGCCCCCGACCGAGTTGGACCCCGTGGCGGAGTTGCTGTCGGGGGCCATCGCCGCGCAACAGCAGGCGCTGTCCAGCCTGCGGCCCGAATGGATCCGATGGCCGCAGGCGAACGCCGCGTTCCACGCCGCGGCGGGAAAGATGGATCAGGCCATCGAGGTGCTCCGGAGCCAGCAGCCGCCGTCCGAGGATCAGAACGCCGGCGCCATGCCCCCCATGAACGATGGCGCCTATGACGAGGACATGGACTTGAACGACGGGGGGAACGGGGCCGGGGCGCGGCGCCCCGTGTCGGCTGGTGATTTCAGCGCGGCGCTCGCGCTGCGGTCGTTGCCCGTGCCTCACCTCACGTCCGCGGACATCATGGCCGAGGAGACCGCAAACCAGCAGAAACGCGCCCGGCGAAAAGCGGCTCGCGCGGGTGCGAGGGTGGAGAAGAACTGGTGAGGGCCGCGCGCGCCATTCCGTTGCCGGTGGTGGCGCTGGGGCTCTTGGCCCCCGCGGCGCTCGCGGATATCGCCGTCCGTCTCGCGCCGGAGACCGCCACCCTCTTCGTTCACGAGCCATTCGCGCTTCGGCTCGAGGTCGAAAGCGACGTCCCGCCCGAGACGCCGGATCTTCCCGCCGTGCCCGGCCTCACCGTGGTCACCATCCGTCGCCTGCCTCCGGAACCGGCCCGACAAAAACACGCTTTCCGGATCGCGCTGATCGCCGAGCGGGATGGCATCTTGACCCTGCCTCCCTTCGCGGTGCGCGCGGGCGGGGAATCCGCGATGACGCCACCGTTGCGCATGCGCCTCAGGGCACCGCGCCGCGCGACGGAAATGGATTTGAAGATCGAGGTCGAGCCGACCGAGTTGCGGGTGGGTCAACCCGCCACCGTCACGGTGACCTGGACCAGCGCCGTGCCGTTTGCCCGATGCAAGCAACTCCTGATCGAGATGCCTCTGGTCGCCGACGAGCGGTGTCGCCTCTTCCCGCTCGACCCCCCGGGGGCGGAGGGAAAGCGGACGGGGCTGCCGGTGAACAACCAGCGCCTCGTGGCCGGGGGCGGCATCTCGCCGGACGGGCGGCGATGGCTGGCGTTTCGCTACAAGCTGGTGCCGCGCGAACCCTGCCTCTTGCGAGCGCACGACGCGCGGCTCTCGTGCGCCCTGATGGATGCCGGGGCGCCGACCGAGGGCTCGCCGGGCCATTTCTATAATCATTTCTTCATGGCGCCGGGTCGGGACGAGCCGCACGAGCGGATCTATCTGACCGCGCCCGTCCCCGAGATCACCGCCAGGGCATTGCCGGAAGAGGGCCGAAGCGCCCGCTTCGCGGGCATCGTCGGGCCGTGCGAGCTGCGCGCGTCCGTCGTTCCCGCGCGACTCGTCGTGGGCCAACCGGCCCTGCTCACGGTTCGGTTGGACGGCATGGCTTTCGCGCGGCACATCACCGGCCTGCCCGCGGCCGCGTTCGACGGGCTGCGCCCCGAGTTTCGCCTCTCCGCGGAGCCCATCCGGGAAACGGTGACCGATGGCGCGCGCTCCTTCACGCACGTGCTGCGCCCATTGCGCGCCGGCATCGCGCGCATCCCGGCGATCGTGATCCAGACATGGGATCCCGGCACCGGCGAGTACAAGACCCTGAGGAGCGCCCCCCTGCCGATCACGGTGGAGTCCGACCCCGAAAACGGTGCCCGGGCGGTCGCGCCGCGGCTGGACTCCAAACCGCCAATCCCGTTGAATGGCGTCCGGCACAACCGCGCCGGCCCGCAGATGACGATCCCCTTACGCGACATGTTGGAATTTCTCGGGCGTCACTGGTGGGTGATCGTGCCGATTCCCCCGCTGCTCTGGCTCGCGCTGCGGCCCCTGGCGCGCCGATTGGAGCGCTGCCGCCGGGATCCGGTCTATGCGCGGGCCACGGGCGCGTTGCGGCACTTCCGCCAGACGGCGAGGCGCGACGAGGAAAGGGCCTGGAGGCATTATCTCGCCGACCGGCTGGGGCTCTGCGTCGAAGCGTTGACCGCGGACACGGCCGCCGAGGCCCTCCGGGCCAGGCAGGTGGAGCCGGGGCTGATCGAAGAAACACGGCGATGCTTTGAGGAAAGAGATGCCGCGGAGTATGGGAGGCGCCCGCCGCCGTCGTCCCGGTCGATACACGATCTGGTGCGGCGGCTCCACCGGGCCACCCTCCCGCTGCTGCTGGCGTGTGGCATGACCATGGCGCCGGACCCGTCTTGGCCCCAAGCCGTTGCGCCCAAAACCCTGGAGTCTGCACCAGCCGGGATTTCCGACGCCTCGCAGAGACGCCCTGCAGAGTCCGTTGTAGGCCGCCTGTGGCAGGCGGCTGCGGAGGGGACCCCCGACGAGCTATTCGCCCGCGCGATCGAGATGCGCGGGGAGCGGCCCGACGAGGCGCAGGCCCTTTTTGTCGAGGCCGCCCTCCGCTTTGAGTCCGCGGGGCGCCTCCTGAACGCAGGCAACAGCTGGTTTTTCGCCGGCGAGAGCGGGCGCGCGCTGGTCAATTATCGCGCGGCGGAACGCCGCTGGCCCTTCGATCGCCAGTTGCGCGAGAGCATCGCCTTTGTGCGAGCCAACCGCGCGGATGCCTTTCCCGCGCCTGCCACTTCCCCCGGAAGGGCCGCGTCCTTCTGGCTGCAATTTTGCTCTTGGTCGGCGACGCTGCGCGCCGGTCTATTCGTGGTCGCCTACTTGCTCGCGTGGATGTGCTTCCTGGGCGCGCAACTGGCGGGCTGGCGCATCCGGCGCGCCATCTGGGCCGCGCTGGGGGTTGCGGCGCTCTTGCCCCTGGTCTCGTTGGTTCGGTCCGGTCTCCGGCCCCGCGAGGGAGTGGTGGTCGAGGATGCCGTCGCGCGGCTTGGCCCCGGATATGCCTACGATCCCGCCTTCCAGCAACCCCTCCACAAGGCCGCCGAGTTCTCATGGCTGGAGAGCCGCCAGGGCTGGGTCCGTGCCCGACTGCCCGATGCCTCCGAGGGCTGGCTGCGGGAATCCGATTGCATGAAGGTCCCATGACCAGGGATATCTCGCCGCGCGGGGTACACCCCGACACTTCGTGTCGGCACTCCGCGCGGATTGCTCCCTCTACGCGTGAACAATCCGGGCTAGTGGGCGATCCCTGACGCGCGAGTCTTTTTCGTTGCAGGGAATCCAGTCGTCCGATTCCCGTTGCGCTCTGCTTATCGGCCGACAGCCATGAGGCGCACGAAGAGGCGGCCTGCGGGTCCGTTGGCGCGGGGGAGGGAGACGGTGACGGCATCGGGATCGGGCCCGTTTTCGTCGATGGAGACGACCGCGCCGTTGGGATCGGGTCCGGAGTTGCCCGTGCCGACGGGTATGTCATTCCAAGTGGCGAGGTCGGTGCTCCATTGCACGATGAGCGTTGCGGAGGATTCGCTCGCATCGATGCGGCCGAAGGAGACGACGACATCGTCCCCGGTCCAGTCGGCGCCCCAGAGGGAGGCGGCATCGCGCTGAAGCGGGTTTCCGCCCAGGGGCCACTCGATGCCGTTTGGGATGCCGTCACCCTCGGGGTCTGCGGCATCGGCGGTCGGGCCATCGGCAAGGGCGGTGCCGAAGTGCGTGGTGCGCCATGCCTCGGCCGGCGTGCCGATGGTGAGAACGAAAGCGTTGGTGGCTGCGCGGGCGCCGTCGCTGGCCACGAGCGTGATGTCCGCCGTTCCGGCGCGGTCGGGCGCGGGAACGATGGCGATGGTGTAATAGGGCGATCCGCCGCCGATGGCGATTCCGGCGTCCGGCACGAGGGATTGGTCTGACGATGCGGCGGCGACGGCGAGCGAGCCGCAGGCGGTGTCGTCCTCGGCGATGAAGAGCGTGGACGGGAGCACGGAATTGACGGCGATGGACCGATCCCCCGGCGGCTGCGCGAAGCGCGGCTCGCAATCCAGCGGTGTCAGCCGTATGTAATCGATGGTGAGGTGCCGCCCGGAACTGGAGGTGTTCTTCCCCACGCAAGTGAAGCGAAACTCGTGGTCCCCCGCCGTGGCCACCTCAAAATTGCCGATATCGAAGGCCGTGAGCTGCGGGGCGGATCGGTGCGCATCGAAGGCGGTCCCGACATCCGCGGGGGTTCCTCCCGGCGGGCCGACGGAGAGCCGATAGGTGCCGGAATCCGATGTCTCGTAGACCCCCGCCCGGAGGTTCCACGAGCCGCGGAAGGGCACATGCATCCGGAGCGAGATGAAGTCGCCATCGCCGTTTGCGGTAAACCTGCGGCCCGCCCCGGCGCGCAGCGCCGCATCACTCGCGATGGCCTGCGTGTCGTTGCTGGAGGTCGCGGCGACGGCGAGCTTTTCCGCCTGGCCGGCGAGCGCGTTCCAGATCCCCCAGTAGGCGGGTTTCTTGTCGATGTCGAAGTCGAAGGGCAACGCCTGGCCGGTGCCCGGATCGTGGGCGGGGATCCACGAATTGCCGTCGTAGATGCCCCAGGTCTGCATGACCTTGAGGGCGGGGAATCCCAGTGCGGTGCCGCAGAGGTCGAAGTACGTATCGCCCTGCTCCGCGAGTTTGGCGGCGGAGGCGATGCCGTTGGTGTCCACCGGCAGGCGCACGTCCAGCTCCGTAATATGGAGGTCGAGGCCGAGATCCTGGAAGCGCTGGAGATTCGATCGCATCGAGGCGGTGTCGATAGATAGGCCGCCATCGCCGATGTGGGCCTGGATGCCGAGCCCGTCGACGGGAACACCGGAGGCGACGAGATTCGAGAGCATGGCGTGCACCGCCGAGGACTTCGGGTTCACGTACTCGATGCCAAAGTCATTATAGAAGAGCCTGGCGTCGCCGTCGGCGGCGCGGGCGCGGGCGAAGCACTCGGCGATGTATCGGGTGCCGTTCGTGGCATAGCCGATGCCGGGCGAATCGTACCACGGCGTGCTGCGCAGGTTGGCGCCGTCCATGGCCTCGTTCACCACGTCCCACCAGGGGAGCCGATCCCGGAAGTGCGCGGCGACATTGTCGATGTGGTTCCAGAGGATGCCCTGCATCTCTGACGGCGCGCGCGAGACATTGGTGACCCAGGCGGGGAGCCCACCGTGCCACACGAACACATGGCCCCGAGAACCGCCGCCCCGCGCCTGACCAAAATCGAGGAGTGCGTCGGCCTCGGCGTAGGCGAAGCTATTCTCGGAGGGTTCGGTCGTTTGGAATTTCAGCGCGTTGCCCGGCGAAAAGAGGTGGAAATTCCCGGCGAATGCGGCCGTGAGCGCGGGGCCAGTGCGCACATCGCGGTAGCTGGTGCCGCCGGCGCCGAGGCGGACACCGGGATAATTCGCCGCCGCCAGGCGCAGGCCCGCGGCGGGCGCCACGTACGCGTCGTCCACGTACAGGCCCGTGCCCGGCGCCGGCCCCTCCACAAAGAACTTGATCGCGGTCACCTCGCCCGTGGTCTGCGGGGTGTAGTAGCCGGATAGCCACGTCCAGCCGTTGCTCGAAGCTTGGCCCGTGGCGACACCCGAGAAGAAGGAGACACCCCCCTCGATGCGCTGGAAGGTCAGCTTCACGGTCTGGTTTGTCGCGGCGTCGGTGCGCACCCACGCCGAGGCGAAATAGGTCCGGCCGACCTGCATCGTGGCGACCAGGTCCTGCTCGACGCCGTTCCACGCGGCGGCGCGGCCGGTGGCCAAGGCGGCGCCGGCACCAGAGTGCGCGAAGCCGGCATTCGTCAGGGTCGCGGGTCCGTGCGCATTCCAGCCCGCGATGCCCGACTCGAAACCGGGATTCTCCAAAAGGTTCTCGGGTGCGCCAAGGTCGAAAGTCGCCACCGAGACATCGTCCACGAAGATCTCGGTTCCCGCGGAAGGACCGGAGAATATCAGGTTCAAAACCGAAGGCGCGACGCCATCTTCAAACGCGAACGTGCCGCTGATCCGGACCCATCCCGTGGACGACGCCTGTGCGCTGCCCACCCACGGATAGGTCGTGACCCCGCCGATGGTCTGCTGAAAGGACATCTGCACCGATTCTGCCGACGGGTTGCTCGTGCGGACCCACGCCTCGCAGAGGTAGAATCGGCCTGGCTGCAACACGCCCAAGACGGACTGCCTGACGCCGTGCCACGTCTGAGTCCGGTTGTAGGATCGGAGGCAGGCCGCCCCGGAATGCGCGGCACCGGCGACGGCGATGCTCTCCGTGCCCCGAGCGCTCCAGCCCGAGGTGCCCGATTCGAAGCCGGGATTCGTCACGATATTCTGTGCCGATGCCCAAGCGGGAGCGCCCATTGCGAGGAGAGCGATGCGCGCCAGGGACCGGCATCGGGCCGGGCGCCTTGAGCGGCCTCGACCCGACCCCCGCGCACCCGGCGGGCACCATGCGCCAGCTCCGGCTTCCCGGCGAATCGGCGCCCACGCCATAAACACTGCGAGCATCCGAGGAGAGTGCCATCGCGCCGCCTCGGGTCGAGCCCTGCGTTGCCGCGCAGGTTCCAGCTCCGCCGGGCGCCAAAGCGGTGTCGTCGACCACTTCGAAAGGGCGCGGCCGGTCTCGCTGTCGAACGGGGTATGCGGCGGGATCAAAAAAAGGCGGATGTATGCATAGCCGTTTCCATGGGCGTGGTGGTAGTATGGGGCGCATGAAAAGCACCCGCGCCATACTCGCCAGCGGCGACCTGAGCCGCCGCCGCGCCCTGAAGACCATCGCCGCCGTCATGTTGCCCGCCGGGATCGCGCAGTCACCCCTCGCGCGCGCCGACGTGCCCATGGACCAGATGTGGGGCGACGCGAAGGTGAAAGGCGGCATCGAGCAGACGGACCGGGCCGCGCTCTTCCGCGACGGCAACTACGGCATGTTCATCCACTGGGGATTGTTCTCCCATCTCGGCGGACAGTGGCGGGGCCAGACGTTCTACGGGATCGGGGAATGGATCAAGCGGCAGATGAAGATACCCGATGCCGAATACATGGCGCTGGCGAAGGAATTCAACCCCGCCGGATTCGATGCCCGCGCGATCGCGAAACTGGCCAAGGCCGCCGGGATGCGATGGATCATCATCACGTCGAAGCACCATGAGGGATTCGCGATGTTCAAGTCGGCGCATCCTTTCAACATCGTGGATGCCACGCCCTTCGCGCGCGACCCGATGAAGGAGTTGGCCGCCGCGTGCCGGGAGGAGGGGCTCGGATTCGGGTTCTACTACTCGCACAATCAGGATTGGACCGCGCCCGGGGGCACGAACGGGCCGAAGGCCCATCCCGACGGCTCACCCGCGAGCTTCGAGCAGTACTTTCGCCAGAAGTGTTTCCCGCAGGTGAAGGAGATCTGCACGCAGTACGGCCCGCTGCACTTTATCTGGTTCGACACCCCGGGCAACATGCCCAAGGAGCTGGTGGCGGAACTGGGCGAGTACGTGCGCAAGGCGCAACCCAACGCCATGCTCTGCAGCCGGATCGGCCACGGCTTGGGCGATTACGAGAGCAAGGGCGACATGGAAGTGCCCCCGCGCAACATCGAGGGCCTCTGGGAGACGTGCGACACGACCAACGACTCGTGGTCCTACGCCTGGTATGACCAGAACTGGAAGGACGCGCGGGTCATCCTGCACCGGCTGGTGGCGACCGTCGGCCGAGGGGGCACCTATCTCCTGAACATCGGACCCGACGGCAAAGGCCGCGTGCCCGATCAGGCGGCGAAATATCTGCTCAAGGCGGGCGAGTGGATCCGCCGCTACCCGCAGGTCGTCTACTCCGCCGGGCCTTCGCCGTGGGGTTACGCCATGCCGTGGGGCGATGTCACGACCGCCGGTGACACGCTCAACCTCGTCGTGTTCGATTGGCCCGTGGACGGCAAGCTGTGCCTGCCAGGCCTGCAGACCGAGATCGCGGCGGCGGTTCTGCTCGATGGCGCCAAGGGGAAAACCGTCGAATGGGCGGCGCGGGGAGAGTGGACGCAACTTCAATTGCCCGCCGCCATGCCCGACCGCCCAGCGTCAGTTGTCGCGGTGAAACTGAAGGCGACGGCAAAGGTCGATCCCACCCCGGGCATTCATCCCAACATCCCGGTCACGCTGCTGGTGGAGTTTGCCGAGGTCACCGGGGCCGAGAAGAAGGGGATCCGCTGGATGGAGAAGTTCGGCGAGTGGAAGTTCGCCAATCAGGTGAGCCAATGGACGGAGACGGGCAAGGCCGTCTGGGCGGTGGACGTCTGCGAGGCGGGAGACTATCGGTTGGAACTGACCTACAGGGGCGAAGGCCGATTGGCCTGGCGGATCGAGACCGACGAGGGCGTCCTGCTGCAAAACCAGCAGAACGCGTCGCCGGTCTATCACGCCTATCCGTTCGGCCTGCTGCGCTTCAACGCGCCGGGAAAACACACCATCGCTGTTGCGCTCGTCGAGGGCGACCGCGAGAAGGCTAGCCTGGAATCTGTGCGGCTCGCCCCGGCCGAATGAGGCGCGTGAGCATCATCCATTCCAATCGCGCACGCCGCCGCATATTTCGGTCTGCGACCGCGCTGATCGCGGCCGCCGTGTCGCCGCTGGCCGCCGGGGAAACGTTGCCGCCGTTGCAGGATGGCCAAGCGCCGCAGACATTCGAGGCGCTCTGGGCGGGCATCCGCGAGCTGCGGCTTGGCGACCGCGAGACGCTGACGGGCAAGCAGACGAAACAAGGCCAAACCATCCGCGTCGGCGCGCCGTGGCAGGGCGCCGCGCCGGAATTCCGAAAACTTCGCTGGCTGGAGGACGCCGGCCTGCAGCATCGCGAAGGCGCATTGGCCAAGGAGGTCGAGCCGACGTGGGAGTCGATGGCCGCAAACTATCGGCCGCCCGACTGGTTCCAGGATGGGAAGCTCGGGGTCTGGATGCATTGGGGTATTCCTTCCGCAATCGATGAAGACCGCCCGAATGATGGATCGCACTATGGGCGGCGGATGTATGGTCCCAACGAGGGGGAGACAGGCGCACAATTGCAAATGACAAAGACTCTCTCCGAGTGGCATGCGAGGCGTTATGGTCCGCCAGCAGAGTTCGGCTATGAGAAGCTGGTCCCGTTGTTCAGGGGCGAAAAGTGGGATCCGGATGCGTTGGTGAAATTCTTCAAGCGGTGCGGCGCGCGCTTCATCATGCCGGTGGCGGTGCACCATGACAATTTCGACATGTATGATTCCTCCTTCCCCTGGAATTCCGTCCAGATGGGGCCGCGCCGGGACACGTTGCGGGAATGGAAGGATGCCGCCACCAGATACGGCTTGAAATTCGGGGTCTCAACGCACCTGTATTGGTCGCCGCGCTTCTTCAACACGGCCCGGCAGCATCAAAAGCCGGGCACGTTGGAGTGGAGGCTCTTCAACATGGACTACGATCCGAAGAATTACGCATCCCAGGATAGCTGGAACCGGCATTGGTTTGAGCGCTGCTGGGAGCTGATCGAAAGATACGATCCCGATATGTTCAACAACGATTGTCCTTATCCGGATGAGAAGAAGGGCGGGAGCCTGGGGTTGAAACTGTTTTCGTCCTTCTTGAATCGCGACCTGCAGGAAAACGACGGGCGACAAACCGTCGTGCTCTCATTCAAGGATGCCAGTGCGGACAAGGCGGCCTTCACCTACAATCTCGAGCGCGGCAGCTCCGGCCAGATCCAGAGATATCCCTGGATGTGGGCGACGGACCTGTCCGGGGGGTGGTTCTACCGCAAGGCTGCCGAGAACCGTATGAGCATCCCCGTGATGATCGGGAATGCCATCGATGCGATCAGCAAGAACGGTATTGTGATGCTCAATGTCGCCTTGCGCGGCGATGGGACCCTGCCCGAAATTCAGGCGGATTACCTCGATGCCTTTGGCGACTTCCTGAGGGTCAACGGCGAGGGGATCTATGGTACCCGGCCATGGAAGATCCACGGGGAGGGGCCGCTGGAGATCCGCGATGGGCGCCAAGGAGAGAATCACGAGCCCTTTTCTCAAGAAGACATCCGTTTCACGCAGAAAGACGGCAGGCTGTACGCCTTCGTCCTTGCTCCTCCGACGAAAGACATTGTGATCAAGACGCTGGCGACCCAGGGGCTGCTCAAAGGCGAGATCAAGAGCATCGCCCTGCTGGGAAGCGGCGAGATGGTAAAGTGGCGTCGTTCGCCAGAAGGATTGACTATCGAGCGGCCGGGGACACTTTCGGGCAAATATGCGGCCGGGTTTCAAATTACACTCGAATGACAAGGGGCAAGATACCATGAGCCGCGCCCTTCTGCCCCTCGCCGCCCTTCAGGAGGGAGCCAATTGCGGTCTTACTGCCTGTTGGCGATTTTCCTCATCTGTGCCGATAAATAGACTGGAGATAACAAGCCGATGAAATCCATCCTCGCCGCCCTTCTGGTCGCGCCGCTGGCCGCGCTGTGCGCCGCCGACGCGCCGGAGCAGAGACCCAACATGATCCTGTTCCTCGCCGACGACCTCGGCTACGGGGACCTGGGCTGCTACGGTCACCCGATCATCCGGACGCCGAACCTCGACGCGTTCGCGACGCAAGGCCTGAGATTGACGCAATGCTACGCCGCGAGCGCCGTATGCAGCCCGTCGCGCTCGGCGCTGCTCACCGGGCGCACGCCGCATCGCAACGGAGTCTACACCTGGATCGCCGAGGGCGCGCCGGTCCACCTCCGCGCCAGCGAGATCCCCCTCCCGAAATTGCTCAAGGCCGCCGGCTACGCGACGTGCCACGTCGGCAAGTGGCATCTGAACGGCCTGTTTAACGATCCCGCGCAGCCGCAGCCCGGCGACCACGGCTACGACTGGTGGATGGCGACTCAGAACAACGCCGGGCCATCGCACGAGAACCCGACCAACTTCGTCCGCAACGGGCGACCCGTCGGCCCGCTTGAGGGCTACTCGGCCCCGCTGATCGTCGACGAGGCCGTCGCGTGGTTGAAGGAGAGGCGCGACAAGTCGAAGCCGTTCTTCCTGGCCGTTTGGACGCACGAGCCGCACTATCCGATCAAGTCCGATCCGAAATTCAAGGCGCTGTATCCGGACCTCACCGACGACGTGCAGCGGGAGCACCACGCGAACGTGACGCAGCTGGATTTCGCGTTCGGGCAATTGATGAAGGCGCTCGACGAGCAGAAGCTCGCCGGCGACACGTTCGTCTTCTTCACGTCGGACAACGGCCCCGAGGGCGATGGCGTCAAGTCGCCGGGCCGCGGCTCGACCGGCGGGTTGCGCGGGCGCAAGCGCGACCTCCACGAGGGCGGCATCCGCGTGCCGGGCATCGCGCGCTGGCCGGGACGCATCCGGCCCGGCACGGTTTCCGAGATCCCGGTGATCGGCAGCGACGCGTTCCCGACGATGCTCGCCGTCGCGGGCGTGGAAGCGCCGGGCGACCGCGTGCTCGACGGCGCGAACGTCCTGCCCGTGCTGGTCGGGGCGGCGGCCAAAGTCGAACGCCCACAACCGCTCTACTGGCGGCTGCACATGGCGCCCAACGCCAAGATCGCGATGCGCGTGGATGACTGGAAGATCTTGGCCAACCTCGAACTCACCGAGTTTGAACTCTACAATCTCAAGGCCGACCCGCAAGAGACCGCCGACCTGAAGGAGAAGGAAGCCCAACGATTCGCGGCGTTGCGAGAGCAACTCGTCAAACAGAACGCGGCGGTCGAGGCCGAGGGGCCGGACTGGTGGAAGACCCACAGTCCCAGCGGAGGCAAGGCCAAGTCCGATGAGCCGCCCGCCAAGAAAAAGCGGAAGGCGCGATGAGACCCGGCCTCGCTGCCTAATCCAGCGGAACGGACGGCGGGAAGTTGGGGCAGATTTTGGATTGGGCGGCGGGGTTGTCGGGATGTGCTTTGGTGAAGAAGCGCATGGTGCCGTCGGCGTCACAGATCCAGACTTCCTCCGCGCCGGCGTCGAAGTAGAGGGTCCTCTTTTCGGTCAACTGGGCATCGGTGTTGGCGGGTGACCGGACTTCGACGCAGATCTCGGGCGCGGTCTCGTAGAGGTCGTCGGGGTTGGCGGCCTCACGTTCTCGCGATGCCCAGGTCACGTCCGCCCCTTTCACGCCGTCCGCGGTGGAAACCGGACTTTCGGAGGTCACGAAGCCTCCGGGAAGGAGCCTGTCAATCAGGCTGGCGATCCTGTACTGGCGGCGGCCGTGGGGTTTGAAAGGGGGGGGGCTCATGACGATTTCGCCAAAGCGATTGGTTTCGATCTTCTCCGACCGGTTGGCGTAGGTGGGATTGGCGCACACCCGTCGCCAGCACTCGCGATTGAACGCGAGTAGATCTTCCCGCGGCGGGAGTTCAATGATAACGGGCACCGAAAAACTATACCGCCCGAATGCCTCTTGGCAAAGCGCGAGTAGCGAGGGCACCAGGACAATCAGGGCAATCGGTATGATGCCCCAATGCCAACCCACGGTCCGCCCCCGGCGCAGAGAATGGGTCGATTTCATCATGGTCCGATAATGTCTTCGCGCTAACATCGATCTGCCATGCGCGTTCTGGTTGTCGAAGATTCGCGCCGACTGCGGGAGACCATCGGCCTGGCCCTGCGAAAATCGGGCTACGCCGTCGATGTCGCCCCCGATGGCAACGATGGGCTTTGGATGGCGCAATCGCATCGCTACGATGCGGTCATCTTGGACATCATGCTGCCGGGCCTCGATGGGCTGAGCGTCTTGAGGCAACTGCGCAAAGAAGGTAACGACACCCCCATCCTGTTCTTAACGGCCAGGGACACGATCCACGATCGCGTCGCGGGTCTGCGAAGCGGGGCCGACGACTATATCGTGAAGCCCTTCGAACTGGAGGAACTGCTCGCGCGCGTCGAGTCCCTCTGCCGCCGTTCCTATCAGAAGGCCTCACCAGTCATTCGCGTGTACGATTTGGCGCTCGACACCTCCGCGAAGTCCGTCAGGCGCGGCGGCCGGTTGGTCGATCTGACGGCGCGCGAATATGCGCTGATCGAGTATCTGGCCCTCCGGCATGGCCACGTGGTGTCACGGACGGAGATCGAGGAGCACATCTACGACGACCAGGTTTCGCCCATGAGTAATGTCGTCGACTCAACCGTTTGCTCCCTGCGCAAGAAGATCGCCGTCACCCCGGACTCAAGGCCGCTCATCCACACCCGGCGGGGCCAGGGATACGTGCTGGGAGAAGGGACCGGATGAGATCGATCCGGCGATATCTGACAGCGTGGTTGCTGGCGGGATTCGCGCTGCTTTGGGTGGCTGCCGGAGCGGGAATCTACCTGTTGGTACGAGCAGGGTTGCTCAAGGCGATCGACGCCGAGCTCGCTTTGGACGCCGGTGTTATCCGGCACGCCATGCGCGGCAGAGAACCGGAGGATGCGGGAACCCGGCCCGATGGCCGCGCCTTCTCCAGGATGTTGGAGGGTCGGGTTCCCGCCTATCAGAGGCCGGGGAGCGGCGCCTACTATCAGGCTTGGACGGGATACGGCCGATCGCTGGAACGTTCCCCCAGCCTGGGCGACCGTAGCCTCGTCTTTCCCGCGCGAGTCACCGCGGGCCCGCTCTTTCAAACGGCCCAAATCGAGGAACTGGGCGCCGTGCGGATGATGAGTTGCCGGATGTTCCCCCCGAGCAAGGGCCGGGGCAAGGGATCCGCGGGAGCAAAGACTCGCGGGGGATCGAATGATGGCACGGTGATAGTCATCGCCAGGGACATCGCATCGATCGATCAGGTTCTGTCCGCGCTTTCGGGTGGGATTTTCATCGTCGGCCTGCTTGTGGCGGGGCTCGCGGTCTTGCTGGTCCGGACCGCGCTGCATCGGGGTCTCAAGCCCTTGCGCGATCTGGGCGCGCAGACCGGGGCAATCGATGCGGGCTCGCTCGAGACGCGATTCAACGCGACGGGAGCCCCGGCCGAATTGCGACCCATATGCGAGAGACTGAACGACCTAATGGCCCGGCTTCAGAACAGTTTCGATCGGGAGCGCCGATTCGGTTCGGACCTCGCCCACGAGATGCGCACTCCCGTCGCCGAACTCAAAGCCATTGCCGCCGTCGCCTTGAAATGGCCCGGGAGCGCGGCCGAAAACACGCATCGGGAGACCCTCGAGATCGCCCGGCAGCTCGAACGGACGATTGAGAACCTGCTCGCCTTGGCCCGCTGGGAATCGGGGGAGGTGCCCGTGCGGGACGAGGTCGTCGATCTGTCTCCGATCGTCCGGGAGTGCTGGGAGAGCCATTCTGACTTGGCCGACAAGCGGTCGCTTCGGGTCACCATAAGGCTCGATCCAGGGACAACCCTGCGGGCGGATGCCGACATGCTGCGCCACACCCTTGGCAATCTGATGGCGAATGCCGCCGAGTACACTCCCGAGGGCGGGGAGATCCGGGTCAGCGTCCTCCCCGATGGACTGGACATCGCCAACACCGCACCCGACGTGACCGCGGGCGACTTGGAACATCTGTTCGAGCGTTGCTGGCGCGGCGATCCCGCGAGAGCCGGAACGCGGCACGCCGGCCTCGGCCTTTCCATCGCCCGCAGCTGTGCCGATGCCATGGGCCTCCACCTGACGGCTTCTCGCGAAGGCGACTCGTTGCATTTCACCCTGAGAAAACGACATTCGTCCCGACCGTAACCTTCCCGTAATCATCGGTGGCGTAGCGTGGTCTCGTCGACTAACCCTAACTAGGAGAAACCGATGAGACGGAATCTGATGATGGTGATTGGCATCGCCCTTGCGCTTGGCGTGGCGGGCGGGATCGGATCTGGCGCACCCGATGGCGCGCGAGGCCATGGCGGCATCCAGGGCGCAAATGGCCACGGTGGCGCCAAGGGAAAAAACGGGCACGGCCACCGGAGGCCAAAAGGCAAAGGCGAGAAGCGCGGTGGCGGCGGCGTCACCGACCCGGTCACCGCTGATGACGCGGTGATCCGCTGATCTTTCGCGGAGCGGTGACACATGAGGGCGTTGGCCATTCTCCTCTTCCCTCTGGAGATCCTTGCCACCGGGGCGATGGCCCAGGAGGAGAGTCCGCACATCGGATACGCCTACCCGCCGGGCGGTCAAAGGGGCAGCGCGTTTCAAGTGGTGATCGGCGGGCGAGATCTCGATGGCGCGAGCGCGGCCCGGGTCTCCGGAACCGGCGTGACGGCGGAAGTTATCGGGCATCTTCGGCCATTGAACCAGGGAGCATTCAAGGCAGTTCAGAGGCAGATGCAGGAACTCATGGAAGAAAAGGAGGCCGCCGCCCCGTCCGGCTGGGGGCGGGGGCGCCGGGGGGATGGCGCGTCCTTTACGAATTCCATGTGGACCGCCGGGGATGAGAAGAGGTTGGCCGAGGCCCGCGCGAAGATGACCACGTTCTATATCCGCCCGACCTCGGTGCCGGCCCTTGTCGAAACCGTCTCCCTCCGGGTTACCGTGGCGGCCGATGCGCCGGTCGGAAGACGTGAGATCCGTTTGCAGGCAGAGCGAGGACTGACAAACCCGCTTGTCTTCGAGGTCGGCCAGTTGCCCGAATTCAGCGAGCCATCGGCCCGGAGTCTGGCGGTGGCCGAAAGCCAGAACGGCACGCGACGCCGTCGCCCTCCAGAGGGAACGGAAAAGCCCATGCCCGGCACGATGCGGACGACAAATGCCCCGGGCACGCAGACGCCGATCACCCTCCCGGCATTGCTCAATGGCCAGATTCTTCCCGGCGATCGGGACAGGTACCGGTTTCGGGCCCTTGGGGGACAGCATCTCGTTGTCGGGGTCAGTGCGCGCGGCCTGATCCCCTACCTCTCGGATGCCGTGCCGGGTTGGTTTCAGGCGGTCGCCACACTGTTCGATGCCTCAGGCCGTGAGGTGGCGTACGACGACGATTTCCGGTTTCATCCCGACCCCGTGCTCCATTGTGAGATCCCGGCGGAGGGAGACTACGTGCTCGAAATCCGAGACGCACTGTACCGGGGCCGCGAGGATTTCGTGTATCGCGTCGCGGTGGGCGAACTTCCCTATGTCACCAGCATCTTCCCGCTGGGGGGTCCGTCCGGCAAACCAACCGCGATTCAGATCGCCGGTTGGAACCTGCCTTTCGCGGAACTCGAGCGACCCGAGCAGACGCCCGGCGTGCACCAGGTGACCGTGCGGAAAGGCCCATTGCTATCCAACGGCGTGCCGTTCTCTACCGAAGCCCTTCCGGAGGAGTTCGAGCGGGAACCCAACGACACGCCGGACGTGGCCCAGCGCGTCAGCCTCCCGTCGCTCATCAACGGACGCATAGGGCACCCGGGTGACGTGGACATGCTGTGCCTCGTCGGACGAAGGGGCCAACGGATCGTGGCCGAAGTGATGGCCCGGAGATTGGATTCGTCGCTGGACTCGATCATTCGCCTGACCGCCCCAAACGGGGAGGCCATTGCATTCAACGACGACTACGAGGACAGGGCCGCTGGCCTGACGACGCATCATGCCGATTCGCGATTCAGCGCCACCCTGCCGGCCGACGGCGTATACTACCTCCGCGTCGCGGACGCGCAGCACAAGGGCGGAGCAGATTACGGGTATCGCTTGCGCTTGGGCCCACCGGCGCCGGACTTTGACCTGCGCGTGGTGCCATCCGGCATCAACGCCCGCGCGGGCACCGCGGTGCCGGTGACGGTGCATGCGCTCCGCAGAGACGGCTTTTCGGGCGACATCACGATGGCTTTGGTGGATCCGCCCGAGGGATTTGCGCTGGCCGGTATCCGACTTCCCGCCGGCCAAGATGTCGTCCAGATGACCCTGACCGTTCCCGCGATCGCCCCGGCAGAACCCCACGTCTTGTCCCTGGTGGGCCGGGCGACGATACAGGGGCGGGAAGTCACGCGACCGGCGTTGCCCGCCGACGACGTGGTGCAGGCGTTCGCCTACCATCACCTAGTGCTCGCCGAGACCTTGCAGGTCTGCGTGACAGGAACGTCGCCGCCGTTTTCGCTCCGCGACAAGGCTTATGGGACCCTCAGGATTCCGTCGGGCGGCACGGCCCGGCTCCAGGTCGACATCCCCGACGAGACGCCGCAGGGAGCCGTGGTGCTCGAACTGAACCAGGCGCCGGACGGGATCATGATCGAGCGCACGTCCTTCCGAGACAGGGGGACCGAGATCGTGTTTCGGAGTGATGCGAAAACCGCGAAGCCCGGCCTCAAGGGCAATCTCATCGTCAACGCGTTCGCCGTGAGAGAGGCCGCCGCCATGAAGGGAAAGGAACAACGAAAGAGACCGCGCGTCCTGCTGACGGCCTTGCCCGCGATTCCTTTCGAAGTTGTCCCAGGCGGGTGACATGGACGCGCCTGGTTCGCCCGACCACCGGTTTCGCCGCCGCCGCCTTCCCGCCCGACCTGCGATAGCCCAGTCACCAACCTATTCCCAAGGCGGGATCGGTTGAGACGTGGCCGACGGCTCCCCGGATGGCGAGGGAAGCCGCTCGTTCACGCAGGGTGTCCCTGGTCGGACCACAGGATTCGTTGAAGTGGCAGCGGATTGGGAAGTGGCCAAGGGCGGTCTTCGGGCCTTGGGGGCAATTTTTTCGGGCCTTCTTTTGGCTCTAAGGGGTCGAATCTAACCGCTCCCGCCTCGTAAGCTCTTGATGTGGCCAGGGAACCTGTGGCCCGACCCCAACTGAACCCCAACTGACCAAGGGGCCGCTTGGACTGCGGTGGCAGAATCCGGCAGCGGCCGGATGGCGGCACCGCTTTGGATCCGCAGTCCGATCGCCTCGGGCGATCGGAGCGCGGGCGTTGGCCCCGGATCCCGGCTCCGCCGGGAGCCAAAGCGGTGTCGGCGCTGCGCTCTGCCACCGCAGTCCAAAATCGGGCCGCCTCCTGACCCCGGCGGCTACCACCGGATTCACAACGAACCAGAATGCAATGAATTATCTCCAGCATCCCCATGATCCGCGGTTTGGAGTTTCTGGCTAGATCCCATGCCCCGCAGGCGGGGCACCACCGGGGGTGAAAATGTAGGGCGCGAAATCCCTTTCGCGCCACGGGCAACCGGCAGGGCCCTCGTGGCGCGGATGGGAATCCGCGCCCTACAGGCCGATCCCGTGGCCGATTTTCGAGTCAGTGCTTGGGAACGAGGGAAGAGGATAGTCGTGCGCCCCGCGCTCGCGCGTCGTATCATCTCCGGGTGATGGGCAACGGAGAGACAGCGCCATCGGCAGGCCCCGGGTCCCTCGGCCTCGAGGGGATGCCCCATTTTGACATGGCGATGCGGCGGGTCGATGCGTGGTTCGAGGGGGCGGTGATCGATCGCCCCCCGGTCCGGTTCGGCCGCCACAGCGTGCAGGGTGACGCTGGGCGGCCATTGGACATGTCCCGCTGGCCGACGCTGAAGGAGCGGTGGTTCGATGCAGAATATCAGGTCGAGACCTTCGTGCGCCGCATCCGGGGCAAGCGCTTCCCGGCCGAGACTTTCCCGGTGTTCTGGCCGAACCTCGGCCCCGAGGTGTACGCGGCGTTCTACGGCTGCGAGCTGGTGTTCCAAGATGTGACGTCATACGCGAAACCCATCATCCGCGAGTGGGCGGACGTGGCCGCGCTGCGGCTGGACATGGGCAATCCCTTCCTCCGGAAGATCGACGAGATGACGCGCGTGGCGCTGGAACGGTGCCCGGGGCAATTCCTCGTCGGCTACACCGATCTGCATCCGGGGATCGATTGCGCCGCGGCGTGGCGCGAACCCCAGAGGCTCTGCATCGATATGGTCATGGAGCCCGACGAGGTCAAGGCCCTGGTCGATCTCGCCAACCGGGATTTCGCCAGGATCTTCGATCATTTCCACGACATCCTCCACGCGGCGGCCCAGCCCTCGGTCGGCTGGATGGGCGTGCCCTCGCGTGGGAAATTGCACCTGCCCGCCGCCGATTTCGCGAGCCTCGTCTCGCCGGAGATGTTCGACGAATTCATCCTCCCCTCGTTCGCGCGCGAGATGGCGCACGCCGAGCGGAACATCTTCCACGTCGATGGCAAGGGCGTCGCCAAGAATATCGATCGGATCCTGGAGTTGCCGAAGCTGAACGCGGTCCAATGGGCGCAGGGCGTTGGCGACGATCGCCCCATCCTGCAATGGGTGCCGCTGATCCGGAAGATCCAGGCCGCGGGGAAATCGGTCATCGTGGATGTGGCGCCCGACGAGCTGGAGGCATTGATCGGGGCGCTGCGGCCAGAGGGGCTCTTCCTCTGGGTCGGCGCGGAGCCGGGCACGGAGGAGGATATCCTGCGGTGCGTCAAACGATGGTGAGGGGCTCTTGGTGCTGCGGTGCCAGAATCCGGTGTCGGCCGGACGGCGACACCGATTTGGATCCGCAGTCCAAAGGGCTGCCGGCCAGATCATTCACCAGCACAAAGTGATTCTCGGGTCAGCCCCGCCTCGTGGCGCAGGCATTCTTGCCCAATGCCGCTAGGATTTGGAGGGTGGTTTCGTCTGATGTTTGG
>CAZYWZ010000017.1:0-82847 GCA_964651705.1 uncultured Verrucomicrobiales bacterium
CGGGATCTGACTGGAAATACCTACGCAGCATCAAGGAGGAGATGCCGGAAGTGCTTTCGCGGCGCATTAGCGAAGAAGTGCGCCGCGTGCTGGGCAAGACCGCCAGCAAAGTCCTCGTTTCGGGCGGACGCCGGAGGATGATCCCGGCCGGGATGGAGGAGGAGCTTCCCCGGTGGCGCTACTCGCACCGCCCGCGGATCACCCGGACCATCGTGGCGGTGAGGTCGCCGGGGCCTTCGGCCACGAGGCGGAGATCCATCCGCGTGTCGCCGAGCAAGGTCTTGGCGGGGATGGGATCGATGGCGATCTGGCGGAAGCGGGCCTTGCCGGATTGCCCCGGCGGGGCATGGCCGCGTCCCTGCCCGAAGAGCTGCAGGCGCGCGGGGCCCGTCTGCGCCGCGAGGAAGTCGGCCGACACGGATTCCCAGGCACCGGTCTTCGACGCGGCCGCGTAGGCGATCGTGGACCAATCCATGCCGCCCACCCGCACGCCCGGCTTGAGGTGCTCCCCTGCGTTCTGGATTTCCGCGCGCAGGCGGTAGGCGGCCCCCTTCTCCAGCGTCACGATCTGGTCGAAGTGCACGGTGTCCGTGTTTCCCGCTTTAAATTCGTATTCGACCAGATGGCGTCCCGGCCGCCCCGGGTCGGGGATGACGCGATAGTCGGCCGGCCCCGACCAGCCCTCCGCGCCTCGGGAAAAATCGCCATTCTTCACGATGTCGCCCTTCGCCTTGGGGGCCTCGTTCGCGATGGAGGTGAAGACGGGATCGTCGGGGAACATCCCCTGCGCCGCGAGCGCGGGGATGTGGAACGTCGCGGTCTTGAGCTTGCCATCGCCGATATTGCGCACGGCGGGGGTCCGCGCGGCTTTGCCCTTGGCGTCGGTGTACGCGATGTGCCATGCCGTCGCCGCGCGATCGGCGTAGGTCACCTTGATCGTCGCCGGGGCCGCCTTCGCCCAAAACACTGTATCCAGCGAGAACAGGAGGCCGGATTGGCCGTTGGCGAGGTCGGTGCGCCGCGCGTCGAAGTCGTGGGCCACCTGCCCTCCGGGCAACTTTTCCCAGGGCAGCGGGAAACGTTCGACGCGCTCGGCGGGGAGGCTCTCGCTGCCGGGCAGGTCTCGCTGGATCAGCCAGCGTTCGATATTCTTCACCGCCCGGGCGCCGCGGCGGCATTCCCTCAGGTACGCCCACGCGTCGGGCGAGTTCTCCCGGCGATAGCCCTGCGTGATCCGCGCGTATTCGTTCAGCTCCGGGCTGAGCTTCAGCGTCTCGGGGGAGACCAGTTGGAAATTCTGCCGCATCTGTAGCCCGCGCAGCACGCAGATCCGGTGGCGGTAGGGATAGCCCTCGACCGGACCGAAGCGCCATTCCCAATATTTCCCGTATTCCTCGTTCTCGTCGCCGCGAAAGCGTCCCCCCGCGATGGTCGGATGCCCGTCATCGACCCGCATGTACCCGCGCGGGTCGAGGCTCGAGCCCCAGGCCTCGTCCTCCATCAGACCATGCATGAAATCGATTCCGCCGCCCCGGATCCCGGCCCCTTTTAGGAACGCGTATTCGTGCAGATCCGCGGTCGCCGAGCGGAATTCTGCGGTCGGCCCGATCGCCCCGCCCCACATCACCGCCAGCTTGTGCTCGGCGCCGCGGAAGACCTCGCACATCGCGTCGATCCGCCGCCGCAGCCAATCCGCGAATTGCGCCGCGGTCACGCCCGTGGTCTTCTGCCACAATTCCAGATCCACGGGGCGGATGAACATCTCCTCGCCGCGCGAGGCGCTGATCCCGTGGATATAGCCGTAGACCACGTCGTCGTCCCGCGCGATGCCCGTCTTTGCGAACTCGCGCATGAATTCGTGGAACGCCTTGTCCACCTCCGGCTGCCAGGGCGGCACGATCTGGATGCGCCACGGTTGCCCCTCCTGCAGCGGGGGCACATCGAGCACCACGGGCTTGAACCTCTCGACCACCCAATCCGGCACCGCCTCCCGCTGCACGCCCTTCAGGTGGATCCCCGTCCGCATCCCCGCCGCCCGATTCTTCGCGATCTGCTCCCGGGCCCACCCCCAATCGTATTGCCCCGGCGCGGGATTCAGCCGCGACCACTCCATCATCACGCCCCGCACGGTGATCGCGGGATCGAATCGCTTGCTCCCCCAGGTGATGTATCCCGAATAGGGCACCGGACCCACGCCCTCGGGCAACCGCCAGTCCCAGCCCTCTCGCACCACCGGCGCCTCTTGCGCCAAGGCCGCGCCTAAGGCGATCCACGCGCCCGCCAAGGGGACCATCAGCCGATAAAGCATCCCCCATTCAGCACCGGCCCGCCGGGCGGTGTCAAATCCGGATGGGCGGGCACGCCCGCACATGAGAAAGGTCGACGTCGAAATTCGGCCGATGCTCGGGCCAGCCCAACCGACGGCGCGTCATTCATGTGAAAACTTCGCGTCCATCGTAGCCGCCGACGTGAGGAGGCGGTGGTACCAAGTGGCTCGAATCCGCCTCCTCACGTCGGCGGCTACCCCGAGATTCACGAGTGCCTGAATTATTTGGACTTATCTGCGGTATCCACGCTATTCGAGGTTCGAAGGTTCTGTCTAGTCCGACCGACGGCGCGGGGACACGGCGCGCCATTCACGGGGGAACTTCCGATGGGGCCGAGGGGCCTTTTTGGACTGCGGTGGCATCACCCCGCGAGGGGTGGCGACACCGCTTTGGAATCGCGCCGATCGCCTCTGGCGATCAAAGCGCGGGCGCTGGCCCTGGCGCGCGGATCCCGGCTCCGCCGGGAGCCAAAGCGGTGTCGCCGCTACGCTCTGCCACCGCAGTCCAAAATCGGACCGTCGCCGCGCCAGCCATCCGGTCGGGCAGGCGCTTAACGATGGCCCCCGAATTCGCAAGTTCTGGCTTTGAAGTGTCCGGTCAATAATCCCGGAAGGGCCCGCGGGGTTCGGCGGCATCCATCTCGCGGCGCCAGGCGTCGAAGCGGCCCTTGACCCTGGCGAGGATGTCGGGTTTCTCGGCGGAGAGGTCCTTGGTTTCGCCGATGTCGGTGGCGAGGTCGTAGAGCCCGGCGCCTTTGGCGGACTCGAGCCATTTCCACTGGCCGACGCGGGCGGCTCGGTCGCCGCGGCGCTGCCAGAACATCTCGTCGCGCGGCGAAGGTGCATCGCCCTTCAGGATGGGCAGCATGTCAAAGCCATCGAGGGGGACGGCGGTCGGCTTGGCGCCGGCGAGCGCGGCGAGCGTCGGCATGAATTCCAGCGAGGTGAGGAAGGCATCGGTGACCTTTCCCGGGGGGAGGTGTCCGGGCCACCATGCGATGAAGGGGACGCGGAGCCCGCCCTCCCACATCGTGCCCTTGGAGCCCTTCAGCGGCGCGTTGCCGCCGTTGCCGCTGCCCCCGTTGTCGGAGAGGAACAGGATCAGGGTGTTCTGGGCCCGCCCCGATGTCTCCAGCGCGGCGAGGATTTCGCCGATGGCGGCATCCATGCAGGTGACGGCCGCGGCGAAGGGGCGGACCTTCTCGGGGATCGCGCTCTCGGCGTACATGGCCAGATATTCGGGCGGGGCCTGGACGCCGGGCTTGCCGAAGCTCGACGCGCTGTGGGGGGCGTTGAAGGCCAGATATAGGAAGAAGGGTTTGGCGGCGCTCTGGGTGATGAACGAAAGGGCCTCGCGCTTGAACACATCGGTCGCGTAGGTCCCGCGATCCGCCTGCGTGCGCTCGTTGCCCCGGAACATCGACGGGATGCCGTAGCGCTCGTGGGTGTAGTAATCGATGCCGTTGTTGCCGTGGCCGTAGAAGAAATCGAAGCCACGCTGGAGGGGGAGGTAGCGCCTGGCCTGGCCCATGTCCCACTTTCCCACCACGCCGGTCGCGTATCCCGCCGAGCGGAGCACGTCGCCGAGCGTGATCTCCCGCGGATCGAGGCCGAGGGTCATCTCGGGAGAGACGGCGTATTCCTCGGGCGTGTACTGGTGCTGATAATTGACCATGTCGTTGCGCACCATGTCGTAGAGGCCATTGCGCTGGGGGTAGCGACCCGTCAGGAGGCTGCCGCGCGAGGGCGTGCACGCCGGCCAGGTCACATAGAAATTTGTCCCGCGCACCCCCTCGCGCGCGAGGCGGTCGAGATGCGGCGTCAGGATGGGCTTGGAGCTGATGCAGCCGAGATCGGGATAGCCCTGATCGTCGGCGATGATTATGAGGATATTGGGCCGAGTGACGTCCGCGTTCGTGGCCGCCAATAGGCCGGCGCACACCGCCGCCGCCCCGATCATCGCCCGCATCATTTCTCCTCCAAAAAAACCGTCTGCCTATCGCCCGTGGAAAAGGAGATCAGGCAGCGGATCGGCTCGGTCCCGGTGTTCTTCAGGTTATGCTTGACCCCGGCGGGGATGCGGATCGTCATCCCCGGGCCCAGCTCTACCGCGCGCCCATCAAAACTGTGCTCCCCCTTGCCGGAGAGCATATATAAGACCTCCTCGCAGTTGGGATGGTAGTGCAGCGGGTTGGTGTGCCCAGGCAGGATCTCGGCGATGCCCACCGTCTGCGCCGCACCGGGCGAGAGCTTCCCATCGCACAGCCATTTCAGACTTCCCCAGGGGAATTTCTGCTCGGGCAATGTCGCGGCATCGGTCACGGTCATGGGCGGATCTCCGGGAGGAGCGTCGGCGCCGGACGTCGACGCCGCAAGCCACGAGCCGAATGCCAGCGCCGTCAGGTGGGAGGCTATCGCGCGCATGGCCCCATCGAAGCGCAGCGGCCTTCGGAGCGCAAAGCCAATCCCTGATCGTCGCGTAAGGGTCCCGATACGATTGGAATGATCCTCGACGGCCGGTGTATGGGGTCTGGTGGCGGCGCGCCGATTCGCAATCGTGCGGGATCTTGGGCGCGCAAAGCGGCGCGCGGATGCGCCGCCCTCCCATGCGCCTGCGCCCGGCCACCGGGAACGCCTGAAGGGCCTGTTGATTCATTCCAGACCGCGCGGGAGTGCCGTGAGCCGGGATACCATCGGGACGCCATCGTGTGCTCCGAATCCGGCGGGCGGGCCTTTGGACTGCGGTGGCAGAACCCCGAACGGGGTGGCGGCACCGCTTTGGATCCGCGCGGAGAGCGGGCGCCGGCCCAGGCGCGCAGGTCCCGGCTCCGCCGGACGAAAAAGCGGCGTCGACGCTTCGCTTTGCCGCCGCACTCCACACTCGCCCTCCGCTCCATCGTGATCGTCGAATAAATCGACACGCCCTGAAGGCGGCTCTACGAGCCTTTCGCCCCACCGCTCGTAGTGCCGCGTTACCGCAACGCCTTGCGGGAACTCGCGAAGTGAAGGAGCCGGCCTGGGTCCTGCGGGCGACCGTGCTCACGTTGCAGGAGCAGTTGCTGGCGGAGTTTGGCGGTTCCTCCGGCATCCGTGACGAAGGGTTGCTGGATTCGGCGCTGGCCGCGGGACAATTGACGGAAGCGGCCTTTGCCGCCTGGTTGAAGGCGAACGCGACGCGCGCAGGGTCCAGGCCGTAGCCGAGCGCCTGCCGCGTTTGGCCGACGCAAGCTTCGCCACCGTGCCCTTGTGGGAGAAGATTCGCCCGTGGTCCGACCCACACAAAAAACATGGAAAGTTCCACGCCCCCACCCTACGCTTCCGCCTCGTGGCGATGACACGTTTTGGGATCTTCGCTGGAGCCGAGCCGACCCGGTTTTCGCCTTCCGCACTCCAACTTCCGAATTTCTGAACCCATGCCCACCGAAGCCGACACCTGCCGCAAGTACGTGGTGCCCAAGCTCCACGCGGCCGGGTGGGACGACGAGCGCATCCTCGAACAGCGGACATTCACGGCGGGCCGGATCATGACGGTGACCGGGCAGGTCTGGCGTCGTCCGCAGAAGCGCGCCGATTACTTGCTGCGCTATCGCCCGAACGTGACCCTGGCGGTCGTCGAGGCGAAGGCGGCGTACAAACATCCGGGGCACGGCCTGGCGCAGGCGAAGGAATATGCCGAGATCCTGGACCTGAAATTCGCCTACAGCACCAATGGGCACGGGATCGTCGAGTTCGACTTCCTGACGGGGAAGGAGACCGAACTCGATGCCTTCCCGTCGCCCGACGCGCTCTGGCAGCGGCTCCAGGGGGCCTCGGGGCTGAAGACCGAGGCGCAGCGCGAGCGGTTCCTGACGCCGCCGCTGGCCGATCTCGGCAGGCCATTGCGCTACTATCAGGAGATCGCCGTCAACCGTGTGGTCTCCGCGATCCTCGGCGGGCGCCGCCGGGTGCTGGTGACGATGGCCACCGGGACGGGCAAGACGGTGGTGGCCCTCCAGATCTGCTGGAAGCTCTGGTCCTCGAAGTGGAACGCGAAGGGCGATCCCAGTGGCCCGTGCGGCTCGCACCGGAAGCCCCGCATCCTGTACCTCGCCGACCGCAACTTCCTCATCGACGACCCCAAGGACAAGATCTTCGCCCCCTTCGGCGACGCGCGCTGGAAGATCGAGGGCGGCAAGGTGACCCTCGGCCGCGAGATGTACTTCGCCACGTACCAGTCCCTCATGCCGCCCGACCCCAACCGCCCGGACAAGTCGGCCCCCGCCACGCGCGCCTTCTACAAGGAATTCCCGGCCGACTTCTTCGATCTGGTCATCGTGGACGAGTGCCACCGCGGCAGCGCGAGCGACGAGTCGAACTGGCGGGACATCCTCGATTATTTCCAGCCGGCCTACCACCTCGGCATGACCGCCACACCGCTGCGCGAGGAGAACCGCGATACGTACGTCTATTTCGGCAACCCCGTCTACACGTACTCCCTGAAACAGGGCATCGACGACGGCTTCCTCGCACCCTACCGCGTCCATCGCGTCGTCACCCAGTGGGACGCCGCCGGCTGGCGGCCCAGCAAGGACGAGCTGGACCGCTACGGGCGCGAGATCCCCGACGAGCACTACCAGACCGCCGACTTCGAGCGCATCGTCGCGCTCAGGGCCCGCACCGGGGCCATCGCCCGCCACCTCACCGATTTCCTGAAAAGGACCGACCGCTTCGCCAAGACGATCGTTTTCTGCGTGGATCAGGAACACGCGTTAGAGATGCGCAAGCAGTTGACCAACTCGAACACGGACCTCACGGCGCAGTTCCCAGACTACGTTTGCCGGGTCACCGCCGACGAGGGCGACATCGGCCGCGGCCACATGGGCCGCTTCCAGGATGTCGAAACGCGGACGCCCGTCATCCTGACGACGTCGCAGCTCCTCACCACCGGCCTCGACGCCCCCACCTGCCGGAACATCGTGCTGGTGCGGCTGGTGAATTCGATGGTCGAATTCAAACAGATCATCGGCCGCGGGACCCGCGTCCGCGACGACTACGGCAAATTCAGCTTCAACATCCTCGACTACACCGGCACCGCCACCCGCAACTTCGCCGACCCCGACTTCGACGGGGAGCCCGCCTTCGCCTCGCAGGAGGAGATCGATGCGTACGGGGAGACGACGAAGACGGAGGTTCTCACTACAGAGGACACGGCGGGCACAGAGGAAGGCGCCACTAAACTCGCCGAAACCCCTCAGCCGTCATCCCTCCTCCCCCAGCCCTCCCGCAGGAAGTACTATTACGACGGCGGGCAGGTCGAGATCGTCGCCGAACTGGTCCATGAGCTGGATGCCGACGGGAGACAGCTCAGGGTCGTTAAATTGACCGATTACACCGCCGAGAAAGTCCGTTCGCTCTGCACCAACCCGGAGGACCTCCGTGCCCGTTGGATCGATGGCGAGGAGCGCGCCGAGATCCTCCGCCAGCTCGCCGAGCGCGGGATCGATTTCGCCACCGTAGCCGCGCAGGCCGGGACCCCAGACGCCGACCCGTTCGATCTATTGTGCCACCTGGCTTTCAATGCCCCCCTCCTCACCCGCCGACAGCGGGCCGACCGGGTGAAGAAACAGGAGAGGGATTTCTTTCGGTTCTTCTCCCTAGAGGCTCGTGAAATCCTTGAGGACCTCTTGGAGAAATACGCGGCCGATGGGGAGGTGCAGTTCACGCTGCCCGATGTCCTCAAAGTCCCACCCATCTCGCAGCACGGCAACGTCAATGAGATCGTCGGGAAGTTTGGCGGGGCAGACCAACTCCGCACCGCAGTCAATCAACTCCAAACGCTGCTGTATGCGGCGTAAAGGCCATTATGTTGAAATCGGTGTCAATCAATAATTTTAAACAGCTCACGAAGGTCAGTGAGGAGTTGGATCGAGTCAACGTGCTGGTCGGCACGAACAACTCAGGCAAGAGCTCCTTCTTGCAGGCGATCCATTCAGCAGTGGCACTCGCCCAATCCAGACTGCGTCTCCCCGATCAATTCGCAATCGCTCATGAGGAAATCGGCTTTACGATCAGCCCGCAAGACGCGCTTTATCTTCCATTGGTCAATCCAAGTTGGCTTGCCCCGAACGGCGGACTGACACAGACCAATGGACCCATAATATCGTTCGGAGTTGTCGGCCAGCTTCTGACACATGGATCAATTGAAATTAAACGAGGGAAGAACCGAAACCTCTCGATCAAACTGAAAGGCAAAGAGGTGGTTTCTAAAGTAGAGAAGCTCGACAAGCCATTCAGCGTCTATGTGCCGGGTTTGGCTGGGATCTCAAAGAATGAAGCGTTCATCGGCTTCGGCAATTTGCTTCGCTCGGTTGCGAGGGGTGACGCAAACTTAGTTCTCCGCAACGTGCTGAACGCCCTTAAGGAAAACAAGGAGCAATGGCCAAATTTCATTAAATCGCTAAGACGCGTTTTTCCAGAAAAGTCCGTTATAGTGCGTTTTGACCAGAGGGCCGACGAGTTCATCAACGTGTTGGTTAAGCAGGACGCGCTCGAAGTCCCGTTCGATTCCGTAGGTACGAGCTTTCTTCAAACGGTACAGATTTTGTCCTACATCTATTTGTTTAGTCCTGTCGTGACGCTCCTCGACGAGCCTGATTCGCATTTGCATCCTAACAATCAAAGGGCACTGGCAGAACTTCTATGGGATTTGGCGGCAGAGGGCAAAACACAAGTTATCCTTGCAACCCATTCCAGGCACATCCTGGATGTCTTGCGTGACAAGGACGCAGTCAAGTTCATTTGGTGCAAGAGTGGCACGACTCGGCCTGCGTCTGTGACCCTCGACGTATTGACCGAGCTGGGTGCGCTGGACAGCGCAGAGGGCCTCCTAATCGGCGGAATTCAGTTTGTCGTCCTGACAGAAGACAAAAAGAAAAAGTTATTCAAGACGCTATTGAGCGCACACGAAATTGCTGGATCCCGCTATCAGATTTGGGCTTACAAAGGATGCACACGGCAGGATGTGGCCCAGGCGCTTGCGAGTTTCATTCGTGAAGTGTCCCCTGGCACGGAAATCATCGTTCATCGTGACGCCGATTATTTTCGGCCAGAAGACGAAGCACTATTGAAACGGCTATATCAAGACGCGGGCTTGAAGCTGTTTCTTACGCCAGGCATTGACGTCGAGGGTGTGTTCTGTCGTCTCGAACATCTAAAGGCCGTGAATCCGGGGCACGTCAAGATCTTGGATGCGGTTCACGCTCAAGCAATGGCGGAATGCGCGAAAGAGTTCAAAGACAAGGCGAAGAAGGGTACCGACGAGGCAGATAACTGGCGTCACAAATCAGGGCTCCCGACAAGAGGAAAAGAAGCAAACGCGTTGTGGGTAGAAACGCTGAATTTCACCGATGAGCGGTGGATTCACGGAAAACTGCTCTTATCTAGGCTGCGCGGATTATTCAAAGAAAAGACGGGGTCCAACCTCATCGTTGAGACTTCAAGTGCCCACTTGCGGGTGCCGACGCTCAACGCACTTCTGCCGCCACCGCGTTCCCGAACGGGTCCGGCGGCTCCAGGTGTTACCCCTGCCCCTGTTCCGGCAATTGCGCCTGACCCGGTTAGAATCGCATGAAAGCCGTTTCAACCACGCCAACCACCGCCCAGTCACTGGGCGCGCTCCTGAAGTCCGCCCGCGACATCATGCGGAAGGACAAGGGCCTCAATGGGGACCTGGACCGGCTGCCGATGCTAACGTGGATCATGTTCCTGAAGTTCCTGGATGATCTGGAGTTGCAGCGGGAGCAGGAGGCGAAGCTGGGTGGGAAGAAGTTCAAGCCGGCGGTGGAGAGGCCGTACCGGTGGCGCGACTGGGCGGCGAAGGCGGATGGGGTCACCGGGGACGAGCTGCTTGGGTTCATCAACAACGAGGAGGCGGTCCGACCCGATGGGAAGAAGGGGGCGGGGCTGTTCCGGTACCTGCGGACACTGACGAGTTCGAATGGCGATGACCGGCGGGACGTGATCGCGACGGTGTTCAAGGGCGTCGATAACCGGATGAAGAGCGGTTACCTGCTGCGGGACGTCATCAACAAGATCGGCGGGATCCACTTCACCTCCAGCAACGAGCTGCACACACTGGGCGCGCTGTACGAATCGATGCTGCGGGAGATGCGGGACGCGGCCGGCGATTCTGGCGAGTTCTACACCCCGCGAGCCGTCGTGCGGCTGATGGTGGCGGTCACGGACCCGCGGCTCGGGGAGACCGTGCTCGATCCGGCGAGCGGCACGGGCGGGTTCCTGGTCGATGCGTACAACCACTTGTCGAAGCAGGTCAAAACGGTGGCCGACCGCCGGGTGTTGCAGGGAAACAGCCTGTTCGGCTGCGAACCGAAACCGCTCCCGTACCTCCTCTGCCAGATGAACCTGCTGCTGCACGGGCTCGACGCACCGCAGATCGATCCCGGCAACGCCCTGCGCCACAAGCTCACCGACATCGGCGAGCGCGACCGCGTGGACGTGGTCCTCACCAACCCGCCCTTCGGCGGCGAGGAGGAGAAGGGCATCCAGGGCAATTTCCCGGAGGACAAGCAGACCGCGGAGACCGCGCTCCTGTTCCTCCAGTTGATTATGCGGAAGCTTCACCGCGTCCCGACCGCCGCCAAACGTCCGGCCCGCGCGGCGGTGGTCGTCCCCAATGGCACGCTTTTCGGCGACGGAGTTTGCGCCCGGATCAAGGAGGAATTGCTCAAGGAATTCAATCTCCACACGATCGTCCGGCTGCCCAACGGGGTCTTCGCGCCGTACACGAGCATCCCGACGAACCTCCTGTTCTTCGACCGCTCCGGCCCGACGCGCGAAGTCTGGTATTACGAGCAGCCGCTCCCCGAGGGCCGGAAGAACTACACGAAGACCCAGCCCATCCAGTTCGAGGAGTTCGCCCCGCTGATCGCATGGTGGGGCAAACGCGAGGAGAACGACCGCGCGTGGAAGGTCCCCGCGAAAGAGTTACTCGCTGGCGGCTGCAACCTCGACCGCAAGAACCCCCGCGGCAAGGAGGACATCACCCACCTCCCGCCCGAGCAGCTCGCCGCCGACATCCTCAAGAAGGAACAGCGGATCGCGGAGATTGTGGGGAAGATCCAGACACTACTAGGGAAGTCGGGTGAATGAGCAAGCAGTGGCCGAGGGTAAAATTGGGCGAGATCTTGCGGCTTGCAGCGCGATTTGAGCCCCGCGAGGAGCTCACGGAGTATCCGTTCGCAGGTACTTACAGCTTTGCGCGCGGGATCTTCACTGGGGAGCGCAAATTTGGCTCCACATTCGCGCTGCCAAAGATTCAGAGAATAAGGAAAGGCGATTTCGTCTATTGCAAGATCATGGCTTGGGAAGGAGCCTTTGGCGTCGTGCCAGAAGAGGCCGACGGCTGCGTCATGTCTGGCGCATTCGTGGTGTACGAGCTGGACCGCGATCGAATTGACGAGAAATTTATCAACTATTTTTTCAAAGTTCCCGATCACTGGCAGACGATCGGCAAGCAGAGCACGGGCACGAACGTTCGCCGCCAGAGCCTACATCCGCGCCAGTTCGAGGGTTCCGAAATCCCCCTCCCGCCCCTGTCCGAGCAACGGCGGGTGGTGGCGCGGATCGAGGCGCTGGCCACCCAGATTTACGAGGCGCAAAAGCTCCGGCAGGAGGCCGCGGAGGAAGCGGAGGCGCTCTCTGCGGCGTCGCTTGTCTCGCTGCTTCCACGCAACGCTGCAACCAGACTCTTGGGTGAGTTGCTCGCACCTGGCCGCACGATGTCTTACGGCGTGCTTGTTCCCGGGCCTGATGTCGATCACGGCATTCCGTTCGTGAGAATTCAAGACCTTGCGATCAAGGATGCGCCCATTCTTCCGAACAAGCGAATTGCGCCCGAGGTAGATGCTCAATACGTACGCACCCGGCTTGTTGGTGGAGAAATTCTTATCGGCGTCGTGGGCAGCATCGGGAAGATCGGAATTGCCCCGCAGTCGTGGGCTGGCGCGAACATTGCACGAGCGGTCTGTCGAATCGTTCCTGGCCCTCAGGTTGATCGCGATTACATGGCGGCAGTGCTTTCGGCGCGACCCTGCCAAGATTATTTTCGCGAAACTACGCGCACGCTCGCGCAGCCAACGCTAAATGTTGGGCAGCTCGCAGGAACGCCGATTCCCGTGCCGCCGCTCCCCGAACAGCGCCGCATCGTGTCCGAACTCGACGCCCTGCAGGCCGAGGTAGACGCGTTGAAGCGCCTGCAGTCGGAGACGGCGGCGGAGCTGGATGCGTTGCTGCCGACGATCCTCGACCGGGCGTTCAAGGGGGAGCTGTGACCTTCGGCTTGCCCTTGGAAAATACGTGCGTATAATGTCGTAACGATGGGAATGGAGTGCGCATGAGCGAGCGGTCGAAGATCGAGTGGACGGACGCGACGTGGAACCCCATGCGGGGCTGCACGAAGATCAGCCCTGGCTGCACGCACTGCTATGCGGAGACGCTGGCGGAGCGTTTTCGCGGGGTGAAGGGCCACCCGTTCGAACACGGGTTCGATCTACGGCTGGTGCCCGATAAGCTGGGCGATCCGATTCGGTGGAACGCGCCGAGGAGGATCTTCGTGAATTCGATGAGCGACTTGTTCCACGAGGGAGTACCCGACGAGTATATCGAGAAGGTCTGCCGGGTGATGCTGGCGGCCCATTGGCACACCTATCAGGTGTTGACGAAGCGGGCCGATCGGATGGCGCGGCTATTGAGGGGGCCGCTGCGTCGCGCGGCGGAGGCCCCACACATCTGGTGGGGCGTGAGCGTGGAGAACCGCAAGCACGGCTTGCCCCGCATCGCGCGGCTCCGCGCAGCGCGTCCGTCGGTCGCCTTCCTTTCCATCGAGCCGTTGCTCGAGGATCTCGGGGAAATGAACCTCCGCGGCATCCATTGGGTCATCGTGGGCGGCGAGAGCGGCCCCGGCGCGCGCCCGATGGCTCCCGATTGGGTACGCTCCGTGCGGCGGCAGTGCCGTGCCGCGAAGGTGCCCTTCTTCTTCAAACAGTGGGGCGGCGTCCGCAAGATCGAGACTGGGCGCCTGTTGGATGGGCGGACGTACGATGAGTCACCCGCCGTGCCGACATTGCAACCGCCGGTGGCCCAGGAACGGGCGGCGATCCTGCGGTCTTTGGCGCTCGTTTGATCTCGTTTATGCCCGATCCCGCGTTCCACGACAAACCATTCGATCCCGGCACGCTCACCAAACTGAAGATCTTCGAGCTCTACACCCAAGAATGGGTGCCTGTCTTCTTGTCGTCGGCGCAGCCCCCGTTTCCAGAAGTTCACGTCTTTGATTTTTTCTGTGGCCCGGGCATGGATTCGATCGGGCAGCACGGTTCTCCGCTTCGTGTTCTTTCCGTCCTGCGCAGGTACCAGGAACGAGGGCTGGCCGGGTGGGACAAGGTAACGACTGTTGCACACTTCTTTGACTCGGATGCTGAGAAGATCGCGCGTCTGAACGCGGCGATCCAAGGCCTCGGCGGCGGTGTCCCCGGTGTAAATCTCGACGTGCGGGCTATTCCATTCGCATCCGCACTGGCGGAATACGATGTGGCGCTCAAGAACGCGCGCGCCGCCAAGCTCCTGATTATCGATCAATTTGGGGTCGATGAGGTCTCCGACGAGGTTTTCGACAGGCTGGTGGCCCTGCCGAAAACGGATTTCATCTTCTTCCTGTCCTCATCCACGCTGCATCGCTTCCGCGATCACCCGGCGATCAAACAGAAGATCGAGCGGCCCGAGGATTCCTACCATGTGCATCGGGCGGCGTTTGAATACTACCGGGGACGGTTGCCCAAGAATCCCCCCTATTTCCTGGCGCCCTTCTCCATCAAGAAGGGCTCGAACATCTACGGCCTCATTTTCGGCAGCCAGCATCCGCTGGGCATCGACAAGTTCTTGCGGGTGGCGTGGAAGAATGACGAGATCGCCGGGGAGGCGAACTTCGACATCGAGCGCGAGAACATCGCTCCGGGTGAAGGGCTACTGGCGCTCGAGGAGATGCGGCCCAAGAAGATCCGCGGCTTCGAGACGGATCTCGAATCCGCGATCCGGGGCGGTGGCATGCGTGACGAGGCAGATCTGTGTCGTTTCTGCCTTGAAGCGGGCATGACTCGGCAGCACGCGAAGCCGATTCTCCAGAATCTAAAGAAGAACAAAGTCATCGCATGCGACTTCCAGGTGCCGGATATCGCTAAACTGAATGCGCCTCGCACGCTGAAGTTGCTCTGATGCATTTGGCCAAGGCAGAAAAGTGAAACTCGTCGACCTCGTTCCAGAGGGTTCCAGCGCCATCGCCGTCATGACCGACGGGCGGTTCCTGGGGTTCTCGCGGCCGACGGGCTCGACCGGGATCTGGAAGATCGATCCGGCGCGTGAAGTGGACAAGGTGGTCATCTACTAGAATTGGGGGAACCTCGCGCGGGGACGCTGGGCCTCTGGGGAATCGGGCTCCTTCTTGTCCTCCGCGTCTCTGCGCCTCCGCGGGAGAAAAACGGGAAGGCGGCGGATCTCCCGCAGGGGCACGGAGGGTTCCCAAACTTCGCGGGTAAACTGTCCTTGGTGCGAAACCCTCCCATCAACTCGCCCCTCGCGCAGGAGCGGCGCGTTTGCCTCGCGCCATGCTCGCCATGGGCGCCATGAATCCGACCCACCTTGGCGCGAGATTCACCCCACCACGGCGCACTCGATGCCGAGGCACTCGGCGATTTTCTGGATCGTGCTTGCGCGGTGGCCGATGCCGAGGGCGAAGTGGTGCGTGGGGCCCTCGGCGACCCAGCGTTTGAGGAAGGTGCGCACGTCGGGCTGGAACTTCCCGTGGGTGTTGGTGTTGCCGGTGGGCGGGATCGGGCCATCCATCGATTCGCCCTCGGCCACGACGAATTTGAATTTCCCGTCGGCGCGCACGCCGATGCTGAGCATGGTGATCGGCCCGGTTTTCAGCCGGAACTCGACGCTGGCGCCCGAGCCGGGTTTGCCGTGGTATTTCTTCAAACTGCGGATCACGGGCCTGCCGTCGGCGATGTTGAGGTGGTGGGGGCCGTCGTGGCCGACGAGCACGGTGTCGCGCACGAAGTCCACGGGATGGAACTCGGCGAAGCTGCCGCCGATCTCGAGGCGATCCATGATCAGCATCGCGAGGCAGGTCTTGATGTCGTATTCGCCGCACATCGGGAAGCCGGCGGCGGTGAGGAGGGAGTTGCCCACGATCAGGTTGGTGACCAGCTCGCGCATGGGGGTGCCGGCCTCGGCCTCGTAGTAGTACGCGAGCCCATCGAGCCCCTTGTCCGCGATGAATTTCTCCAGGGCGACCGCGGCCTTGGCGGCGACGCGCAGGTCCTGCGGGGTCAATTTTGTCGTGACGGGGTCGGATTTCGGGTCGGGCGTGTCGAAGAACCCGAGGATCTCGCGCTCCTTGGCCGCGATGGCGTCGGCGAAGTCATCGCGGTAGTGGCGCAGGATATCGTCCGGCTCGCACTGCACGACGTGGCACCCGAAGGCGGCGGTCACGGCGGTGGGGTCGGTGTGCATGTCGAGCATGCTCTCCAGCACGTGCCCCATGTGCCCGATCCGCGCGCGGCGCAGGTCGTGCAGGACACGGGCGATCTGGCACCATTCGCGCAGTTCTTCCGCCGCGACCGGATCGCCCTCCTCGACGCCGAGGATCACCGGCGGCGGGCGCCTCCCCATCCGGATCGCCACGCCCGTGAACTCCGGCACGGAGCAGAAATCGTCGTTGCAGAGCTGCATGTACGTCGATCCGTTGGCGTAATCCATCGCCGCCATCGGCTGGAGCGCCACCAGCACGATCGGGACGTCCATGTCCCGGGCGATCGCGCCAAAGGTGGAGGAGGTGGCGTAGGTGACCATGTCGCAGAAAAGGAGATCCAGATCGGCCGCCTTCAGGCGTGGCAGGAGCGCGTAGGCGCCCCCGGCGTTGTCCACAAGCCCGAAGTCGGTGACCTCGACGCCATGGGCCGCGACGCGTTGGACGAGCAGCGCCTGCTTGCGGCGCATCTCGTCCAGCAGGCCGGGAAACTGGTGCCAATACGTGTGGTGGCCGACGCCGAAGACGCCAACTTTTGCGGTGAGGGGTTTGATGCGGGGGATGTTCATAGAGTATCGTTCGTAGCCGCGAGCGTGAGCGAGCGGACGGACGGGTCGCACACGCTCCCCGCTACGGTCTGATGGCTCATGGCTGAGTGTTCCTGTCATTGGAGTTTCCGAAAGTCCGCCGGATTGCCTCGAGGTAGGCCGTGCCCGTGCGCTCCTCGGGGAGGAGGTAGCCTCCCTCGGTCCACTCGTTCCACGCGTTCAACAGCACGGCGAACGGCTTGCGCGGATCGCCCTCGATGTGGCGGGCGGCATCGCGGAGGAGTTGCTCGTAGAGTTCGGGGGTATTGCCGACCACCACGGGCACGTAGGGATACTCCTTGGCGGGGAATGGCCAAGGCACGTCGGACCGGCATCGTGGCGTGGAGTCCCACCCCATCGTGACGACGGGCAGGTTGACGAGGGGCGCCTCCGACATCTTCGCCCAATGCGCCCGGTGCGCCTCCATGAGGTCCTCGTAGCGCTCCGTACCATCGGGCCGCGCCTTGCCGGATTGCGCGACGTTGTACTTGCCCGCGCTGAGGAACCCCGCCTCCATGGCCAGGGCCGCGGCCTTCGGGTCGGGCACCATGGCGCCCCAGTGCATCGGCGGCAGCCCCGCCCGCCGCAGCCGCGCATCCATCTCGCCGAGGAGCGCGCGCGTCGCCTGCGGGCCCCCGAGCTGCTCGATGAACTTCTTCGCCTCGAAGACGCTGAAGAACAGGCGCCCGTCCACCCGCCAGTAATTGGGCTCGCGGAAGTAATGCGCGATGCCGTAATCGATGACCCGCCCCAGGTCGCGCGGCGAGTGGCGCGACGGGAGCCACACCGTGCGGGGCTTTCCAAACTCGGGGCAAAATTGGTCGCGGCGGTCGTGGTTCGCCCACATCAGCGCGAATTTCATGCGGCCCCGGTTGGGCGCCTTGAGGAAGCCGCGCTCCAGCGCCTCCTGCATGTTCTGGACCCCGCTGTACCAATACCAGCAGTAGAGGAACACATCGATGCCGTGATCCGCGGCGAGGTCGATCTCCTTCGAGACGCACGCCGGATCGCTCTCGTCAAAGTAACCCCAGGATGGCTTCTTCGGCTGCTCGTGTCCGGGGAAGCGCGGCACCGCGGCCTTCACGCCCTCCCATTCGGTCCAGCCCTCGCCCTTCCATGCGCTGCCGTGATCGTAGCTGTGCCAGTGCGGGTAGTAGATGGCGACGACCTCCGGGCGCTTGCCCAAAGCCTCCGACGCCGCGCGGGCTCCCCGCACGACGGTTGATCCGGCCGCCAGGCCAAGCCCGGTGTTTTTGATGAGGTTCAGGAATTTTCGGCGTTTCAGCATATTCATGTCGTTAGAGGTCTGGGATGTTTTCGGGCGCGGTGGCAACCCCGCTCCGGCGAGACCGGGACGGGTGGTGAGAATCCGGGCTCCTCGCCGGGTGCAAAGCGGCGCGAGGACGCGCCGCACTCCAAAGCGCTACGCGCGAAAGAGGGCACGGTCATAGCGCATCGACCTCGTCGAAGGATTTCGCCAAATTTCGGCCGAAGGCCTTTGGAGTGCGGACCGTCCCCGGGCCGCTCTTTGCGAGAAAAAGGAATCTCCGAGCCAGCGATCATCGCGCTCACCATGAGATTGTCAGAATTCCCGTGAGATGCGTCGCCTCGAGGTAATGCCCCTCGGCGTCGTCGCCGGCGCGCGTCTTGACGAGCGTCTCCCGGGTGACGGGCGTGTAGCCGTCGGCCGATTTCGGGTTGATCAGTAGGGTGACGTTCTCGCGGGTCCCGCGCTCGGGGTAGAAGCGCAGGGTGGCGTCCCGGAGGCCCATGACCTTCAGGCGGCGGGCGATGCCGATCTCGCCGGAATGGCGCTCGATGCAGAAGATCTCGCCCGCCTCCTGGCGGACGAAGACGCGGCACTCGCGGTGCCAGGCCCGCGGCATGCGATAGCAGGATAATCCCTCGCGCAATTCCGTCTCCATCCCCGAAAAGATCGGCGCGCCCCAGGGGGCCCCCAGCCGCAGCTCGACGTTGGTGTTGCGCATGCAGCCGGAGAAGAAGAAGCCATTGTCGTGGCGGGCGATCGTGAGGATGGGGCTTGCGACGGGAGGCACCTTGCCGTGGTAGGCGGGGGCGATGGCGTTGGCCTGGGCCGGGCCGCTCTGGCGCAGGCCGATGTGCCAGCCGAAGGCCCCGAGCAGGTGGCGCATCATGAGGTCGCCCTGGAACCAGGTCGCGGGATCATCGGGCGTCAGCAGGTGGCCGCCGGCGTGGCTGCTGGAGTTGGTGCCGCGGACCCAGGCGACCAGGCCACTTTTCCAGTCGGGCACGGGGCGCCACACGGCGGCCACGCGTCGCGCGTCTCCCCGGGCGACCCGGAACGGCGCGTGCGTGCGCTCATCGGCCGGATCGGCGAGGGTGGCCTCGATGCCCCCGGCGCACATCAGCGGGCGATGGTTGAGGCGCCTCGGGTGCGATCCCTCGGCCAGCTCGTCCAGCGGCACGCCCGAGAATAGCTCCAGCTCGCCATCGATCGGCCCGGCGCGCCCGAGATTCAGCATCGCGAGCAGGTCGTCGCCCGCGCGCCCGAGCGGGCCATAGAAAAGAACCCGCCCGCCCGAGTGGGCAAATCGGATCAGCGCCTCGGACAATTCGGTCCCCGCATCTGGCACCGGCGTGACGAGGATCGACTCGCGATACAGCGCGGGATCGGCCTTCAGGGAGGCGAGGAAGTTCCTCGTGGAGACGACCGTATTGAGCGGCAGCGCGTTGTTCACGGCCGCGCGGAGGAACCAGTCGCCGAAGAAGGGCTCGGTGAGGCGGACACTCTTGTCCGCCGCGGGGTCGGGGCCGCGGTCGGGCGCTCCCGTGTTCCCGGTCGGCGGGCCGAACGTCATGTCGTGGTACTCGTCGAAGGGATAGACCCAGACGAGCGGGCCGGGACGGTCCGGCGCGTGGCGCATCGCCTCGCGGATGTGCGGGATGACCTCCTCCGGCACCTGCTCGGGCGTGCGCCCGTACGAGTCATCGATCGTGAGGAATGCGATGGAATCCGGGTTTTCGACGCGGCCCCCGGCGTCGATGCGCGCGACGGCCATCGGGAGATAGATGTCGTGCGGCTCGCGCCCATACCGGTCGAGCCATGGGCTGTTGAGCCACCACGGATCGTGCGTGTAGAAGCGGAAGGGGAATCCCTTGCCCGGCGGCAGCTCGGCGATCCGCGACATGTACCCCACCAGCTCCAGCCCGAAGTCGCCATTCAGCGCGGCCCAGGGCGAATTCGGCGGCGGGATCATGTTGAATCCCCCGTTGTAGATATCGCGCAGCGGCGTGGCGTTGGTCGCGAGATCGGAACCCGTCACCAGATTGGTGCCCCGGGTCTCCACGGGAAAATCCGGGCACTCCCGGCGAAAGCACCGCCAGAAATTGAGTATCTTTTCCCGGATCTCGGCGGCGGCGGCCGGCGAGAAAGCCTTGCCGTCGAACATGGGGCCGACGACCTTCCACGTCTCGAGGCCGAAACCAAAGCCATTCGAGAACCAGATGTAATCGAAGCCCAGGTCTTTCAGGAAATGTTGGCTCTGGCGACCCAGGAAGGTCCCCAGCGGCATGCCCTGGGGGATGCCATCGGGAAATCCCGCGTAGCTTTCCCGGTCGGCGTTGAGCGTGGCGTAGCAGCAGACGAAGGTCCCCTTGCCCATCGTGCCGCCCATGCAAATCTCGTTGTGCCGTTTGTATTTGAACGACGAGCGGGCGAACTCCCCACCGGGGTCGAAGGTGGCGCCGACGCGGATGGGTTTTCCGGTGACCTCATGCCCCACGCGCCTGAGCACGCGCACGAGGGTCGCGAGCCCGCCGTAGGTGAGCGTCGGCGGGTCATCCATGTAATACACGGCCTGGCTGTGCAGGTGCTTGTCCACGGGAATGCCCTTGACCGGCTCCTTGCCCGAATTGGGCAAGCCGATGTACCGGGCCCACTCGATCTCGTCCTCGGCGCGCCCGCGATAGTCGAGGATCTCCGAGCCATCGGCGGTCCAGAGCATCACGGAGATCTGCTCCGCGTGCCGCGTCAACGGCGACCACTGGCGGAAGATCTCTCGCGCCACTTCCGCGATCGCCTCCTCGCGCATCACGCGGAAGGGCTTCGGGCTCATCTCCAGGGTGACGTTGCGCAGCCTCATGATGGGCCACCTTTCTTGCCCCGGACGGTCAGCAGCAGCACCACGAGCGCCGCGGGGTACATCAATCCCGACGCGACCCACACCGGCCCGTAGGAGAATCGGTCGACCACATGCCCGATGGCGGTATTGGCGAGCATGCCCCCGATGGCGCCGATTGCGCCGGCGAGGCCCATGACGGTGCCCACCGCGCCCTTCGGAAAGCGGTCGCCGATGAGGGTCACATAATTGGTGATCCAGAAACCGTGGGCGAACATGAGCAGGGACATCATCGCCAGCGCCATCTCGAGACCCTTGACCCACCCCGCGAAGCCCGAAGCGATGGTGACCAGCGCCGCGGCGGCCATGATCCATTTCCGCGCGGCCTGGGCCCCGAGCCCGCCGCGCACCATCCGGTCGGAGACCCACCCGCCCGCGACATTCGAGAGGCCGAGCGCCAAAAAGGGAATCCAGCTCAGCGCGCCGATCGACGCCTGCGATATGCCGCGCTCCTCGCTCAGGTACTTCGGGATCCAGAACATGTAGAAATAGAATACGGGATCCACGATGAACCGCACGATCGCGAAGCCCCAGACGTCTAGGTGCTTCAGGAGGGAGAGGAAAGGCGGACGCTCGTCTCGCATCCCAGGAGCGGGGGCGGCAGCGGTCGCCCGCTCCTCGGCCCCGGCGCCGCTTGCGCGCGCGGCCATCACCCACCACGCGACCACCCAGGCGGCACCGGCCAGGCCGGTGGTCAGGAACACCCCGCGCCAGCCGATCCGATCGGCGAGCCAGACGGTCATCGGGGGGGCGACGACCGCGCCGAGGCTGGCGCCCCCGATGGCGATGCCCATGGCCATCGCCCTTTCCCGCTGCGAGAACCATTCGGCGATGCCCTTGGCCGTGCCGGGGAAACATCCCCCCTCGCCGACGCCCAACAGAAACCGGCAAAGGCCCAGCTGTCCGGCGCCCTGCACCATCGCGTGGGCCGCGCTCGCCACGGACCACAGGCCCACCGAGAGCGCCATGCCCAGCCGCGTCCCCACGACGTCCATGACGCGCCCGCCCACCAGGAACATGACCGCGTAGCTCAGGAGGAATGCCGTGGTCACGTGCGAGTACGCGACGTTATCCATGCCGAGCTGCGCCGTCACGACGGGGGCCAGCACCGAGAGCACCTGCCGGTCGAGGAAGCTCAACGCCGTGGCGCAGAACAGCAGCCCACAGAGCCACCAACGCAGCCGGCCCTGCCCTCCGGTCTTATCTCCGCTCTCTTGCATCGCGGGGTCTCCTCGGGTTGTCGCGCTTGCCACGGTATCGCACCCCACCCCGCACGGCACACGAAATCACGTTGCCTTTTGCGACAATCCCTTGCCGCCGCGCGACAGGCGCGGGGCACCACCGGGGATGAAAATGTAGCCCCTCCGGTCACGGAGGGGCCGCGCCCCACGGCCTCACGGCCGTGGCTACGTCTGGAATTCTCGAGTCAGCGCTTCTGCAAGAAGAGCGAGCCGAAGGTGAATCGGGCGCCGGGATATTTCTTATCGAGGGCGAAGCGCTCGCCGGTATCGACGAAGAGGGTGCCATCGATGGGTTGGAGACCGGTGGCATCGGCGAGCGCGCGGACGTCCTCCTCGGAACGCAGGGCCCCGCCGACGGGGGCCTTGTCGCCGAAGTCGAAGGTGAGGGTCATGTAACCCCCGGGCCGGAGGCAGCGGCCCAGTTGGCGCGCGATGTCGAGCTGGAGTTCCCTCGGGAGGTGCTCCAGCACGCAGAACGACATGGCCCAATCGAAGGTCTCGTCGTCGCGAAGGGGATCGCGGGTCAGGTCGCGGGTCGTGGCCTCGAGGGGCCAGCGGTGCCTGGCGGCCATCGCCTGGGCCTCTGCCGTGAGGGCCTGGTCGATGTCGAAGCTGCTGACGCGGAGGCCGCGGCTGGCGAGAAAATACACCGGGAGCGTCGCGCCGCCGCCGAAGTCGATGACCTTCCAGTCCGGTTGCCAGGGGACATGGGCCAGCCCCCGGGAGTATTCCCACATCTTGTGCCAGCGGACGCGCCAGCGGGGCTTTGAGACGCCATTGACGGCGTAGCGCTGCCCCCTCAGCAGCAGCCCACGCCCAAACCGCAGCAGGGCGGTCGCCTGCCGTTTCACCGCCGCCTCCGAGAGGTCGGACTCCGAGATCGTCTTGTTCAGTGCCACGGGGCGGTTTTGCCTCACGAAAGGTCCCGCGACAAGAAGAAGTGCTTGAGGTAGACCATGCGCGCGTTCTGCCTGGCGATGACCCAACCGGCCCGACCATCGAGAAAACCCCCGCGCAGCACATAGCCGCGGAAGAAGCGCCACGCGCTGCGCAGGAGCCCTTGCCAGGGACGCCCGGGGGTCCCCGCGCGCGCCGCCTCGATCGCCCAGGTCCTGGCGTAGCCCTCGATCTTCTGGGTGTAGTTGTCGAGGTCCCGATACGGCCTGTGGCGGAGGGGTTGGCGGAAGCGGTGCGGGGTCAGGCCGGGCGCCTCGAGGCGGGGGTGCGGCTCCGCGCCAGCCCAGTGCGCCACCCCCCGCGGCGCGAGGCGCGCGACGAAATCCCCCGCCCAATCCCCATGGCGGATGACGCGCCCCAAGAACTCGCTCTCCCGACGAAAGACCCCGACCCTCTCTTCGGCGCCCGGACATTCCAGAAAGGCCCCCACCTCATCGCGGAGGCCGGGTTCGAACCACTCGTCCGCGTCGAGAAAGAGCACGAAGGGGCGGGTGGCGGCGCCGGCGGCATGCGCCCTCTGGGGACCGAAGCCATCCCACGCGCGGGTCAGCCATCGCGCCCCAAAGCGCTCCGCGACGGCCCGGGTCCCATCGGTGCTCCCGGAATCCACCACGATGATCTCGCCGCAGGGCGCCACGCTGCCGAGGCAGCGCGCGAGATTCGCTTCCTCGTTGAGGGTGACGACGCAGACGGCAAGCCGATCCCAGGCCGATTCGGGCATGCGCCTCAACTCCCCGGGGGGAGCTCCAGATAGATCAGCTGCACCAGGGCGCTGAGGGCTTCCTGCGGCTTGTCGGTCGCCTCGGCGATCCGCGCCCGATAGAGGGTCACCTCTTTCTTCTCGTCCACCTGCTGCTGTGTGCCGGGGAAGTGGCGCACGGCGGTCGCGGCCTGCGGGTATTCCTCGTGGATGAGCAGGAAGTTGATCAGGTTCAGCCAGATCTCCTGCGATCCGATTCCCCGGGCCTTGTTCCAGAGGAGGTCGATGGCCGCGCGGGGCTCATAGGGGCCATACTGTTCCTTGACCGCCTGGCTCCGGTCGGCCGCGCGCCGCACCGTCGGCGAACCGACCAGCATCCTCCGGCAGAGTGCCTTCCCCTCCTCGTACAGCCCGGCGGCCACGTGCAGCTCGATGAACTCCACCGCCGTGCGCGGCCGCTCCGGCTGCTCTGGCATCCGCATCCCGAGGAGGCGCTCCCGCACGCGGTCGCGCAGCTGGTACTGGAGTCCCTTGCCCAGCCGGTAGACCTGCGCCTCGAAATTGTTATCCAGGTCCGGGGGGAATTCGTCGAACCACTTCTCGGGGCCGAGGCTCTTGATCAGCTGCTCGGCGATGGCCCGCCTCTCGCCCCAGGGGATCTCCGGATTGCCCCACGCCTCCGAGAGGCGCGCCACGGTGTCGGGCGAGGCCTCGAATCGGGATTCGGCCCTCAACACCTCGGACTGGATCTCCGGCGCCATGTGCTTCTGGGAGGCCCACGTCAGGAAGGGGCGATTCATGGCCCCGAGCCTCCGCGAGAGGCTCTGCCAGAGCATCACCTGCTGCGAGGTGGGCAGGGCATCGTACACCTTGTCCAGCAGGGAGGGGGCATAGCGGCTGACCTGGTTGGCGACCCGCACGTAGAGGGGTTCCCAGTGCGACAGGCAGGTCAACGCCTTGCGGATGCCATAGGTGACCTCGGCCTCCTGGCTCTCGTCCTCGAGGCGGGGCCAGACCCAGAGGGTCCATGCCTCCCAGTTGGACGGCTGCCGGCGGACCAATTCGTCGCTCACCAGGCGCGCCATGAGCTGCGTCTCGGGCTCCATGGTCCCGCTGCGATCGAGATATTGGACCCAGCGGCGCCCGAGGCGGAGCAGCAGCACCCGCTCGTCGAGCGAGCCCTTCAGCAGGGCCTGCGTGGGCTTCGCGGCGCGGCCGGGCTGGCCGCCATCGAGCGCGAGCATCGCATCGAGGAAGTTCTTCTGGACCCAATGCCCGTAGCCGGCGGCCGCCAGCAACAGCAGGGCGGCGCCAACGGCCATGAGGTTCCACGGCCCGGGGCTCGGGCGGCGCAGCCCCCGGTGCGGGAGGGAGGAGCGCCCTCGGTTGAATCCGAGCACGATGCTCCCCACGAGCACGATCGCCGGAAATCGCCACAGCGTCTCGCCAAGGCCATGGACCAAAAACATCCCCAGGGTGAGGGACACCAGGCAATAGGTCCGCCACGAGTCGCGGCGCACCGCCCACGCCCGCCCCAGATTCCAGCCGAGCCAGCTGACGAGCAGGGCGAGCAACACCCATCCGAATTCGATCACGAAGGTCAGGTAGCTGTGCTCCGCGTGCGTGAAAACCTTGCCTCCGCCCAGCGTAAACCGGCTATTGAAGGCGTCGGTGAAATTCCCCGGGCCAAAGCCGAAAAATGGGCTATCGAGCGAGAGTGTGATGCAGCGCTTCCAGACCTCCACGCGCGTGGCGAAGGACATGTGCTCGGTCTGGAAACGCGAGAGAACCTCGGGCCCGAACCAGGCCGCCGCGGTGACCAGCACCATGAAGGCGATGATCCCCACGAGGCCCCCGCGCGCGCTGAGCGTGCGCCGCGAGATGGCCAGCCACCCGCCAAGGACAACGGCCCAGGAAAGAAGGCCCCCCCGGGAGGTCGTCGATGCCGCCGCGAGCGCCAGCAGGGCCGCGGCCGCCAGGGTCAGGAGTTGCGGGACGCGCGCCGCTACCGAGAACCGGCGCCCCCCGGCCTCGGCCCCGCGGGGGCGCCCGTGGCGGCGCCCGGACACCAGGATCCCGAGCGCCAGGCTCGCGTGCAATAGCGCGAAATGGGCGAAGGCGTTGCGATTGATGAAGCCCGTGTTATCGACCCCGGGAAACGTCCCCCCCGCGGCCACCGTGATGGCCCTCGCCACGGAATAGGCGACGCCAAACGTCAGGAGCGATGCGACGATCCACTCGCGCCCGTCGTCGTGGCGGCGCACCAGGATCTGCACGATCCACAGCGTCAGGCCATAGCACAGCAACGTGAGGAAAAAGACGGACCCGTCCCAGCCGTTGCGCCGAAACACGATCTCCTCATCGCCCGAGCCCGCGACCATCAGCAGCCCGCTCAGGTCGAGCGCCAAGAGGAATGTCCCCACGCACAGGCCGCCGAAAAACAGGATCTTGTCAGAGCGATGGAGGTGCCAGGCGGAGGCGGGCAATATCGCGACCGCCAGCAGCGTCATCACCGCCACTCCCACGAAGATGGGCAGGCGGTCGGGCCACTCCTGACCGCCCGAACTCAGGGCCGCGAGCGAGGGCAGCGCGCCCAGCGGGATCGCGAGGCATGGCTCCAGCGCCGCGCGCCATCCTGGCCCTTGCCGCGTCGTTCCCTGCCGATCCTCGCTGTGCTGCAAACCCACGGCCGGTGGTCATCACCCCCGCGAGGCGCCGACGGGCTGTTCTGGCTCCGGTGACGCCGCGGCCTTCTTCTTGTCCCCCGCCCCGCGACCCCCGGCGGCACCATAGCCGTAGGCATACGTCCCGCTCTGGTAGCGGTAATAGCCGTAGGACGGGTAGTAACCACGGCGGAGGTCGAGCGCGTTGAGGACGGCCCCGAGGGCCGGTCGCGCGCGACGGGAGAGGATGTCCAGGGCGGTGAATGCCACGCGGGTGGGGGTGCTGTCCGATCGGAGCACCATCAGGGTCGCGTCGGCCAGCGGCGCCATGATGATCGAATCGCTGATGGCCACCAGCGGCGGGCAGTCCAAAATGACCCACTCGTAATACGTGCGCCAGTCCTCGACGAGCTGCGCCATCAGCGGCGCCTGGAGGACCCGCGCCGGATCGGGCGGCGTCTTTCCCGAGGCGATGACGTGGAGATTCGCGAACTGCGTCGAGAAGATCTGGCTCTTCCAGTCGGACTGGCCCTGGAGGATCTCCGAGAGGCCGGTCTTGGACTTGATCTCGAAAATCCGGTGGACGTCGCCGCGGCGCAGGTCCGCCCCGACCAGCAGGACGTTGCCGATGTCGCCCAGGGCGAGCGTGGCGGCGAGGTTGGCCGAGATGAACGTCTTGCCTTCGGAGGGCTGCGGGCTGGTGATCTGGAGCACCTGGAGCTGCCGGTGCTTGCGCTGCTGCACCAGCACCGCGCGCAGCGTCCGGAACGATTCCGCGAAGCCGGCCTGCTCGTCGTGCGCGGAGAAGAGCCGGTCGGCGGCCTTCCGCGAGGAGATGCGCATCTTCGGGATGACCCCGACGAGGTCGAGGCCGAGCTCGGTCTCGACCTGCTCGGGCGTCGCCACCTTGTGGAGGATCCGGTCGATCGCGATCACCAGGCCGCAGCCCAGCCCGATGCCGATGACCGCCGCGATGATGAGCGTCTGCCGGCGGTTCGGGCTGACCGGGGTGGAAAACAGGATGGCCGGCTCGTGGATCTGGATGTTCTCCTGCGTGGTGTCGATGCTGACGTTGATCTGGCTGAGTTTCGAGACCATCTCGTCGTAGAGCCGCTTGGTGCGCTCGACGTTGTTGACCAGCTTCTGGTACTCGGTCAACTTCTCGACCGACGTCAGGTTCTGCGTGGTCAGGCTGTTCATCTGCTTCTCGTAGACCCCGCGCTGGAGCTCCTTGGCCTCGATGTCCTGCTGCATCTGGATCTCGGCCTTCTCGGTCTCCTGCGCTAGGCGCCGCTCGGCCATCTCGATGAGCTGGGCGTTGCTCTTTAGCTTCGGGTGGGCCGGTTTGAGCATCGTGCCCATCTGCGCCTTCTGGGCCAGGAGGGTGTCGAGCTCTTTCCGGGCATCGATCCAGGAGCTGTTCTGCAAGTACTTCTGCTGCTCGTCGTTCAGCGTCGGCAGGATCTGCCCGCCGCCGGCGCCGGTCCTCGCCTGATAGAAGTAATCCTTGAGCTTGCGGAGGAGGTCGATGTCGGTCTGGAGCCTGACGACCTGGGCGGATAGCTCCGACATCTGCTTCTGCGCCGCGGAGGCGGTGCCCTCGACGTAGATGTCGGGATTCTTTTTCTGGAATTGGAAGAGCTCGTCCTCGGCGATCTTGAGTTCCTTGGCCTTCTCGCTGATCTCGCGGGCGAAGGTCTCCAGCGCGGATCCGGACAGGCCCATCTTCTGCTCGCGCTTGTATTTGATGAACTCGTCAAAGAGGGTGTCGACGAACTGGCGGGCGAATTCGCCGTTGGGGCTGTCGGCCCAGACGCGGAAGATGGACGAGATGCGGGGCAGCTCGGCGCGGAGCTTGCAATCGGGCAGGCGTCCGTACCGGTCCTGGAAATGGGAGAGGCGACGGTTGACGCGGGCCCGGAGGATGGAGCCCTCCATGATCTCGGTCTGGGTCGCGTAGAAGCGGGGGTCCACGTCGGAGTAGGCGTCGGCGACGATGTTGGCAATCCTCGGGGCGACGATCAGCTTGCCCATGGCCCGGTAGACGTCGGGCTGGTTGTTGAGGTAGACGACGGCGATCGCCATGCTGACGGTGAATATCAGGACGACGACCCAGGCGCGGCGGCGGAGGGCCCAGAGGGACCGCTGGAAGGTGTCCCAGAGATTGGCCTGCATCACGCGGGCCCCGCCGGGGGGCCGTCCGTTGGCCCCGTCCATCCCGGCAAATTCATCCGCCGGGGCCATCCCCGGCTGGTTGCCGTTCTGTGGTTCCATCGCGTGCATGATTGGCTCGGGGCTCAAAAACTGATCAGCTTCGAGGGCACGAAGATCTCGTCGTCGTGCCGTAGCTCGACGTCATCCTGCGGCCGCTCTTTGAGTATCCTCTTATAATCGTGGATCGTGACCTCGACGCTGCCATCGGGCTTCTTGCGCCGCAGCTCGACCTTCCTCTCGTTCCCAAACTTACCGATGCCCCCGGCGCTTGCAATGGCGCGGGTGAGGGTGAAGACCTCGTCGGCGGGGATCTCGCGGCGGCCGGGTGACCCCACCTCGCCCAGGACGTAGAGGCTCCCGGCGCGGACGTTGAGGGACATGCGGACGGTGGCGGTGTGGTAGAATTCGGCCTCGAGCCGCCTGCGGATCTCGGTCTGGAGCTGCGTGAGCGTCTTGCCGGAGGCGGGGACCGGGCCGAGGTACGGGACGATCACATTCCCGTCCGACTGCACTTTCAGCATCTGCGGCTCCGCCGCGAAACCGAGTTCCTTGTCCTCCAATATCTCGAAGGTCAGGGCGTCGCCCGGGACGAGGACGCGATTCGAGGCGGAGGCGCTGATCGTGGGCAGGGGCTGCGAAGGGGACTCGCCCGGGGCGCTAGCGGTCCTGCCACCCGGGTTCTGGGCTGCCGTCTGTGCCATCAGCGAGATGGCGGCAATCAGAACGACGGGGTGAGGCATCGCGGGGCATCAGAAGAGGTACTGCAGACCGACCGAAAAGACGTTCTGGGAGTAATCCTGATCGGTCTCGTTCCAGTCGTCCAGGTCCACGTCCAGCTCGGACTCCTTGAGCTGGAAGGTGTACCTCGCGGTCAGGTTCAGGCTCTTGGTGAGCTGCCAGGCGTGGCCGAGGGAAAGCCTGTGGAGACCGGCCGACTCGCTCACGTCGCTCGAGGAGGAATCGTAGTAGATGTAGGAGTAGAGGAGGTCGACGGTCCAGAACCGGAACAGGTCCCAGCCGATGTTGTAGACCAGGCTGATGGTGTCCTGATAGTTCGAGGTGACGCCGGGCTGGAGGTTCTTGAACACGTTGATGCTGTGCCGGAAGTACTTGTTGACCTCGTGGCTCAGGACGAAGCTGAAGATGATGTCGCTGAAGTCCGAGCTGTCGTCGAAGCGCCCGCCATCCTCGTACTTGTTCCATCCCCAGCCGACGGAGGCGCCGCCGGAGATGTTCCGGGTGAGGACGAACTGCGAATAGATCGAGCCGTTGACCCCGAAGCTGTCGTTCAGGTCGCCGCCGTCGTAGTAATCGTAGTTGACGCCGGCGTTGACGCCGAGGATGAGGGGGCTGGTGACGCGGAAGCCCAGGTAGGTGTTGAAATTGTCGCTCTGGCGGTCGAGGTACTCGTAGTCGTTGCCCCAGTACTTGTAGAACAGGTGGCTGTACCCGAGGCCGGTGACCACCTCGTCGTAATCGGCGTCGGCGGTCAGAGAGGTCACATTCTGGAACTGGCGGACGAGCCCGCTGCCGGTGGAATAGTTGTTGACCAGGGGGCTCGAGTAGAGCTGGAAGGTGTCGCGGAGGCGGAAGGACCAGTTGTCGGCCTCGCCATAGATCTCGAAGGCGTTGTCGCCATTCGGGAAGATGGTGAAGTTGTTGAACTCGTCGTGGTTCATGTAGAACTGCGCGCCGAAATCGAGGCTGAACTGCATGCCGTTCTCGCGGGTGAAGGGAAAGTAGTAGCCGAGCCGGGCGTTCGGGGAGATGATGAAGTCGGGGTCCTCGTCGTCCGGTCGGAGGGAGACGTTGTCGTTGAAGGTGAAATCGACGCCGGCGCCGGCGCGGAGGTAGACGTCGCCGACCTTCAGATCGTAGCTGGCGGGGATGCCGGGCGAACCGCCCTGGTAGTTGTTGATGGCCTGCTGGTAGCCGGGGCCGCCGGGCCGGGTGGTGTCCCAGTTGCCGCCGGAGGTGCCGACGCCGGTGTACTGGGCCTGCGCGAGCGCGGGCAGGCAGAGGATTATCGCGATCAGGGCGCCGGGCGAGGCGAGCGTGCGTATCCGAGTCATGGCAGCTATTCTCCTAAACTTCTCCCTGGCGCTCACGGTGTCACCGGGTCGGGTTCGTCGTCATCGTCATCGTCCTCGCGGTCGATGGTGGAGGCGACGGTCATGCGGGCCCGATCGAGATCATATTCGGGAACCGAGAACAGGGTCGGGAGGAAGAAGTTCCGGATGTCGAACACGGCGGCCTCGCCGGCGGGGATGGGCCGGGGTTCTTCGCCGGGGTCATTGCCGGTGACGGGTCCGCCGATGATCGTCTCGATGCGCACGAAGCCGGTGACGATGCGCCGCGTGAACAGGTCGCGATTCGAGGTCGAGGAGAGGGCGCCGCCGCGTTTGCCCAGGCGCTCGACGAGGAACTTCACGAGGATGACGGTGTCCTTGGGGACGAAGACATCGACGCCCTCGGGGAGGAGGATGCGGAGGGGATCGCCGCTTTTCACTTCGATGCGGAGATCGACGTCTTTGCCGGGGTGGCGGCGACCGGGTCCGGGGTTGGTGACGGGTTGGAGGCCGGTGAGGCTGGTGTCATCCCCGGGAATCGCCTGGACCGTGAAGACGGTGAAGCCGCCGCCGGGCAGCGGGAGCCGGTACGCGCGCTCCGTGGTATCGATGTTCATCTCCTCGGCATTCTGCTCGCCGAGCCAACTGATGGTGACGCCGTTGGCGTCGATGATCGGTGTGAACTCGACGGGCTTGACGTCGTCCTTCCCGGCCCACAGGACGGACGACGTGAGGCAAAGGGCCGCGGCGATCACCCATCGCCGAGACAGACGCAGACGCATGGCGCACATATTACACCCCCTCTCTAAAAGGGTGGAGTAACCCTACGCGGCACGACGGGTGCGTCAATGACTTTTTGCTTGGCCATCTATTTTTATTGCAACGTTTTGGTGTCGGCTGACAAGAGGACGGCTTTATCGATCAGGCCGACCCCCGCAGGCCGATGTTGATGGCCACCGGAGGCAGGGGACCACACCGGCACTCGAGGTGGTCGCCGGGGCGAACGACGACGGCACCCTCGTCGGCCCCCGTCAGAATCACATCGCCACGACGCAGACGGATCCACCCCGCGAGGTGGGCCGATAGGGTGGCGGCAGCCGGCGGTTGGGGAGTGCCAGAGGGCGGGGCGATCGCGCGCCCATTGTGCCACAGGCACGGGGGAGGCAGGGGGTCTTTGAGCCCGAGGACTACCGTCGGGCCTAGGGTCGTAAACCCCTCGCCGGCAATGCCCACCGGCGATCCACGATCTTCCCCAGCCCTCTCCTCCCATAGCACGATGGCACTGGTGCAACCCATGGGGGCAACAAGGCCCGGATCGGCATCCCCATGGAGCACATAACATATTCGGGGAGAAGCTTTTACAACTATGTTGCCCCTTGGCACGGCCACCATGGCGCGGTGGGGTCCCAACGAGGCCGGAGGCCGCAGGCGATAACGCAGGTCGGAGGCCGTTGCAATCGCCTCGATCAGGTGGACGGGTTCTGCGGGCGGCAGTATGACGAGGTCACCGTAGTCCCATCGCTCCACGCGCGCATCGGATGCACCCGTCCCCCCTCCTTCTCTCGTGACGATCTGGCCCGTCCGATGCCCAACGAACGTCTCTCCCCCAAACCGAAATCGACCAACCTGAACCATGCGCCGATAGTAGCAACCCGTTGCGTTTTGCCAAGTCCGACTTCCCAAATGCGCCCGGGCTGCTATGGGTCAGGCGTGTTCGAGTACCCGCGTGACTATGGCGTGATCGTGGTGGGCGGCGGCCATGCCGGCACCGAGGCCGCATTGGCGGCAGCGCGCATGGGGGTGCCCACGTTGCTCCTGACCATGAATCTCGACACCATCGGCCAGATGTCCTGCAACCCCGCGATCGGCGGCGTGGGCAAGAGCCATCTGGTCTGTGAGGTCGATGCCCTGGGTGGGGCGATGGGATGCAACGCCGACGCCACCACGCTCCAGACCCGGATGCTGAACGCTAGCAAGGGGCCGTCCGTTCGCTCGCCCCGGGCGCAGTGCGATAAGAAGGCGTACCAGTTTCGCATGAAGTGGCTCTGCGAGACGCAACCGGGACTCGACATCCAACAGGGGGCCATTGCGCGCCTCTGTGTTCAGGGCGATCACATCACGGGCCTCGAAACGAACCTCGGTGTGCGCATTCGCTGCCGCTGCCTGATTCTCACCACGGGCACTTTCCTCGGGGGCCTCCTCCATGTCGGGGACGCCCGCCAGGCGGGCGGTCGCTTGGGCGACGGGGGCAGCGCTTTCTCCGACGAGTTGCGCCGCCTAGGCTTCGAGGTCCGCCGCCTGAAGACCGGCACCCCACCGCGCCTGAATGGCCGATCGATCGATTTCTCGCGCTTGGAACCGCAGTACGGCGACGAACCGCCGCCGCGCTTCAGCGGGATGCCATTGCGCGCCGGGGGAGGGGCGCACGAGACCTTCACCCTAAACCGCGAGGCGGGGGGGATGTTCCACGTGGAACAATTGCCTTGCTGGATCACGCGGACGACTGAGGCCACGCACGAAATCATCCGGGCAAACCTCGATCGCTCGCCCCTCTTTGCCGGGATCATCCAAGGGACAGGACCGCGCTATTGCCCGTCGATCGAAGACAAGGTGGTGCGGTTCGCGGCGAAGGATCGCCACCAGATCTTTCTGGAGCCCGAGGGACGCCACACGACGGAGTACTACGTCAACGGCTGCTCCACGAGCCTGCCCTTCGATGTGCAGCTCCGGATGCTCCAGACGATTCCCGGGCTGGAGCGGGCCGAGATCATTCGGCCGGGCTACGCCGTTGAGTACGACATGTGCCCGGCCACCCAGCTCTGGCCCACGCTGGAGAGCAAGAGGATTGCGGGGCTCTATTTCGCCGGGCAAATCAACGGCACCTCGGGCTATGAGGAGGCCGCCGCGCAAGGGTTGGTCGCCGGCGCCAATGCCGCCGCCGCTGTCCAAGACAAGGCCCGGCTCCACATCGATCGGAGCCAGGGGTACATCGGGGTCCTGATCGATGACCTCATCAATCAGGATCTCATCGAGCCCTATCGCATGTTCACCGCCCGCGCCGAATTTCGCCTTCTGCTCCGCTGCGACAACGCCGCGCTGCGACTCACGGAAAAGGGCCGCTCCCTGGGCCTCGTCGGCGATGCCCAATGGCGCCAGTTCCAACAGGAGCGCGAGCAACTCGCCGCCCTCCGACTCGCCCTCGAAACCCATCGCGACAATGGGCGCTCCTTGCTGGAGCACCTGAGGCGCCCCGATTTCTCCGCCGCCCGCGATCTGCCCGAATCGCTCCGCACCCGATTCCCCGAGCGCCTCACCGCCCTCGTCGAGACCGATGTGAAATATGCCGGCTACATCCAGCGCCAACAGAGCGATGTCCGCCGGCTCCAGAAATTGGACCATGTCCCCATCCCTCCCGAGCTCGATTTCTCCCAACTGCATGCCCTCAAGCGCGAGGCCCGCCTGAAACTCGCCACCGTCCGCCCCAGCACCCTCGGCCAGGCCACCCGCATCCCCGGCGTCACCCCCGCCGATGCCGCCGCCCTCGCCGTCTACCTCCAAAGCCAACGGCGCTGAGCTGCCGCTTCTCCGACCCAGTGTTCCACGTGGAACATCCCACCGGCATGGCTCCGGTCGGCCGGAGCCACCCGGGGCTTTTGAAATTAGCTGTTCTAATGATTAGTTCATTTGCTTATTATATTCAGACCTGTTCTCCCCCTCCGGATAACTCCCGCAAATCCCCCCCAGTTGTCGCCAAGTGCCCCGTCCCCGTCGCCATTGTTCCCATTCCCCCCAAGATGCTCACAGGGATATCCCGCCCCGCGGTCGCCCTAAACTGCTGCAACGGCTTGACAACCGATGGCTGCGCCCATATTCACACCCATTACGGTTAAGGCCTTTTGCCTGACGGGACACAATGAAATTCTCAATAGCTAAAGAAACTATCTTGGATGGCCTCCAGCAGGTGCAGAGCGTCATTTCCACCCGAACGACCCTGCCTATCCTCCAGAACGTCTTGATTGAAGCGAAACAGGGGGCGCTGGTCCTGTCCACGACAGATCTGGACGTCGGCATCAGCGCCTCGATCGAGGCCGAGGTGGAAGAACCCGGCGCGACCACACTGCCCGCGCGGCGGCTGTTCAGCATCTGCCGGGAGCTGCCCGCGGCCGACGCGACGATCGAGGTCGATTCGCGCAACGTCGCCACGCTTCGCTCGGGCAACGCGCTCTTCAAGATCCTCGGGCTCGCCCGCGAGGAGTTCCCGCCGATGGCGCCCCTCGAGAAGGCGCGCTCGCTCAAGCTGCCGCAGGCCCTGCTCAAGGACATGCTGCGCAAGACCGCGTATGCGATTTCCCACGACGAGACCCGCTACGTGCTCAATGGCATCCTGATGTCGCTCAAAGAGCGCAAGCTCACGATGGTCGCCACCGATGGCCGCCGCCTCGCGCTCGCCGACGCCGAGATCGAGCTGGCCCCCAATCAGGAGGCCGATATCATCCTCCCGACCAAGGCCGTCAACGAGCTCCAGCGCCTCCTCAAGGACGACGGCGACCTCACGCTCAACATGAGCGAGAGCCGCTGCTCCTTCGACCTTGGCCGCGCCCGCCTCGTCTCGAAACTCACCGAGGGCAACTACCCGAATTACCGCCAGGTCATCCCCGCCGAGACCAAGGAGCGCGTCACCCTCGACCGGGACACCTTCCTCACCACCATCCGCCGCGTCGCCCTCCTCACCTCCGAAAAATCCAGCTCCGTCAAACTGGCCTTCGGCAAAGATACCGCCACCCTCAGCGCCAACAGCCCCGATGTCGGCGAGGCCCGCGAATCCATCGCCGTCAAATACCGCGGCAAGGACTTCTCCGCCGCCTTCAACCCCGAATACCTCATGGACCCCCTCCGGAACCTCCCCGACGACGAGGTCCACTTCGACTTCATCGACGAGACCTCCCCCGGCGTCATCCGCGTCTCCTCCTCCTCCTTCCTCTACGTCATCATGCCCATGCGCATGGCGTGATCCCTTTCCCTGGTGGTGTTCGGCTTACCTAATTCTTCGGCTTTCGAAACTGCCGCCCAGCACCCACGCACTACAGGTTCTTGGAATTCTCGATCCGTCTCGCCAGCGGCCAGAGCTTCTGCTCAAAATGTCCCATGGCGGGAAAGCACTCTCAATCCTCGCGCCAGATCCTTGCCCTCGTGGCGGGACGTGACCTGAAGGAACTTGCCGTCCGGCTTGCCCCGGACCAAGGGGGTATCCCAGACCCATTCCTGGCAACCGCCACGGTCAATCGTCAGCGGGCCCTGCGGCTCTGGGAACGCCTCCACCCCGATGAAGCTGTGCAGAAGGCCCTCCTGGGAGACAACAGGCTAGAACTCTACCAGGGCAACATCGAGAATTGTATCGGGGAAGCCCGGATGCCGCTCGGCATCGCGGGCCCCCTCCGGGTCAATGGCCTTTTCGCGAAGGGCGACTATCCGATTCCCCTCGCGACGACAGAGGCCGCCCTCGTCGCGAGCTATCATCGCGGGTGCTCCCTCCTGACGAAGGCTGGCGGTTGCACGGCCATGCTGCTGTACGAGACGGTCCACCGCTCCCCGGTGTTCGCGTTCTCAACCCTGGGGGAGGCGGGGCTGTTCCTGACTTGGGTCGTCGAACGCGTCGAGGAATTCAAACGCATCGCCGCGGGCACAACACGCCACGGGGAACTCTTGGACATGGGCATCACGATCGAGGCAAACCACGTCTACCTCAATTTTGAGTTCTCGACCGGCGATGCTTCGGGCCAGAACATGGTGACCCTCGCCGCCCAGGCGATCTGCGATGCCATCCTAGCCGATTGTCCCACCAAGCCGCGACATGCCTGGGTCGAGGGCAATCTCTCGGGCGACAAGAAGGCGTCGGCAAAGGCCTTCACGACCACGCGCGGCAAGAAGGTCACCGCGGAGGTGACGTTGTCCCCCGATCTGGTCCGAAAATACCTCCACACCACACCCCGCGACATGGAGGAGTACTGGCGGGTGTCGGCCATCGGCGGCGTGCTCAGCGGGACGATGGGCGTCCAGGGGCACTTCGCCAACGGGCTCGCCGCGCTCTACATCGCCACGGGCCAAGACGCGGCGTGCGTGGCGGAATCGGCAACCGGGATCACCCGCTTCGAGACGCTCGAGACCGGCGAACTGTACGCGGCCGTGACGCTACCCGGCCTGATGGTCGGCACGGTGGGGGGAGGCACCGGACTACCCACACCAAGGGCGTGCCTCGCTCTGATGGGATTGGCCGGCAGCGGCCACGCGCGGGCGTTGGCCGAGGTCACCGCCGGACTGATGCTGGCCGGCGAGCTGTCGATCATCGGGGCGCTGGCCTCGGGGCAGTTCTCGCGCGCCCACCGCAAGCTGGCGCGCGACCGCAAGACCAGGGCGCCGGCAGACCCGGGGGTATGAACGGCGCAGCACCAGGACTCGTCGGGCGTTGGTGGACCTATCAGGCCGAGCGGTTTCCCCTGTTGGCCCATGGCCCACTGATCGCCGCATTCAGCGCGTGCGCGGTCTCATTCTCGGCATGTCTGCTCGGTGCCGCAGTCCCGCCATGGCCGGTGTATGGCGTTGCCTTCTTGGTCTGCCTTCTCTTCTTCCTCCAGCTCCGGATCGCCGACGAATTCAAGGATGCCGAGGACGATGCCCGGTGGCGTCCGTACCGACCGGTGCCACGGGGCCTGGTGGCCTTGGCCGAGCTACGACTGGTGTTCATTGCCTCGGCCGTGATTCAGGCGGTGGCCTCCTTGGCTCTCGATCCGCGGCTCGTCTGGGTGCTGGCGGCGGGTTGGGCGTACCTATCCCTGATGAGCGTCGAGTTCTTCGCGCGCGACTGGCTGAAGGCACGGCCCATTTTCTACCTGTTGACCCACATGGGGATCATGCCGCTGGTGGACCTTTTCGCGACGGCTTGCCAGTGGCTACCCGCGGTCGGGAAGATCCCAGCCGGCTTGGCGGCTTTCTTGGGCGCCAGCTTCTGCAATGGCATCGTGATCGAGATTGGCAGGAAACTGCGCCTATCGGCCGACGAAGAAGAAGGGGTGGAAACCTATAGCAAGCTCTGGGGCCGAGGACCTGCGGTCATCGCTTGGCTGGCCTGCATGCTGGTCACCGCCGCGCTGGCGATCTGGGCGGCGGCCCGGATCGGGTTCGCCGGGCCCCTGGCCGTCGCGCTGGCCGTGGCTTTTGGCATCGCGTGCGGCGCGGCAGGACTGTTCGCCCGGGCCAAAGTCCCGGGCAAGACCCTTGAAGCTTTGGCGGGATTTTGGACGCTGGTTCTGTATCTGATGCTCGGCGTGGTGCCGCTCTTGATGCGTCATTCATGAGTGCCGACCTGACATGCCAGCCGCACCGCATCGGGGGGAAAGCCTCGGCGCTCGCTGCGGCCGAAGCCGCCGGGCTGCCGGTGCCCGCTTGGTTCGTAGTCGCGCCGGACGAATCCATTGCCGCGTCGGCGGTCGCGGATCGGCTCGTCTCGCTGGGCGACGGTCCGTTCGCGGTGCGGTCATCGGCGACCGCCGAGGATGGGAGTGAGCATTCGTTCGCCGGTCAGTTCGAGACCTTCTTGCGGGTCGGTCCTGGCGAGGTCACCACCCGGATCGCCGCGGTCCGGGCTTCTGCGAATCGGGAGAATGTCCGGCGCTACCGCGAGGAACACGGCGTCGGCGGCGAGGTCCGCACGGCCGTCATCGTCCAACAAATGGTGAATGCACGGGCCGCTGGCGTCGCCTTTAGCGCGGAACCGGTCTCCGGGAGGCGGAGGATCTCCGTGGTTTCGGCGATCGGCGGGACGGGGGAGCGGCTCGTTGCCGGAGAGGTGGACGGCGAGACGTGGCGTATCTCCCGCGAGGGGACGATCCTTGATCGACCCACCGCCGCACCAATCCTGACGGACGCGGAGGCCCTGGCGGTTGCGGCGATGGCCAGGCGTTGCGAGGAGGTGTTCCTCCGGCCGCAGGACATCGAGTGGGCCATCGACGTTTCGGGAAAGCTGTGGCTCCTTCAGTCGCGGCCGATCACGACGCTGGCGCGCCTGCCCGACCCCGATGACGCCTTCCATCTCTGGGACAACAGCAATATCGCGGAGAGCTACGGCGGGGTCACCACGCCACTGACCTTCACCTTCGCGCGCAAGGCCTACGAGCACGTGTACCGCGAGTTCTGCCGCCTCATGCGCGTTCCCGCCGGGCGCCTCCGCCGCTCGGATGCGGTGTTCCGCGGGATGCTCGGCCTGATCCGGGGGCGGGTGTATTACAACCTGCTGAGCTGGTATCGGGTCCTTGCCCTGCTGCCGGGATTCTCCCTGAACCGGCGGTTCATGGAGCAGATGATGGGTGTCAAGGCCGCGCTGCCCGACGACATCGTCACGGGCATCGTCGCCGAAAATCGTCGCGGAAGGTTGGAGGACGGCCTTGCCCTCGCCCGCACGCTCTGCGGCCTGATCGGGAGCCGGTTTGCGCTGGGGCCATCCATCCGGAGCTTCCGCGCCCGTCTGGATGCCGCCCTCGCCGATCCGGTGACACCTTATGCCCGCCAGTCGGGAGACGAACTGGCGGCGTCCTATCGCCGATTGGAGGACGAGCTGCTGACCCGGTGGGACGCCCCGCTGGTGAATGATTTCTTCGCGATGATCGCCCACGGGGTGCTCCGAAAGCTGGCGACGGCATGGCTGGATGACGGCGACGGAGAATTGGCCAATCGCCTGATCCGCGATTGTGGCGAAATCATCAGCGCGGAACCGCCGCGCCGCATCCGGGCCATGGCGGACCTCGCCCGCAACGTGCCAGGGCTGCCGCAACGGCTGGCCGATCCCCGGGTGGGTGTGCGGGACAAGGAACGCTCGCTGCTCGAGGTGCCCGAGTTGGCCGCCGCCTACCGCGACTATCTGGCGGAATTTGGAGATCGCTGCCTCGAGGAGCTCAAGCTCGAGAGCCCGACCGTGGGGGACGCCCCGGATACCCTGCTCGCCTCAATCGGGACGCTGGCGCTTCGGGAGGATCCATCCCCGGCAAGGGCGGAATCACCGACAGATTCGTTGCCCGAGGTCCGGGGATGGAAAGGCCGCCTGTTCCGATGGGTGGTGGGCGAGGCGCGGGCGCGCGTCCGCGAACGGGAGAACCTCCGGTTCGAGCGCACCCGCCTGTTCGGGCGCGTGCGGCTCCTGCTTCGCGAACTGGGCAAACGCCTGCATGCCGACGGCTGCCTGTGTGACGTTTCCGATGTCTTCTATCTGGAGGTGGAGGAGGTGCTCGGAGTCTATGACGGGACGCAGTCGGGCGGAGGCTTGGCGGCACTTGCGATGGCACGGCGGCGCGCCTTTGAGGCATTCGAGCTGGGAGAGGCGCCGCCCGACCGTTTCTCGACTTGGGGACCGCCCCATCGGCACGCCCGGTTCGATTCGCTTCTGCCGACCACCGCCCCGGGAGGTCCCGTGATGCGGGGCATCGGCGCCTGCCCTGGGCGTGTCCGCGGCCCGGTGCGGGTTGTGAATGATCCGCGCGGCGCCTGCATCGGAGCGGGTGAGATCCTGGTCGCGCGCCAGACCGATCCGGGTTGGGTGGTGCTCTTCCCGTGCGCGGCGGGACTGCTGGTCGAGCGCGGCAGCCTACTGTCCCACTCCGCCATCGTGTCGCGCGAACTCGGACTGCCGTGCATCGTCTCCTTGCCCGGCGTTACAGGATGGTTGCGCGATGGCGATCGCGTCGAGATGGATGGCGCCAGCGGCGTCGTCCGGAAGATCTCCGATGAGCAGTGAGATCCAGGGCCGCGCGGACTTCACGAGGATCCGCTACGGGCAGTGCTGGGAGGATGCCGATGTGCTCGTCAGCGCGCTCCGTCCCACCGGGCGCCGGTGCGCGAGCATTGGCTCGGCAGGCGACAACAGCTTCGCGCTCCTGGCCGCCGGGGCATCGCACGTCGCGGCCATCGAGATGAATCCCGCGCAGGTCGCGTGCATCGAATTGCGCCGCGCCGCTTATCTCGCCTTGGATCACGCCGGGCTGCTGGAACTTCTTGGGGTGAGGCCCTCCAATCGGCGCGAGGTGCTCTATCGGGAATGTCGGCGACTCTTGCCGGCAGCCCACCTCCTGTTCTGGGACAGGCGGCCCGACATCCTCCGGCGCGGGGCGATCCACGCGGGGAAGTTTGAGGGATATTTCCGGCTGTTCCGGACCTGGGTCCTGCCGCTGGCACACCCGCGGTCGCGGGTCGATGCGTTGCTCGAGCCTCGCGACCCGGCGGCGCGGCTCGAGCTCTACGACCGCCATTGGAACAATCGGCGATGGCGGCTGCTCTTCCGCGTGTTCTTTTCCCGGGCGGCCATGGGCGCGTTGGGCCGGGACCCGGAGTTCTTTCGGTACGTCGAGGGATCGGTTGCGGACCGGATCTTGGAGCGCACCCGGCACGCGCTGGTCGCACTGGATCCCGCCTCGAATCCGTATCTGCACTGGATCCTCCGCGGCTCGTTCGGCGACGACCTTCCGATGGCGCTCCGGGCCGAGCATTTCGAAACGATCCGCTCGGCGCTGGCCGAGGGGAGGTTCTCGATCTTCGATGGCACCCTAGAGACATGGCTCGGCAGCGATGCCGCGCGCGGGGTCGGTGCATTTAACCTGAGCGACATCTTCGAATACATGAGCGCCGCGAACGCCGAAGGGCTCTTGGGGCGGATAGCCGACGCGGCGGAGCCCGGCGCCCGGCTGGCGTACTGGAACATGCTGGTGCCGCGGTCCCGCCCAGAATCCCTCGCCGCGCGCCTGAGACCGCTGGAAGAGGAATCCCGCCAGGGGTTGTTCAACGACCGCGCGTTCTTCTATAGCCGTTTCGTGGTCGAGGAGGTGGTCGGGTGACGGCTGTCGCCTGCTGGATACGCATTGCTGCGGTGGTCGCGGCGATGGGGGTCTGCGTCATTGCGCTGCGGGCGCTGGCGCGCCGACGCGTGTGGGACCCGGAAGTCGCGCGAAAAACGGTTCACGTGACCATGGGCGTCACCTGCCTCCTCTTTCCTTGGCTCTTTGATCGGGTATGGCCCGTGTGGGTGCTCGCGGCGCTGGCGACGGCAGGCCTCGCCGCGCTCCGCTGGCTGCCGGCCTGGCGGGCGGCGGCGGGCGGTCTCCTCCACGACGTCGGGCGCTTTTCTTTGGGTGACTTGCTGTTCGGGCCGGCCGTGGCGGTCGTCTTCACGCTCTCGGGCGACAGGCCCGAGCTGTTCGTGATCCCGATCCTGATCTTGACGACCGCCGATGCCGCCGCGGCCTTGGTCGGGACGCGGTGGGGCAAGACCCGGTACGGGACGCGCTCGGGTTCCAAGTCGGTCGAGGGTTCGGTCGCTTTCGCCATCGCGGCGGCGGTCTGCGTTGCGCTCCCGCTCGGTCTGTTCGCGGATGTCGGCACCGTCAGGGTGCTGCTCATCGCGGCAACCCTGGCGCTCTTGGCGATGATGGCCGAGGGCATCGCCGACCGCGGCTTCGACAACCTCACGCTTCCGATTGGCGCCCATTTCCTTCTCGCGAAGTTCTTGGCGCACGATGTGCCGCCGCTGTGGTGGCGACTCACGATCGCGGGAGGTTTGCTCGCCGCGGTGATCATGGCCCGGCGGTGGACGACGCTCGACGGAGGTGCACTGCTTGCGGCGGCGCTCCTGGGCTTCGGGCTGGGGGCGTTGGGGGGCGCGACGTTCCTCGCGCCGGTGTTTGGGGTTTTCGCACTGCACCTGATCACGACCCATCGCCACGCGCTGTCCGCCCGGGTGACCCACGGGATCGACGGGGTGCTCGGCGTCGCCATCGCCGCCCTGCCTTGGGCGATGGCAGCAACGAGGCTCGGATGGAAGGAAGCCCTTGCCGGCCTGTCGGTTGCGATGATGGCGAAGCTCGCGCTGATGGATCTGTCGACCCGACGATTCTTGGGGCTCGGCGCCGGGGCCGGCAGGATCGCACCGGCCATCGCAAAGGGGCTGCTTGCGGGGGCCTTGCCCGGCCTAGTTTGGTTGCCCGTCGGCGAGGTATCGTGGATGGTCGGCGCGGGATTGATCCTGACGATGGTTTCGGCCTGGTGGTACGCCCGGCACATCGCGGCGCACGGCCTTGAACCGCCAAGGGTCTTCCTGGCGGAGGGCGCGCTCGCGCTCGTGGCTTCGGCCCTGGCTTGGTTTGTGGGGAGGTTTTGATGGCAGTCGTCCGTTGGTTCGAGACGGCAGGCGAGGGAGCGTGGCAACCGGCGCCGGAACTGCCCACGCCCGAGGCATCTGCCTCGCCCGACGAACATCCCGATGCCCGGCTTGCCGTGCTTGGCGATGACGGCATGGCCGTCGCGCACGCGGCGCTGTGGTGGAGGGATGTGCCGCCGTGGCCGGGCGGGCGCCTCGGCTGCATCGGCGGCTTCGCGGCGCGCGGCGAAACGGTGGCGCGCCAACTGCTCGAGGCGGCGTGCGCCCGCCTCGCCGAAGAGGGCTGTTCGGTGGCAGTGGGGCCCATGAATGGCAACACGTGGCGGCGGCATCGATTCGTGACGTGGCCGGGCGAGAGGCCGCCCTTCTTTCTGGAGCCGTGGAATCCGCCGGGGTATCCGGACTGGTGGTGGGACGCGGGCTTCGCGGTGCTCTCGGAGTACAGCTCGTCGCGCGTTCCCTTGGCCCAAGGGGGCGAGGACCTCGGCGCGATCCGGGCGCGCTTGTCGCGCGCGGGGATCTCGATCCGGCCGATCTACCCGGAACGATTCGAGGAAGAATTGCGCGCCATCCATCGGTTGAGCCTGATGGCATTCGCGAGGAACTTCCTCTACACGCCGCTCGACGCGGCCTCGTTTGTCGCTCAATACGCCAGGGTGCGGTCCCTGATGCGGCCCGAATTCGTGCGCCTCGCCGAGGCGGAGGGAGAACTCCGGGGCTTCGTTTTCGCCATTCCGGACCCGAACGCCGCGGGCGGCGACCCCGGGGATGTGATCGTCAAGACGCTGGCGGTCCAGCCGGGGCGGCGATTCGCCGGACTCGGCAGCGTGCTGGTGGACGATGTCGTTGGCGCGGCGAGGGAGGCGGGCTTCCGCTTCGCGATCTACGCCCTGCAGCATGACTCGAACCGTTCGCGCCGCATCACCGAGCGCCACGCGGGCGCCTTGCTCCGGCGATATGCCCTGTTCTCCAGGGCGCTGGTGCGACCATGAACCTCGCGGGGATTCTGCGTGAGCATGCCGTGGCGCGACCGCGCCAGCCGGCCCTGTGTGAGGCGACCGGGGCGATCGACTTCGCGACGCTCGCCGACCGTGTCGCACGCGGGGCGTCCCTGTTACGGCGGGCGGGCATCGAGGCGGGTGATCGGATGCTGGTCTTCCACCCGGTGGCGATCCCCCTCTACGAGGTCCTTCTGGCCGCCTTCCACGCGGGCGTCACGATCGTCCTTGCCGACCCTTCCGGCGGACGCGCTTTCCTCGACGCCGCCTGTCGCCGGACGCGCCCCAAGGCCTTCTTCGGCTCGCACAAGGCCCACCTGCTTCGCGTGATGGTGCCGGCCATCGGGCGGATACCGATCGCCTTCCACTCATCCGGCTGGTCCCCGCTCTCCCGATCCTGGGAACGCTTGACGCGAGAGGGTGCGGTGCCCTTGTGTGAAGTCGATGATACCCACCCGGCCCTGATCACGTTCACAAGCGGTAGCACGGGAGTCCCGAAAGCCGCGCTCCGGACGCACGGATTCCTATTGGCCCAGCACGCGGCGATCGCCCAAGCGCTGGGGCTCCGGCCCGGTGAATGCGATCTCATCACGCTGCCGGTCTTTGCCCTGGCCAACCTCGCCTCGGGTGTCACCAGCGTCCTAGCCGACTGCGATCTCGGGCGGCCCGCCGAAGCCCAGCCGGAACGCATCCGCCGCCAATCCGCCCGATGGGATCCGAAACGCTGCGCGGCCTCACCCGCCTTCTTCGAGGCATTGCTGCGCCAACCGGATGGACTACCGGAGTTCGATTCGGTCTTCACCGGTGGCGCCCCGGTGTTCCCCGACCTCATGGATCGCCTGGCCGCGGCGCGGCCCGGCGTGCGCGTTGTCGCGGTCTACGGTTCGACCGAGGCCGAACCGATCGCCGAGATCGACCTCGCCAAGCTGGGGCCCGCAGAACGCGAGCGCACCGCTGGCGGCGGCGGCCTGCCCGCAGGTCCTCCGGTCCAGGGCTTGGATGTCGCCATTCTCCCAGATTGTTGGGGTCGACCGATCCGACCCCTGACCGCCGAGGCGTTCGACGCACTCAGGCTGGAGACCGATCGAGCAGGGGAGATCGTGGTCAGCGGCCCGCAGGTCCTCCCCGGATATCTGGACAGCTTGGGTGACGAAGAAACCAAGCTGCGCGTCGGGGATCGGATCTGGCACCGCACCGGCGACGCGGGTTGCCTCGATGCCGCCGGTCGCCTGTGGCTGCTGGGCCGATGCGCCGCGAAACACCTTCGGGGCGATGGAAAGACCATCTATCCTTTCTCCATCGAGGCGGCCGCGCGAGTGCGTTTTCCCGGGCTCAAGTGCGCGGCGATCTCCCTCTCGGGCAGCCTGACCTTGGTCGCCGAGGGTGACATGCCCGAGGGCCTGGACGCCTTCGCGCACGCGATGGATTGCGATGACCTGCGATCGATCCCCAGGCTCCCGATGGATCGCCGCCATCAGGCGAAGATCGATTATCCGGCCCTGCGCGCGACACTGGCGAAGTACGGGAACCACGGATAAGATATTTTGAAACCGATCAAGAGGATCCACCTCCTCCTGCTGGTGCTCGCGCTTGTGCTCATGGCTTTGCCATTCAAGAAGAAGATCCGCCAGGCGCTTTCGCCCCTGGGGCACGCCGTCGATGGAAGAGCGACCGTCGCCGATCGGGTCCGGCAATACGGCGCGGCGGCTCGCGAGCGGATGCGGCCTCACTTCGACGCCGCAGGAGTGCGCTATCCTCCCGCGGAGATCGCCCTTGTTGGATTGAAGGATGAAGAGGTGCTCGAAGTCTGGGCCAGGAATGAGGCGGGCGTTCGTTTCTCGCGCATCCGGACGTATCCGATCCTGGGCACGAGCGGACGCCTGGGCCCCAAACTTCGGGAGGGAGACATGCAGATCCCTGAAGGGATCTACGCAATTGAATCCCTCAATCCCAACAGCGCATTCCACCTGTCCCTGCGACTCAACTATCCCAATGCTTTCGACCTGAAACACGCCAGCGGAGACGGGCGGAATTCCCCCGGCAGTGACATCATGATACACGGCGCAGATTGCTCGGTCGGATGCCTCGCCATGGGCGACCCGGTGGCCGAGGACCTGTTCGTCCTTGCGGCCGACACCGGCCTTCGGAACATCAAGGTCATCCTCGCGCCCGTTGATCTGCGAATCAGGGAGTTCCCAAGAATGCCCGACGCAATACCCGCGTGGCTTGACGAACTGTATGCCACCATCCGCGGAGAGCTCAAGCCCCTGACTTTGGGAAAGGAATGACGCTCCCTCCCTCCAATCGGTTTGTCATGGGACCGGTGCCGAAGATCGCTCGCCGATGCCCGAAAGGCCTGTTCGCGCTCGTCGTCGCGGGGATCGTCGCGATGAACGCGATGGCCTATCGGCACGCGCACGCCATGATGCATTTCGGCGGGGGAACGGTGCGGACGAACAAGCCGGAGAAGCTACACCCCGCAGAGAAGATCCGCGTGCTGATCTGCGGGGTGACCGTTCCGAGGCCTCGGTCGCAATTGGGACTCTCGGCGCTCGGCCCGCAGTGCCGTGCCCTCACAATCCCGTGCGACAACGGGGTTCGATTGGGGGCGTGGTATTGTCTTGGGTCCTCCGATAGCCCCCTGGTGATCTTGTTTCACGGGTACGCCGGGGATAAGACGAGCACGCTGCGGGAGGCGAGCGCGTTTCTGGAGCTTGGCCTTTCGGTCTTGCTGGTGGACTTTCGCGGGTCGGGGGACTCTTCGGAATCGTATACGACCATCGGTTACCGAGAGGCAGAGGACGTGGCTGCCGCCGTCGCCTATGCCCGCGCCAATCTACCCCATCCCCGGGTGATCCTTTATGGGCAATCGATGGGCGCGGCGGCGGTCTTGAGGGCCGTGGATGCGTGCGGCGTCCGGCCCGATGCGATCATCGTGGAGGCGGTGTTTGATCGGATGCTGCACACGGTGAGGCACCGCTTCGAGGCGATGGGGTTCCCGCCGTTTCCGGGGGCCTTATGCTTCCTTCCACATGCGTCACGGAGTCGACCCTCCCTACGAGAGGCGGCAGCTTTATGCATCCCAATGCGGTGGTTTTATGCTTCCAGTCACAGTGGTGTACGGCCGAGACGGTGAAGGCCGTCCGCCGCCGGGTGCGGGCGATGCTGAAATTGCCGAAGGAGGTACCGGTCCACCTGGTGGATTTCGGCGGTACCGCCCAGGGGGATGACGTTCCGGAGGAGACCAAAGAGGAAGTCGTGCACTACCGGCACATCTATTTCAAGCTGCCCCTGGAGGGCGTGCGGTTTCACTGGCGGTTCCGGGATCGGCCCCGATTCGACCGGCGTTCTGGCGGCGGGGCAATACCATGCGAAGAGTCCGTTCAAGAGGCACTTCTTCCCCTGGGAGGAGGATGAGCCGCAGGCCTTCTTGTCGGACTGGGGCGAGAAATGGCCGCTGAAGGTCACCGGAAACAAGGGATGGATGGATGAGCGTAAAGCGCAGCCCGGAGGATCGCCACCTTAGCTAGGCAGTGCGGGGAAAGGACTCTCTGCCGTAGTCGCCATCTCCCGAAGGCACTTGGTCGAGAAGACCAGCGGCAAGTTGAAGAGACGGACCTGATTTCGACGTGCATCGTTGAAATCGCGGATGCTTGAAAGGTGGCGTGATCCGCAGCAATGGGGCACGCCGCTGCGGGCTTGGGCGGCGAATCGGCCTGGGTTCACGATTTGTTGGAAATGTCCGGGGGCTTCGGCAACAGCTTGGCGACCGCCCAGAGCAGGATGAGCACCGCGAGACCGAGCGAGGCCCAGAAGAGGGTGCGCGCCGCGCGGCCTGTGAGGGTGAAGGGCGTGCGCCGAGACGATACATCGCCTTTGGGCGTGGCGAGTGTAGCGACGTTCGCCCGGGCGGCGAGGAGCCGCTGTGCGGCCAGCTGGATGTCGTAGCGCGGCGCCGACGCCCGCGGGTTGCCGTAGGCCAGCGTCGCCCCCCCGGTTTCCGACGCCCGGAAGCGCAGGCGGATCACCGGGTAGATGGCCTCCGCGGCGGCGGGCGCAAAGGCGGCGTTGTCGCCGTGGTCGATCTCCAGAAAGAGCTCGGATGATATCGGCGGCGCCTGCAAGGGGACGGACTGGCGCGGCGATTCGGCGGCGGAACGCCGGAACCAGCGAGCGGAGCCAAGTCTTCGCTGCCGGCCTTGGCCGCGGCCATCTTCCACCATCTCGTAGACCACCACATCCCGCTCGAATAGCGGCTCGTCGACCGTGAAGATCAGTCGCGAGACGGGAATCCCGGCGGCCGGGAGTTTCAGCCGCCAGCGTCCGGCCCGAGGGCGCTTGGGGTCGGGAGCGACGGCGAGGGGCAGCGGTAGCGAGCGCGAGAGGCGGGTGCGCTCCAGGAGGTACGGGATCTGTCGGTCGCCGCGGGCGAGGCGGATGTCGGCAAGGTCCGGACGCGCGCCGGCGAGCGCGGCGGGGTCGAGATCGAGGATCTGGGCTCCCGGTTGGTGGATCGCGACGGCGCGCTGGTGTGACCACTCCTTTGGCGAGAAGGCACCGGCGAGTTCCGGGATTTCGACCGGGGGCTGCTGTGGCCGGAAGCCGGGGTTTCTTTCCGGGCCGTTCCAGCGGGGCGATATGGCGGGCAGCTTGCGCCAGTCGTCGGCGAAGGCCGCCACGTCGTAGCGCGGGCTCGGTGCCGAGGGGTGGCCAGAGAGGAGAATGTACCGGCCGGCGGCCTTGGCCAGAAAGGCCAGATGGATCGGGCGCAGAAGGACCGAGGCCTCCTTGATCGCGAGCGGCGGGCTGTCGCCGTTATCGATGGAAAGCTCGATACGCGCGTCGGCGATCGGAGCGGCCAACGACAAGCGCAATTCTTCGAAGTGGCGTCCGCCCGCGAAGCGGAGACGGTTGATGGTTCCAATCAGCCGGGCCGATTCGAAGGCCTCGGCCTCGGAGACCGAGCGCGAGATGAGGCTCACCCGCCGCGAGAATATCTCGTCTTCTGGATTCAGGACGATCCCGACCACCGGGCGATTGCGGGCGCCGAGGTCCAGAATCAGGCGCGTCTCCCCGACGCCGGACTCCGCGGAGAGGATCTCGATCGGCTCCGATTCCGGGGGTGGCGCGGGACGCTCGCCGATGACCAGCACGGCCCGTGAGAACGGCACGGGGCCGCTCTTCGAATCGTCGATGGTGATGCGGATCGAGGAGACGGGCCGGTTGTCCAGATCGAGCGAAAGCTGCCCCGCCCCCGAAGCATGGCGGAAGATGAGGAGATCAGAGGCGAGCCTGCGCCAGCGCCTTCCTGTATCGGCCACATCGACGGTGGCGCCCTTGACAAAACTTTGCTCGGGGGTCTCCAGCAGGACGCGCGAAACGGGCTGGGGTTCGGCAAGGTCAATCTCCAGCACCGTGCTTGAGTCCAGCAGTCGCGCCGAGAGCGGCTGGGGCACTTGGCGGCCCTGGATGGGGGGCTCGGCGTGAAGGATGGCGAACGGGACCTCCCCGCCCGCGGGATCCAGGAGGCGCAGGTCGCCGAGATCGGGGCGCGCGGCATCCAGGGCGTCTGCGGGAAGCGTGATCTTGGCCGCGCCGGTGGTGGGCATCTCAAAGGCCTGCCGCATCTCCCATGGCGCGGTGTCCAGCGCCGCGGCCGCAGCGGCCGCCGGGGCAAAGGCGAATGGGATGCAGGCGAGGAGTGCGGCGGGACGCAAGTTCATGGTAGCTCCTTATCCGTGCCGCGGAGGAAGCGCTGGAAGAGGAACGACGCGGCGAAGGCGATGACGGCGACCGCGATGAACGCCGCCACGCGATAGAGCTGGTCGAGCCTGGCGAGATCGTGAATGAAGAGCTTCAGGAGGGCGACGCCCAGAAGGGCGATCGCCGCATACCGGGCGGCGCGAATGCCCCGCGAGATGCCGATCACCAGCAGCGCCAGCGCGAAGAGCGACCAGGCGATGGTGTAGGACATGTCGCGCGGCAGGTTGCCGCTGAAACTCAGATGCAGCGCCGCACCCGCCGGGGCGAAGTAGTCGGCAATCTCGAGGTTCATCAGCAAGAACGCCAGGATCGTCCCCATGGCGCCGACGAGCGCCCGGGCATCGATGTTGAGCACCCGCTCCCGGGGAGGCGCCAGGAGCCTCATGCCGGCGAAGCAGGCCGCCGCGGCGATGCCGTACGTGTAGAGGATCCAATTCAGGATGGGATGCTCGCCCCGTGGGGCATAATCGAAAATCGCGGGATTGAACGTCAGTCGGACGAAAACCGCGACCAGCAGGGCGATGCCGGTCACGCGCAGGCCCGGATGCGGCAGCCGGTGGAAAAGCCACAGGAGCGCGGCGCCCTCCAGCGCCCAGCCGATCGTGATCCAGTGCTTCTGAAATTGAAGGGGGAACACCAGGGTGACGAAGAACAGGGCGGCGCCCGCGAACCAGGCCAGGCGGTTGAGCCGGAAACCGGCGTCCGCCGGAATCCATCTGAGCAACAGCATCAGGCCGGCCAACAGCGGGAGCGCGAAGAGCATCGCCAAAACCCCGGGGATGTCGTTGGGCCAGACGGCGTCGATGCCGCCGCGCAACAGGATGAAGTGCAGCGGCAGCGAGAGCGCGGCCACCGCCCACGGCACCTGGATGTCCAGGACACGGCGGCGCACGGCGAACGGAAATCCCAGAAAAAGCGCCGCGAAGATCGCGAAACCGGCCAGTGCGGCGCGGTGCTCCCCGCCCCGGAACCAGCCGCTGAACCACGTGTACTCCACCATCAGGCAGCCGAGGAATGCCGCGAGCGCGAGCATCCCCTGCCGCGAGAGCGCGGTGAGTCCCAGCAGCAAGAGCGCCAGCAGGAACGCCACGCCGAAGATCTCGCCCGGGTTGGGCGGCCCGAGCTTGAAAATGAGCATGACCAGCAGCGCAAACGGCGTGGCGCCCGAGAGCCCGGGAAGATGGCGGGCCCATGGCGGCGGCCGGATGCCGTCGGCCGCGGAGCGGGCATCGGCCCGCCGCAACAGCCAGACCGATGCCGCGCAGAAGAGGGAGGCGAAGCCGGCGACCAGCCAGAGCTCCAGCGTGCCCGCCTGCGCGTGGACGTGCACCGCCGGTGACCGCAGTATGGCCGCACCCAGCGTCAAGAACGTGAGCGCGACGGCGCCAGCCAGCGCCAGGAGGGTGCCCGAAGTCGCCGCGGCCGCCAGAACGATGAGGTCCAAGAGCAGGACCACCGGCCACATCCACGCTCCCACGTCGTCCATGCTGAGAACGGGAACCAGCACGACCACGAGCCCCAGGCAGCAGAGCGCGCCGCTCAAGCCACCGGCGACATATCCGGGCCGCACCCGCCGGAGGGCGAAAGGGAAGCCGGCGTGCAGCGCGCTCAGCAGCACCACGAAGCCAAGCGCCCAGGGCAGCAGCTCGGTCGTGGCGGCGGCGCCGATCCAAATGGCCGTGGTGGCAAATGCCGCCACCGCGGCGGCGACATGGGCCCTCGCGACGGCCGGGTCCATGAGCACCAGCGCGAGCGCGGCGATGTCGGCCACCAGCACGAGAGCGAAAATCCAGGCCGGCCTAGCAGCGGCGCCGGGCAGCGAGATGAAGTAGAGGGCAAAGGCGATCGCCAGCGCGGCCGGGATGAAGGCCGATCCGGTGAGCCACTTGTTCTGTTCGCCCCGCCTCCGTGCGACGCCGGCGGCCACGGCGAACAGCGCCACGAAGAATGCGCCGACGGTGACGGCGGTGGGCAGCCTGGACACCGAGAAGAAAGCCTCGGCCCAGCCGATCTGCATGGCCGCCGTGCCCACCGCCGCGAGTAGCGCGAGATAGTGCCACCGGCGGTGCAGCGCCACCGCCAGCAGTCCCATGTCCAGCAGGGCGATGTAGCCAAAGAGCCCAAGCGGGTTGTCGAAGCCAGAGGAGACCAGGACCGGCGTGAGGAAACCCCCAAAAAACCCCAGTATCGCCACCGCCTGCGACGGCAATCGCACCGCCAGGAGAAAGGCGGTTACGGTGATGAGCACCATCACGGCGAAGGTCGGGCCGGTGGAAAAGAACTCGAACCGATAGAGGGCCTTGCAGGCGAAGGTGACGGAATAGAGGATGACGACGCCCGTGGCGCAGAGCGCCTGACCCGTGATCTCGAAGCGGCGCCGGATCGCGAAAAAGCCGCCGGCCAGCGCGCCCGCGCCCGCCAAAAAGCCGAAGGCCGCGCGTACCGCAGGCGGTACCCATCCGTGCTCGACCGAGTACTTGAGTCCGAAGACCGCGCCGAAAAGCGCGGCCAAGCCCGCCAGCCATGCAAAGAGCTTGACTCCCAGGAACTGCTCCCAGTCGAACTCGCGCGCGGTCGCGGCCGGCGGCTCCGCGGATGCCGAAGAAGGGCGGGTTGCCGGCGGCGCGGCGATGACCGGTGGTGCCGGAGGTGGGGCCGCTAGCTTGGGCGGCGGCGCGTGCGGCGCCGCGGCTGGTTCGGGCTCAGGGACCGGGACGGGCTCCGGGGCAGGGAGGCCCGCCCTGGGCGGAATCGACGCACCATGGCGCTCCAGATCCCCGATGCGGGATTCCAGGCGGGAAATTCGCCACAGCAATTCATCGTTGCCCCTTCTCGCGCGCGCGGCGGTCACCATCGCGGCGATCGGCAACACGATGATGAGAACGATCAGGGTGATCCCAACCAAAACCGCCACACCGTCCATCCCCTGATGTTCCCAGAGTTCCGTCCCCGCACAAGCCCCGACAAGCATGCGCCGCACCGCCGACTGCTGACGCAAAATGGCATAGAAACGGCGGAGATCGATGGGCTGTGCTCACGCGAAAGGCGTGCCATAATCAGCGCCCGATGAGTGATCACAGCCAGGTGACCCGGCGAGGGTTTCTTCGCGCACTGATGACAGCGCCCCTCATCGGGGCAGGGGTCGGCCTGTACACGTGGCGATTCGAGCCGCACTGGCTTGAGGTGGTCGAGCGCCGCCTGCCGATCGCGGGTCTGCCAGATCGTCTCGTCGGGACCCGGCTTGCGCAGCTGAGCGATCTGCACGTGGGGCCGCGGGTGGACGACGCGTACATCCTTCAGGCGTTCGATAGGGCGAGGGAGTTATCGCCAGAGATCATCGTGTACACGGGCGATTTTCGAAGCCACGAGGACGACGATTTCGCGCGCGCGCGCCGCGTATTCCCTCGGTTGGCCTTGGGCGCCCGCGCCACCTTTGGCATCTTGGGGAATCATGATTATGGGCCGCGCTGGGCCAATGCCCGGATTGCTGGCCGCGTCGCCGACATGGCCCGCGAGGCGGGTGTGCGCGTGCTCCGCAATGAGGTCGCCGAGGTGGATGGCCTCCAGATCGCCGGCCTGGATGACATGTGGGCCGGGCGCTTCGATCTGAAGCGAACGCTCGGTGCGCTCGACCCGCGCCGCCCGTCGTTGGCGCTCAGCCATAACCCCGACACCGCCGACCAGCCGGGGTGGCACACTTATTCCGGCTGGATCCTCGCGGGGCATACCCACGGCGGACAATGCAAGCCCCCGTTTCTCCCGCCCCCGCTCCTGCCGGTCCAAAATCGCCGCTACAGCGCGGGCGCGTTCGCTCTCTCCGGTGGACGTCGCATGTACATCAACCGCGGCATCGGGCACCTCATCCGCGTCCGCTTCAACGTCCGACCTGAGATCACGCTCTTTCGCCTCGAGCGGGCGTGAGCCCCTCGCTACCGGAATTCGTCACCGTATCGCCGGCGGAAACAGGGCGGCCGTGCCATTGAAGTGGCTGTTACGGGGAATATGGATGTGTTCCCCTCTCTCCAGGATCTCCATATCGTTCGGTTGCATTCCAGGATCACCCAGCTCTTCTTCTTGGGAAGAACCCGGACACCCATGGCATAGAGAATATCCCGATGGACGAACATCCCCATCGGGTGATACCCACGCAGTCCCGAGATCCTCGTCCAGCTCGCACCCCTGTCTTTCGACTCGTGATAGAACACCTTGTTCGCGGTTGTCCCGCCGCCGAAAATATCGCGCGAGGCGAGATAGGTCCCGCTCGGCAAAATGACGACGGAGGGACTACCGATGTATTCGTTCTGACAATCGCCGCCCTCGAGCCACGCGGCGCGCGTCAGCCCGCACTCGGTGGACGCGATGGTCCGCGTGGGATGGGACGCGCATGAGACTGGCCCCGGCGAATATCACTTTGAAAAGATGGACACAGTCTTCGAGCGCTGCCTGAAATATGGGCATAAGCTCAACATCGGCTGCTTTGTGACGAGCAACGCGGGCACGACGCAGACGAACGATGGCGCCTCGTGCTGTTATCCAACCTACGTGCACGAGGCCATGCAGCGGAGCGATCAATCAGCCGGCGACCTCCGTGGGCCGGATCTCGAGCCGGTCGCCCAGGGCGCACCCCGCCCGCGCCAGGGTCCCCGCTGGCAACTCCAAGACCGATCGCGCGGCCCACACCGGGCCCGCCATCTTCCACGGCCGCAGATCGTGCACGATGCCGACCACGCGCAGATCGCGCGACAGGAACAGGGCGTCGATCGCGAAACGCATGAAGAACATGTGGATGGAGTTCGTCGGGCGGATCCAGAGGCCCTCCCCATCCCCCAGCCCTTCGCGGCCGAGCAAGCCCCTCATCCGCGCCCAAGGGTCGGCGGCGAGCCCGATGCGGTCCCCCAGGGTGGTGCCCCGCGTCAGGTCCACGGCCAGCAGCGGTCTTGGTCCCACGATTTTCCCCTCCTCCCCGCCCGGGCCCATCACTGGGTGACGATGTTGTCTTGGATCAAGATCAGGGCCGGCCCGAGGATCACCACGAAAAGCGCGGGGAATATGAAAAACACCAGTGGGATCATCATCTTGACCGGCGCCTTCATCGCCTTCTCCTCGGCCCGCTGGCGCCGCTTGACGCGCATCGCCTCCGACTGCACCCGGAGGACGTCGGTCAGGCTGCCGCCCAGATTGGAGATGAACGACACCGCCGCCACGAAGCTCTTCAGGTCCTCGACCCCCGTCCGGTCGCCGAGGTCGCCGAGCGCCTGGTCCCGTGGCTTGCCCAGCCGTATCTCCGTCAGCGTCCGGGAGAACTCCTCGGCCAGCGGCCCGTGCGATCGCTCGGTGACGGCGGCGATCGCGCCGTCGAAGCCCATCCCCGCCTCCACGCTGATCCCGAGCAGGTCGTAGGCAAATGGCAACGACTTGACGATCTGCTCCTTGCGGCGTTTCGCGCGGATCCGGAGCAGGATGCTGGGAAGGCGCAGCCCGATCAGGCCGCCCACGACGACGGCCGCCAGCTTGAACGCGAATGACATCGGGCTCGCCAGATAGGCGACCCAGATCACGGTCGGGATCGTCAGGAAGAGGATCCAGCTGAATCCCGCCAGCTGCGCCCCGCTCAGCAGATTGGTGAGCCCCGCCTCGGCCAACAGCTTCGCCGAATCCTGCGTGATGGTCGCGGGCGTGTACCTCCCAAAGATGCCGGAGAACGTGTCCGCCATCGGCATCAGGACGCGCTCGAAAAAGCTCCGCTCCAGCTCCTGCTCGTCGCGCACCACGGCCCCGCGGTGCACCTTCCTGACCCGCTCCGCCACCGAGACGGTCTTCGCCGCCGGGGCAAACATCGCCCGGAACACGAGGAAGAGGCACAGCCAGAAGCAGACGCCCGCGATGATCAGCGTGGTTTCCATCAGACGTCAATGGTGATGATCTTACGGATCATCAGCACGCCGATGAGCTGCATCGTCGCGCCGACGCCCAGCAATAAACGCCCCTTCTCGGTCGAAAACAGTAGCCCGATGTAATCGGGGTTCATCCCATAGAGCACGAAGCCAAGGCCGATCGGCAGCAGCCCGACGATCCAGCCGGACAGCGCCCCCTGCGCCGTGAGCACCCGGATCTGCCCCTGCAGCTTGACCCGCTCGCGGATCGTGGCCGCCACCTTTTCCATCACCTCGGCCAGGTTGCCGCCGATGTTCTTCTGGATCAGGAAGGCCGTGGCGGTGATGTCCAGATCCGGGCTGGGGACCCGCTGCACCAGATTCTGGAATGCCGCCTCGACCGGCAGGCCCAGGTTGGTCTCCTGGATCAGCAGCTTGAACTCCGAGGCGATCGGTTCCGGCGACTCTTTGATCGCGTGATTCACGGCCTGCAGGAAGGTCTGCCCGGCGCGGAGGGCGTTCACCAGGAGGACGAGGAATTCCGCCAGCTGGTTATTGAACTTGTCGATGCGGGCGCGGGACCGGGACTTCACGATGAGCGGCGGGACCAGGAGGGCGACCACCGCCAAGAATGCGCCGATCATGATGTTGCGGAAGACGAACCCGAAGAGGAGCAGGGGGGCGACGATGAGCAGGAGCCGCATGAGGAGGTACTCGGAGCAGCGCATCGGGATGTCCGCCTCGGCCAGCGAGCGATCCAGCCGCTCGACGTAGGAGGCGCCCGTGACCCTCGCGATCACCCGGGAGATATCGATGCGCTGCTTGGCCTCTTCCTCCTTGATCAGTTTCTCCCATTCCGGGGCGACCTCCTTCTGCGTGGCCGCGCGCTCCTTCTGGAGCTGGATCAGGCGCTTCTTGACGCTGTCGTCCCCGCCGGTGAAGGAGGCCTGGATGGTGAACAGGAAGATCGCGGCCCCCGCGAAGAGCAGCAGGCCGATGATCCACAGGTTCAGGTCGATGCCCATCATGCGGTCAGATCTCCATGGCGCTCTGGAACACGTCGGTGGGCACGGGCGAGCCCATGCGCTTGAACTTGTCGAGATGCCGCGAGATGATCCCGGTCCCCTTCATCTCGCCATAGATCCGGCCCTCCGCGGTGACCCCCTTGGCCTCGAAGCGGAAGAGCTCCTGCATGGTGATGGTCTGTCCCTCCATCCCCTGGATCTCGCTCACGCTGGTGACGCGGCGGCTGCCGTCGGCCAGGCGGGTGGTCTGCACGACGTAATCGATGGCGGCGGCGATCTGCTCGCGGATGGCGCGCTGGGGCAGGTCCATGCCGGCCATCATCACCAGCGTCTCGGCGCGGGCCAGGCAATCGCGCGGGGTGTTGGCGTGCAGCGTGGTCATCGAGCCGTCGTGGCCGGTGTTCATCGCCTGCAGCATGTCGAGGGCCTCTCCCCCGCGGCACTCCCCCACGATGATGCGGTCCGGGCGCATGCGCAGGGAGTTACGGACGAGGTCCCGGATGGTGACCTCTCCCTTGCCCTCGATGTTCTTTGGGCGGCTCTCCAGCCGCACCACGTGCTCCTGCTGCAGCCGCAGCTCCGCGGCGTCCTCGATGGTGACGATGCGCTCGTTGTTCGGGATGAAGGAGGAGAGGATGTTGAGCATCGTCGTCTTGCCCGAGCCGGTGCCGCCGGAGATCAGCACGTTCATCTTGGCGCGGACCGCCGCCGCGAGGAACAGGGCCATGCCCTGAGAGAGGCTCTTGAAGCGCAGGAGGTCCTCGATCCGGAGGGGATCGGCGCGGAATTTGCGTATGGTGATGGTGGGGCCGTTGAGGGTCAGGGGCGGGATGATCGCGTTGACGCGGGAGCCGTCCGGAAGGCGCGCGTCCACCATGGGGCTGGCCTCGTCGATGCGCCGGCCGAGGGGCGAGATGATCTTATCGATGACGCGCCGGACGTGCGCGTCATCCATGAACTTCACGTCGGAGAACTCCACCTTGCCGGCCCGCTCGACATAGACGCTGAAGGGCCCATTCACCATGATGTCCATGATGTCTTCGTCCCGCAGGAGCGGCTCCAGCGGGCCGAACCCGACCATCTCGTCGACGATCTCGGTCAGGAGCCGGGCGCGCAGGTGGCGCCCGATCGGGATGCGCTCGGAGCGCAGGCGCTCGTCGACCAGTTCCTCGATGCGGGCCCTGAGGAATTGCTCGTTGCCCGGTTGGAGCAGGCGCGGGTCGATGTTCTGTATGAGGTGGGGGAGGACCTGCTCCTTGAACTTGAGACAGAATTCGTAGGAGGGGTCGCGGACGGTTGCCTTGGGGCCTCGCGGGTCGGCGGGCGCGGCGGGAGGGCGGGCCGGCCCGGCTCCCTGGCCGCGGGCCTGCTGGTGCATCTGGGCTGGGTTGACAAGTGCCACCGCGTGCTCCCCGTGCGGGAAAGTTATCCCCGCACCCTCCCGTGTGCAAGACCTGCGTGGCTAGGCCGGTGCCGGTGTCTCATCGCTGTCCCCATCGGGCACCCCCGGATGGCGCCGGCGGCGCTTTGCCGAGCCGCCCGGAGGTCTTCTTCGCCTCTTCCTTTTTTCGATGCGTGTCGGCCCAGCGGTTGAAGGTGAGCTCGGCGACCTTCGTCAGCACGACGGCCAGCGGCTGCTTCGGGTCACTGATCGTGAGGGGCTTGCCGCTGTTGATCGAGTAGGTCGCCGGCTCCGGGTTGGAGGGCAGGTAGGCCGCGACCGGGTGCTCCAGGATCGACTCGATCTCCCCGTCCGAGATCTCGGCGCCGACCTCGGCGGAGTTGACCAGGACCTTGATCTTCTCCGGCGCCACGTCCCACTCCCCGAGGCGCTTGATGAACTGCTGCGTGGCCAGGAGCCGGACGACGTCGCGGGTGGTCAGGACGAAGGCGAGATCGGACTCGGAGAGGGAGGCCTCGGTGGCGGGGGCGTCTGGCCGCCCCGTGTCGATGATCACGTAGTCCGAGATCTGGCGCAGGTTTGCCGCCACGTCGCGGGCCAACGGCTTGGTCAATTCGGCGATGTCAAACTCCTGGGATGGCGAGGCGAGGAAACGGAGCCCGAGGGGGTGCTCCGCCGTCAGGGTCTCGAGAAATTCCGCGTCGATCTGCTCCCCGGCGTTGAGCAGGTCGGCGATGGTATTTCGCGGGACGGCGTCGAGGACGACGGAGAAGTCGTTCGGGTGGCCGCTGAAGTCGACCAGCGTGACGCTGGTGCTCCACTGCGCGAGGCAGGCGGCGAGGTTGGAGGCCACGAGGGTCTTGCCGACGCCGCCGCGGGCCGAGGCGACCGTCACCAGATAGCTGCCCTCCGCCGCGGTCCGGCGCGCCGTCTCCGTCGAGGGGACCGCCTGGAGGCACTGTTCGGTGGCCTGGCGGATGGACTCGGCGTCGAGCGGCGGCGTGAGGACGTTGCGCAGCCCGAGCTGGAGGATGCGCTGCCAGACGTCGGCGCGCTCGTCCCCATCGAGGGTCAGGACGAACTGGAGCGAGGGTTTCCGCGCGACGAGGTTGGCGACGAGGTCGAGGCCGCTCATGTCGGGCAGATTCACCCGGACAAAGGCGATGTCGCACCGGGCGGAGGCCAGCATGAATAGGGCCTCCTGCCCCGTGCGAGACTCGCTGACGATCTGGTGCGCGCCCAGGGAAGCCACGGCATCCCGGATCTGTGCGCACTGGAGCTCGTCGTCGTTGACGAGGGAGATCGCGGCCATCGGCGTCACTACCGCGGCCGCAAGGTGGGTGCCGTCGGCCTTGGGAGATTGTTTAGCGGCACATCCGCCGCCGGCGCCGGCATGGCGTCGGGCGGCACAACCTGCGGGGGCGGCGCCGGGGCGGGAGGCACCTCGGCCATCGGGATTTCCTGAATCGTTCCGGGGGCCGGGGCCGGCGCGGCGGGTGCCGACGGCGGCGTCGCGGGAACCGGGGCGGGTGGCGGTGCCGGGGCCGCGACCTTCTTGGGCGTCGCGGCGCGGCGGACGGCGGCCGGGCGGGCCGACGCCTGCTCAAGGGGGATTTCTTCGACGGTGTAGGGACCGGCTTGGCCTCGGGCGATCCGGGCATCGCGCTCCGCCTCGGCGAGCGTCATCGGCATGGCGGCGGCGTAGGACCTCGGCTCGAACCGGGGTCCCTTCGAGGCCATCTCGGGGTTCGCGGTGCCGAAGACGCGCCCGCGCTGCAGCATGCCCTTGGTCTCGCCCATCTCGGTCTCCATCGTCCCGTCCACCGCGGCGTACATCGGGCTCTGCACGATGTCCGGTGTCACCAGGAACATCACCTCGGAAAAGCGGTTGCCCCGGACCGTGTTCTTGAACAGGTAGCCGAGGATCGGGATGTCGGCCAGCCAGGGGAATTTGGTCTGGTTGAAGTCCTCGTCCACCCGGAATAGGCCCGAGAGCACGATCGTGTCGCCGGGGCGCACCTCCACGTTGTTCCGGGTGTTGCGGGAGTCGATGCGGAAGGAGCCGTCCGCGAACTCCACCGGGATCTCCGAGACCTTGGGCGTGACGAACAGGTTGATGTTGCCATTCGGCATGATCTTGGGACGGAAGAAGACCTTGACGCCAAACTCCTCGGTCTGGGTCGTGGTCTGGAAGATGCCGCCGATGATCGAGGAGGTAGAGAGGATGACCTTGCCGCCGGCCAGGAACGACGCCTCGGCGCCATCGAGGGTCACCAGTACCGGCTTGGCGAGGATCTTGGCATCGCCGCTGGTCTCGAGGGTCCGGAGCGTCACGGTGTAGGCCACGTCGCTCCCCTCGGCCACCACGGTCCCATGAATCAGGTTGCGCACCTGGTCACCCAGCCACTGGCCACCCGCGCCCGGGCCGGGAATGTTCTCGATGTAGTTGACGCCGTAGGTCACCTGATCGCCAAACCGCATGCCGAAGTCCTTCGACCCCTGCTTGGTGAAGGCCACGACCACGACGCGCAGGCGGACCTGCTTCTGGTTTCGGATGCGCATGAAATCCAAGATCCCCTGTGGCGTGGGCTGCGTGTAGGAAGTGGCATCGGCCACGTCACCCTCGCCCGTGCTGTCCCCGGCGGGAAACTGGGTGGTGTTGTACACGTTGGCGGCCCCGGTGGTCTGGGCCGCGGACGGGCGCACCGCGGAGAGGAACGCCGAGGCGATCGAGACCGCCCGGTTGCGCTCGTCCTGGTCCTCGACCTCCCCCTCCAGGATGATGTTCTCTTCGGCGATGAGGACGTTGACCCCGGGATAGCCGATCGCGTTCTTGACGCGCATCGCCAGGGCCAGGTCGTTGTGGGCGACCAGCACCCGCAGCTGGCGCTCCTGCCCCTGCTCGAAAAGCGTGATGATCGTGGTGCCCGGCTTCTTGGCGTTCAGGATCAGCACCTCCGTGGTCACCGGGACCACCTCGACGATCTCGGGATCCGAGATCACGACGCGCTCGACCCCGACGACCGTCAACTTGTGGGACTCGCCCAGGAAGATCTGGATCGATTCCGGCTCGCCGGCGGCGTACATCTGGCTGGGTGCTTCGGCCGCCTCGACCGTCAGGGCGGCGGGGCCCGCAGGCGCCGCCTGCACCACCGGCTGGGCCGGCAGCGCCGCCTGGGGGGGCTGGGGAGGGGCCTGGCACCAGGCGGCGGGGCCGAGCAGCCACCCGGCGAACGCCGCCGCGACGGGGCGCCCCACTCGTTTCAAACAGTTCGTCTTCATGATGGTCTCCCTGCACCTCAGCGGGGCACGGACACACTAGTCCGGCTCGATCCGCTGAATATCTCGATGGTTGGCCCCTGCTTCGGCGCCGGCACGTCGGAGATGGTCGGTGCGGCGGTCCGCCCCAGCACCTCCGATATCGACGTGCCATCGGACTGCACCTCCGCGGTATCCCTGAAATTGCGCAGCGCGAAGTGTATCCTCGCCGAGAGCTCGGTCAGCACCAGCACCTCGGCCTGCTCCGGCGTCACGGCCAGCGTCGCCACCGGTCGCGTGCTCGTCGTCTGGTTCGGCGTGTTGCCCACGTTGATCTCCAGCACCTCGACGTCCTGCAGCACCGTCTGGGTCTGCTGCACGGACTGCTGGCCCTCCTCCTCGATGTCAAATAACCCGATCACGTCCACGCGGTCCCCCGGCACGATCGCATAGCCCACGGCCTTGGCCTCCTCGATGCTCACGGTAACGGCCCGCTTGCCCTCCGGTATCCGAAAGCTCAGCGCCGTCGCCTCCTCCCGCGTCGTCAGCTTGCTGCGGCGCAGGATCTCGTCCTTCACCATCGGGACCTTCGAAAAGAGCGCCGCCGTCTCGTCCGGCGTCGTGTACACATCCGCCTCGATGCCCATCGCCGTCAGCGCCTTCCGCGGAATTTCCCGGACCGTCAGCATATCCCCCCGGATCTCCGTCCGCATCGCGATGTCCCGGGCCGTGAAAACGACGCTCGCCATCTCCTCCGTCACCACCGGCGCCGGTGCCTGCCTCGTCCGTCTTTCGATGACCCCCTGCATCAGCCACAGGCCCAATCCCGCCAACGCCGCCGACACCAGAAGAAGGAGCAGTGTCGATCTCGATTTTCCCATAGTATCAACAGGTTACTAACAGGGACGGCCCTTTGCAAACGAAAAAGACTGTAGTCATAGCGTTACACTCCAGACCCCCTACAGGTCGTGGTCGGGATGGGAGAACAGCACCACCCGTAGTGCGAATTCGGGCGAAAAAAATGGGGCGGCGGGAGATCCCGCCGCCCCTGAGCCAGCACGTTTGCGTGCCGCAAACGGGCGCAGCGCCCATGCGGAACTTAGGAAGGGTTCAGCTGGGCGGTGGCGTTTGCAAACGAGGACGAAATGCCTCCCCGCAAAGCCGTCAGCGCCGCAATCAAAAGAACGGAAACCAACGCAATGATCAACGCGTACTCAACGAGCGTCTGACCCTTGCTGCGCTTCAGAACTAGTGCTTTCATCTTTTCTCACCTCCTTTCTATTCGATCCAGTCTAACTGCCAATTTTTCCCGGCCAAGCCTGCCATGCCCCAGGCGCGAGAAATCTGTCACTTCCCATGAAAAGCTTTCTGGAGTTCGCTGTCGCTGTCGGCAAAATTGTCCTGCACGCCGCCAGAGAAGGCCGTCAGCGCCCCGATCACCGCCACCGAGAGCAGGGCGATCAGTAGGGCGTATTCCACCAGAGTTTGCCCCCGCCTTCTGCACTGGCATCGCCGCATGAACATCTTGGGATCCCGACAGCATAGCCCATGCCAGTCAATGGGACTTTCGATTGATGTTCCAAATTTCCGTTTTTAAGTCTATTTTTCTGGTTAGGAGCTTCTTATGCGCTTTCGTCCAACATTCGGCCGACTTTAAAATGTGTACTGTTTTAGTTGCATGTTCTTTTTAATTTACATATTGTCCTAGAATTTTGACACTTGCCGCGGTTCTCGTTGGGAAATATTCTCCCGCTGAAACTCAAACGACCGTCTATTGGGGCGAAGAGGCTCGACGAGTGCACGGGCCATGCGCTCGAATAGGGTCACGTCACGGATCTGGCAAAATGGCTGATGCCCTTTCCCAGGAACAGGGTCGAACCCGAAAGGGCGTCCTTTGGACCAAGGTGGTCTTTTTTCTCTTAACGCCGCTGCTGTTGCTAGGGCCTGCGTGCGCGCAACGGCGCGCCGTGTTTGGGCTCGATTTGGTGAATGTCTTCTACTTCGTTCACGAGGGCATCGTGGAAACGATCCGGATGGGGCGGTTGCCCGTCTGGGATTCGCGCACCCTGTGCGGCTTCCCCCTTTTGGCCGGCGTCCAGGCGGCGGTGTTCTACCCGCCGTCATGGGCGGGTCTGTTGCTGCCATCACCGGCCTTCTGGACGGTGATGACCTGGGCCCACATGGCGCTCGCGGGTCTTTTCTGCTACGGCTGGTTGCGCTTTGGCCTTGGCCTGCGGAGCGCGGCGGCCCTGATTGGCGGGACGGCTTTCATGTTATCGGGTTACTTCGTCACACATCTATACGCCGGGCATGTGAATTATGTCTGGGCCTACCCCTGGGGCCCTGCGGTCCTGTGGCGGATGGAACGGCAACTCGCTTCGCCTTCGCTCGGGCGCATGGCTTACCTCTCGCTCGCGATCACGATGCTCGGGCTTGCGGGAGTCCCACAGTTGGCGTTCGCGGTCGGGCTGACCGTCTTCACCCGGGTGCTGCATCACTCGATTTCTAGGACCGGTGGTCCATTTGGGCCGACGGGGGCGACCGCCGGTGTCGGGCTGGCGGTGCTTGCGGCCATGCTCCTGTGCGCGCCGCAGTTTCTGCCCACGTTCGAGCTGGCATCCCAGTCACAGCGGCTAACCGTCAATTGCGATGATTTCATCACCACCTATTCCCTGCCTCCGGAAAACCTGTTGGCCCTAGTGATCCCCACGGTATTTGGCGACGCAGTATCAGTCCCATATTGGGGGCGATGGTACCAATGGGAGACTTGCGCCTACGTTGGTCTCACATCGATCGCCCTGGCCTGCGTCGGGCTCACCCTCCGCCACCCCCAGAAACGGTTCTGGGCCGTCTGGGCGGTCGGTGCCATTGCGCTGGCGCTGGGCCGCTACGCCCCCATCTTCTGGGTCTTCCGGCATCTGGTTCCGGGCGCGACCCTGTTCCGTGGGCCAAGCCGCTACCTGTACCTATTCCTTCTCGCGGCATCAGCCCTAGCTGCCATGGGTGCCCATCGCCTGCTAACGGCGCGCCGGGGCCCGCCGCAGGCCCTGCGCCCCGTCGCGGGCGCCTCCGCGTCCCTCGCCATGCTGCTGGGGGCAGGAGCGCTCGCGCTCGGTTTCTTGTCACCGGAGTCCGGCCCTTGGCGCCAGATCACCGATCACGCCCATCACATGCGCCTCAAAGAACACATCGAGCCTCCCGGTCCATGCCCATCCCCGGCGCTTCGGGCATCGAGCCTGCAAGCCGTCCGGCGCGGGTTTGCTACCTCCGCGCTGCCAGCGGCCCTGATCGCGGCGATACTCGCCCTGCACGCCCACGGCAGGCTCCGTCCCGCCGTCACGTGGGTCACCTTGCTCGCAACCCTTAGCTCAGAGATGCTGCTCTTCGGCTCAAGGTATTTTCAGGCTTTCGACACCGCCCGGATGCTCTTCCCCCAAGAACTCGTCGCCGGGATACGATCGCGCGTGCCGCAACCATTTCGCGTCGTCTCCCTGGGTCCGGATGCCATGCAAACGGCGGGTCGTGGCCGAATCGCAGGCCTCGAGCACGTGGGCGGATATGAGCCGATGATCCTGACCCGATACGCCGAGCTGATCAACACCCTCGAACGGCGCCCGCTTGCTGAGCCCCTCATCGTGGCCCTCCCGTCCCGCGCGCACCCGATCCTGGCCATGCTGGGCGCATCCGTCTGGACACAGCCTGCTGGATGGCCTGCGCCCAAGAACCATATCCCTCTCGGCGCGTTCGACGGCACGGTCCTGTACCACATCGGAGGGGCGATGCCGAGGGCCTGGATGCCCGGCCATTCGATAGTTCTGACCAATCGCTTCGACCGACTCGCCTTCATGGCCGATGGCTGGGATCCAGCGATGACCGTCGTCCTCGAGGAATCAGTCGATCGGGGGCCAGCGGGCGACCCCGCGGCCGGGGATGTCGTGATATCCGAATGGGGCGCGGGACAGTATACTCTCGAGGTTTCCACAAGAACGGGCGGATTCCTCGTCCTGGCGGAAGCTTGGTATCCGGGTTGGCGGGCCGATATCAATGGGATCGAGGTTCCTATCCTCAGGGCGAATCACCTCGTTCAAGCGATCCAGGTGCCCCCCGGTTCTCATGCCATCCGCTTTGCGTATTCCTCGACACCCCTTCGCTATGGCCTCTCCCTTGCCGCGATACCGCCGCTGGCCGCGATCGCATTCCAACTGTGGCGGTACCTTCGAATCCGGGGCCAGCCACCACGGTCGCGCCAGGCCGCGCGAGCACCCCAATAGCCACTGTCCGGATCTCGGCATCACCCGATGCTGTTTTTCATCCCGAAAGCGTAACTCTCGATCGCGCATGCGAGGGCATAGACGACGAAGAAGCCGAGCCTGCCCGCCCTGCCCGATCTCGCGACTACAAGCGCGATAAGCTGGGGGAACGGCGTCGCGCCGAGGTATCTGGCGGCCGGCACCGAATATGGCGGGATCGTTCGGGCGACGCAGAAGTGCAGGACGAGAATCCCAACCGTGAAGAAGCTGTACGACAGAGGGGCCCGTCGGCCGACAAGCAAAACGAGCGACAGGGCGCCGATCGTCGCCACGACGCTAAGCAGCGGGTTGAGCGAGATCGCGCCGCCGAGCGTTCGGGCAAGGTCGAGCACCAACGGCTGCCAAGGCCACGAAAACCCACGGTAGTACTGCGCGTGCGTGGAGGCGCCGACGTGCCAAGATTCGAAGCTCACCGCAAGCCACATCTGGAACAGGACAAAACAGACAAGCGGGATGAGGCAGGGCACGAGCTCCCCCATCCGAATCCTGCGCCAGTCGAATCTGCGCGCCTGAGCGTAGTCAAGCGCCAGCATGAAGGTGATAAGGAAACCGGGATTTCGCGTGAGCGCCGCAAGCCCTCCCACCAAGGCTGCCGTCCAAGGAAGCCCGTGACGCATCAGCAGCAGCGACGCCAGGAGCAGCATCAGGAACAGCGAGTCCGTGTAACAGGCGCTGAAGAAGGCGGTGCTCGGGTAGAACATCAGAGTCCAGACCGCGAGCCTCGCCACCGTCTCCCCCTGCTCCACACGGCTCAGCCGATACATGAGCCAGCCCGAGACTCCAAGCGCGATATTCGAGATGCAGACGCCCCAGAGAGCCATCGCGCCCTCCCCAGGACCCGCCAACCTTAGGAGCATTGGATACAGCGGAAAGAACGGCGCCAGAAAGGGCTCATATCCGTCCGTCGCGATCTGGAGAAACCAGCGCGAGTCGAACGTCATCCAGGGGTTAAGCCACCAGTGGTCCACGCCAATCCATCCCCCGGGCACTTCGCCCAAGAAAGGGCGCCCCGCATGCGCCAGATAGACAAACGCCCCCATCCACACCCGCGACAGGAGAAAAGGGAGGCCGACCGCGATCAGTAGCCCCCGGCCCAGCACCGCGCCCCCTCCCGCCAGCCGTCCCGCGATCATCGCCCCGTCCTCATTCACGGCGTTTCCCTCCCGCGAACCACCGATCGCCAACTACGAAACCCGTCAGGACCACCGCCTTCAGGACCCACCAGGCGAGCGGATCCTGCGGCAGCCACCCGAGCGCGGCCCGATTGACCAACAGCGCCACCCCGAGCGCGAGCAGCAGCCCCAACGCCCTATGTCGGCCCCCGTGGCACCCGGTCCCAGCGATATCTGCCGCCACGACAAACCCGGCCATGATCTCCTCGTAGCGCCCCGAATGCGGCGAAAAAAGCAGGTATGATGCCATCATGGCCTTCTGTGCCCGGGACGCGACCGGTCCCGCCCCGACATCTCGGCGCCGAAAGACCCCCAACATCACCGACCCGCAGAAACCCACGCCCATCAGGCACCAGGATCCCATCGCCGCCCCACGCATCCCCAGGATGCCCGAGAAGGCCACCCCAAAGATGTTCATGCGTTCCCTGGCAAACGCGCCGCCGTACACATCCCCCACCGCCGCCCCCTGATACAACTGGAGCGTCGAGCCGTAATCCTGCACCCAATCCACTCCGATCCGCGCGCCCAGAATCGCGGTGAAAAACAGAACCACGATCATCCCAAGACCGACTTCCCGATAACGCCTCTCGATGAGAAGCAGCCCTACCCCGATCGCCAAGAACTGGGGCTTCATCGCCAAGACGATCAGGGATCCCGCGCTGATGGCGGCACATACCAAACCATCGGACCACCCGGCCCGGCAGCGAGCCAGCAGAAGAATGAGGCATGCCAACTGAATGATCGTCGTCTGCGCGCAGAGTATGGCGTCCCCCATCGCGGCCGACACCAGGACGCACCCGAGGGCCGCCCAGCGCGTCGCGTCGGCACGCGCTGGCCCCGCCCCTGCCCGGCGAAGAGCCGCCGCGGCACCGATCAACGCCGCCAGCGACACGCCCACCCACGCGCAATAGGCGACATCGAAATTTTCGATCAGCGCAAATGGGAGCAGCACCAGAAATGCCGGGGGCAACACGTTGGCCGGCAACGAACGCTCCATCGGCCTCCCGAACAGCCGCGAGAGCGCGTCCTTCTGTGTCTCCAGCCGGTAGACGCCGCGGTCCCCATCCCCCCAGAACTCTCGCGCCAGAACCATGTAGTACACACCATCCGGGAGATTGACGTAGCGCCCCCGGTCCCGGACCACCGGGTGGACATCGAGCGTCGCTATGAAGATGCCCGCCCCCAAAAGCACGGACAGTGCGCCGAAAAGCAAAGTTCCCCTTAAGAGACCACGCGCGCCGCAACCTGCCCCAGGTCCGATCCCCTCGACCTCGCTCATCCCGTCTCTCGCACCTTCGTGCATATCGTCAGCGTGATGTCGCCGAAGAAAAAGGGAACCATGATCCGCCGCAAGGTGCCTCTCGGGATGAGGCCCTGGGCGAGCTTCGCCCCAGGGATTCCCATTGCTCCCAACTTGTAAAGGACGTAGTCCAGCGTGACGATATGCCGATAGGTGAGGGTCCTTGCCACATGAAAGCCGGCCTCGCGCAAGACATTGGCAAGGGTGATCCCATCGAAATACAGCAGGTGCATATCGATATACCATGGCCACCGTTCCCCGAGGACCCTCGCGTACAGGCTGCCGACATCCAGTGTCGAGAAGATCAGTTTCCCGCCCAACCGCAGCAGCGCATTGAGTTTCTCGAGGTCGCGGCCGGGGGCCCTGAGATGCTCGAGCACATCCCAGGCCGTGATGATGTCGAAGGTGCCCGGGTCGTACCTCGACGCGCCGATCGTCGCCTCCTGCACCGGGATCCCCAGCGTCTCGCGGCAATAGCGCGCGGACCACGCCGATGGCTCCAGCCCCTCGACATCGTACCCGGATTCGCGAGCGAGCTTCAGGAAACCGCCGCAGTGGCAGCCGATGTCCAGGAGGCGCCGCGGCGGCGGGAACAGCGGCCTGACCCTCCCCCAATTGTACCGGAAGGTCCGTTCCCGCGCCGCCAGATTCTCCACGTACCGGCCGTCCTCGACCCGGGCGTATATCCTGTCGAGTTCGGCATCCGGGGGCATCGGCGCCGAAAAGGCCAACCCGCAGCGCAGGCACTCCACGATCGCGGCATGGCTCCCGTGCATGGGCGAGGAGCACGTGAATCGCTCGACGGCATCGGGCGCAGGCCCCGGGGGCCGGCGTTCCGGAAACCGCAGGGCCTGCTCCACCGCGCCGCAGGACGGGCAGGGCGTCGATTCCTCGGGCGCACCGTCCGGGGCCATGTCACAGATCGGTCGCCCCACCAGATCCCGCCACCACGCGCGGATCAGCCGCAGCGCCGCGACGCCGATCTCCTTCTGGGAGATCTTGGTCGCGCCCTCCCGCCTGTCGTGGAAGTGGATGGGTATCTCGAGGTGCCGGCCGAACCGCGCCGCCAGCGCGGCGGTCAGAAAGAAGAACGAATACCCGTCGTGCAGCTTCGCGTGCCGCGCGAGATGCTGGAGCAGCGGGCGCGAATACCCCCTGAAGGACGTCGTGGTCTCCCGCAACGGGATCCGGAGCAGGGTGCGCGCAAAGAGGTTCGCCCCGGCGCTCAGGAGTCTCCGGATGCCCCGGTAGTCATACCGCCCCCCCTTGGCGAAGCGGGAGCCGATGACGAAATCGCTCTCCCCGACCGCCCGGATCATCCGCGGCACGTCGCCGGGGTCGTGGGAGAAATCCGCGTCCAGGGTGACTAGGAACCGATACCCGCCGCCGGTGGCGACGCGGATCGCGAGTTGGTGGGCCGAGCCGATCCCCATCTTGTGGGGGCGGTGGATCACGATCAGCCGCGGCAGCTGCTCCCGCAGCTCGCGGAGGAGCGCCCCCGTGCCATCGGGGGAGGCGTCATCGATGACGAGGATGTCGCAATCCGGTGCCGCGCGCGCCACGGAGAAGACGAGGTCGCTGATGATGTCGACCTCGTTATACGTCGCAGTGCAGATGAGTCCCCGGCGCACGTCCGGCCCGGCTGGCGCACCGCCGGGGATCTCAACGGCGGGCGTCATGGCACCGTCCCGGTGGTCGCCGGATCGCCAGGCACCGCTCCCTCCGGCATCGCTCTTCCCTGCGCGTTCCATCACGGGCAAACCGTGCCCAAGGTCGGTGGATTTTCCCAGAAGAAATCCCTTGCTTCGCGTCCGTGGTGGACCGGGACAAAGTGGGCGATCGCGCGACCTGCCGTGGCCAGCACCGACATCGACCGGCGCCATCACCTCCTAGCCACCACCACCACGTTCCAACACCACCATCCCAGCGGGGGCACGAGCCGCAGCAGCGCGGCATCCAAGGAGACCAGCGGCCGAAACCACCTCCGGATGTCGCGCTCCATGCGAAAGATCCGCTTCCAATACCTATCCGCGTTAGGATCCACCCGGTCCACGAAATAGAACTTGGCGAACAGCACAAGCGTTAGCAGCCAGAACATGCGCACCTCGGATTCGGCGAACATGGAACAGATCGTCCGGACGTCGGAGCGGCGGAGCGGGTGCTCGTCCTCGGTCCTGACACCCATGGCCATGCGCCGATAGATGTTGATGGCGGGGTTGTAGGCGATGGGGTCGATGGAGACGAAGGTCCCGCCCGTCCGCAGGACCCGGCGCGCCTCCCTGGCGGCGGCCGCCACGTCCGGCACGTGATGCAGCGCGTTGGCGACGTACACGACGTCGAAGGACTCGTCCGGGAAAGGCAGCCGGTCGGCCGCCGCCTGCGCCCGCCCGATGGACACCCCGTGGTGCGCCGCCAACCGCTCGGCAAAATCCAGCATCCCGCCCGAGACATCCGATGCCGTCACCGACGCGCCCCGCTTCGCGAAATACACCGACGCCTCGCCCAGCCCGGACCCCACGTCCAGCAGGCGCCTCCCCCGGAGATCCCCCAGCCGGCGGAGGATGTGCCTATGTTCCAGGGCCGTGCAACCCTCGAACATCGCGTCGAGCGGGATATCCTCGACCCGCTCGCCCGCCGCCCATGCGTCGTGGAATGCCTCTTCTGCGTGGAGACCTCCGTCGCCCGCGGTCATGCCCCCCTCCCGGTATCCACTTGCGCGGGTTCCGCCCGATCGGTGGCGGCCCCAGATATTATTTCCCCGATGAGGTAATTTGGCCGTTGTTTGGCCTGCTCGTAGATGCGCCCGATGTATTCGCCACAGATGCCCAGCATCACCAGCTGGATGGTCCCGAAGATCGTGATCGTGGCCATCAGGGAAGTCCAGCCGGGGACCATCGGCACCCCATACACAAAGAACTTGATCAACGTGATCGCGATATATCCCACGCACACGGCGAAGAGCAGGACCGACATCAGGAAGGCCAGGCGCAGCGGGGCCACCGACATCGACGCGATGCCATCGAAGGCCAGCACCAGCATCTTGTGCAGGGGGAAGTGGGTCCGCCCCGCGACGCGGTCGGCGCGATCATAGAGCACTCGGGTCTGCGCCAGCCCGATCCATGGCACAAGTCCCCGGAGGAACCGGTGCGATTCCCGCAGCGACGCCAGGTGGGTCAGGGCCCGGCGGCTCAACAACCGGAAATCGCCCGTCTCACGGGCGATGCGCACCCCAGAGATCCGCTCCATCAGCCCATAAAACCCGGCCGCCGTCACGCGCTTCAGCCAGGGCTCGTTGCCGCGCGAGCGCCGCGTCCCGTACACCACATCGTACCCCTTGCGGTAGAGCGCCACCATCTCCGGGATCACCCCGGGCGGATCCTGGAGATCGGCGTCCAGGCTGACCACCGCCTCCCCCCGGGCAGCCTCGAGGCCCGCGGTCAGCGCGGCCTGCTGCCCGAAGTTGCGCGAGAGTTTGACCCCCACGAAGCGCTCGTCGGCCCGGCACCGGCCCGAAATAAGTTCCCAGCTCCTATCGGCGCTGCCGTCATCCACCAGAACCACCTCGACGGTTCCCAAGTCGCGGAGCGGTCCCTCCAGCGCGGCATCCAAGCCGGAAAAGAGCAATGGGAGCATGGCCTCCTCATTGAAGACCGGGATGACAAGGGAAAGAAATACGTTCCGCTGGCCCATGGCACCTCCGTCCTAATGTTCTCGTCGCAGGCGGATCAAGACCACGAGGATCCGCGCCGCGGGCAGGCGGGCACGAAAGTCGGCGACGACCCGGCCGATGGTCGTGGCCTCGTTCGGGCACGGGATCCCAATGGTGATCCCCGCGCCGTCGGCATCAGGTGCGCCATCTTCCAAAACATGCGAACTGTGCCAGCGACCGGGCCCCAAGGAAATGACTTTTCACCGCGCCAGCGCCGCGGCCTCGGATACGCGCAGGGGCCGATCGTAGAGCCGGAGGCGCGTCACGCGGACGCCCCTCCCTTGGGCGACGCGCGGCACCGCAGGTCTTTCGCCAAGCGCCATCACCCAGCGGGAGAATCGCCCCCAGCCGCGGTTGCCCGCATCGCCGCCATCGCAGAGTCGGCCATCGACGAGGGCCAGGATGAGGTTGGGCCCGCCATCGACGATGAAGGTGACGCGATGTTCGCGGCCCGCATGCAATAGACCCGGGTCGGTGGCCCAGCGCTCCGGGCGGTCCCGCCCGTCGCCGAGTTCGATCTGCAGGGCCCCACCCTCGGCGATCGTCACGGCCCAGCCGTGCCCCTCCTCGGTCCGGCAATCGATCACGGCCTGCCCGGGGCGGAGATCCTCGAGACGGAGCGCGAGGTCCACGGTGAATCCGCCGTGCAACAGGTCCGGCAGGCGCGCGGGCTTGGCCGCGCTCCCCGCCCGGCATCCGCGCTCGTCGAGATCGAGGACCAGGCCCTCCTCTGGCGGATCCTCGCGCGCGCCCTGGTTCCAGAGGCCCTCCAGCAGCCCGTGATCGAGCTCGAAGATGCGGGCGTCCTCCTTGTCGGTGGTCGTCACCCAAAAGCGCCCGCCCTCCTCGATGAAATCGGGATAGCTCATGCCGATCCCGTTGACGGGCAGATCGAAGCCATACATCAACACCTCGGGTTGCGACCAGTGGATGACGCCATCTTTCTCCCGCCCGCCCGCGAGCCACACGACGTCGCGCGGCCGGTAGATGGCGTTCGGCCCGAGCGGTCGGGAGTTGTGGAACCACAGGAGGTAGCGCCCATCCGAGGCGCGGAAAGGACGGCAGCACGCCAGGGGATGTTTGATGGGACGGCCGCCGGGCCCGTAGGTCGCGACCCCGCGCGCCGGCCACGTGCGCCCACCGTCGCGGCTGTAGCTCTGGCACGCGTGTCCCGCGGTCGAGCGCCAGAGGCAGAAGAGGTCCCCGTTCGCCAGCGGCGCGATGATGTGCTCCTCCTGCATGTCGCTGTCGACTTCGCCGGCGCGGATTCCCTCGTCGCCAAGCGGCAGCATCTCCCAGCGGATCTTGCCGGGGTCGCGCTCGGTGCGGAGATTATCGGACCGGAACACGAAGCCCTGGCCCCGGCCGCGGTTCTTGGGCGCATACCGCGTGTACGAGAAAAGGACGCCCCCGCCGACCTCGATGGGCGGGCAGACGCTCCAGCCGCCCGTGCCGCCGAACTCCCGGTCCAGGCCGATCTCGCGGATCGGCACGCGAAATCGCTCCGCCGACCAGCTCTCCCCGCCGTCGTCCGAGTACTTGAAGAAAAGCCCGATGGGCGATTGGCGCTCGGGCGGCTCGTTGCGCAGGTTATAGAACACATAGACCCTGCCGTAGGGCGCCGCATACAGCGTGGCCCACGAGGGTTGGCGCATGTCCTCCTTGGGCTCGATCGCGTATCGCGGCGCCTCCCACGTGCGCCCGCGGTCGCGGCTGCGCGTGACGACGAGCGTGCGGTCCTTCCCGCTCTCCGCGATGGCGCTGGTGGTGATCACGCAGAGCCACGACCCGTCGCGGCATTTCACCACGTAGGGCTGGTCGTTATAGCCATTGCGGAAGATCAGCGTGCCATTCTCGAAATGGCGCGGGTCGGGCGACTCGGCATAGCGGAAGTTCAGGTAGCGACCGAGTTCCTCCGCCTCTTCCGGCGAAAGCACCCGGTCGTAGACCAACAGTTCCGACAGCGCGCCCGAGAAACGCGCACTGCCATTGTGCCACGCGGGATCTATCGGCGGCAACTGTCGCGCGATCGTCGCGCGCCCACTCCCCGGCTCGCGCACGGCGGCATATACCGCGCCGCCCGCCGGCGGGCGCCACCCGCCGAAATCGAGGCGGGCGGATTCCCCGGCGAAGCTCACGGCTGGGCGGCCGTTGATAGCCCTGGGGAGGAAGGCGGGACGATGGAACGGGTCAGCCTGCGACGCGTGGTGTACCGCGCCGCTCTCATCCTCCCATCGCTCGACCGATTGGCCGGCCTTCAGACTACCCAGAGAATCGACGTGCAACCACAGGACCAGCCCTTTCGTGGGAGGCACGGGCGCGCGCGCTAGCCCATACTTTCCCGCAAGGTATTCCTCGACCCGGAGCACCTCCACCGGGCGCAGCGGGCGATCATACGCGATGATCTCCGCGACGCGCCCGCGGTAGAATCGGCCCGGCTTTCCCGCCCCCGCATCGCCGCCCTGCCCGATGGTGTATCCGGTGCCGGGAAATCCCGGCGGCTCCTTGTCCGCGATCACGGAGGCGACGTCCATGCCCCCGGCCCGCATCCGCATCTCCCCGCAGGGCGCGTCGCGCAGAAAGCCATAGATATGAAACCCCACCTGCGGCGATGGCGTGGCCGGCTGCATCAGTTGCCAGGCCTTTTGGGGCGCGTGATACAGGCTCGCGACGAAGACCGGTTCGTAGTCGCCGTTCCTGAAGCCAAAGGCATACTTCGTCGCCCCGGCACGAAACGAGTCGTCATCGCCGCCGATCAGCGTCCGCCAGTGGCTCCCGCCCGCGGTCTGCGCCGCGTTCTCGGCGACCACGTACACCGTCGCCCGCGAACCAAGCCGCAGCCAGGGCAGATCGAGGTAGTCATCTCTCCCGTCGAATTCCACCCCCGGTTGGCCCGCGAGCGACGGGACCGATTGGATCCAGCGCGGGCGGCGCGATGCGACCGGCTGCCCGGCGTGCCCCACCGCGCCCGGCGCGCGATTCTCCCACGTGGCGATTGCCCCCGACCCGTCCCTGTCCCCGGGCGCTTCTGCGCGCAACCAGAGGCGCAGCCCGTCGGTAGGGATCTCGCCCGACGCGTGCGCCCGGCCCCCGTAGCCCCACCCCAACAAGGAAAAGACGCCCAGCGCGAGCGCTGGCGCCCACCGCCCTCTCCAACCCACCCGCCGGATCCGGTCCAATCGAACCCACATACAGACATGTCTTTCTGAACCCCAAGGGACCGATTTTCCATGTCCCAAAACGTAAAATCTGTGCCCTTTCGCGAAAGCCCTGGGATTGAGTTTCAGGTCATTCCATGCCCCGCAGACGGGGCACCACCGGGGCGGAAAATGGTAGGCTGCGCCTTGGCGCACGCCGACGAAGCGAATGTCCGCGTCCGCCAAGGCGCAGCCTACATCGCGACCCAATTTTCGAGTCAGTCAGCCCCGCTGGCGGCGCGGGGACGCGCCGCGCCTTTCAGGGGGAAACTTGGCCTCGTGGCGCAGGCATTCCCCCGCCAGAGGCGATTGTTCCGACCTTCCGGCCTCGTCCCATCCCCGCTTTCGACTTGCAATAAAACCAAAAAGACGTAAATAGTTTCCATGGTTTCACAGCGGGCAGCCGGGCCGGTGCGCGACCGGGTCGTGGAGTACGCGCGGGGGGTTTTTCTGCGGGAGGGTTTCCGGCGGATCACGATGGAGGAGGTGGCATCGGGGATGGGGATCAGCAAGCGGACCTTGTACGAGGCGGTGCCCTCGAAGGAGGCTTTGGTGGGGGAGGTGCTGGACGCGCAGATCGCGCGGGTGTCGGGCTTGGCGCGCGGGGTGGTGGCGGACCGGTCGCTGCCGTATCGGCGGAAGGTGGAGGAGTTTCTGCTGGTGCTGGCGCGGGCGATCTCGGCGGTGAGCCCGGCGTTTCTGGGGGATCTGAAGCGCCTGACGCCCGGGCTGTACGGGCGGTTCCAGCGGATGCGGGAGGAGAACGTGCTGCGGATTTTCCGGGGGATGATCGTGGAGGGGAAAGATGCGGGGCATCTGCGCGAGGGGGTGGAGCCGGCGCTGGTGGCGGAGGCGTTCCTGCACGCGCTGCGCGGGCTGACCGATCCGGAGGTGATGGGCCGCCTGCAGATCGTTCCCGAGGTGGCGTTCCGGCACACGCTGGATCTCTTCCTGCACGGGATGTTGCGCGGGGAGGGGCCGTCCGGGCGCGCCCCCGGTGGTGGGCGCAAAAGGGAGGGGCGGCGATGAGGGCGCTCGGCGGGCCTGTGGGATGGATCGGGCCGACGGCGCTGCTGGCGCTCTGCGTGTCGTCTTGCGATCGTCCCCGCGGGGGCGGGTATCAGGGCTACATCGAAAACGAGTTCGTGCACGTGGCCTCGGCGGTGTCGGGCACGTTGGATCGGCTGATCGTCCGCGAGGGGGAGCGGGTGTCCGCCGGGGATCCCCTGTTCGCGCTCGACCCGATCGTGCAAGCCTCCGACCTCGAGGATCTCCGGCGCCGGATCGCGGCGGCGGAGGCCCGCCTGAAGGAGATGCAGATGGCCAAGCGCTCTGCCGTCCTCGGCGCCCTGGAGGCGCAGCTCGATGCGCGCAAGGCCGCCGAGGAATTGGCGCGCCTGGAGTACGAGCGCAACAAGAGGCTGATCGAGGAGAAGGTCGTCTCGGAGGCGACCTTCGACCATTTCCGGCTGACCCTCGACGAAGCCCGCGAACGCACCACCGAGGCCGCCATGGAACTCCGGTTGGCCAAGGAGGGCGAGCGCGAGGAACTCGTCGATGCCGCCCGGCAGGACCTCGAGGCCATGAAGGCGCAGCTGGCCAGGCTGGAATGGTCGCTCGGGCAGACCCGGCGCGCCGCTCCCGTTCCCGCGACCGTGCAGGAGACGCTCTTTGAGCCCGGCGAGTGGGTCCCGGCCGGATCCCCGGTGGTGGTGCTCGCCCCCCCCGAGCGGATGCGGGCGCGGTTCTTCGTGCCGGAGTCCGATCTCGCCGGGATCCGGAAGGGCCACCCGGTTCTCGTGCGGATGTCGGGCATCGACGCCCCGATCGCCGCCACGATCTCCTTCGTGTCCGTCGAGGCGGAATACACCCCGCCGGTCATCTATTCCGAGGAGAGCAAGGCCAAACTCGTGTGGATGGTCGAGGCGACTTTCGCGGATGCCGCGGCGGCCGCGCGCCTGCACCCCGGACAGCCGATCACCGTCCACCTGCCCCGCGAACAATAGCCGCCCGCGACAGGTCCAGACCATGGAGTCACCCGAGGGACATCTGCCAGAGAGCCGCGAGCGCGACGTGATCGTCGACGTGCGCGGCCTGACCAAGCGGTTCTCGGACGTCCTCGCCGTGGATCACGTGGACATGACGATCCGCAAGGGGCAGATCTACGGATTCCTCGGCCCGAACGGCAGCGGCAAGACCACGTTCATCCGCATGCTGTGCGGCCTCCTGACCCCCACGGCCGGCGAGGGCGCCTGCCTCGGGTACGACATCCTCACCCAGCAGCGGGAGATCAAGCACCACGTCGGTTACATGACGCAGCGGTTCTCGCTCTACGAGGACCTCACCGTGAGTGAGAATCTCGATTTCGCCGCGCGCCTGTATGGCGTCCCGGACCGGCGCGGCCAGGTGGCCAAGTGCCTCGAGGAACTCGGCCTCGCGGAGCGCCGGAACCAGCTCGCGGGCAACCTCTCGGGCGGCTGGAAGCAGCGGCTCTCGCTCGGCTGCGCCCTGCTCCACGGGCCACGCCTCCTGCTCCTCGATGAGCCGACCGCCGGCGTCGACCCGAAGGCGCGCCGCGATTTCTGGGAGCAGATCCAGACCATGGCCGAGAAGAGCGGCCTCACGGTCCTGATCACCACGCACTACATGGACGAGGCCGAGCGCTGCCACGAGCTGTCGTATCTCGCCTACGGCAGGCTGCTCGTGCGCGGCACGCCGGCCGACCTGCTGCGCCACGCGGCGATCCACGTCTGGGCGGTCCACGGCCCCGAGCTCAACGCGCTCGCGCTCGCGCTCCGCGAGGGCGACGGCCTCGAGCAGGTCGTCGCCTTCGGGAATTCGCTGCACGTCGTCTCCGATGACCCGGAACGCATCCGCTCCTCGCTCGGCCGTCATCTCACCCCGGCCCACACCGCCGCGGAGATCGAGCCCGGCCTCGATGACGTCTTCATCCACCTCATGGAGCGGTCGCCGGATAACTTCCCATGAGAAGCTCCCCCCCAGGCCGCCTGTCCGCCGTCGTGCTCAAGGAGTTCATCCAGATGCGCCGGGACCGGCTGACCTTCGCGATGATGATCGGCATCCCCCTGATGCAATTGATCCTCTTCGGCTACGCCATCAACACCGACCCCAAGCGCCTGCCGACGGGCATCGTCTCGGGCGACCACAGCCGATACACCCGGGCCATCGTCGCCGCGATGGCCAACAGCGAATATTTCCAGATCGTCGACGACGCCATGACCGAGGTCGAGGCGGACCGCGCCATCGAGCGCGGCAGCATCCAGTTCGCGCTCACGATCCCGCCCGATTTCACGCGGAAACTGCTCCGCGGGGAAAAGCCGTCCTTTCTCATCGAGGCGGACGGGACCGACCCGGCGGCGACGAGCAACGCCCTCCGGGCCCTCGAGGGCATCTCTCGGCGGATATGGCGCGCGGAGCTCCCCGGCGCGACCCGCCGGCTCGAGGGGGAACCGTCCGCCGCCACCCTCGCCATCCATGCCCGCTACAACCCCGAGGCGATCACCCAGTACAACATCGTCCCCGGGCTGATGGGCGTCGTGCTGACGATGACCATGGTCGTCATCACCTCGCTGGCGATCACGCGCGAGAAGGAGCGCGGCACCATGGAGCACCTGCTGGGAACGCCGGTGCGCCCCGCCGAGGTCATGGTCGGCAAGATCTTGCCCTACATCGCCGTCGGCTATATCCAGATCGTCCTGGTGCTGCTCGCCGCGGCATTCCTGTTCCACGTGCCGATCCGCGGCAGCCTCCCCCTGCTGCTCGCCTGCTCGCTCCTTTTCATCGTCGCGAACCTCAGCGTCGGCCTCACCTTCTCGACCGTCGCCAGGAACCAGCTCCAGGCGATGCAGATGAGCTTCTTCTTCTTCCTCCCCAGCATCCTACTGAGCGGCTTCATGTTCCCCTTCCGCGGCATGCCGGAATGGGCGCAGGCCATCGGCGGCGTCCTGCCGCTGACGCACTTCCTCCGCATCGTCCGCGGCATCCTGCTCAAGGGAAACGGCTTCCCGGACGTCGCGCCGCACCTCCTGCCCATCGCGGCATTCTGCGCCGTCGCCCTGGCGATCGGCATCTGGCGCTACCGGCAGACGCTGGATTAGTACAGGAACATCGGCAGGCCCTCGACGGACCGGATCTTGGGCCGATAATTTTCCCTGTCGTAGAGGCGCTCGACGTCGACGCGCTTGATGCCGCCGGCGGCCTCCTGGACGGGGATGTGCGCGTAGCGGCCGCCGCGGAGCGCGACCATGCGGCCCTTCTGGCCGGCCTCGAGCAGATCCACCGCCAGATTGGCGAAGTTGAAGCCCACCATCAGGTCCAGCGGGTCCGGCGGCCCCGAGCGCATCAGGTACGTGATCGCCTCGTACATCATCTCGTTGCCGGTGAGTTTCTTCAACTCCTCGGCGACCATTTGCCCGACCCCGCCCAGCTTCTTGTGGCCGTAGGCATCGGTCTCCCCGCGCTCGACCACCGAACCTCCCTCCATGATCGCCCCCTCGCTGATGACGATCATCGCGTAGCCGCTCGGGTTCGCGGCGACATCCGCCTGGACCATCGCCGCCAATCGCCGCACGTCGAAAGGCACCTCGCAGATCAGGGTCCGGTCCGCGCAGCCGAGGTAGCCGGCGAAGAGCGCCGACTCGCCGCTGTTGCGGCCAAACACTTCCGCCACGAAGATCCGCTCGTGGGAGCCGGCGCAGGTGCGCAGCTGGTTCACGAAACCGGAGCTCCGGGTGACCGACGTGGAGAAGCCGATGCAGTAGTCGGTGCCGAAGACGTCGTTGTCCATGGTCTTCGGGATGGCGATGACGGGGAAGCCCTCCTTGTCCAACCGGACCGCATAGCTGAGGGTGTCGTCGCCGCCGATGGCCACGAGGCGCTCGATGCCGAGGCCCTCCAGGTTCCTCAACACGTGTTTGGTGAAGTCTCTCTTCCCGTCCTTCTCGGGGACCTTCGCGTCCTTGAGGAAGGCGGGGACATCCTTGGGCTTGACCGCCTGCGGGTTGGTGCGGCTGGTGTGCAGGAAGGTGCCGCCCGTGCGATCGATCGTGCGGACCGCGAGCCGGTCCAGCGCCAGGGTGTGCTCCGCCCGAGTGCGCGGGTCGTCCGGATTGATATGCATGAGGCCGCCCCAGCCCCGGCGGATGCCCACCACCTCCCAGCCCGCGTCGATGGCCCGATTGACCACGCCCTTGATGCAGGGATTCAAACCGGGGACATCGCCCCCGCCCGTGAGTATGCCGATCTTCATTTCGATTTCTCCTGTTGTGATCCTCGGATGCGAACCCGATCCCGGCGCCGCACTCAGCCCTCGATCGTCTGCAACTCCACCGGCTCGACCTCGACGCCCTCGGACTCGAGCCAGGTGATCGCGTCCTTGACCACCCGCCGCTCGCCCTCGAGTTCCACGGCGATGATCCCCATGTCCCGCGTCACGCTCGACTGCCGGATGTTGAACACGACGTCGAACTTCTTGCTCATCTCCCAGATGAGCGGCCGCTTCACCGACCTCGCGTCGAAGTTCAGCCAGTAGCGCCCCTTGAAATTCGCCATTCCCAAGACTCCCGCGGCGGACGCCCCGCGTCAATTTCGGAAATCGATCCCGCCGCCGCGGCCCGCCCGTAGCGAAGCCGCTTCCGGCTTCGGCCCGCCCCCCGAAGGGCCAAGGCCCTTCGCTACTCGATCCCGGCCGGCGGTTCCAAACGGACCATCCGGACGCTGTGGCCCGGCATCTCCCACTTCAGGGCGCACAGGCCCTCGGCGACGGCGATCGGCTCGTTGTCCCGGATCTTGGGCGTTTGGGCGAGCTTGGCGTATTTTGTGATGTTTTTTCGAAAAAGCGACGCCCCCTCATGGCCGTAGGTGAAGCCGAGCGCGCCCTCGTAGCGCCCGCCGGTGGGCAGGCGCCGGTGGCCGGCGGTCTCGAAGTCGGCGTCGAATGCCCGCCCCCAGACCCCGTGGTCCGCGTCGATGAGCCACTCGGTGATCCGCCATGAGGCATCGGCCTTCATGCGGGGGTCCCCGATGCGCAGCCGCACGGTCTCCGGGACCTTGGGCTTCCGCAGCGGCCGATGATTGTACGCCAGGACCCAGATCGCCTGGCCCTTGCGGCAGGCGATGGCGCCGCAATCGGCGCGCGAGGTGGCCTTCACTTCCACCGCGAGGCGCCTGCCGCCGACCATGTCCTGCAACATCGCGATGACGTTGGCCCGGGCGTGCGGGACGCCGGAGGTGGTCTGCGCCCACTCGTTGACATGCAGGATGCCGTGGCGATAGACGCGGTCGGCGATCGCCGCGTAGAAGCTCGCCCCCCACTCGGTCGTGTCCCCTCCCCAGAGTCGGCGGCCGGCCTCGTCGTGCAGCACCGCGAATTCCCCCACGATCAACGGCAGGCCCTCGAATTTCGGGTGGCGCGCCATCCGCCCGCGGATCGCATTCACGGCGTCGTCGAAGACGGAGGTGGGCTCGCCCACGCGCCCGTACCACGAGAACGAGAACCAGTCCATCCGGGTGCCGATGGCGCCGGTGGCGCGATTGGTGCCCGCGGCGGCATGGTCGATGATATCGAGGCCCCATTGCTTGCGGGTGGCCGTCCCGAATTCCCCGCCGGCGGGATTGAGGATGTTGCCGGGCCCGACCTTGGCCTCGGGGATCACGCGGTCGAGCGCGGCGACGGTGTGGTCGTAGTGCTCGAGGTATTGCTCGCGCGTCCCGGCCCAGTGCCCGGGCGTGAGATCGGGCTCGGTACCCACCCGGAACCACCAGCGCGCGACCGCCTCGCGCCCGAAGGCCTCCACCATCGCGCGCGCGGCGCCCTCGACGTACTTGCCCCAGACGCGCACGTCCTTCGCGGGCGCCGTGTTCCCGTAGGTGTTCTCCTGCGGCGGATCGCTCATCTCGTAGGGCACGTTGTCCAGCACCGGCCACGGCACGAAATCGCCCTCCACCATTGCCCGCAACTGCGCGATCATCCCCGAGAAATCCGCGCGCACCTCGCCGCCCGGCCCGATGCCCTGATACCAGTTGTTCGTCCCGCGGTATCGCCCCCCCAGCAGATAGACCGCGTTGGCCTGAGTCACGAAGGGACGGCTCGTGCGCGCGCTCTTCGCATAGCCCGGGAGCAGGAACTCCTGCGGCTTGTTGTAGTTCCCCACGGTCCAGAACGGATAGCACTCCCCGATCTCCCGGTCGCCGCGAACGGTGATCGTCCGCTCACCCGGCTCCAGCCCCGGGATCGGGATGCGGCGTTCCGACAGCTCGACGCCCTGGATCAGGCCCTTCCATGGCGAGGCCTTCGACTTCTGCCCCACCTCGCACGTCGCCGGCCACTTCGGGAGAAGCCGCCCCTCCGCGACCCCGGCCAACTCGTCATCGACCAATAAAGCGAATTGAATCTCTTCCCCCTCGCCCTGCCACCCAAATTGCACGCGATGCCATTCCCCGGGTTTCCAATTGCCCGACGCCGGATACCGGATCGAGGAGAAATGCGCCTCCCCCCCCTTGTAGACCGCGATGAGCCCGGCATCGCGGAAGAACAGCGTCACGTGCTGGTGCGATCCCGAGGCCGCATGGAACAGCGCCCGGTCCCCAGGCGCCGGCCAGTCGGCCGGGACGCATAGGCGCAGGTCGACCGCGCCCGCCCCCGCGGAGAGGACGCCCGCGGTCGGCAACACGATGCCGCCCTCCGAGAACACGATCGCCCCGCCCTCGACCCCCCGATCCGCCCTCACGCTCGGGTGAACGACCGATCCCTCCGGCAAACGCCCCAGCGTCCCCGCAAAGATCCGCACCTCGGCCAGGGCGAGGCCATGGCCCGAAACCAAAACGATAGCCGCCAGCAGTAGCCCTCGGATCACCCGTGACATCCGTCGAGACTTCCCGGATGCGAGGCCTCCGTCAATCCCGGAAGAATCGGTCTTCACGGATTCGCGGCAGAACTGTCACGTCGGGCCCCACCTCCCGGCAATGCGGGGAAGTGGCCCACTTTTGGACTGCGGTGGCAGAGCGTAGCGGCGACACCGCTTTGGCGCCCGGCGGAGCCGGAACCCGCGCCAGGGCCAACGCCCGCGCTCCGCGCGGTTCCAAAGCGGTGTCGCCATCCGGCCGACGCCGGATTCTGCCACCGCAGCA
>CAZYWZ010000018.1:0-81122 GCA_964651705.1 uncultured Verrucomicrobiales bacterium
ACCTCGGCGGCTACGACGCATAAGAAGTTTCACCACGAATAATCCGGCGCGTGGATGAACGGAATCAGCCCCGCCCCCGTCCGCCGCGGGCGGGGCTAGCCCGAAAATACGACGTAACTCGCTAGTAGCGAAGGGCCTTCGCCCTTCGGCGGGGGCCCGGTGGGGCGCCGAAGCCCGAAGGGGCTTCGCTACGGGTGAGAGCGCCGGCGGTAGCGAAGGGCCTCCGCCCGCTACTTTTTCTTCTTCTTCCCGCTCTTGGGCGGCTCGGGGGCCGGGTCGGTGAAGGGCGGGCGCTCGAACGTCTTGCCGTCCCCGGTGACGCGCGGGTCGCCGTTGGCGTTCAAGACCCGCATGAGGCGCTCGGAGAGCCCACGCTTGGTCTCGGCGTGGGCGGCGTCATCGGCGAGGTTCTTGATCTGGTCGGGATCGTTGCGCAGGTCATACAGCTCCTCGGCGGGACGTTTGCCAAAGGCGTAATCGTAGGCCCATTTCCATTTCGGGTCATTGCGGTGCTCGACGATCCAGGCCTTCGTGGGGCTGGAGTCCATGTCGGCGTAGGCGGCGAAGGTGTTCTCGACGAGTTCCTCATGGCTGGGGATCTCGGTCGCCGTCACCGCGATGGGCGCGCCCATGGGCCAGCGGTCGGCGGCGAAATTGCGGATGTAGAGGAAATCCTTCGTGCGGAAGGCGCGATGCGGGTACGGGAGGTTGTCCTCGCGCGCGGCCGCGCAGTGCCGCTCGCGCCCGGTGACCACATAATCCCGCACGGGATCGACCCATCCCGATTTGTCGCTGCGCAAGACATTCACGAGGCTGCGGGCCTGCATCCCCCGCGGGATCGGAACGCCGCCGATCTCCAAAAAAGTTGGCGCGAGATCCATCAGGTTGACGAAGTCCTCCACCACTCGTCCGCCGGGCTGCCCAGGCCAGTGGATGGCCAGGGCGACGCCCACGCCGAAGTCGTAGAGGTTGCACTTGCCGCCCGGGAAGCCCGGCGCCCCGTGGTCGCCGCTGAGCACCACCACCGTGCGATCCAGTTCGCCGATGTCCTTTAACTTTTTCAACAGCACACCGATGGCCGCATCGAAGGCCTGCGCCTCACCCAAATAGTCCGCGAAGTCCTCGCGGATCTCGGGGACGTCGGGCAAGAATTTGGGCAATTTCCCCTTGAGCGCATCGGGATCGATGTTCCAGAGCGCCTTGCCCGAGCCGCGGGTCCATTTGCGGTGCGTATTCGTGGGGCCGAACCAGAACGCGAAAGGCTTGTCGCCCTGGCGCGCGGCGAGGAAGGCCTCGAAGTTCGCCTGCACCTGCGCGTATAACTTCTGCTTCGCCTCCTCGACCGGCATGCCCCCCTCGACCAGCTTGGTCACGTTCTGCGAGAACTGATTGAAATCCCGGCCGGCCTTTTCGTAGCCGTGCTCCTGCCCGCCGTATCCCGCGTCGGCGGGCGTGCCCGGGCTCCAGACCTTATACATCTTGCCGATGTGGTATCCCGCGTCGCGCAGCAGCAGCGGCCAGGTCGGGATCGCGCTGTCCCACTCCGCCCGCTGCAGGATCGCGCCCAGGCCGGTGGCGAAGAAATACCGCCCCGAGAGCAGCGCGCTGCGGCACGGCGTGCAGGAGGGGGCATTGACGTAGGCATGGCGGAACAGCACGCCCTCCTTGGCCACGCGATCCACGCTCGGGGTCGTCACGACCTGATTCGGCGAGGGTAACCCGCCGTCCGCCGCGTCATAGGCCCGCGCGTATCGGCCCCAGTCGTCGGCGAAACAGAACAGGATGTTCGGGCGCTGTTCCGCGGCGAGGGCGGCGACGGCGCAAGCAAACAGTCCCGAGAGGGCGAGGACGAGGGTCGGTATCGGGTGTCTCATGGTGATGGTATTGTTTTAACTGCCGCTGCCCGGGTCAATGCTATACTCCAGCCCTTCGGCACTCGATCATCACGTCTTCCTTTCGAGAGAATGTAGCCGAACGCGCAAGCGTTTGGCGCGTGGGCCTTGGTGGCACGGGCCAAACGCCGCGGGGCGTTCGGCTACATGGCCGGGCCGCATCCAAAGCGGTGCGGGGGCGCACCGCAAAGGCCTTCGGCCGGAATGGGTCGGGCCACCGTGATGTATTCGGGACTTGGGCGTTGGCTGTTGAGTGTTGGTTATTGAGTGTTGATCTCGATCCTTATCGAGTCGAAGCGGCACGTGCCGGTGAGCGGCGCGCCGATGGCGATGTCGAGGCGGAGCTGCTTGAGCTTGCCTTTCCATCCGGGGACGCGGCGCATGTCGACGGCATACTCCCGGGGGGCGTTATCGTCGGGGGTGACCTCGAAGATCTTGGCCTTGCGCTCGTCCCATGAGGCGTCCTGCGCCGTGGTGAAGCGCAGGCGCATCTGGCGGGCGGGGGTGTGGTTCTGGAATCGGAGATGCACGACGCCGGCAGCGGGGAGGGCGACCCCGAGGTCGTCCGGCGAGAGCAGGTGCGCGTCGCGGCTATTCTCGATGGCGAGGATGTAGAAGCCGCCCCCGACGTACTTCACCGGCTCGGCCTTGCAGGGCCACTGCTGGTCGAGCCATTCCTGGACCTTCGTGCCGGGGTTCACCTCCGTCCATCCCTCCTTGTCCAGGGGGGTGTTGAATTCCCACGCCCTGGCGACGGAGGCGCCCTCGGCCAATCGGTGTACCACGACGGTATCGCTCAGCCAGAGTTCGCCGTCATCGGCCACCAGCCGCAGGGTGTAGGCGCCGCGGGCCGGGAAGGTGGCGGTCGTCCGCGGGGCGCGGGCGTTTTCGAACGCGACGTTGGCGGGGCCGTCGAGCAACTCCCAGCGGACGGCTGGGGATCGCCCCGCGGGGCGGCCGTCATCGGCGACCTTGCCCTCGAGGACGAGCGTGGCCTCTGCCGCGTGCCGGTCGGGACCGGCGTTGACGACGGGCGGGTCGTTGAACGGCATGGCCGCCTTGAGCGCGGCGACGGTCGGATAGGCGGTGTTGTTGGCGAGCGTCCACCGGGTGGTGGCGGGGGCCTCGTTGGTGAAGAAGGCGACGCCGGGGTTGAGGACGTAGCCGTTGTCGCGGATCCAGCCCGTGCTGCAGCAGACCTCCGGGTCGGGGGTCTTGCCCCAGATATAGATCTCGGAGGGGCCGAGCTTCCGGGCGACGTTGTTGAGGATGAAGCGCGAGTTGGCGATCTCGACATTCCGGGTCTGGGGCGCCTGGAGGCCGAGCACCTCGATGGCGGCCCCGGCGTTGTTCTGGAACGTGCAGCGCTCGATGAGGCACCCGCTGCCGGTATTCTCGAAATCGATGCCGCCCTCGTCGTGGCTGCCGGAGTCGGGCTGGTTGCGGAAGGTGCAGTTGCGGATGATCAGCCCCTGCGGGTTGACGAGCATGATGCCCATCGTTCCGGCGTAGGCGTGCCAGCCGGGCGCATCGAAGATGCTGTTCTGGAGGATCGAGCGCCGGGCGGAGACAATGGCGGGATGGGGCGAGGTATTGTGGACGAAGTTGTCGTGGCAGAAGACGCGATCGACCGTGAGCGCCTCGCCGCCCGCGAAGAATCCCCACGAGCAGTGGAACATCTCGCAGTCGCGCAGGGTGATGTCCTTGGCGGGGGCGCCGGTGAAGGCGAACCCTGCCGAGCTGCGGAGCCCGTCGTCGGGGGCGCCGATGCGGTCGCGCCATTCCGGGATCCCGTGCGCGTTGAAGCGGTAGAGTCCCTCGATGTGGTGGGCGATGCAATCCTCGACGAGCAGCCCCGCGCGGCCCCCGGTCCGATAGTGCACCACCAGCCCCTTGCCCGCGTGGCTGAAAACCAGCCCGCTGATCTTGAGGAAATCCGGATCCCGGACCAGCGCGCAGCGGTCATCGATGTCCCAGTTGCGCCGGATGATGGGGCGCGGGCCCTCGCCGTAGGCGCCGATCTCGGCCCAGTGCGCCGCGGTGCCGCGCACCGAGATATCCAACTCCTGGTTGATGACGCTGCCGCGGCGGATCAGCAGCCGATCGCCGGGGCCGAGCGTGCGGCCATTGGCGGGGGTGAGATCTTTCCATGGCGCCTCGGGCGAGGTGCCCGCGTTGGCGTTATCGCCGCGGGCGGGATCGACGTGGTAGGTGACGCCGGGCGCCGCGCCCGGGGGTGACCCGGGTGAGGCAGCCATTCCTGTCTGCCCCGGGGACTCCTGAGCGCCAGCGCGACCGACAGGAATGTCTGCCTCACGGCGATCTTCCGGCGGGAAGAAGCTCAGGACGAAACGGTCCACCGCGGGCTTGAGCCCGCGCGCCGCGAGCCGGATTCCGGCGGTGGCGGTCGTCTCGGACCCGGCCCGCAGGGTCCACTCCACGCGCGTGGCCGCGCCCGGCGCCAACGTGCCCAGGGGCCGTGCCGCCGGGGTCAGGCAGGTGACGGTGCCTGGCACCTCGAGGGTGGCGACCGCCTCCTGGGCCTCCGCGCCGAGGTTGCGCACGGTCGCGGCGATGGTCTCGGGGCGCCCGGCCCGCAGTATGGCTTGTCCCTGATCCACCGCGCGCGCGCGCAACAGCGGCCGCCGCGGATTCTCGATGCACACCTCGTCCAGCGCGATGCCCGGCGCACCGAGCCGCAGCGGCTGGCCCTTCGGCGAGGGCATGCCCGATCGCGAGACCTTTTCCCGCCGGCCATCGACATCGAGGATCAGGGCGGTCCCATCCCACCGCGCGCTGATGCGATGCCATGCGCCGGGCCGCGCCGGCTCGAGCGACTCCGCGCGCGGCTCCCACTTCCCATCGAGGAAGACAAAGAAGGCGAACCGGCCCCCCTCCTTCTTGGAATTCAGGCGCAGCTGGTACTCGCCATCCTTCATCACAATGTGCCGGTAACCCGTCTCCGGCAGTTCGTCGACGCGCACCGAGGCATCGATCCGCAATCCCGCCGACAGCTGCAACGCGGCGGCGTCCGCCACGGCGATCGGCCCGGCGCCGAACTTGATGGCCTGGCCGCAGCGGCCCGGGACGAATTGCGTGCCCTTCCCGCCCGCGTCGTGTCCCTTGCCCGTGGCATCGGCGGTGCCCCCGTCAAGGGGCCAATACGCCGCCGCGGACCGGTGCCCGGCGGGATTGGAAAGGCGCAGCTCGTCGATGACGCCCTCTATCGGCCCGACGCGCAATGGCTCGGACGAGACCTCCGGCACCCCCGCGCGCGGCACCCGGACGACTTTCCCATCCACCTCAAGCGAGATCACCTTCCCATCCCAAGCGGCAACGAGATGGTGCCATGCCCCCGGCGTCGGCGCCAAAGGGGATTTCGCGCGCGGCTCCCAGCCGCCCAAATTCACAAAAAACGAGAAGTGGCCGCCCTCCCGTGCCGGATCGATCCGGAGGATATACTCGTCATCCTTGAAGAGGATTTCCTGCCCCTCGGGCGGCAGGGCCTCCACCCGCACCCAGCACTCGACCCGCAGCCCCGGAGCGAGCCGCACGTCCCCTCCCTCCGGCACCAGCACCGGGGCCGAACCCTTCGCCAGCCCTTGCCCCGCCTTCCCCGGGGCGAACGCCGCGCGCTCCGCAAACGCGTCATTCCCGCGACCCGACCCGTCCCTCAGGTCGCCGTCGAAAGATAGCACAAGGCACGGGGGCGGCGCTCCCGTCTGTGCGGCGCATGCCGCCGCGGTGAACGCGCCGATGATACCGAGAACCAGGAGATGTTTCATCGCATCGAAGAAAGCCAGCAACCTCTCGGACTTTACCGCGCCCGACAAGCCGCGAGAAAGCAAAACCGCCTGAATTCTAGCCTGAAACTTCAAACCGCGGATGACGGGGATAATCCATCGTACTCCCGTTTGTTGTGAAACCGTTGGTAGCTACCGAGAACCGGAGGCGCCCCCAAATTTGGACTGCGGTGGCAGAGCGTAGCGGCGACACCGCTTTGGCTCCCGGCGGAGCCGGGATTCGCGGCCCAGGGCCAACGCCCGCGCCCCGATCGCCCGAGGCGATCGGACCGCGCATCCAAAGCGGTGTCGCCACCCCTGACGGGGTTCTGCCACCGCAGTCCAAACGGCCCCTCGGCCGCATCGGAAGTTTCCGCCTGAATCATCCGGCGCGTCGACGAACCTAGCCAGCCCCGCCCCCGCGCGCCAGGGCCTCGATGACCTCGATGTCGCCCTGGTGGGTGACCTTGAGGTTGGGCTCCGGGCAGGCGACCACCTTGACGCGGTGGCCGGCGCACTCGGCGACGGCGGTGTCATCGGTGGCGATCTCGCCGCGCCCGATCCATTGGCGATAGGCCTCGACGATCAGTTCCCTGCGAAAGATCTGCGGGGTCTGGACGGCCATGAGCGAGCTGCGCGGGGGGGTGCGTGTGACCCACTGGTCCGCGTCGATCTCTTTGATGGTATCGGTGACGGGCGAGCCGCAGACGGCCGCGCCGTGCTCCATCGCCGCAAGGGCCACCCGGCGCACGATCTCCTCGGTGACCATGGGCCGCGCCGCATCGTGGATCATCGCCAGGTCGCACGACGTCCCGCAGGCCTGGAGCCCGCGCCAGACCGAGTCCTGCCGCTCCGCGCCACCGGGGACGACGCCCGACAGCTTGGCCACGCCCTCCCGCCGCGCCAGTTCGGCGACCCGGGCGCGATTCTCCTCGCGGGTGACGACGAGGATCTCGGCCACCTCGGCGCAGCCCTGGAACGCGCGCAGGCAGTGGGCGATGACCGGTCGCCCGAGCAGGGGCAGCCAGAGCTTGTCGGTGCCCATGCGGCGGCTGCTGCCGGCCGCCACGACGATGGCGGAGATTCTCATCGCGGTTTCGATCGGTAATCCGGCGTGCGGCGCGCGCGCTCCGCGCGCTCCTTTTCCTTGTCGGGATCGACCTCGCCATAGAAGAGCACGCCCTTCTGCCGGAGGCTGTGGATGAAGACGCGGAGGTCCTCGGCGACCTTCGGGTCTTTGAGCAGCGTGTGGAGGGCGCCCTCGCCGCGCTCGGCCTGGGCGAGGATGCGGTCGGCGCGCGCCAGCGCGGAATTGAGGTTGGAGACCGCCCCGTGGAGATCCTCGCGGGCCTTGTCCGTGAGGAACTCGTTGTTGATGCGCTCGACGGTGCCATCGATGCGCTTGATGGACGTGTTGATATTGGCGATCGAACTGCGGACGTCGGACTGGGTCTCGGGAGTGAGAATCCCCTTGTCGATCTTGCTCAGGGCCGAGTCGAGCCTCTCGCCGATCTGTTTCATCTGGCCGAGCACGGGCTCGACCTTGGACGTGATGTCATCGAGGCCCGGGGTGCGCGCGCCCTCGACGATGGCGCCGGGCGCGATCTTGGGCGCCGCGGGATCCGCGACGGGGTCCACGTCGATGTAGGGATCGGCCAGCAGGCCCTGTTGGCGGATGGAGAATATCGATCCCTCGCGGATGCCGACCTCGTCGCTCAGCCCGATCCGGACCAGGGCGCGGCTGCGGTCCGCGCTGAAGCCTGGCTCGGCGACGACCTTGCCGATCTCGACCCCGGCCATCATGACCTTGGCGTTCTTGATGATGCCGCTGGCCGAGGGGAACTGCACCACGATCTCGTAGTCGGTGCGCAGCGCGGAGCCCGCCTGCCCAAGTTTCAGCACCAGCAGCGCCCCCGCGGCGATGCCGGCGAGCACGAACAGCCCGACGGCCACTTCCATTCCCTTGCGTTCCATAAGCGATGCCTCCCGCCCGATCAGGGCGATGGTCCCTCCGATGAGATGCCGTTGACGAAGCGGTGGATGACCGGGTCCTCGCTGGCGCGGATGCGGTCAACGGTATCAACGGTGTAGATCTTGCCCTCGTGGAGCATCGCGATGCGGTGCGCGATCGTGTACGCGCTGTGCATGTCGTGGGTGACCACGATGCTGGTCACGCCATACCGCTCGCGCGTCCTGACGATGAGCTGGTCGATGCTATCGGCCATGATCGGGTCCAGCCCCGTGGTCGGCTCGTCGTAGAGCACCGCCTCCGGGCGCCGGATGATCGCGCGGGCCAGCGCCACGCGCTTCTTCATCCCGCCGCTGAGTTCCCCGGGCATCTTCTTCTCGTGGCCGAGCATGCCGACCGCATCGAGCGCCTCGCGCACCCGGTCGGCGATCTCCGCCCCGGGGATGTTCCTCTCCTCCCGGAGGGGGAAGGCGAGGTTGGCCTCGACATCGAACGAATCGAAGAGCGCGCCGCCCTGGAACACGATGCCGATCTTTTTGCGTACGGGGACCATCTCGACCTCGTTGAGCGGGACGACGTCCTGGCCATCGACCTCGATGCGCCCCGCGTCGGGCTTCATCAGGCCGATCAGGTGTTTCAGCAGCACGCTCTTTCCCCCGCCGCTGCGGCCGATGATCACGAGGCACTCGCCGCGGCGGATCTCCAGATCGATCCCGCGGAGCACCTGCTGGCGACCGAGGCGTTTCTCGACCCCCGAATAGCGTATGGTGATGTCGTCGGCCATGGCTCAGCCCAGCACCGCGTTGAGGACCAGGGTGAAGAAGAAGTTGGAGATGAGCACCGCGATGGAACCGTTGACCGCGGCGTCGGTGGTGGCGCGCCCGACGCTCTCGGCGCCCGGCTCGGCCAGCAGCCCCTTCTCGCAGGCGACGGTCGCGATGATCACCCCGAAGAAGAGCGCCTTGATCAGCCCGACGAAGATGTCCTGGGCGGCGACGTTATCGGCGATGTGCTGCCAGTAGTAGGTGCCGTCGACGCCCATGAGGGGCACCGCCACGAGGTAGCCGGCCATGGTCCCGCAGCCGATGGCCATGCCGGTGAGCAGCGGCATGGAGACGGTGAGCGCCACGAAGCGCGGGACGATGAGGTACTCGACCGGATAGACCGCGAGGGCCCGGAGGGCGTCGATCTGCTCGGTGGTCTTCATCGTCGCCAGCTCGGCGGCCATCGACGACCCGACCCGCCCGGCGATCATCAGGGCGCTGAGCACCGGCCCGAGCTCGCGGCACATCGCGAGCGTGGCGACGATGCCGGTGGCCGAATCCATCTGGAGGCGGTGGAAGTGGAACTGGGTCTGGGCGGTGAAGACCGCCCCGGTGAACAGGCCGGTGACCAGCACCACGAGGAGCGAGCGCACCCCGACGAAATAGAATTGCTGGACGGTCTGCGCCCAGCGCAGGCGGCGGGTGAAGAGGCAACGCAGCGTCTCGACCCCGAGGAGGGTGAGTTCGCCCAGCTCGCGGATGAGCCCGAGCGTGCCGCGCCCCAGGGCGCCGGGGATGGCCAATGCGCCTCTCACTCCCCGTCAGTATAGGTAGGGTTCCGGCAAATCAAACGCATTCGGGATCAGGCCGAATCTCGGGAGCGCGCCGGGCCGCAGGAAGACCTCCACGATGTCGAACCGGAAATGGATGGCGGGATTCCCGAGGAGCCGGAGGTAGCCGAGGGCGGCCTTGGCCAGGCGCCGCTGCTTCTTGCGGCCGACGGCCTCCGCCGGGCGGCCGAAGTCCTCGCGGCTGCGGGCCTTCACCTCGACAAAGACCAGCACCTCCCCGTGGCGGCAGACCAGATCGATCTCGCCCCCGTCGGCGGCGAAGCGCCCCGCCAGCACGCGGTAGCCGCGCGAGCGGAGGTAGGCGGCGGCGGCGCGCTCCCCGAAGTCGCCGCGGTCGCCGGACTCAGGCGAAGCCGGGCAGGGTCGCCTGTGCGACGGGCGCAAAACTTCTCCGATGCGCCGGGCAAGGTCCGAGGCGCCGCAGCGCCGCCAGATGCCCTGCCGTGCCGTACCCCTTGTGCCTCGCGAACCCATATCCCGGATATTCCCCGTCGAGCCGCCGCATGAGGCGGTCCCGCGTCACCTTCGCGATGATGGAGGCCGCCGCGATGGAAAGCGAGCGCGCATCGCCCCCGACGACCGCCCGGTGCCGGAAGGCGAAATCGCGGAACGGCAGGCCATCGATCAGGGCCAGGTCCGGCGCCGGATCGAGCGCCGCGAGCGCTTCCTCCATCGCGCGCCGCGTGGCCTGGAGGATATTGATGCGGTCGATCTCGGTCACCCCGACCACGCCGACCGCCCAGGAAACCCCGGGGAAGGCGACCAGCGCCTCGTAGAGCGCCTCGCGCCGGCGCTCCGCCAATTTCTTGGAATCGTCGAGGCCATCGGGGTGCGCCCCGGGTGGCAGGACCACGGCGGCGGCAACGACGGGACCCGCGATGGGGCCGCGCCCCGCCTCGTCGACCCCCGCGATGCGCCGGTGTCCCTCCGCGCGCGCGACCGCCTCGAACTCAAGGCCCGGCGGCATGCGCCGCCCCGCTCACTTCTTGGCCTTCGCGGCCTTCTTCTTGGACCGCGTGCTGCCGGAGCCCTGTGGCGCCTTGCGCTCTTTGACCGTCATGGCCGCCTTGCCCGTGCGCTTGCGCAGATAATAGAGCTTGGCGCGCCGCACGTGGCCCTGGCGGATCACCTGCACCTTCTCGATCCGCGGCGAGTGCAGCGGGAACACCCGCTCGACGCCCTCGCCAAACGAGATCCGCCGCACCGTGAATTTCGACAGCAGCCCCCGGCCCCGCCGCGCGATCACGATCCCCTCAAAAATCTGGGTGCGCTCCTTGTCGCCCTCCCGCACGCGGGTGTACACCTTCACCGTGTCTCCCACGTTGAAATTCGAGACTTCCTTCTTGAACTGTTCCGATTCGATCTTGTCGATGATCGCATTCATGATCCGTCCTCCTGCGCGGCACATCGGCCGCAATGAAGCCACCCCGTGAATTGCGGGGCCGGGAAGTTAAAGCCCTCGCCCCGAAAGAGTCAAGGGGTCTCTTTTGGCCTGTCTCTTGTTGCCCCAGATCCTCGCTTAAGGGTTGGTCTTGCATCGCCGCGTTCCATGGCCTTCGTGGCCGGCCGCGTGAACGCGGCACTACGAGCGGGGGGCGAAAGGCTCGTGGTGACGCCTTCAGGCGTTCCCCCGCCGGCGCCTCAGCGTCTCGCGTCGAGGGCGCGCACGTGAGCGTAGTCCAGGATCCGGAAACCGAAGGGGGTTTTCGCCTTGACCCCCTCTGGCGCGCCCGGAGCATGCCGCGCATGAATTCCCGCACCCGCATCCCGTGGTCCCTCGCGCCGTGCCTGCTTGCGCTCGCTTCGTTCGCGGACCCCGCCCCGCTCGCCCCCGCCACGTGGGACAAGCTCCCGCGCTGGTATGGCTTCAACCTCTTGGAAAAGTTCAACGTCGGCAAGAGCGAGCGCTTCAAGGAGGAGGATTTCCGCCTGATCGCGGAGCTGGGATTCAACTTCGTGCGCCTGCCGATGGACTACCGCATCTGGATCAAGGACAAGGACTGGGAGAAGATCGACGGGGCGGCGCTGAAGGACATCGATGAGGCGATTCAGTTCGGCGAGCGATATGGCGTCCATGTCCTGCTCAATTTTCACAGGGCCCCCGGATACACGGTGGCCAAGCCGGCCGAGGCCAAGGACCTCTGGACCGACCCGGACGCGCAGCGCGTCTGCGCGATGCACTGGGCGACATTCGCCAGGCGCTACCGGGGAATCCCGAACTCCCGGCTCAGCTTCAACCTCTTCAACGAACCCGCCCATGTCAGCCCCGAGCGGCACGCCCACGTCGTGAAACTCGTCGCCGACGCCATCCGCGCCGAGGATCCCGCGCGGCTCATCATCTGCGACGCGCGCGAGTGGGGCAACGCCCCCTCCCCGGAACTCGTGCCCCTCAAGGTGGCGCAGGCCACCCGGGGCTACCAACCGATGGGCGTCACCCACTACAAGGCCAGCTGGGTCAATGGCGAGAACATGCCCTCCCCCGCCTGGCCCATCCCCCGCGTCAGCGGTTTCCTGCACCACCCGAATGCCGACGGCCGGCAGAGCTCCCTGCGGATCGACCTCGCCCAACCCGCGGCCGCGACTCTCCGCCTGCGCGTCGCCGAGGTCTTTGGCAGCGCGACACTCCTCGTCGCCGCCGACGGGACCCCGGTCTTCGGGAAAGAGTTCGCCACCGGACCCGCGGGACAGGGGGAATGGAAGGCGTCAAAGTATCACGATCGGTGGAAGGCGCACCAGTGCGCGTACGACCGCGAATACGAGGTCTCCCTGCCGCCGGGGACCCGCACCGTGACCCTCTCCAACACCAATGGGACATGGATCTCGCTGGCGGCTGTCACGATCGATGGCACCGGCGGACAGCCGTCCACCCTGCCGCTTCAGAACGACTGGTCGGCCAAACCCGTGCCCCCCATTCGCCTCGATGCCAGGAATGCGACCTCGCCCTTCTCCGGGATGCCGATGACCGATGCCGATACGCTCTGGGAGGAATACGTCGCACCATTCGTCGCCCTGCGCGATGCCGGGACCGGCGTCGTCGTCGGCGAGTTCGGGTGCTTCAATCGGACCCCGCACCCGATCGCCCTGGCATGGATGGAGGATTGCCTGAAGAACTGGCGGCGCGCGGGTTTCGGCTGGGCCCTCTGGAATTTCCGCGGCAGCTTCGGCATCCTCGACAGCGAAAGGGCCGACGTCGCCTACGAGGATTTCCGCGGCCACAAACTCGACAGGAAAATGCTGGAATTGCTGCTGTCCTACCGGCGGCCATGACAATATAGAGCGGACCCGAATGGCGATAAGTTAAGCGCACAGGAAGGCGGTCGACTGGGATGCCCCTTGGAGTGCGCCGGCAGAGCGCAGCGGCGGCGGCGCGTTGGAATCCGGCGAAAGCCGGAGCGCACGAGGCAGCGAATCGGGTCAGCGGGGACGCTCCGCGCCCTATCAAAGCGGTGTCGCCGCTGCGCTCTGCCACCGCACTCCACAGGGCGCCCGCTACCACCCCAAAACCTCCTTATACCAGCGCCCACCGGCGGCGTCTCATCCGAGAGGTCGACGAAGCCGCCCCGCCGCTCGGCCCCGAATGCGGCGGCCCGATGCGGTCACATGTGCGCGACGATGTTATCCCCGAACGCCGAACACTTGATCTCGATGGCGCCGTCCATGAGGCGGGCGAAGTCGTAGGTGACCTTTTTCGATGCGATGGCGCCCTCGAGGCCTTTGAGGATGAGGTCGGCGGCCTCGTTCCAGCCCATGTAGCGGAACATCATCTCGCCGCTGAGCACGACGGAGCCGGGGTTGACGCGGTCCTGGTTGGCGTATTTGGGCGCGGTGCCATGGGTGGCCTCGAAGACCGCGTGGCCGGTGACGTAGTTGATGTTGCCGCCGGGGGCGATGCCGATGCCGCCGACCTGGGCGGCCAGCGCGTCGGAGAGGTAATCGCCGTTGAGGTTGAGGGTGGCGATCACGTCGAAGTCGTCGGGCCGGGTGAGGACCTGCTGGAGGGTGATGTCGGCGATGGCGTCCTTGATGACGAGGCCGGCGCCGGGTTTGCCCTCGGGGATCTGGCACCACGGCCCGCCGTCGATCTCGACCGCGCCAAAGACCTCCTGGGCCAGCTGGTAGCCCCAATCGCGGAAGGCCCCCTCGGTGAACTTCATGATGTTGCCCTTGTGCACCAGGGTGACGCTCTTGCGCCCCTCGCGGATGGCGTACTCGATGGCCGAGTAGATGAGCCTCTGGCTGCCCTGCTTGCTGACGGGCTTGATGCCGATGCCAACCTGCAGGGTCTCGTCCGAGCCGTGACCCAGCGCCTCCCGCCAGCCGGCGACTTTGGCCTCGTCGCCGAAACGGACTTTGTCGAAGGCCTTCGGGAATTCCCTCGCGAGAAAATCCAAGACCTTCCTGGCGTCGGGGGTGCCGGCGGCGTACTCGATGCCGGCGTAGATATCCTCGGTGTTCTCGCGGAAGATGACCATGTCCACCTTCTCCGGCCGTTTCACGGGGGAGGGCACGCCCGAGAAATGGCGGACCGGGCGGAGGCAAACGTAGAGGTCCAGCATCTGGCGCAGGGCGACGTTGAGGGAACGGATGCCGCCGCCGACGGGGGTGGTCAGGGGCCCCTTGATGCCCACGAGGTACTCCTGGAACGCGGCCACGGTGTCATCCGGCAGCCAGGTCTGGAACTTGTCGAAGGCGGCCTGCCCGGCGAATACCTCGAACCAGGCGACCTTGCGCTTGCCGCCATAGGCCTTTTCCACCGCGGCGTCGAACACGCGCTCGCTGGCGCGCCAGATGTCGGGACCCGTGCCATCGCCACGGATGAACGGGATCACGGGATTGTCGGGGACTTGGAGGCGGCCATCGCGGATCGCGATCTTGCCGCCCTTCGGGGGGGTCACGTCTCGGAATGCCATAAGCGGAGATGCCTGTTATTCGCAAATCGCCGAATGGGCAAGCCTTTTGGAGCGCCCCGAGTGACGTGCCCTCAACGAACCGTATAGGACACAGGCACGTCACTGTGCCAAGTTTTGTAGGGCGCGGATTCCTATCCGCGCCACGCACGGTCCTGCCGGTTGCCCGTGGCGCGAAAGGGATTTCGCGCCCTACATTCCCAAGTGTTGCGCCTCCGGGTAGTGCCTTACGCGAGGATTTGGGGGCTCCGATCGGGCTTGCGGCATCGCCCGGACGGGAGCAATTTTTTGGGATGCGACCCGCGTTACAGGGGCGGCCGGCGGCGATGGCCGGGGCGCTGTGTGCCTTCGTTTTGGCGCTGGGGTGCGCGGCGGGCCTCGCCCGCGATCGGGACGAGGGGGATCCGGGCGGGCTGGTCGTGGCGACATTCCCGGCGCGGGTCAGCGGCCTGAAGGAGATCAAGTTCTATCTCCGCCCGGTGGGCGGCATCCTGGAGAAGAAGGCCAAGGGCGTCATGGCCATCTGCAAGTTCGGCGACCGGGGCGACATCCCCCTGGACCTCAGCGCCTCATCGCAGCACTTCGGCTATCTGGTGAATTTCGCCGACGAGCACGACCTGGCGGTCATCGCCTTCGGCCAGCCGACGGCCGGCGGCGCGTGGGACCGGCGCGTGAGCACCGACGAGATGGAGGACAAGGAGGCCAAGGAGTTCGACAAGAATTTCGAATCCATCGCGCGCGAGTGGGCCCGGGCGGCATCGAAATTCGCCTCCGACAACCGGCTCCCATCGGGCGGCTGGCTCATGTACGGCATCTGCGGCGGGGCGCAATACGCGCACCGGCTCGCGCTGCGCGAGCCGCGCCTGTTCCGGGCGGTGCACGCGCACTACGGCGGGAGCTACGACGTGCCCACCCGCGCCGGGTCATCGGTCCAATGGCTGATCACCACGTGGGAGGACGACGTGGGCCACGTGCCCGCGCAGCGATTCTACCGAGCCTGCCTCGGGCAGGGCTACCGCATCATGATCCGCTCGCTGCCGCGCAACGCCGACCCCGAGGAGCGGCGGCTCCAGCGGCTGAGCCTGCTCTTCTTCGAGCACGCCCTCGCCCATCCCGACGGGACGAAGCCCGAATACATCGGGGATTACATCACCAACGTGGCCTTCCCCGCCGCCGGAGCCTCCTGGATACCGAAGGAGCAGTCGGTCGCCCTGCCGAGCCGCGCGATCGCCGAGGCCTGGGGCGAGGTGCGCGACTAGCGGGCTTGTTGCCGCCGCGAGGCTCGGGCAAGCTCTCGTCCGGTGCAGTTCTATTTCGAGGAGCACTGGAGGATGGATTGGGGGCTGGGGAACCCCAACAAGACCGCCGCGCTGATCGCCTGCCTGATGGCGGCGTGCTGGTTGCTCGCGGGGATCCGTCGCGGAGGGTTCGCCATGGCGCTGGGGGCGTTCGCGGGACTCGGCGCCTGCCTGATCCACACCTATTCTCGTGGCGGGGTGGTCGCCGCGGCCGCCGGGCAACTGGTCCTCCTGGCTTGCGCCCCGCGCCCGTGGCCGCGGCGAAAGGCCCTGGCGGTGGCGATCGCCGTCGCCGGCCTCGCGGCCTACGCCAGCTGGGACGGCATCGGCGCGGCCCGCCGCTTCGCGCAATCGCCCGCACAGGATCGCTCCATCACCAACCGCCTCGCCATCTGGCGCGCCGCGCCGCGCATGATGGTCGATGCCCCGCGCGGCTGGGGGCCCGGGCGGGCGGGCTGGGCCTACGCCCAGTGGTACCAGGATCCCTCCACGCGCTACGAATACCGCACGCTGGTCAATAGCCACATGACCTGGCTCGTCGAGGCCGGTTGGGCCGGACGCTGCGCCTATGTCTTCGCCACCCTAGTCGCCCTCGCCCTTTGCTGGCCGCGCCCCGGCGGCTCCGCCGTGCCCCTCGCCACCTGGGCCGCATGCCTCGTCGCCGCGCTGTTCAGCAGCACCCTGGAGAGCCCACCCCTCTGGATGTTGCCCGCAGTCGCCCTGGCCCACGCCATCTGGCACCGCACCCGCGAGAAACGCTGGCCAAGCCGCCGCACCTGGCTCGCCATCGCCGCCGCCGCCCTCGCCGCCATCGCCACCCTCGCCGCACTCGGCCTCGCCACCCCCCACCAACCCCACATCCACGGCTCCCCCTCCCTCACCCACGTCGGTTCCGCCGGCCCCGCCTTCCTCCTCGCCGACCCCGACCCCCGCGTCCTAGGTTCCCACTACGGCGCCGAAATCCGACGCCTCGCCTCCGATCCCCGCCGCCCCTCCCAGTGGCTCATCGCACAGCCCCTCCCACCAAACTTGCCCGCCAACGCCCACCCCATCCCCACCGCCCTCATCCTCTCCGGCCAACCCGCCCAACCTACCCTCGGCACTATTATTAATTTTTCAGAAATGCCATTAGTGTGGCTGAATCCTGCGGACGGGGCATCCGTGGGCACAATTTCTGATGGACGGGGGGGTCCAACGCGTGCATTCTTTGGTCAAAGACGGAGTGATTCCGGCGCGCGCGAGGCACTCGGCGCGGCAAAGGCGCGGGGAATCGACCACGAGGTCGTCCGCGGTGCCGCGTGGTACTTGCGGCAATGGGCTTCGTACTTGAGAACAAACGAAAAGGTGGAACAAAGATGAATAAGTTGCTGGCATTGATCGTTGCATTGTTCTTCGGGGTGGTGGTGTCTGGCCTGTTGGCGACGCACTGGTCTGGATCGACGGATAACGGGATATCCGTGGTGAAGGACGAGGGCAATCCGCCGCAGCCTGGGAACCCGAAGGGCGGCGACGACGATGACGACGACGATGATGGTGGCAGCAAGCCGAAGGGCAAAGGCCACGCGGAATAGTCGGGTCTCGTCACATTGAGCGACAGAGTTTTGGCGCGTCGTCCGGCGGCGTGGGAAGCCGCGGGCGGCGCGTCTTTTCTTTTCTGCGGTGGTGTGGGCGGATAGGTTTGGGGGTGAGATGATGCGGCGATGGGCAGTGCTGGTGGGGATGATCGTTGGTGCCGGGGGGGCGGCATGGGGGTGGGAGTTCGGGGGACCGGGAAACGTGGTGGGGGCGGCGAACAGTTTTGGCGATCTGGTGATTTCCGGGCATCTGGGGACGGTGAAATTCTCGAAAGACGAGGAGTATCCGCTGCGGTACCAGTTCACGAGTTACCGGGGGGTGGAGTCACCGCATCTGGGCAAGGGGTTCTTCGTGCCGCTGCTGGAGTCATCGGTGCTGGATCACGACTGGCTGCTGGAGCGCACGACGCTGGGCGGGGCGACCCACTTCCTCTATCGCTCGGCGCACGACCCGGACCACTACGATTCGCTGGATCTCTCCGAGACGGCGGAGCGCCGGGGCAGCGGGAGCGGGCTCGCGGTGAAGACGGGGGACGGCTTTGAATTGGACTACCGGGATGGGAGGCTGGTGGGGTTCAAGACGCCGGGTGGCGCGCGGGTGGTCCTCCGCTACGACGGGGACGCGTGCGCTTCGGTGGACAGTTCGGGGGCGGGTTCGGCGGTGGCGTTCGCCACGCGCGGCAAGGAGGCGCGGGAGTTGCGCACGCATGCGGGCACCCACCGGTTGCGGATGGGGCCTTATCCGGCCATCGGCGAGGGCACCGGCGAGGCGCCCGCCACCTTGGCCGAGATCGGCTGGCCGGATGGCGGGACGACCACCTTTGCGTTCTCGACCGAGGCTAAACCCCCGCGCGCGCGCCTGGACATCGCGTACGGCGGGGAGTCGGCGACCTACCTCTGGAACGCGGTCAGCGATCAGGTCCTGGAGGCGGGCGGGGTGCGCTATCGGGTGGCGCCGCTGTTCCGCGAGTACGACCCCGCGGAAGAGCATATCGTGTCGGGCATGTACCGCATCGAGCGGGAATATCCCGACCGCACGCGGCACGTCTATATCCATGACGAGGACAAGGGCGTCATCGAGGAGACGCAGCGCGATGGGACCGAGACGATCACGCACGTGTTCACCGCGCGCGGGCCGACCTACGGGAGGGTGCGCAAGAAGGAGCGGTTTGTGAAGGGCGGCGCGAAAGTGCTCTTCTACGAGGCGTTCTATGACGTGAAGGGGCGCGCGATCCGGGAGGTGAACGAGGGCCGGGTCATGTTCCATCTGTACCCTGACGGTCAGTTGGACGAGAAGGGGATCGCGGCGGGTGAGGATTTCCGAAAGTATGATGCCAGGGGGCGGCTGGTCCACGAGCGCCTCGGGGCCGTCGAGAGGGTCATCGCGTATCAGCCCAACGGTGACAGGAAGATCACCACGAGAGACGCCTCGGGGAAGGAAACGACCGATCTGATCAGCGCGGACAAACGTTGACCTGGAACCTCGCGTGCGTCGTAGCCGCCGACGTGAGGAGGCGGTGGCACCAAGTGGCTCGAATCCGCCTCCTCACGTCGGCGGCTACCAAAACATTCGCAAGTTCTTATTTGCAAATAATTATCTGAACCATCCCGTTATCCGCCGTTTGAAGTTTCTGGCTAGATCCCGTGCCCCGCTGGCGGGGCACCACCGGGGGTGAAAATGTAGGGCGCGAAATCCCTTTCGCGCCACGGGCAACCGGCAGGGCCCTCGTGGCGCGGATGGGAATCCGCGCCCTACAGGCCGATCCCGTGGCCGATTTTCGAGTCAGCCTGTCGGACTTGGCAAAGCCCGACAGATTCCTGCCCCCATCGTTTGAGGGCCCTTGTGCGGGGATTTGGGCGGCCCCTTCCGCATTTGCCACCACCGCAAAACCTGATAGACGGCATCCATGCCACGGCGGAAAGACAACGTCGCGCTCGTGTGTGATATCGGGGAGTTGGCAGGGCTGTTCGACAAGAGCGTCCACCTCGACGATTTCCTCGGGCACGCGGTGAGCATCGTCGCCTTCCACATGAAGGCCGCGGTGTGCTCGATCTACCTCTACGACGCGGAGGGGCAGGCGCTGGTCCTCACTGCGAATCAGGGGCTCAACCCCGATGCCGTCGGCAGGCTCCGGCTCCGGCCGGGCGAGGGGCTGGTGGGCACGGCCTTCGAATGGCAGCGCCCCATCCTCGAGGCGCGCGCCGCCCAGAACCCCCGATTCAAATTCGTGCCCGGGACCGACGAGGAACGCTACGAGGCCTTCCTCGCCGTGCCCATCCTGCGCGGCCTCGCGCCACTCGGCGTGCTCGTCGTCCAAGACCCCGTCCCCGACTATTTCGACGAGAACGACTCCAGGGCGCTCGAGACCATCGCGGCACAATTGGCCGTCACCATCGAGAACGCGAAGCTGCTGATGAGCCTCAGGGAGGGGCAACCCCAGGCCACCGCGGCCGAGGCGCTCCCCGACCTCCGCTACATCAAGGGTGCCCCCGCCTCCGGCGGCCACGCCTATGGCCGCGCCCTGGTCTTCGGCGTCTTCGACGAGCAGCGCGCCCCGCGAGGGTGCAGCGTCGAGGATTTTCGCCGCGCGCTGGACCGGACCGAGGCGCAGCTCGCCGACCTCCAGCGAGCCATGGAGGAGCGCCTCGCGGACGTCGCCTCGATGATCTTCAGCGCCCATCTGCTGATGGTCAAGGACACCCAATTCTCCGGGAAGATGACATCGCTCATCGAGGGTGGCCTTTCCCCCGAGGTGGCCATCGCCAAGGTCGTCGGCGAGTACGTGAGGCTCTTTTCGACGAGCCCCAACGCGCGGCTTCGGGAGAAGGTGCAGGACGTCAGGGACCTCGGGCGGCGGCTCGTCCAGAATCTCCGCGAGGGGCCCGAGACCGCCCCGGACTATCAGGGCCGCGTGCTGATCGCCGGCGAGCTGATGGCCTCCGATATCGTCAAGCTCGTCGCCCAGCGCGCCGAGGGGCTGCTCATGATCGGCGGCGGCGTCACCGCGCATGTCTCGATCTTGGCCCGCTCGCTGCGCCTGCCGGTCGTCGTCGTCGAGGACCGGCGGCTCTTCTCGGTTCCCGCCGACCGGCCCCTCCTGATCGATGGCGACCAGGGCTCGGTCTTCATCGACCCGGGCGAGGACCTCGTCCGGAAATACCGCGATCTCGAGGAGACCCGCCGCGAGGCCGAGCGCGTCGGCGTGACGTGTCCCGAGGTGGCCACGACCGCCGACGGCGAGAGGGTGCAGGTGCTCGCCAACGTCAACCTCCTCAGCGAGGTCGACGTCGCCCGGCAGATCAACGCCGGCGGCATCGGCCTCTATCGCAGCGAGTTTCCCTTCCTGGTGCGCAACGATTTTCTGGCGGAGGAAGAGCAATACCTGATCTATCGGAAGATCATCGGGGGGATGGGAGACCGCCCCGTCGTCTTCCGGACGCTGGACATCGGCGGGGACAAGATGCTGGCGGATTTCCCCTGGGTCCAGGAGGCCAATCCCGCCCTCGGGCTGCGGGCGATACGCTTCTCGCTCCGCAACCAGTCGACCTTCGACGACCAGATACGCGCGCTGCTGCGGGCCGGCGTCGGCGCCGACCTGCGCATCATGTTCCCGCTGGTGTCGTCCCTCGAGGAGTTCGAGCAGGCCCGGGCGGTGGTCGAACGGTGCGCGGGCGAACTGCGCGACGAGGGCATCGCGCACAACCCCGGGCCGCGGCTCGGCATCATGGTCGAGGTGCCCGCCGCCATCGAGGTCATCGACGAGCTCGCCGCCGCCGCAGATTTTCTCTCCATCGGCAGCAACGACCTCGTCCAATACCTCCTCGCCGTGGACCGGACCAACGAGCACGTCTCGGACCTGTACGTCTCCCACCACCCGGCGGTGCTGCGCTCGATGAAGCGCGCCGCCGATGCCGCCATCGCTCGCGGCAAGACCATCTCCCTCTGCGGCGAGATGGCATCCGACCCCAAGATGCTGCCCTTCCTGCTGGGCATCGGCATCCGGATGCTCAGCGTCGAGGTCCGCCAGATCCCCGCGCTGCACAGGGCCATCGCGGCCATCCGCATCGACGAGGCGCGGCGCAAGGCCGACGCCCTCCTGCGCATGGGTCGCGCCGGGGACATCGGGGCCGCGCTGGGCGGTTGAGGCTGGCTGTCGGCGGCTACGACGCCGCTTTGTCGTCCGGCGGAGCCGGGAACGGTCGCCGACGCCCGCGCCGCGTTCCACGCGGAGCCAAAGCGGTGTCGCCGCCGCTGGCGGGGCTCTGCAACCGCAGTCCAAGGTTCGCGCCCCGCGCGCGGCGCCCATTGGGTCGGCATGCAGCACAGGGATACCGACACGCCTTGGGGAGTTCCCCCATGAATGATGCGGCGCGTCCCCGCGCCAGCGGCGGGGCTATGCCAAACCGGACGGGTCCCGGATGAGGCGCGCCAGCGCGGCGGCCACGAGCCGGGCCTTCGCGGAAAACGACCCGGCCTCGACATGCTCTGGCGGTGAACCATCGGCGCCCCAGTGCGGGCAGTGGGCGCCGCCGCCACAGGCGCCTAGCCCATCAATCGTGGGAGCCGCATCCCAGAGGAAATTCGCGTCGCTCAGGCCGCCGCGCGCCGACCCTTCGATCTGGAGCCCGATGTCTTCTCCGGCCCTCCGCAGGATATCCAATAGCGACCGCGTGCCGGGGTTATCTGGCCAGGCGGCGACCTCGCCAAGTGGTTCGACGCGCATCGTGCATCCGGCGCCCAGGCCCACCGCCCCGGCGAGCACCCGCCCGTCCCAGGCGCGGACCCGCGCCGCCGCCTCGGCCAGCACCGCGGGATCCGCGGCCCGCACCTCCAATTCGGCCGACGCGCGGTGCGGCACGCGATTCACGCCCTCGCCCCCTTCGACGATGCCGACGTTCACCGTGAGCCCGCGCCCGTAGTCGGTGAGGGACGAGGCGTCGCGGATGAATTCCGCCAGCGCCTGGATCGCGTTGGCGCCCGAATCGTGCCCGCTGCCCGCGTGCGCCGCCCGCCCCTCCGCCGTCGCGCGGAACGTGAGGCGCCCCTTCCTCGACGTCACCAGGCGGTGGCGGGACCCCTCCATCAGCCCGCTCTCGAAAACCAGCGCCGCCGCCGGCCCGGCGCCGAGCCGCTCCCGGCACAGCGCGCCGAAATCCGCGGATAGCGCCTCCTCGGTCGCATCGAAGGCCAGCACCCAGTTTGGCCGGGCAAAGGCCTCTGGGGCAGCCTCCGCCAGCGCACACAGCGCCAGCCACATCACCAGCGTCCCGCCCTTGATGTCCAAGACGCCGGGGCCATAGATCCGATCCCCATCCCGCAGCCAGCGGAACCCCTCCCTCTCCTCCTCCGCCGCCGGGTACACCGTGTCCAGATGCGACACCAGCATCAGCGTCAGATCCGAAGACCCGCCCCGCCACAAGAAGAGGTGCCTCCCGCAACCACCCAGCACCGACGGCACCCGCCCCGCAGAAAATCCCAGCGGCGCGAACGCCGCCGCGGTCATCCCCCCCAGCGCCTCCACCCCTTCGCGGTTTTTGGTGAAGCTGTTGGTCAGGACCCACGACTCCAGCATCGCGAGGCCCCCCGGCAGCCGGGAGGCCACGGCCCGTTCGATCGCCCCGAGTTCCATGCCCGGCCAGTGTGGCCGAAGGGCGGGATCGCGCAAGGGCGCCGGTCACTCCCTGACGATGAGGTTGTAGCTATGCTCGGGGCGGCCCTGGAAGATGAGGTCGCCGCGCTTGGGGAGGGCATTGGCCGGCGGGTGCGACATAGCGATGGGCCGGGCGTTGGGGGGCGTCTGGCGTAGCGGCTCGTGGCAGCCGACGCAGCCCTTGGTCTCGCCGGGCCGGACGTAGTGGAATTCGGTCTCGTGGACCAGGACGTCCTCGTTGGCGTCGAGCAGCTCGAAGCGGATGGGGGTATCGGCCGGCACGCGGAAGTAGAACGAGCCGTCGGCCTCGAGCGGGGCGGTGCCGAGGAGGCGGGAACGGAACGAGGCGTTGGCGTTGATGGAGGCGGGCTGGAATTCCGCGCCGAGGACGCGGACGAACCGGGCGGCGGCGCGGTCGTAGGGGAGGTCGGAGTGGAAGACGGAATTGCAGTAAACGAACCCGTGCGGGGCAGCGGCGGGGTCGCGGGAGGCGGCGCGGATGACCGGCGCGGGGCGCGGGGCGAGCGGCACGGGTTCGATGTCGCTGAGCGCGGGGTCGTCGTAGATAGGGCGCGCGTCGCGGGTGCGGAGGTTGAGCAGGACGATGCCGTAGGCGTCGTTCCCCGGGCGATGGAACGGGGCGTGGGACACGAAGACCCAGTCGCCACCGGCGGGGTGGGGCGTGGTGTAGCGCCCCACGGGATTCATGTCGTCGTGGTTGTGGATGTAGACCTCCTCGCCACCGGCGAGGTTGAGCACCTCGGGGAAGACGGGGCGCTCGCAATCGAACGGGATGCGCGCCCGGTCGATGACGGTGAGTCCCGCCGGGGTCATGCAGACGATGTCCCCGCCGGGCAACTCGCGCGGCTGGCTGATCGACACGCCGATGTGAAGGCCGCGCCGGTGCCAGCCCTGATATTGCAGGGCGACGGGCGAGGGCCGCATCGGGGTGTAGTACATGCCGCGCGCGGCACCGTAGAAGGGCGCCTCCTCCGAGCCATCGGGCAGCGCCGTCCGCAGCACGGTCTCGATGCGCTGCATGAATCCATCGCCCCGGATCGGCCCGGGGCTGCCGTCCTGCGCGTAGAAGCGGTAGCTCCCGTAGGCGATCCGACCGTCGGCCAGCGCCAGCGGCTCGTAGTCCTGATTCGGGTTGAAGGTGATCTGGCGGATCCCGGAACCATCCGCGCGCATCACGTAGATCGCGCGGGAGCGCTCCTGATGGTAATATTCCTGGTAGCCGGCGCGGTCGGAAGAGAAAACGATCCGGCCATCGGGGAGGTAGTGGGGATCGACATCGTTGCAGTGCCCGGCGGTGAGCTGCCGGAGGCCGGAGCCATCGGCCTGCATCTCGTAGATGTGGAAGCCCTCTTCGGAAAACTCGCGGCGCATGGCGAAGAGGATGCGTTTGCCATCGAACGAGACCTCGGGGCCCTGCACGGCGCCGTCGGTCAGGCCGGTCAGGTTGCGCGCCTGGCCGTCCGGGGCCACCGGGCTCAGCAGGAAGAGGTTTTCGCCCCAGCCATACCACGGGGTCTTCGGGAAGAAATACGAGTCGCGGAATCCGAGGTTGGACTCGCTGCGGTTCTTCGCCTTGATGAAGACCAGCGCGGGCGGCATGGCGGGCGGCCCGGCGTCCGGCGGGCGCCACGAGCCATCGATCTTCGCGGCCGCCTCGGCTGCGGCCTCGCGGACACCGAGCGCGGGGTCGCCCGCGGCAAGGGCGCGAAGCGCGGGTAGATCCTCGGCGGCGCGCCGTTGCCCGAGTCCCGCCACCCCGGCCTGGCGGATGAGGTGCTGGTCGCTGGAGAGCGCCTGGCGCAAGGTCGCCGATGCCTCGGCCCCGCCGATCTCGCCGAGCGCCAGGAGGGACGCGTACGCGACGCGGATGTTCGGCATGCCGTCGGGGGCAAGCTCCGGTTGCTGGAAGCGCTTGGCCGTCTCCGCGTTGTGCAGCCACTTCTGTTTGCCGCGGTTGAGTTCCCAGTAGCCATTGGGCGCACTCGCCAACTGTGCGGCGAGCGCCGGCACCGAGCCCACGTCTCTCATTCGGCCCAGCGCCCGGGCGGCCCAATACCCCGCGACCTGATTCCAGGAGCCGAGCAGGGCGCGCAACTCGGGCGCGAGGGCGGGATCCGGGTGTCCGTGCAGGGCAAACGCGAACAGCGCCGCCTCGGGCCCGGGATGCTGCAGGCCCTGGCGCACCAGGGGCCGCGCCGATTCCCCGGCCCCCACCAACTGGATCGCGGCGCCGAGGTCGCGATTCTTGATCGCGGCCTGGAGGACGGCCTGCATGGGGTGCGGGGGTGGTGGTTGCGGTTTGGCCCCTTGGGCCGCCTTGGGCGGCGCGGGGGCCGCGGGCTGGGGCGCGGGCGCCTGCGCGAGTCCGGCCATGGCCGATCCCGCGAGAATGAGCGACGCCAGCGGCAACCGGATCTCAATCATGTTTCGCCACGGCCTTTCCCGCCGTCTGTTGTAAGCCGATCTCTTCCGCGGCGCCCGCGGCGGCATTGCGGATGGCCCAGACGATATCGCCCTCGGCCACCTGGCGCAGCGCGGGGAGCGATTTCGCCGACGACAGGAATGCCAGTCCCGCCACGGCGCCATAGCGCACGTCGCGCGGCGCGGCGGGATCGGTCGCCAGCGCCTCGAGGGCCGCGCGCGAACCCTCGCCGCCGAGGCGGCCAAGCGCCATGCAGAGGAAACCCTTCCACCGGACGCCCTGGCTCATCTCCCGGTGCTTGCCGGAAACCTGCTGGACCTCGTCGACGAAGGGATAGGGCTCCCGGATCACGGCGAGAATTTCGGGCACGGTCTCCTCGGCCTTGAGCGCGCCCAGGCATTCCGCGGCATAGATGCGGGCGATGAAGGCGGGATGCCGGAGCAGCGCCCGCAGCCGCGGCACGAATGCCCTGTCCCGTATGATGTGGGGCAGCGCGGCCAGCGGGTCGGCCTCCGTGCGCCCGTCGTTCCGCCAGAATCCGGCCTTCAGCTCGGGCCGCATCGCCGCGAGCACCCCGCGCCAGCTCTCCGGGGTCTCCTCGTCCTTGCGCGTGCCCTCGGCCTCCTTGAGCACCAGGTCCACGACCCTCTGCGATTCGCCGCTGCGGAGGATGAGGTTGGCGGCGGCGCGCTGCGCGACATGCGGCGGGCGCTGCAAGTCATCGGTGTCGCTCCGGTAGATCGCGAACCCGAAGGAGCGGATCATCATCGGGATGTGCGCGGCGCAATTCGTCGACCCGAGGCGGTCGAGATTCACCGTCGCGTCCACCCGCCGCGAGCCGAACTTCGCCAGCGAGCGCCGCAGCGCGGCCTCCGCCTCGGCGCCTCCGATCTGCCCCAGCGCCCAGGCGGTATCCGGGAAACTGGCCGCCAGCGATGCAAGGAATGGAACGCACTTCGCGGTCCCGATCCGCTCCAGGGCGCGCGCCGCCTGCCGCAGCTCTTCGCCGTTGAACTTGGGCGGTCCCCCCGCGCGCGCGAGGAGCCGATCCTCGGCCCGCGGGCTCCCGATGAACCGCAGCGCCATCAGCGCCCGCCACCTCGCGGCGGGATCGTTGCCCCCGATGGCGGCGAGCAGCCGGTCTTCCTTGGCGTCCCACCCGTCGGCCGCGAGCCACGCGCCCCACGCCCCGGGCTTGTCCTCGGGAAAGGCCTCGCCCGTCATCCGCTCCAGCGCGAGCCGCGCCAGGCGACGCTCCTCGCGCGCCCCCTTCTCCGCCACGGCAGCCAGCGCCTCGACGCCGCGCCGCATCCCGCAGTGCCCGAGCGCCTCGATCGCCGCCAGCCGCACGTCGGCATCCGGATCCCCCACCAGGGAAACCAGCGCCCCTTCCCCGGCATGGTGCCGCATCAGCCCGAAGCCCTGCGCCGCCTCGATCCGAAATCCCGCCAACGGGCCCTTCGCCAGCGACCGAAAACGCGCCACCTCCTCGTCGAAAACGGGGCGCACCTCCTCGGCCGACGCGCCATCCCGCGAGCACGCCATCGCCGCACAGGCAACGGCCACCGCTGTCATCCGGACCGACATCGGCGGGGATCCTACCGCCCGAGGCCCCGGTGCGAAGCCAAAAGGCGGCCGCATGGCTATCGATGCGGGACCCTCGGCCCACGTCGCGCTCCCGCAATCGAGACTTCCATCGCCGCCAGAGAGGGACCTATGCTGCAGGTTTCCTCGACACCAAAGGAGATCGCCTCATGAAGCCCTGTATCCTGCCATCGATCGCCCTGTTTGGCATGCTGTCGCTCTCGGGCGCCGCCGCAGCACCCAACATCGTGTTCCTGCTGACCGACGACCAGGGCTATGGCGATGTCTCGGCGCACGGCAATCCCGTGCTGCAGACGCCGCACATGGACCGCCTGCACCGGGAGGCTGTCCGCCTGACGGACTTCCACGTGAGCCCGACGTGCGCGCCGACCCGCAGCGCGCTGCTGACGGGGAGGCATGAGTTCAAGAATGGCATCACCCACACGATCCTCGAGCGCGAGCGCCTCGCGCCCGGCGCGGTCACGCTGGCGCAGGTCCTGAAGGCCGGGGGCTACGCCACCGGCATCTTCGGCAAATGGCACCTCGGCGACGAGGCCGAGCACCGCCCGGATCGCCGCGGCTTCGACGAAATGTTCATCCATGGCGGCGGCGGCATCGGGCAGACCTTTCCCGGCTCCTGCGGCGACGCGCCCGGCAATACCTACTTCGACCCCGCGATCCTCCACAACGGCACGTTCGTGAAAACGAAGGGCTTCTGCACCGACGTGTTTTACGCGCGGGCCATCGCGTGGATGGACGCGCAGCGCAAGGCCGGCAAGCGTTTCTTCGCGTACATCCCGACCAATGCGCCGCACGCGCCGTACACCGCGCGCCCCGAGGATGCGGCGCTCTTCGCCGGCAAGGTCCCCGACGATCAGGTGGCGCACTTCTTCGGCATGATCCACAACATCGATGAGAACATCGGGCGACTGTTGGACAAGCTGGACGAATGGGGCATCGCGAAGGACACCCTGGTCATTTTCATGAATGACAATGGCGGGACCGCCGGGGTCAAGGTCTACAACGCGGGGATGCGCGGCAACAAGGGCACCGCCTGGCTCGGCGGCACCCGCGCCTGCTCCTTCTGGCGCTGGCCGGGCACCCTCCAACCCGCCGACCTGCCCGCGCTGGCGGCCCACATCGACTTCTTCCCCACCATCGCCGAGATCGCCGGGGTGACATTGGACGATGCCGCGGCCCGGCAGGTCGAGGGCCGCAGCCTCCTGCCCCTGTTGAAAGATCCTTCCGCCCCCTGGCCCGGCCGCACGCTGTTCACCCACCTCGGGAGGTGGCCCAAGGGGACCGACCCCGAGGAGTGGAAGTACAAGACCTGCTCGGTGCGCCGCCCCCGCTGGCACCTCGTCTCGGCCGCGGGCGCGCGCGAGCCGAAGTGGGAGCTGTTCGATGTCGCGGCCGATCCCGGCGAGCAGACCGATGTCGCATCGGCCAATCCCGAGGTGGTCAAGGACATGGCCGCCGCGTTCGATGCCTGGTGGGCCGAGGTCAGGCCCATGATGGTCAACGAGGGCGCCACCGGCCCCAGGATCAATCCCTTCAAGGAACTGTACTGGAAACAATTCGGCGGCGGACCCAGCCCCGAGGACCTCGAGAAGATGGACCCGAATCGGCCCTTTGGGCCCATGCCCAAGAAGAAGGGGAAGAAGCAAAAGCAGTAGCCCATCTCGTGACAGTTGGGCCCGAGCGGCGGGTCAGGAGGCGGCCCGATTTTGGACTGCGGTGGCACAGCGCAGCGGCGACACCGCTTTGGCTCCCGGCGGAGCCGGAACCCGCGCCCCAGGGCCAACGCCCGCGCTCCTATCTCCAGAGTCGATCAGGCTGCCCGTTCCAAAGCGGTGTCGCCACCTCTGGCGGGGTTCTGCCACCGCATTCCAAAGGGCCCGTCATCCGCGGTTTGAAGTTTCAGGTCGTGCCCGCGCTTGAATCGCCCGCCCGGCTCGCGTAGCCTGGTGGGGTCATCGGCGTGATCCCAACCGAAAGGAATAACCCCATGGACACCCTCTCCCGCCGCGCCTTCCTCAGGCATTCGTCCCAGGCCGCCGCGCTCGCCGCGCTCGGGGGCCTCGCGCGCCCCGCGGCGCGCGCGCAGTCGCCGGACTCCCCCAACGAGCGCCCCAATGTCGCGCTGATCGGTTGCGGTGGCCGTGGCCGCTTCATCATCCGCGTGATGGTCGAGGAGGGCAAGGCCAACTGCGTCGCCCTCTGCGACCTCAGCGACAAGCGATTGGAACAATGTTGGAAATTCCTCTCCGAGGCGCAGCCCGCGCAGCCGCGCCTGGAGAAGGAATTCCGGAAGGTCCTGGATGCCAAGGACGTCGACGCGGTGATCATCGCGACCCCCGACCGGTGGCACGCGCCGCTGACGGTCATGGCCTGTCAGGCGGGCAAGGACGTCTATGTCGAAAAGCCGCACTCCCACAACATCTGGGAGAGCGGCAAGATGGTCGAGGCCGCGAAGAAGTACAACCGGATCGTTCAGGTCGGCACCCAGAACCGCTCCAAGGAATACAACCTCGCCGCGCGCGAGTACCTCCGCAGCGGGAAGCTGGGGAAAATCGGGCTGGTCAAGGTCTTCAACCTGAAATCGGGCAACGCCTTCAAGCTCGGCGAACCCGGCACGCAGCCGGAGGGCTTCGATTGGGACCGGTGGCTCGGGCCGGCGCCGTTCCGCCCCTACCACGAGAAGATCCCGTTCCACGGCGGCTGGCACCAGTACTGGGATTTCTGCGGCGGGGACATGTGCGACGACGGCATCCACCAGACCGACCTCGCGCTCATGCTCATGGGCGACCCCGGTCTCCCCAAGAGCGTGCGGTCCGTCGGCGGCCGATTCGTCCACCGCGGCGACGACTCCGAGGTGCCCGACGTCCAGGTCGCCAACTGGGAGTTCGATGCCTTCGTCATGACCTTCGAGCTCTCCGGCTACCCGAAATACATGGTCAAGAGCAGCGACGCCCTCCGCCGGAAGACGCTGGTCCCCGACTGGACTCAGAATTCCACCCGCATCGAGATCTATGGCTCCGAGCAGCTCATGATCGTCGGCCGCCACGGCGGCGGCTTCGTCGTCGAGGAATCGGGCTCCCGCATCGTCGAGAAAATGCTCGGCGAGGCCGGCGACTTCGAGCACTACAAGAATTTCCTCGACTGCCTCAAGAGCCGGAAGCAGCCCAACGCCGACATCTCGATCGCCCACGCCAGCAACGTCATCGCCCACATGGGGAACATCGCCCACCGCCTCGGCAATACCGCCATGCGCTACGACGCCGCCACCGGCCGCTTCGATAACGACAAGGCCAACGCCATGATCCGGCCCGAGTACCGCAAGGGTTACGAGATCCCGGACAAGGTGTGACCGGTTTGGACGGGGAGAGGGAAACGCTGATCCGCGCTAATCGGCGCTGATCTGACCGCGCGTCCTGTGATCGATTCCCTTCGGCCGCGTTCCGATCCGCCGATGCCAGAAATCACACGCCTGTAGGGCGCGAAATCCCTTTCGCGCCAGGGGCGACCGGCAGGACCATCAGCTAGGAAAAAAAGGGGGTCAGCCCTTGACAATTGACAAATCGAATCCCGCAAGGCTCTGGACAGCTTTGACGAGCGGAGCGCGCGCACCATCACGTCAAATGTCAAGGGCTGACCCCGTTTCCCCCGTTCAAGGTGTGAGCGCGGCGCCGAAGGAGAGGGGAACGCTAATCTTCGCTAATCGACGCTGATCTTAAGTGGCTTCGGAGATTTTGGATTCTATAACTATCAGCGAAGATTAGCGGGGATCAGCGTTCCCGAATCCCGTCGGCCCGGCTACGCCGTCTTCCTCCCGAATCCTTCCTCGCCGTGGCGCAGGCGGAATTGGGCGGGGGGTTCGCCCGTGGTGGCCTTGAAGACGCGGCTGAAGTGGTGGCGGTTGGGGAATCCGGTGCGTTCGGCGATGGCGTCGATGGATTCGGCGGTCTCGAGGAGCAGGTGGGCGGCCTCGCGGACGCGGATCTCGGTGATGTAACGGGCGGGGGATTTCCCGCAGGCGCGGCGGAAAGCGGCGGTGAAGCCGCGCACGCTCATGGCGGCCTCGCGCGCGAGGGCCGCGATCGCGAGCGGTGACCCGTATTCGGTCTCGATGTGGCGGAGCGCGCGGCGGACGCCGTCGGGGATGACGCCCCCGGCCCAGCGGATCTCGGGCCTTGCGAGGACGAGGTGCAGGAGGGCCAGGCCAGCGAAGTAGGCGCCATCGCGGTGCGGGTGGCGGCGGTCGATCAGGCCCCCGATGGCGCGCAGGAGGCACATCTCGGTGGGGCCCGGCTTGAGGAGCACCGGCACGCGCATGGCGGCGGCGAGGCGCCGGGCCACGCTGAAGGCGAGCCAGAGGTTCGGCACCGCCACCCGGCCCTCGCAGTGGAAGAGGCATCGCTCCGGGATGAGCATGATGTGCTTGGGCGTGATCGGCACCTCCCGGTCCGGGAAGATGACCCGGTGCCCCGGGCGGAAATTATAATACAGCCGCCAGAAGGGGCTGAAGACGTTCGGGAAGACCCACCAGTCATTGCGGGGCAGGAATCCCACCTCGTGCAGCACGACTCCCGAGTGATCTGGCGCGATGCCGAGGGGGTAGAACTCCATCCCGACGCCGGAGAACGGGGTCCCGTACGCCCCGCGATTTCGCTTCCTCAATGTCGAAACAGACACAACAACTACCTAATCAGATATAGACGCGGTTGGCAACTGGGTGGTAAGGGTGGGCGGGTGGAGGATCTGCCATGTCAGATATGCCGATCGGCAACCCGCGTGGCCCGGATAGCGTCCGCCGGGGTCGTTCGGGGAAATCCAAAGCGGCGCTCCATCGCCGCACTCCAAAGCGTTGCGCGCGAAATGCCTCACATCGGATGCGCCTTGAAGGAGAGATAGGATGAACCGACGCGGCTTCATGATATCCATGGGAGGCGGTGCCGTCGCCGCCAGCCTCGGGTGTTCTCGCCCTGGCGCGCTGGCCATCCCGCCTCACCTCAAGGGCCGCGAGGAGCTGTTCGCGAAGGACCCTCGGGCCGCGGCGCTGGCCTGGTTCCGCGAGGCGAGGTTTGGCCTGTTCATTCACTATGGGCTGTATTCGTTGCTTGGGAAGGGGGAGTGGGTGCAATTCCACGAGCGGATCCCGATCGCCGAGTACGCGAAATTGAAGGAGCGTTTCACCGCGGAGAAGTTCGACGCGCGGGCCATCGCGGCGATGGCCGAAGGGGCGGGGATGCGATACGTGACGCTGGTCTGCAAGCACTGCGACAGCTTCTGCCTGTGGGATACGAGGGCCTCCGACTTCAACAGCGTCAACTCGCCCGCGAAGCGCGACCTCGTCGCCGAGATGGCCGCCGCCTGCCGAGAGCGGGGGCTGGGGTTCTTCGCCTTCTACGAGCACGGCTTCGATTGGCGGCATCCCCATGGCCCCGCGCCCTGGGACTGGAGCGTGAAATCGGTGCGACCCGCCTATGATCCCCCCGATCCGTTCTATGCGTCGAGGGACGAGTATGATTTCAGCAAGTACGTCCGATACGCGGATGCGGGCGTCGGCGAATTGTGCTCGAACTACGGGCCCATCGCGGGGGTGTGGCTCGATGGCATCGCGGTGCCGCTGAGCGGCGACAAGGGGCGCTTCCGGGTTCCGGAGCTGTACGCCAAGATCCGAGAGCTGCAGCCCCACGCGCTGATCTGCTACAAATCGGGCCTGTATCCCGAATTGGAGGACTTCATGGCGCCGGAGAAGCCCCAGATCGAGGCGGCGATGCGGAATCGCGCCGGCAAGCCGATGGAGATCTGCCTCACGATGCAGAAGCGCGGCCCGAAGACCCCGAAGGGTGCGCTGTGGGGTTGGCTCGACGGGGCCGAGCACGTCACCGCCGACGAGGTCATGGCCATGCTCGAGGATGCGGCATCCAAGCAGGCCAACCTGTTGCTGAACGTGGGGCCCCTGCCCGATGGCTCGATCCACCCCGAGGACGTCGCCACGCTCAAGGAGGTGGGGCGGAGGTTGAAGGCCGCGGGATGAACGCAGGGTTCCATCCGGCCGCAGGCTCGTGCCGCGCGATGCCACCCGCCGCCCTCGCCGCGCTTCTGGCATTTGCCTCGTGCACCGGGCGCGTGCGGGAACTGTACGTCGCCCCGGATGGCGACGACGCCAACCCGGGCACCCGGGCGCGGCCCTTCGCCACGCTGGAGCGCGCGCGGGAGGAGATCCGGAATTCCGAGATCGGGAGCCGGCCCCCCACGACCGTGTACCTCCGCGGGGGCGTGTACCACCTTTCGGGCACCTTCGCGCTGGGGGCCGGGGATGCCGGAACGGCCGATGCGCCGATCACATATCGCGCCTACGGCGAAGAGCGACCGGTCCTGCGCGGCGGGTTGCCCATCGCGCGATTCGAGACGCACCGCGGCGAGATCCTCAAGGCCGATGTGGGGCCGGCGGGACTCGGCGGCGTCCGCTTCCGCCAGCTCTTCTTCGATGGCCGCCGCCAGCAACTGGCCCGTTACCCGAATGTCGACCCGGCGCGCCCCTTCGAGAGCGGCTGGGCCTTCGTCGATGCCGAGCCGGTGCCGGCGGAGCGGTTGGGCGAGACCGGCGCCAGGCGCATCTTCCGCATCGCCGCGGCCGACCTTCGCCCATGGGCCCGGCCCACCGATGCCGAGGTGAGCATCTTCCCCTCGCACGAGTGGTGGAATAATATCCTCCCGGTCACCGCCTTCGATCGCGGGAGCCGGATCCTGACCCTGGCCCGCAATGCTTCCTACGAGATACAGGCCGGCGACCGGTACTTCGTCCAAGGGCCGCTGGAGGAACTCGACGCCCCCGGCGAATGGTACCTCGATGTTGAGAAGGGAACCCTGTACTTCTGGCCGCCGGGACCGATCGGGGGGCGCGAGGCGTACGCCCCGAGGCTCAAGACATTGCTGGAGATCGGGCCCGGCGCCGCGCACGTGGCGTTCCGGGGACTGACGTTCGAATACTGCGAGGGCACCGCGATCACCCTCAGGGATGCCACGAACTGCCTGATCGCCGGGTGCCTGATCCAGAACGTCGGGGATTACGGCGGCAGCGGCGTCTCCATCGTCGGCGGAAAGAGCAACGGCGTCGTCGGCTGCGATATCGCCGACACCGGCAGCCACGGCATCAGCCTGGGCGGCGGCGACGAGAAGGCGCTCGCGCCGGCGGGCAACTATGCCGAGGGCAACGAGATCACGCGCACCGGCGCGTTCTACAAGCAGGGCTGCGGCATCCAGCTCGGCGGGACCGGGAACCGCGTCGCCCGCAACCATCTGCACCACCTCCCGCGTTTCGGCGTGTGGTTCGGCGGCCAGAACCACGTGATCGAGCTGAACCACATCCACCACGTCAGCCTCGAGACGATGGACACCGCCGCGATCTACGGGAACTCCCTGAACTGGCTGTCGGCCCACGGCTGCGTCGTGCGGCATAACTTCATCCACGATGTCATCGGCCGCAGCGGCAAGTCGGGCAAATGGCTCTCGCCCTATTTCGCGTGGGGCATCTATCTCGACTGGACCCCGATGGGCGTGACCGTCACCGGCAACATCGTCGCGCGCACGCCCCGCGCCGGGATCATGGTCCACGACGGCAGGGACAACCTCATCGAGAACAACATCATCGCCGAATGCGGCACCGGGCGCCACGAGCACGGGCCGACCAGCCAGATCGAGTTCAGCGGTTGGGACACCGGCTACGGCTGGTGGAAACGCGAGATCGATAACTGGTCCAGGCAGTACGATTCCGTGAAAGATCTGCCCGCGTGGAAGCGCGTCCCGAGCCTCCGCGATCCGCGGACCGTGCCCCTGCCCGATCGCCGCACCATGGCGCGGAATGTCGCGCGAGGGAACATCCTCTTTTGGACCGGGTCCCAGGCCCAGGCCTTTCGGTTTCGGAACCTGTCCTTCGAGCTCAATCGTTCCGACTCGAATCTGGTGTGGCACGGCGGCCAACCGATCCTGACCGGCCACCTCAAGGCGGGAGCGCCCATCGGCCCGGATCTCGCGGCGCAGAATTCGGGATTCGAGGAGGGGCAACCGGGCAAGGCCCCCCCGGGCTGGTCGTGGCACATCCGCCCCAGCACCAACGATTCCGCGGTCGCCTCATCAGATCAACCGCGCTCGGGCACGCGATGCCTCCGGCTCGAGGGCATCCCCGATCCGGCCAAGGCCAGAGACCCGAAACTCCAGGGGGAATCGTGGGCGCGAATCCCGAGCCTTCGCAGCGCCGAGATCGCCGTCGAGCCGGGCAAGGTCTATCGCGTCGCGGGATGGTTCCGCGCCGCCGCGCCGGACACGCGCGTGGAACTCGGCGCGCAGGCCTATCGCAAGGACACTTACAGCTGGCAGCACGTCGAGGCCTTCCCCATCGGCACCGACTGGTCCCGGCACGAGTGCGTCTTCCGGTTCCCCGCCCCCGGCGACGGCGGGCACCCCGATATGAAAAAATTCTATGTGCGCATCCGGCTGCCGGATGAGCGCGGGCTGATCTTCGCCGACGATATCCAGGTCCACCAGGTCTCTCCCACCGACGAATGGACCGCGTGGCAGGCGCTGGGCATGGACCGGCATTCCGTCGTCGGGGATCCGATGTTCGCCGATCCCAGCAAGGACGATTACCGACTCAAGGACGGCTCCCCCGCCTTCGATCTTGGCTTCCGGCCCATCCCGTTCGAACAGATCGCCCCCCACAGGACGGGCCGCTTGCCATAATTAGGATTGCTTCCGCCATCGCGCTATCTATACGGCTCATTAATGGTAGCTCGTCCCCGCGCCATCCGGTTCGCCACGATGGTCGCTTTCGTTACATTGGCGCTAAACACGCGCGCGCCATCGGCCATGGTGGTGCTCCCCGCCGGTCTGGATGGGACAGTCTCTCACTCATTCGACACGTTTTTGAACGTTGTCCGAGACAACCTTGGTATGACAAATGGCTCATTTGTGACGGACTTGGGCACACTGGATAGCATAACGGCGGCATTGTCCGTCGACGCAGGCGATATCATTAACGTCAGTCTTCCAGCTGGGAAGACCGGCACGATGTTCGTCAATCTGGGCTATCTTGGTGGGGGAAGCTACGGGGCCAGCGATGTATGGACGAATAACGGAGGTCAATTTCTCGGCCTTGTCGGCACGGCACCCACACTTAGTTCCCTGCAAACGAGGGGACGTGTCCAAGGAAATGATGTTAACATTCAGGCCAGTTACACTTTCACGGAATCTTTTTCCTTCACGGGCTGGGGCGCGGACATGTACAGCCCGTTCATCTCTGGGGGCAGCCTGACCTTTGTCCCCAACACAACTGTTTTTACTTTCACCTATCCCGATACGGCGGATGGTGGTCAGTTCGTGACGATCTCATCCGTTCCCGAGCCTTCACACGCCTCCCCGCTCGCGCTGGCCTTGGGTTTGCTGCTGTTCTCCAGGAGGCGCAGGGCTCTCGCCAGATTCTTGAGCGGCGTCCGTCGCCCGTCCGTATTCGCCCGGAAGGCGTTCCACCGGCAGCCAGCCAGGGCGCAACCGTGGGAGAAAATGTAGCCCATCTGGTAACAGATGGGCCCGGGTGCTCGGCCGACGCGTCCACGGTCTAACGACCGTGGCTACACCCCGAGTTTTCGAGCTGGGCTCACGGCGCGAACGCGCGGAGGGTCTCTTTGCCCGCCGCGGCCTCGAGCGCGGGGCCGTCGCCCGCCTTCAGGCGGATGCGTATCACGGCCTCGCCGCCGCCGGAGCGGTCGCGGACCTCGAGGGTGTCGCCCTTTTGCCTCACGTCGCAATCGGGTGGTCGGCCGTTCTCGTTGACGAGCAGGATGGCCGCGCTGCGTCGGGCGCCGGCCTTCTCGCGGGTGGCGGCGGTGAAGTGCCATTGTTTGTCGGGGACGGGCGCCTTCGCGTTCGGGAAGCCTTCCTTCGGGTCCATGGGCCACTCGTCGGTCTGGGAGAAGGAGAAGCCCCCTGGGGTGAACAGGCGGACGGTCATGGCCTCGGGATCCTTTCGGGAGACGAGGGCCTGCGCCTTTTCATCCAACTCGAAGGCGTTGTGCCCGTGCAACAGCCACTGGTAAGGCACGGCCTCGGGCGCCGCCAGTTCATCGACGATGCAGACGACCGAGGGGCGGACGAGCAGGACATGCCGGAGGTTCTTCGGCAAGGGCGGCGCGTAGCAGCCGGAGGCGTCGCCACAGGCGTAGCCGAAGCGCGGGGTGCTCTGGAAGGCGGCGATGCGGCCCGTGCCGCCGCGGCCGAGCTGTCCCTTGCCGTCCACGAGCACGGCGTTGTGCGCCATGGTCTGCTGCGTGTACTCGGTGTGGAAGGGGGAGCCATGGGTCGGGTAACGCACGCCGGCGGGAATGACGAGGGAGCGCCCGCCCTTCATGAGGGCGAAGCTGTTCTGGTCGGCGTGGCTATGGCTGACTGAACCATATGGGGAGCACTTGAACAGCAGGAACAGGTCTCGCGCGGGATCGAGGAAGTCGCTGTGGAGGGCGGCCCAGCCGACGCCATAGAAAGCGGCGTCGTTTGGGGCCGAGTCGGGGCGTTTTGGCTGGACGCGATCCTCGAACAGCAAGCCGGGGAGGGCCCCGAGGGCCTCGCGCTGGCGCTCGGGCACGAGCAGGTCGGCCCACCAGCGCGTCGCGGGATCGTCGTAGCGGTTGGCGTGGAACAACAGCAGCGAGCGGAGGCCGGCGCCGTTGCCGAGCATCGGGTCGTTCTCCATGTCTCCGAAGGGGCGGATGTCGCCTATCGGCGAGGTGCAATAGGAGAAGAAGCGCCGGACCTCGCGATAGAACGGCCGTTTCCAGAGGTCGAGGCCCGTGGCCACGCGGAGCGACTCGAAGGGCACGAGATAGATCGCGTTGTAGGCCATCCCGTAGGGTATCCCCTCGGCCCAGCCGCCGTCGTACCCGCCCCAGTGGGGATAGACCGTCATCAGGATGCGGACGGCGTAGTCCATCCAGACCGCGGCGCGCGGTTCCTCCGCCAGCGCGATCGCGTGCTCCACGAGATAGCCGGGCAATCGCCCGTTGTGGCTCTCCTCGGAGAGGAAGAGATAATCGGACTTCTGGAGCCGGCGCATCAACTGGTCCGCGCGTGCGATCAGCATCTGCTTGACCTTGGCGCGTTCGGCGTCGGTGAGGATGTCGTAGACCCAGTCGTAGGTCTCCGCGGCGGCCTTCGCGAGGCCCAGGCCGATCTCGTCGCCATATTTCGACATGACCGAGGAAATGCCCTCCGGGTCCCACTCGGCGGCGCCGAGGAGGATGGCCTTGGCCTTGTCGCCGGAGGCGGCGTCGCCCTCGAGCGCGTGGCGCATCGCCAGCACGCGCATGCCGCTGTCGTGGTATTTGCGCATGCGTCCGAATGCCTCGAGATAGCCCAGCCGCTGGTCGGCCTTGGTGGGCGCCTTGTCGTAATCCGGCTCTGGGGGCACATCGAGCTTGAGCGCCCGCTTGGCCTCGCCGCGCAGCGATTCGATGGCCCCGCGGCGCGTCGTTTCGAATGTGGCGCGGATCGCCGGGAGCTGCGCCTTCGGGAACAGGAGGCGCGGGTGCTCTTTCGGGACGCGGGCCAGTAGCTTCTCGGCCGGGACCCACGGTTGCTCGAGCGCGCCGGGCAGGATGGTGAATCGGCGCGGCCCCCAGGTGTCGGCGACTTTGCCCGAGCCGTCGATCGCCTCGACGAGCCAGGTGTACTGGCCGGGCGCGAGCGCCTTGTCCGGAACGTGCGCGGTCCATTCCGTCACCCGGGATTCGTAGGCGACCGCGCCCGACTTGCCCATCACGCGCAGCCGATACCTCACCTCCCCGGCCTTCCCCGCGCGCCACCAGCAGAATCCCGGCGGCGTGATGTCCAGTTCCTGCCCATCGAAGGGCTTCGGGAAACAGGCGCGGGCGGGGCGCGTATCGGGAAACGTCGCCGCGCCGCCGTGCAGGGCGGCGGCAAGCATCATGGCGACGGAGAGGATGGGGGGTGCCAGCCGGGGGCGGGGAGAAGGGCGCGGTGCGGACATGGATTAAACTGTACGGGGCGCACGGCGGATGGGAATCGGCTTTTCGCGGTCGCGAGCGCACGCGTCATGCCGCATCGTTCGTGGGGAGACTTCGGATCAACTGGAGGGCCGATTTGAACTGCGGCGTGACAGCTCCGCTTTGGATTGCCCCGAACGGCCCGGCGTGCGCCCGACGCCAGGCTCTCCAACCCGGATAGTTCATGCGCAGGGCGAACGATCCGCACGGAGTGCCGACACGAAGTGTCGGGGACTAGGCCCGACGCACCGATCCAAAGCGGCGCTGTCACGCCGCAGTCCAAATTGGGCCGCCCCTTGACCCGCCACGGGGGCGGGCAGGCTCGCGGCGCCTACCCCCGGATACGCGAACAACCAGATCACAATGAATGTTCTCCTTCATCCCCATGATCCGCGGTTTGAAGTTTCAGGCCAGAATCCTGTGATGTAAGTTCTCGCCGGGTCATGGCCAGAGCGAACGCCGGCATCATCGGAGATAGGGCCGACCCCGTCTGGCTGGTCTTGCCGCTGCTCGGGTGGCTGTCCCTTGCGGGGGCGGCCGAGGGGGGTCAGCCGCCGGTGGCGCGGGAGTTGCCGCCGCTATCGGTCCGCGGCATGAACTATTATCCTCACGAGACGCCCTGGGGTGGCATGTGGACAAAGACGCCGGATGAGGTCTGGGCGAAGGACATGGCGCTGGCCGCATCGCTTGGCGCGAACACGATCCGCACCTTCGTGCAATTCTCGCCGCGGCTGGTGGAGGCCGGCCTGCTGCGCGCGGACGGCGCGCCCACGCCCGAGTACCTGAAAAGGATCGACGCCCTTTTGGCAGCGGCATCGGGGCACGGCATCCGGGTGATCCTGTGCCTCGATTTCTCGCGGGATTGGCTTTCCGCACCCGACGCTGGCGAGAGGTGGCGGCGCGCACTCGCGCCCGTCGTGTCGGCGCGCCGGGATGACGGCCGCGTGCTCCTATGGGACCTGATGAACGAGCCCGATGACGACGCGAAGTGGAACGACGCCACGCGGGCCTACCTGCGGGAGGCGGGGCCCTTTATCCGCGAAACCGACGCGAATCATCTGACGACCATCGGGATGACGTGGCGCATCGACAGGATCAAGGAGGTCGGTGCGCCCGACGTCATCCAGTATCACGAGTATTGTCCCAAGGGTACGCTCTTCGATCGTGGCAGCCCCCGCGTGATCGAAACGATCCGCCAGATGCGGGGCGCCTCCGAGGGGCGCCCCCTGATCATCGGGGAATTCGGCATGTGCACATCGCGCGACCCGGCATTCGGGGCGGAGGAGTCCCTTCGCGCCAAGATCGGCGCTGCGCCGGGGACGGAGGACGATCAGGCCAGGCTGTACGAGATCGTCCTGTCCGCGGCGCAAGAGGCGCGCGTGGCGGGCGCGATCGCCTGGTGCCTGCACGACTATCCCATCCAGGACCCGAACGAATCCCACTTTGGCGTCATCAGGGCCGACGGATCATTGAAACCGGCGGCCCGCGTACTGCGGTCCTTTTTCGAGAGGTGGCGGGCCCGCGAGTGAAAGCCCGGGGCGCCGACCCGATCGGACACAAGATATTCCCGATCAGATACAGACCCCGCCGGGACACTTCTGGCATAATCCCGGCTAATGAGAGGCGCGGCGGGCGCGCGGCGGAGGAATCGTCCATGAGCATGTTTGATACCACGGGCAAGGCGGAGGGGCAGGCCGGGCGGAAGCCCAACACCCTGAAAAAATTGGAGCGGCTAAACACCGCGCTGCGTCACGAGGAGCCGGATCGCGTGCCGATCAGCGACTTTTTCTGGGGCAGTTTCACGAAGCGCTGGCGGGAGGAGCTTGGCCTGGCCGAGGACGCGAACCCCTATTATCACTACGACCTCGACTGGATCGTGACGGTCCCGAACATGGACCCGTGGATCCGGCCCTTCGAGACGCTGAAGGAGACCCCCGAGGAGGTCGTGGTCAAGACCGGCTTCGGCGCGGTGATGCACAAGCTCTTCGCGCTCCCGATGCCCGAGATGCGCTCGTGGGAGACCGACGCGTTTGAAAAACTGGAGGCGGTAAAGTTCGACGACCCGCGGGACCCGAGGCGTTTTTTTTCCGCGGGGGACAACCAGATCGCCGGGGTCGGGGATGGTTTCCAGCGCAACACGCCCGCGTGGATCGATACGGTGAAGTCCCTGCGCCCGGATTTCCCGGTGTACGGCAGCATGATCGAGTGCAGCGAATGCCTCACGCGGCTGGTGGGGCAAGAGAACGCGATGCTCTGGATGGGCGAGGAGCCGGAGCGCATGGGCGAGGCCATCAACCGGATCGGGGCGCATTACCTCGCCATGGCCGAGGCCGAGCTGGCGGCGGGCGAGGGGCTGCTGGACGGGTTCGTGATCTGGGGCGACGTCGCCTACAAGCACGGCACCTTCATGTCTCCGGCGTACTGGCGGAAATACTTCAAGCCATGGGTCGCGGCGATGGTGGAGCGGGTGCACGCGCGCGGCCTGCCGGTGATCTATCACGGCTGCGGCAACGTGCACGCGATCTTCCCCGACTACATCGAGATGGGCGTCGATGCCTATAATCCCCTGGAGGTGAAGGCCGGGATGGACGCGGTGGACCTGCGGCGGAAGTACGGCCATGGGATCGGTTTCTGCGGCAACAGCGACATGCAGGTCTGGGAGACCGGCGACCGCGACGCGATCCGCAGGGAGGTGATGCGCAAGCTCAACGCCGCCAAGGGAGGCGGGTATATCTTCCAGTCGGATCATTCCGTGAGCAGCAGCGTCTCGGGCGCGACGTACGATTACATCGTGAAGATGGTCCGCGAGTACGGCCAATACCCGCTGCGGCTGGGGGAGTTTGATGGGATGGAGTGATGCGACGATCCGATGAGAGTCCCTCGAGGTAGATTCGTGGCCCCCCGTTTGCCAGTCAGATCCCATCCCGCCCGTTGGGCGGGACCACAGGAGCGAAATATGTAGCCCATCTGGTAACAGATGGGTCCGGGCGCTCAGCCAGCGCCTCCACGGTCTGACGACCGTGGCTACGCCCGGAATCTTCGAGCCAGTTACCCATGAAAACGAATCCGATACTGATGCTGTGCCTCTGCCTCCAATGGTCCGGTGGTTCCCCCGCCGCCGACCCGCCGCGCCGCGTGATCGTGGTGCCGAACTTCCATCCCGCGAGCTGCGGGTGGCTGGCGAACTGGTCGGTCGAGCGGAATTACTGCGCCAACTCGTACCTGGATCATCTCGACCGCGTGCGCGATGACGCGGGGTACCATTTCGCGATCTCCGAGGTCAACAACATGATGGCGATCTTGGCGTTTCGCCCGGAGCGCTTCGAGGAGCTGAAGGCGCGCATCCGCGAGGGGCGCGCCGAGCCATGCAACGCATTTTTCCTCGAGCCGACGATCAACCTCTCCGGTGGCGAGGCACTGGTGAAGTGTGGCATCGAGGGGCTGCGGTGGCAGGAGGGGGTGCTGGGTTTCCGCCCGAGGCTGGCGTGGATGATCGACGTGACCGGGATGCACGAGCAGATGGCGCAGATCGCGGCGGGGCTGGGGTTGGATGGTTTTGCCTATTGCCGCCACAACCCGACCGGCGTCGCGATCCACTGGGCCGAGTCGCCCGACGGGACGCGCTCGCTCGCCGTCTCCCCGGGTGCCTACGCGGGTTTCGGCTCGGACTGGCGGGCGCTGTTCAAGGCGACGGAGCCACTCGGCGACAAAGAACTCGCGGGGATCCTCAAGGACCTCGAGGTCCGCGCGAATCCGTCGCCGCCCACGATCGAGGAGATCGCGCGGGCCTATTCGCCCTCGGGCGGGGAGCCGCGGCGCTCGCCGCCCGGCGCGCCGGTGCTGGTCTTCGCGGGGAGCGGCGACTATTCGCTCGCGCCCTTGTACCGGGGATATCCGGCCGAATTCATCGCGCAGTTCAAGCGGTTCGCGCCACAGTTCGCCCCGGAGTTCTCGATCCCGGGCAAGTACCTGGACGCGGTGCTCCCGGGCCTGAAGTCCGGCGCGATCCGAATCCCGACGATGCGGGGCGGCACCGCCTTCAACTATAACGCGTTCTGGATCCAGAACCCGCGGGTGAAGACATGGTTCCGCAAATGCGAGCAAGAGCTTCAGGCGGCAGAGATGCTGGCCACGATCGCGAGCCTGAAGGGAGGGTTCGATTATCCCGTCGCGCCATTGAATCACGCGTGGCTCCTGATGTGCCTCAACATGGACCGCAACACGCTCTGGGGCGCGGCCGGGGGGATGGTCTTCGAGCATCCCACGTCCTGGGACGCGAGGGACCGATTCGAGTGGGTCGAGAGGACGGCCCGCGAGACCTCCGCCTCGGCGCTTGGCGCGCTGCGCGGCAAAGGCGATGCGGTCGCGCTATTCAACCCGCTGAATTGGGAGAGGGACGATCCCGTCGATGTCGCCGGAGTCGGGCTCTGTCGCCCCGCGCTGCCCTCCATCGGCACGGGCGCGCCGGGCGCCCCGGACCCGTGCGCCGACATCCCCGCGCCAGAGGTGATCGAGACGAAGTTCTATTCCCTGCGGCTGGATCCCGCCACGGGCGCCATCGCCAGCCTCAAGCTCAAACCCTCCAAGCGCGAGATGCTCGGCGGCCCCGCGAACGTCGTCGTCGCCGAGCGCCAAAGGAAGCCCAGCGCCAACACCGGCGACCACATGGCCAACCGCGAGGATCGCTCGCGCATCGCGGATTCCAACACCGCCAGGCCGACGATCACCGCGCGGCGCGGGAAACTCGCCACGACGATCGAGATCCGCTCCGAGTTCCTCGATGGCGCGCCGATGGTCCGCACGATCCGGTGCTACAACGACTACCCGCGCATCGATTTCGACACCGAATTGAACGACATCCCCGACCCGACCGTCGTGGTGGCGGAGTTCCCCTTGGCGGGGGACATCGCCGAGGTGCGGCGCGGGATCCCGTTCGGTTTCTCGCACGGTGCCTGGGCCTCCGCGCCGCCGGTCCTGGCCTCGGCCCGCGGCCTGTCGGGATGGGTCGCGGGCATCGTGCCCGCCGTGCGCTGGTCGCACTACCAGCTGGCGAACGGCTCCGGCGTGGCGCTGCTGGACCGCGGGCTCTCCGGGCGCGAGCTGACGGGCCGCACGCCCGTGATATTCCTGCTGAACACGTCGGAAAAATATCGCGGTTATCCCAACCCGTGGCTCAGCGGCAAGGGCAAGCACCGGCTCTCCTACGCGCTGGTCGCTCACGACGCGCCCTGGGCGCAGGCCCGCATCCCGCAGATGGCCTGGGAGTTCAATTGCCCGCCGATCGCCGTGCCGGGGTCGGCGCCGATGGAGGACGTCTCGTTCGCCCAGACCTCCGACAATGTCATCGTGGAAGCGATGCGCCGCGAGGGTGGCTTCCTTGAAATTCGCCTCGCCGAATGCCTGGGGGTCGCGGGGCACGCCCGGGTCACCCTGGATCTGCCGCACGAGAGTGCCGCGATCACCGACCTCACCGGCGGCGGCGCCAACCCCCTCGGCGGCGGGCCGGCGTACGAGTTCCCCATCCGGCCGCAGCAGATCGTGACGCTGCGATTCCAGACGAGGGAGCCGGTCGCGGGGGTCGGGCCACTGCTGAAGTGGGATGCGCTGGTGCCGCCCCACAAACTCGAGGCGCTGCGGCATTACCTTCCCGACGTCAAGGGCCACCCGCCCGCGGGCAATTGATCCAGACAAACAAGCGAAGGAGACACACATGGATGCCATCACCGAAGCCATCAAGAGGGGGGACCGGAAGACCGCCGTCGCCCAGACCCAGGCCGCCATCGACGGCCAATTGCCCGCGGCCCAGATCCTCGCCGCGCTGGTCGGCGGGATGGACGACGTGGGCCGGCGTTTCAAGAACAACGAGATCTACGTGCCGGAGGTGCTCATCGCCGCCCGCGCGATGAAAGAGAGCATGGCGTTGCTCAAGCCCATCCTCGTCAAGGCCGGCGTCGCGCCCGCGCACACCGCGATCATCGGCACCGTCCAGGGCGATCTCCACGACATCGGCAAGAACCTCGTGGCCATGATGTGGACGGGCGCCAACTTCAACGTCATCGACCTGGGCACCGATGTGCCGCCGGACAAGTTCGTGGCCGCGGCACGCGAGCACAACCCCGATATCATCGGGCTCTCGGCGCTCCTGACCACCACGATGCCCGCCATGCGCGGGACGGTGAAGGCGCTCCGCGATGCGGGATTCGGCACCCTGAAGATCGCGGTCGGCGGCGCGCCGGTGACGCAGTCGTTCGCCGAGGAGATCGGCGCGGACGGATTCTCCCCCGACGCCGGCTCGGCCGTGGACCTCGCGAGGAAACTGGCTCGAAAATTCCAGATGTAGCCACGGCCGTGAGGCCGTGGACCCAGCCCCTCCATGACTGGAGGGGCTATCCCCCGCCGAAGGGCGAAGGCCCTTCGCTACTAGCGAGTTACGTCGTATTTTCGAGTCAGCCCCGCGCCGTGCGCCTCACAAAATCGCCATCGCGGAGTGGCGGTGCCTGCTGCTAGGGTCTCGTGTCATGACCCCGCGCGAGAACCTGCTCCGCGCCATACGGTTCGATGGACCCGAGCACATCCCCATGCAGTATGTGATCAACGCGTCCTGCTGGCATCACTATGACCCATCGGCGCTGCTTGACCTCATGGGGGCGCACCCGCTGCTGTTTCCCGGCTTCGCGCGACCGGCCGGGGAGTTTCAACCAGATCTCCTCCCCAACGCGCGGGCGGGAGTCCCGTACGCGGACCCGTGGGGCTGCGTCTGGACGACCACCGACGACGGCATCGTCGGCACGGTCCACGATTCGCCCCTGCGGTCGTGGGAAAATTTCGGCGCCTTTCGCCCGCCGGACCCGGAGGTCACCGATGGCCTCGGGCCGATCGATTGGGCGCGGGCCGGGGAGGCGTTGGCCGAGGCGATATCGCGCGGCGAGCCCGCCATCGCGGGCCTGCCGCACGGGCACACGTTTCTCCGGCTACAGGACCTGCGCGGCTACGAGAACCTCCTGTTGGACATGACCGACGAAGACCCGAATCTCGATCGGCTCATCGGCATGGTCGCCGATTTCAATCTCGGATGCGTGCGCCGCTGGCTGGATCTGGGCCCGGACATGCTCCAGTATCCCGAGGACCTGGGCATGCAGGTGGGGCCGATGTTGCCGGCGGCCCTCTTCCGGAAATATATCCAACCCGTCTATCGGCGCATCATGGCGCCGGCCAAGGAGCGGGGCGTCATCGTCCACATGCACTCCGACGGGGACATCCGCTCGCTGATCGACGACATCCTCGGCTGCGGCGTCGATGTCATCAATCTCCAGGACCGCGTCAACGGGATCGACTGGTTGGCGCAGAATCTCGTTGGCAGGGTTTGCATCGATCTCGACATCGATCGTCAAAAGATCACGCCGTATGGCACCCCGAGCGACATCGACGCCCTGGTCCGGGAGGAGGTCGAGACGCTGGGCGACCCCCGCGGGGGCCTGCTCATGGTCTACGGCCTTTACCCCGGGGTTCCGCTGGACAACGCGGCCGCCGTGATGGATGCGATGGAGAGGTACGCGGATCTCCACAGCTGAGTCCTCTCCGGGCGGCAGGCAAACTGCCGGGGCGGGTTTTCCCATTGTGTGGGGCGAGATTTTTAATTGACCGCTGACCGGCAACCGCGGGAGAATCGCGGGCACGGAGCACTTGTCCTGGGAGGAGGTGTATGCGTCGCGCGCGTTGTCATTGCAGCAAGATTTGCCGAACCCTCCTGGCGACGTCCGCGGCGAGCGTGCTGGTCATCCAGCCTGTCGTTTCCCGGGCGGCGGTGCGGGTCAAGGCCAACAACAGCAGCAATCTGAATCTGGCCGCAAGTTGGACTGGCGCCGTCGTCCCGGGGTACGGGGACACGGCGCTGTGGAACAGTTCGGTCACCGGCGCCAACGCCGTGCTTCTGGGTGGAAACCTGACCTTCCGGGGGATCTCGATTGTGAATCCCGGAGGGTCCGTGGCCATTGGTGGGACAAGCACCCTAACGTTGGGCCCCGGTGGCATCGACATGCGACGGGCCACGCAGGATTTTACCCTGACAAACTTGAGCCTCGTCCTCAGCCATGGGGAGCAGGTCTGGGCCGTCACTAACGGGAGGTCGCTCACCGTGAGCCCGGGTACCCTGGTGCGGGACGGCTCGGCCACCCTGAATTTCTTGGGAGGGGGGACCGTGGCCACCGCGACCTTCACCAACGACGCCACCGGGATCATAGGCACCTGGGCCAGCCACGGCGCCTCGAACTTCATCCGATACGCCACCGTGAGCGGTGGCAACATCATCGGCTACTCCGGTGGTGAGTCCGCGCCCACGGCAGCGAGTGTCGTCGACACCACCGGAACCACGAATTACGACGTCGCAGCCGTCGGTACCCTCGGGGCGGGCGCCTCCTTCAATACCCTCCGCTACACGGGCGCCGCGGGCACGGTCGCGGGCGATTTCTCGGCAAATGGGCTCATGAACGCCGGCTCCGGCGCGCTCGCGTTCAGCAACACTGTCACCATCGGGGCAAACCGGTCTCTGGTGATCACCTCGCCGGACGCGACGAGGGCCATCACGATATCCGGCATCATCAGCAATAACGCCGGCGGTTCCTCGGGCCTCGTCAAGTCTGGGCTGGGCACCGTCACCCTATCGGGCACCAACGCCTACGATGGACCCACGATGGTCAACGCCGGGATCTTGATCATCAAGAACGGCGCGGCGCTGGGCGCCCCCGGCGGTACGGCCTTCGTCTACCGTGCCGACGGCACCAATGCCACGCCGACCGACTCGACCGGCCAACTCAGGCTCGACCCCGGGAGCGGCGGCGGCTTCGTCCTAGACAAGACCGTGTTCATCGAGGGCTCCGAAAATTACGGCTATGGGGGAACGCTGTTGAATGCCTCGGGGACCAACGCCATCAACGGCAACGTGCTCCTCAGTCCCTTGGGGAGCCGGATTGGCGTCTCGGGCGGCAGTCGGCTCGAGTTGAACGGCCAGGTGATCCGCACGAATGCCAGCTACAATCCCCAGCTCGTCTTCAACGCCACCGGACGCCTGGTTGCCAACGGCGCGATCGACATTGGGACCGGCCAGCTGTATGCGCATTCGGGCGGCACCAACGAGCTGAATGCCAAGGCCACGCTCGGCACCCTCGCGATCCAGTATGGCAACACGGTGGTGCTGGGCGTGGACGACGCCCTATCGTCGAATGCCGTGGTCTCGATTGGCGTCGGCTCCGGCGCGACCACCAACGGCGGTGCCCTGGACCTCAACGGTCACGCCCTGACAATCGCCGGGCTTCGCAATGAGGGGTTTCACCCCCAGAACAACGTGACCAGCGCCACGCCCGCCACGCTGACGATCAGCAACAGCGCCGCTTTTGCTTTCGGCGGCAGGATCACCGGCGGGGTGGCGATTGACAAGCGTGGTGCGGGGACCCAAACCCTCTTTGGGACCAACACCCACACCGGCGATACGACGGTCTACGGCGGCCGACTCGTGGTCGGAAATCGGCTTTCGTTGCAGAATTCCACCCTCAATCTGCAGATCAACAACGGCGCGGCCCTAAGCAATGACACGTCGTTCGTGCTCGGCGGTCTCGCCGGCTCTGGCAATCTGGGGCTCACCAATCTGGCGGGCTCCGCGGTCACCCTGTTGGTGGGTAACAATGGGGCCAGCACGGTCTACTCCGGTTCGTTGGACGGAGGCGGCGGCCTCACGAAGATCGGATCGGGAGAATTGGACCTCACCGGCGTCAACAGCTACGCAAGCGCCACCGTCGTCTCCAACGGCCTGCTGTCGGTCAATGGGAGGCACTTTGGCGGGGCGGGCTACACGGTAGCTTCGGGCGGTACCCTCGGGGGCACGGGGATCATCGATGCGGCGATCCAGGTGTTGGCCAACGGCATCGTTGCCCCAGGCAACTCCATCGGGACCCTGACCATCAGCAACAACTTCGACCTCGATGGAATCCTCCAGATCGAGTTGGCCAATGCCGCCGGACTCGCGGGCTCAAGCGATCTCTTGGGAGTGAATGGCTTTTTCGACATCACCAACGGCGTCGTCCAGTTTGTCTTCACGGGGACGATGACCAACGACCACTACATCTTCGCCCAATACGACACGTTCTCCGGGGGCCCGTTCCTCGACGTGCAGAATCTGCCCACGGGTTATGAGATCCAATACAATTATCTGGGCAGCAACCAGATTGCGCTGGTCATCCCCGAGCCATCCAGTTGGGCGTTGCTCGTTTGCAGCGTGGGGCTCTTGGCCGTTGCCCATCGTCGTCGTCCAAGGTAATTTGGGGACGCAGTCCGGCAGACTTCCACTGGCCGAGTACCTACGACGGGGCGCGCGCGCTGTGGCTTTCGGCTAATCCCGATCCAGTGTCTCTCGTAGGCGGAGGATCTGCCGCGCCACGATCCAGCGGTAGACGTCGAATTCGGCGGGCGACCAGAGCCCGTCGTGCTTATATTTCTCCTGGACTTGGATCGCGGCCCAGGCGGCGCGGAGTTCCCGCTCGGCGGACGCGGCGGCGCTGGCCGCGGACCCGCCCCTGGCCCTGGCCTCGGCGATGGATTGCTCGAGGGTGTATATGTATCGGTAATCGTCGTACCCCTCCCGGTATGCCTCCCAGAGGACGACGGGCATGGGGGTCCCATCGGGCTCGCTCCGATTGAAGAAATCCTGCGCGAAGCCGTCGAGGTAATTGAAAGGATCGCCGGTGCTGGCGGAGTAAATCCAGGGGATGAGGGTGCGGAAACCGGAGCGCCAGAAACCGAAGCCGTAGGTCATGCGGGCGCCGGCGGCGGGGGTGTGGTCGTTTTCTCCGTTGACGTGATTCGGGTAACACCAGTACTCGACGCCGCGGGCGCGGGTGTCCCGGAGCACGGTCTCGCGGTCTGGGGCGAAGGGCTGGGTGCACCAGACGTCGACGTGGGGGCGCATCGGCGAAAAGACCTCGGCCGTCGGATCGGCCGTGACATAGGTGCGGGCGCCTGCGGCCTTGCACGCCTTCAGGACGGTGACCATGAATGCCGCCTCGGTCGCGCCGTGGCCCGGCTCGTCGATGGGATAATAGAGGAACTCGGGCCAGCCGCGGGCGACGCGCTCGGCCTCGATGGCCCTGACCATGCGGGTGATCTCTTCGGAGAACGCGGCGGGCGGCGCCTTCACCCCGCGGAGATGGGAACCGTAGCGCTCCCGCAGGTGCTTCTCGTAGACGCCGGCGGTGTTGATGCCCATGACGATAGGGCCGACGAAGCGATGCTTTTCCCATAGGGCGAGTTTCTCCGCCAGCGGTTCCCAGCGGAAATCGAACTTCCCCTCGGCGTCGGCGGGCGGGGTGTAGAGGGAGAGGACGACGTTGCGCGTGCCGTGGGCGACCATGTCGGCGTGCTCCCTCTCGGCCCTTCGCCGGAAATGAGCGCGTGAGACCTCGTCCTTCGCCTCGAAGGCGAGATCGATCGGGTGACGATAGTAGATCCCGAAGATCTTCGACGGGTCCTCGCGGAGGCGGATCGGCAGGACGCGCAACTCGATGGGTATCGCGGCGGTGGTTTCCCCGATGCGGAGGCGGAGGGCGCCGCGGTAGAGTCCCGGCGCCGCATCCTCGGGGATGTGGAAGGTGAGCCAGAGGCGCTCGTTGCGTCGCGCCTGGAGGTCTATGGCATCGAAGCGCTCCAGGATGTCGGGCACCACGCGGTACCGTCCGCTGACGGTGTAGTTGGGTCGCGCGCGCATGTAGCGGACGCGGCGGACGTCGATCGCCGACGCGGGCACCGGCCCGATCGGTCGAACCTCGATCGTGGCGGGGGGCAGGTCGCGATGGGGCCGGATGATGCAATTGGCGGGCTCGTACTCGCCGGGCGAGGCGAACAGCCGCAGCGTCGGGTCGCACTCGCCGGGGCGGGGGTTCGTGCCGGGATAGACGCACTCCAGATACGGGCGCGTGAAGACGGTGAATCCGCGCCCCTTGTCCGCCTCGCCCGGCTCGAACGCCGGGCCCGGGTCGGGCGGCGGCTCCTCCTGCCAGTTGGCCCATTCCTCGGGCGGCAACCGGAACATCCAGTCCTCGAGGGGCCCGATGATGTCCCGCTCGGCGCCCTCGGTCTCGGCGGCGGGCCAGACGAGGATGGCGGCGACCACCCATCGGCTCTCGGGGACGAGTTCGATCGCGAGGGGCTCCTCGCCCACGCGCGCCCGAAAACGCTCCGCCCGGAACTGATGGCAGCCCTCGATTTGCACGCGGCGCTCCCGGCCGCCGACCCGGGCCGTGAAATCAAAATATTGGGCGCGCAGCGCGGGATCGCTCGTGCCGAAAATACAGTAGACCTCGTGCTCGCCCGGCGCGAGGCGGACCAGGAAGGCATTCGTCCCCTCGCCGACGATGGCGTCCTCGGTGATGGGATTGGTCCAGATCGGCGGCGGCTCCACGATCCCGCGCGAGCGGTTCTCGAGGCGCTCGTCGTATGCCTTCGCCACGGCGCGCAGGCCCTGGATCGTTTGCCATCCGTGGCCGGCGGTCGCGTCGTAGTCGTCCCGCGCCGTGATGCGCACGGCCCCCTCCCACGCCGCGGACTTGTCCGTGCCGAAATCAAAGATCTGCGCGACACCACAGGCGCACGCGGGCGCCAGGAGCATCGCGGCGAGCGCCAACCACGTGGCGCAGGCATTCCTGCCTGCGTCCGCGGCCCTGGGCGAACGGGGGCAGACAGGGATGTCTGCCTCACGAGCCCGCGCGATCCTCACCTCGCCCATGGGGACTCCACCAGCCGCAGGGGGCATTGGCTCATCTCCGCCGATCCCGCGATGCCCGCGACGATCTCGTATCCGCCCGGATCGGGCGCCTTGGCGCCGAGCCCTATCTCGAGGCGGTGCTCGCCGCGGGCGAGCCGCGCGGCGGCCTGCGCGATCTTCGTCTCGCCGCGTCGCAGGGCGATGTTCACCTCGGCGGTTTCCCCCGCCTTCACGCCCGCGAGGCGGAAGCGCACGGGGATGCGCGCGGCATCGGCGAACATCACGGCGCACTCCGGGGCCACGCCCAGCAGGGCGGGTTGCGCCAGGCGGCGGAGCTCGGGGCCGGCGATGCGCAGGTCGAGGGTGTCGCCATGGAGGTATCGGGACTCGGCGATGTGGAACTGGAATTGGCGCACGTCCCCGTGGCGCGGGATCTCGCGCAGGGGGACGTCGATCTCGACCCACTGGCCCTTGCGCAGTTCGGACAGGGAGCGCTGGAAGGCGGATGCCTTGTCCGGGGTGTGGAGACCGAGGCCCACCGGCTCGCGCGGCAGGGCCTCTCGCGATGTGTCGGCGCGGACCCACAGGTGCAGGGAATCCCACGCGGACCAGTCGCGCCGAGGGCCCTCGGGGATCCCGCGGCCGAACCGCGGCCAGCCGATCGGGTATTTCGGTTCGCCGGCGGTGTGGTCCACGGTCACGTGCCAGTGCAAGGCCGGCGACCCATCGGGCGCCCGTTCGGGCGAGGGCCGCAGGGAGGACTCCGCCACCGACCAGCCCCTGGTCTCGTCGGGGTCGAACAGCGGCAGCCGCTCGACCGGTGGCGCGGCGAACACGCCCGGGGCGAGGAGGCAGAGGATTGCCTCAAGGGCGCGGCGTCTGAGGATCGTTCCGCGGTGCCCGGCGTTCACGGAACCCTTATAGCAGAGAGGGGTGGTGTCGGGTAGCAGAACGCGAGGATTTGGGACCCTCGTCCTGCCTTGCCGAACGGCGCGGCCGCGCCATAGTGGCGGCCCACCGTTCGCAGGAGGTGACCCCCATGAAAATCGCGCTGTCCCCATCGATCGCGGCCCTGCTAGCCATCGCCCCCATCGCGTCACCGGGCGCCACCCTTTGGTGTGAGGCGGAACTCTTTGCGGGGCGGGGCGGCTGGCTGCACGACGCCCAATTCGTCGACCAGATGGGCTCGCCCTTCCTGCTGGCCTACGGCCTGGAGAAGCCCGCCGAGGACGCGGTCACCCGGGTGGAGGTGCCGCGCGATGGGGAATACCGGCTGTGGGTGCGGTGCCGCGACTGGCTGCCGGAATTCAGCCCGGGGCGATTTCATGTCGTCCTCGGGGGAACCGTCGTCCCGCACATATTCGGCCAGGGCAAGGCCAAGGGCTGGGTCTGGGAGGATGGCGGCGCGCACCCGTTGAAGGCCGGGGCGCTGGAGATCCGGTTGCGCGACCTGACGGGCCACTACGGCCGGTGCGACGCGGTCGTGCTGAGCGACGAGGCGGGGTACCGCCCGCCCGATGATCTGGGGGATTTGGCGAAGGAGCGGATCGCGCGCGGCGGCGTGAGTCGGGAGATCAAGAACGAGGGGCCCTACGATACGGCGGTGGTCGGGGGCGGGCTCGCGGGCACGTTCGCCGCGGTGGCCTCCGCGCGCCACGGATGCCGGACCGCCCTCATCCAAAACCGCCCCGTGCTCGGGGGAAACAGCAGCGACGAGGTCTTGGTGGAGCCGCAGGGGGACACGACCCGCGAGCCGCTCGACCCCAAGGAGGGCGGGATCATGGAGGAGGTGCGCGGCACCTTTGATGGCTATTCCGAGCGGATGCTGGCCCTCTGCCAGGGAGAGCCCAACCTCGACCTCTTCCTCGATACCCACGCCACCGGCGTCGAGATGGCCGAGCCGCGCCGCATCGGCGCCGTGCTCGGGCTGGGCACCACCACCAAGCAGCGCCTGCGCTTCCCCGCCCGCATCATCATCGATTGCACCGGCGACGGATCGATCGGTTTCTGGGCCGGCGCCGAGTGGCGCCACGGCAGGGAGCCCCGCTCCATGTACAACGAGAGCCGCGCCCCCGAGGTGGAGGACGAGCGCACCATGGGCGGCACCCTGCGCTACGCCACCGAGAAGGACGAAGAGCCCGTCGCCTTCCGCGGCCCGGACTGGGCCCGCCGCTTCCTGCGCTGCGAGGATTTCACCACCGGGCGCCACCCCAAGCTCGAATTCGGCGGCTGGCAGTGGGTCATCGAGTACGGCGGCCAGCGCAACACCAACGCCGATGCCGAGGAGATCCGGGACGAGCTGCTCCGGATCATCTGGGGCATGTGGGACCACGCCAAGAACCACTGCGAGAAACTCGTCGACGAGTCGCCCCTCTACCGCCTGACCTGGGTCAGCCATGTCGTCGGCAAACGCGAATCGCGCCGCATCATCGGCGATCACGTGATGACCGAGCACGACATCGCGAAGCAGACCCTCTTCCCCGACCGCGTCTCGTACGGGGGCTGGGGCATCGACATCCATCCCCCCGGCGGATTCTACGATACCGAGCCGCCCGCCACCTTCTCGCACAAGGTCAAATTCTCCGTCCCGTTGCGCAGCCTCTATTCGAAAGACGTCGATAACCTCATGATGGCGGGCCGCTGCATCTCGGTCAGCCACGCCGCGCTCGGGGCCACCCGCGTCATGATCACCTGCGGCCTCCAGGGCCAGGCCGCCGGGACCGCCGCCGCATTCTGCCGCAGGCTCGAGGCCATGCCCCGCGCCATCGCCCAGAACCACATCGCCGCCCTCCAGCAGCAGCTCCTCAAAGATGGTTGCCACATCATCGATCTCCCGAACCAGGACCCCGCGGACCTCGCGCGCGGCGCCAGGGCCACCGCCTCCAGCGTCTCCGCCCCCATCAAGATCGACCCGCCCAGGCCAAATGCCCACACCTTCACCTGCGACCGCGCCGTCGCCTTCAAGCTCGGAAAGGGGGGCATCGGCACGTTCGCCGTCCTCCTCCACTCGGAGAACCCCGCCCCCACCCCCACGCGCCTCACGCTCCGGCCCGCCGCCGGACCCGGCGATTTCAATTCCACCGAAGATCTCGCCACCGCCGAGACCACGGTCCCCCCGCGGAGCAAGGGCTGGGTCACCTTCCGACTCGACGTGCCCGTGAAACCCGGCTTCTACTACGCCTGGTTGCCAAAAAAGGCCGGCCTGTCCTGGGCCCTGCATGAGGAGTTCATCCCGGACACGGGTCGCGCCTATAGGTCCGGCAAGGATGGCTGGCACCCGTCGGGCGAAACCTACGCGTTCAAGATCGACGAGGAGGTGCCCCCCGCGGTCGCCAACTCCCTAGAGGCCGCGCCACCCCCACCCGCCGACATGTTCGCCCCCGCCAATGCCATCAATGGGTTCGCCCGCGCCATCCGCGGCGCCCCCAACTCTTGGCGCCCGGACCCCAGCGCCTCCGCACCACACTGGCTCGAGCTCGACTTCGGCAAGCCCGTCACCCTCGATACCGCCCACGTCGTCTTCCAGTCGAAGGAGATGCGGGCAAACGATTTTCGCCTCGAGGCCTCCCGCGGCGACGCGTGGGAGACCCTCGCCGACATCCGCGGCAACGCCGACCGCCGCCGCGTCATCGGCTTCCCCACCGCCACCGCGAGCAAATTGCGCCTGGTCATCCTGGGCGCCGAACCCAACATGGGCGTCTGCGAGATCCGCGCCTACCGCGAGAAGGGCGAGTAGCCCGGAGATCCGGATCCGTCGGGAGAGCCATTCGGACCGCGGCGAGCGCACGCCGGGCCGCGCGCGGCAATCCAAAATGGACCCCATGCCCCGCGCGGCGGGGCACCACCGGAGCGGAAAATGGTAGGCTGCGCCTTGGCGCACGCTGCCGAATCGACGGTCCGTGTGCGCCAAGGCGCAGCCTACCTCGCGACCCAATTTTCGAGTCAGCCTGTCGGACTTTGTCCGGCAGATCCCTTTAGCCCGGATCGATCACAGGCTTTTTGATCGATCCGCCCGAAGGGCCGCCGATCTCCCGCTCGACCTCGGTCCAATCGCCGCGGAAGGTGATGCCGCGGTCGTCGATGTAGTACCGCGCGGTGGGCTTGCCCATGACGAGGTGGTCGTAGGGGATGCCGTGGCGCTCGAGCCAGCCGCGGGTCTCCCCGAGGCGGTTGAAGTGCCTGCCGGTGAAGAGCGCCACGAAGAATCCCCTGTCCCTGAGGCGGCGCAGGGCGTCGGCGGCGCCGGGGATCGGTTCGCACTCCGCGTATTTCAGATCGGCGCGGGGCACGGCCAACACGCCGTCGATATCGACGCAGAGGGTCCTGGCCTCGGGGCCGACCTGCGCGTTCGGGTCCGCGGCCGGGGCAACGGCCCGCGCCGCGGCGGTCTCGCGCCGCCGCATCAGCAGCTCGGCCAGCAGGAAATCTTCCTCGTGGTCGACGTTGATCGAATCCAGCTCGTCCATGAGCAGGCCGAGTATCTTGCGGCCGGTCATGGAATTCCGATCCAGGATGACCTCGCGCCGGACGATATCGACCGATCCGTTCTGGATGAAGGCGGGTGGCAGGAGCTGGCGCGGCTGGTTGAAGGGTTCGTCGGCCAGGGAGAGTCCGGGCAGGAAGGGGCGGAGTTCCGTCCCCTCGAAGCGCCACATCTTGTGGGGGTGCTGGCCGGCGGCGGTGACGCTGCGGACCGAATCCGCGTCGGAGTTCAGGAGCATGTCGATGCCGGCATCGATGTGTTCGGCGCGGCGGAGCGGCGCGGTGGGCCGCAGGTGGGCGATGATCTCGGGCCGATAACCCTCGGTCGACTCGAGGTGGCGGATCGCGTGCTGGAAGACCGGCAGGTCGGTCACGCGGTCGCCGGCCAGCTCGGCTGGCCGGAGGAAGGGGACCTCGGCGCCGCCCTCGCGGGCGACGCGCGCGATCGCCTCGTCGTCGGTGGACACGATCACGCGCGTGATGTGCCGGGAACGCCTCGCCTCGCGGATGCTGTAATGCAGCATCGGGACCCCGTTGAGGGGGCGGATGTTCTTGCCCGGGACCTTCTTCGAGCCGCCCCGGGCGGGAATGATCGCCAATACTTCCATATGACCCCGGGGGAACGCCCGCGGGGAAGCCGAGTCTTGGGCCGGAACCGCCGAGTTTCAAGCGGGGTTTTTTGGCCCGCGAGCGCACTTGCGCCCGGCGCCATCCGCGCGCACATTCCTCCCTGACCGAATGGCCGCCCCACAGCCCGCACATTCCTCCCACCGCGCCGGCCCGCTGGGCCTCCTGTGGTTTGCCATCCCGGTGTTCCTTTTCGCCGGGCTGTGGTTTCAGCGCCCCGAGGTGGTCGGCACCGAGCTGCGCTCGATCGACTGGAGATTCTCGATACGTGGCCCGGCGGGCGACGAGCCGGGCGTCGCGGTCATCGCCATCGACGACGCGTCGATGCAGGTCGAGGGGGGATCGCTGTATGGCGCGGAGGCCTTTGCCGCCAATCGCGCTTTGGACCTGATGCGCTCGCCGTTCCCGTGGCCGCGCGAGGTGCACGGGATGCTGATCGACCGCCTGCTGCAAGGCGGCGCCAGGGTCGTGGCGCTCGACCTGTTGTTCACCGGGCCGAGTTCCCATGGCGACGAGGATGACGCCGCATTCGAATCGGTCCTGTCGCGACACACGGGACGGGTCGTGATCGGCGCCAACCTCGCCAACAACATCGCGCAGGGCGCCGCCGGATCGAGCACGCAGGTGATCTTCCCGATCGAGCGATTCGCGAATCCCTGCCTGTATGGTCTGGTGAATTATTTTCCCGATCCCGACGGCGTGATCCGGCGGATCGGCTACCAGATCTCTCCCGAGGCGGTCGAGAATCCCTCGATCCCGGAGGGGTTCCGCACCTATCTGCCGAGCTTCCCCCTGCAGATCTTGCGCGCGGCGGTCGGCGCCGACAGGGCCGACGCGCTGTGCGAGGGCTGGCCGCTCATCCCGTTTCTGGGCCGCGGCCAGGGGGCGGACGTCGGGGCGGTGCCCGTCTATCCCTACCACCTCATCGTCGAGGACAAGAGCTGGGCCGACATGTTCCGGGGCGGGGAGCTGCTGCGCGACAAGATCGTCTTGGTGGGCCCGACGGCGCCGGTGTTTCAGGATTCGCACCAGACGCCCTTCGGCGGCATGAATGGCGTCGAGATCCACGCGCAGGTCGTGGCCGCGGCGCTGCAGGGCCGCCGGATGCTCGAGCTGCCCGCCCTGTCCTGGCTGCCGCTGCTGCTGGTCTGCAGCGTCGTCGCGTACACCGTGCCGCGCATGCCGCACAACGCGCTGCTGCGACTGGCGGCACTCGTCGCGGTGATGGCCGCCTACGCCTCACTGGCGCAGTGGCTCTTCTCGGCGCACGCGGTCGTGGTGCTGCTCGCGACGCCGCTGGCCGCGATGGCGCTGGTCGGCATCGGCAGCCAGGCTCAGGATTTCTGGCTGGAGCAGCGCGAGCGGGCGCGGCTGCGCCGCACCTTCGAGACCCACGTCTCCAAGAATATCGCCGACGCCCTGCTCTCCGACCGCACCCGCCTCGAGAGCATGCTCGGCGGCGTGCGCAAGCCCGTCACGATCCTCTTCTCCGACGTCCGCGATTTCACCTCGATCTCGGAGAACGCCCGTCCCGAGGAGCTGGTCGCGCAGTTGAACGAGTATCTCAGCGGGATGGTGGACTGCATCCTGCACGAGGGCGGGACGCTGCATAAATTCATCGGCGACGCGGTGATGGCGGTGTGGGGCGACACGGTGTCGGAGGGAGTGGAGGAGGACGCGCGCCGCGCGGTGCGGGCCGCGCTCGGCATGTTCCGCCGGCTGGGCGAGCTGAACGAGAAGTGGGTGGCGGAGGGGCGGATCCCGATGCGGATGGGCGTCGGCGTGAACCATGGCGAGGTGGTCGTCGGCAACATCGGCTCCACCAGGCGCATGGAGTTCACCGTGATCGGCGATCCGGTCAACCTCGCCTCCCGCCTCGAGGGCACCACGAAGGAATTCCGCTGCGATGTCCTGATCGGCGAGGATGTCCATCCCCTCGTGGGGTCCGAGTTCCTGCTGCGCCCGGCCGGCCGCATCCAGGTCAAGGGCCGCAGCAAGCCCGTCAACGTCTACGAGGTCGTCGGCGCGAGCGGCGACCCCGCGCCCCGCATCACGCCGGCCGGGATCGAGACCTTCGCCGCGGCCATGACAGCCTTCTACAACCGCCGCTTCTCCGGGGCCATCGCCCTGTTCGAGAATTATCTGGCCGACTATCCCCAAGATTTCCTGGGTCGCACCTACATCGAGGAGGCGCGCCGCCTCATGGACTCCCCGCCGCCCGAGACCTGGGATGGCACCTACGTGATGCGCTCGAAGTGAGCGCCGGGCGGGTTTGCCCCCCGGGTGACCCGATGGGCAGCATCGCGCGTTTTCGAGCCAGACCTCCTGCCTCGCAAGTTGGGCACCAGAGCGGCGGAGAGTGGTAGGCTGCGCCTTGGCGCACGCCGCCGAATCGACGGTCCGCGTGCGCCAAGGCGCAGCCTACATCGCGACCCGATCGCCGAACCGTCCCGTGGCTTCCGGCTCCGCCGGACATAAAGCGGTGCCGCCGCTGCGCTCTGCCACCGCAGTCCATAGCCCGGTCGCCCCTTTGCAAAAGCCCGCGAAGCACCTAAAGATACCTATAATCATGAGCACACTGACCCATCGCCCCTCCCGAGCAGGACGCTGCCTGCCTATCCTGCTGGTCCTGATGGCCCTCGTTGCGCTGGTCGCCGCGGGCGGCTGGTTCGGGGTCAACGCTTGGCTCAAATCCGGGCAGCTGGACCAGTCGATCCGATCGACCCTATCGGATGCCGTGGGTGCGCCGGTAGAATTCCAGGGGATCGGCTTCGTGCCGTTCACGCGCGTCGCGCTGCAAGGGCTGACGGTGGCGAACCCGAAGGTCAAGGGCGCCGCGCCGCTGGTGGCCTGCCGCCAGCTGGAGCTGGGCCTCGCTCCCGCGGAACTCATCCGTGGGCGCCTGCATTTCCATCGTCTCGGGATCGAGTCGCCCGAGCTGCGGCTGCTCCAGGATGCCGGCGGGAATTACATGTTGCCCACCAGGGGCGGCGATGGCCCCGCCGAGAAGAAAGGCCCTGCGGCGGCGCGGTCCGGCGCCGGGGGCGGCGATTCGGGTCCCGCGCAAGAGTGGAGCATCGACGTGTTCCAGATTCGCGACGGACGCCTCGAGGGCATCGGGCATGATGGCAAGCGTCTCTGGCTGGCGGAGGGCGTCAACGTGAGGGCGGGGGTCGGCCAAGCGGCGGGCGGGGTTTCGGCGAAGGGCGAGGCCGACATCGCCTGGGCCGCGCTGTTCAAGGAGTTCGGCCTCCATGACGTCAGGACGCCCTTCGCGTTCGCGTCCGACAAGCTGACGCTGCCCGACCTGCGCTTTGTCTGCTACGGCGGCGGCGGCTCCGGCAAGGTCTCTTTCGACGCGCAGGGCGCCCGGACCTTCGAGGCGGATCTGGAGGCGGGCGGCGTCGATGTTTCTTCCGCGATCGAGGCCTTCGGCGCCGACCCCACGGCGATCTCGGGCAAGCTCACCCTCCGCGCCAAGGCCCAGGGATCGGCGGATCAGCCGGCGGCACTCCGGGCCGCGGGGGATTTCACGGTGAAGCCGGCCAAGCTCGCGGGATCCAACGTCCTGAAGACCATCGGCACCGTGCTCATGCTCCCGGAACTCCAGAACTCGGAGTTCGCCGCGGTGCGCGGCCAGTTCGAGATCCACGGGCAGAAGGTGCATTTCTCCGATCTGCGCACCGAGCCGCGGGAGCGGCTCCAGATCGTGGCGAACGGCTCCGTCGGGTTCGACGGGCAACTGGACCTGAAGGGCACGCTGGCCGCGAAATCCGAGACCATCAACCTCGCCCCGCTGTTGACCCAGGCGGGCGGCGCCACCACCGCCGATGGTTTCACCGAGATCCCCTTTCAGGTCAAGGGCACCGCGGATAACCCGAAGGTCTCGCTCGCCCCGTCGGCGGCCGGCGCCATGGTCGGCGGCTTCCTCCAGCGGCTCATCGGCGGCGGGCAAAAGCCGAAGGACAAGGCAGACGGCACCGCAGAGCCCGCGCAGCCGCAACCGCAGGAGAAACCCGCCGACGCCCTCAAACGCCTGCTGCCCTTCGGGCGATGAAAACCAACGGACGCGGACCCCGCGAAATCCGCTGCCCCACCTGCGGCAAGCCGGTGGATTTCGATGCCCCGCATTTCCCCTTCTGCGGCGAGCGCTGCAAGCTGGTCGACCTCGGCAAGTGGTTCAACCAGGAATACGCGATCCCCGCCGAAGAAGATCAGGGCGAGGAGGAGACACCCCCGGACGCAGAGGCCACGTAGCCGCCGGGGCGGGCACACGCCGCAGTCCATAAATCGGGCCGCCTCCTGACCCGCCACGCGGGCGGGCAGTCTCTCAGCCTATCCCCCGCCGAAGGGCGAAGGCCCTTCGCTACTAGCGAGTTACGCCGTATTTTCGAGTCAGCCGAGGTACGCCCCCTGCTCGCGCAGCAGGGCCTGCACCTTGGCGACGTCGACATCGCGGGGGCGGCAGCCGCCCTGGACGGCGACCGCCGCGGCCGCGCCGGCGCCGTGCCCCGTGATGAGGCATGCCGCGATGAGCCGCATGTCCTCGATGAGCTTCTGGTCGCAGGCGATGCAGCGTCCCGCGGCGAGGAGGTTATCCAATTTTTTTGGCAGGAGCGCGCCGTAGGGGATTGGCCAGCCGACGTGGTTGGCGCCCTGCGCGCCACCGACGCCGATCGCATCGGGGAACTTCTTCCCCTCGCGGGAGTCCTTGAAGGTCAGCTGGTGCACGCCGGCCAGCAGGCGCGAGGTGCGGACGCCGAGCTGCGGCGCGGTCTGCAGCAGGAAGAGCTTCTCGGCCCCGGGGGTCTTGCGCAATTTCTGGACGCGCTCCCAGATCGCGCGGCGGTGCTCCATCTCCAGGCGCGTGAACTCCTCGATGTCGAGGTTGTCGGTGCTCGGGCCGCGCAGGTTGACCCAACGGGCGCTGGGCTCCGGCTCGGCGCCGCCGAGTCTCGTGATCCCGGCGGCCTTGAGCTGCTCTCGGTCGGCGCGGTCGTAGTTGCCCACGCGATGGACCAGCCCGATGGCGTGCAGGCGCTGCTCGTGCTCGGCGCCCGCCGCGGCGAAGACGTCACCGTCGCCGCTGGCATCGACGACCACCTTGGCGAGGATCGCCTGCCGGCCGGCCTTGCTCTCGATGACCGCGCCGCGCACGGCGCCTCCCTCCATGATGACATCGGCGACCCAGCTGTGCAGGTAGACCTTGGCCCCGCACTCGCGGATCATCTCGTCCATCATGTACTTCGTGGCCTCGGCGTCGGTCGTGGGATTGAACTTCTCGGGCTCGTGGTTGATGGCGCCCCCGATCTTGCTGATGCGCTCGACGAGTTCGTCGCCGATGCCTCGCATGACCTTCACCCGCTGGCCATTCTCCTTGGCGTGCGTGCTGATGACCAGCAGCACCAGGCCGCCGGTCCACAGCCCGCCGAAATAGCCATACCTCTCGACCAGGCACGTCTTCGCCCCGGCGCGCCCCGCGGACACCGCCGCCGCGAAGCCCGCGGGACCGCCGCCGACGACGAGCACGTCGGTCTCGTGGATCACGTCCAGCGGACGCTCGGGCTGGATGACCTTCCCGCCGCGCAGTTCCGCGGGATAGCGCGGGCGCTCGCGCACCGGGATGGATTGCAGCTCCTTGGTCTTCCCGTCGGGCGCGGCGTGCTCCGACTCCTGGGCCATCAGCCGCGTGGCAAAGGGCGCGCCGAGGCCCGCCGCCGCCATCACTCGTATCAACTCTCGTCTTGTCATAGTGTCCATCCTTCCCGGTATTGGGGCGCGATGTATCGGTTGGCCTCCTCGCTGTTCGTGGCGCGCATCGCCTTCGCGTCCCAATCGATTCGCCCATCGATGCGCTTGGCCACGTTGCCCAGCAGGCAGATCTCGGTCAGCAGCGCGCCATATTGGAAATCCGCGCTGGCCTTGGCCTGGCCCTTGCAGGCCCTGGCCCAATTCACGTAATGGCCCTCCTCGATGCGGGGCAGGCTCGGCGCGGGCCGGTTCGGGAGGAACTCCTTCATGGCGCTCTCGGGGATGAGCCTCGGGGAATCGCCATAGACGCCGAAGGCGAGCATTCCTTTAGTTCCCTTCAACAGCGCGCCGCCCTCCTTGCCGCCGAGGACGCGTCCCTCCTCCAGCTCGAGGGGCCGCGGGGGGCGGAGGCCGTCGTACCAGGTCAGCTTCACTGGGGGCCGATCGGCCTTCGCCGGGAAGCGGAAGGTGACGATCGAGGCGAGCGGGTGCGTGTCGGGGTTGAGGCCCAGGGAGGTCGCGTCGACGGTCGTGGGCAATCCGAGGTCCAGCGCCCAGACCACGGGATCGAGGGTGTGGACGCCGCGGTCGCCCATCATGCCGTTGCCGAAGTCCCACCACGCGCGCCAGGTCCCGGGGTGATAGGCGGGGTGGTACGGCCGATGCGCCGCGGGGCCGAGCCACAGGTCCCATTCGAGCCCTTCGGGCGCTGCCGGGGTCTCCTCGGGCCGCGACATCCACTTCGGGCTCCACCGCGCGTGCCCCGGCGGGTGATACGAGAGGCTGCACCACGCGTCCACCTCGCGGATCTCCCCCAGCACCCCCGCGCGGACCCATTCGTGGATCATCCGCGCGCCCTCCATCGAGTGCCCCTGTATCCCGAGCTGGGTGCAGACCTTCGTCTCCCCCGCGATCCTCGCCAGCTCGCGCGCCTCGCGCACGTCATGCGTCAGCGGTTTCTCGCAGAAGACGTGTTTCCCCGCGCGCATCGCCGCCGCGGCGATCACCGCGTGCGTGTGGTCCGGGGTGCCGATGAGCACCGCGTCGATGCCCTTCTCCTTCTCCAGCATCTCGCGATAGTCCTTGTATCGCCTGGCGTCCGGGAATTTCGCGAATGTCTTCGCCGCGTAGTCGTGGTCGACATCGCAGAGGGCCACGATGTTCTCGTCGGTCAGATTCTGGATGTCGCGCCCCCCCTGCCCGCCGATCCCGATGCCCGCGATGTGCAGCCTCTCGCTCGGCGGCGCCTGCCCCGACGCGGCCACCACGCGCCGCGGCACGACCTGGAAAAGGCCCGCGGCCCCCGCCGCGGCACCGAGGAAGCGCCGCCGGGAAAGCGGCGCGCGCGATCGCGTCTGCATGCGCCGGAGGCTAGCAGGCGGGGCCAACCCATCGCAACCACGATGTCTCGACTGGATGTTCTTCAAGAAATGCTTGCCGCGCGGTGGCGCGCCACCAGAATCGGCCCATGGCTACCCCCTTCCCCGCCCCGCTCCACACGCGTCGCGCCTTCTTGGCGACGGCGGCCGCGGCGGCGGCCGCGTGCGCCTTACCCGAAGCCTCCCGCGCCGAGACCGGAGACCCGCTCGCGGGCGCCGACGGGCGCATCGCGAAACACCGGAAGGGCGGTGCCGCGCTGCGGTTGATCGGCCCCGACGGGAAGGCCCTGCCCGAGGGCACCGCGATCCGCATCGAGCAGCGGCGCCACCACTTCCTCTTCGGTTGCAACATTTTCAAATTGAACCGCTGCCGCAGGCCGGAGGACGGCGAGCGCTACGCCGAGCGCTTCGCGGCGCTGCTCAATTTCGCCACGCTGCCATTCTACTGGTGGGGTTATGAGAGGAGCCGCGGCCAAACGCTGGAGGCGACGATCGCGGAGAATGCCGCCTGGTGCCGCGGGCATGGCATCTCCACGAAGGGCCACCCCCTCGCGTGGAATTTCGTCGATCCCCCGTGGATGAAGGACGTCCCGCAGGGGGATGTCATGCGCCTCCAGATCGAGCGGATCGCGCAATGCGTCTCGCGATTCAAGGGGGAGATCGACATCTGGGACGTGGTGAACGAGGCCACGCACTACGACCGGCCCGAGTTGTTGAAGAAGTCGCCGAAACTCTCCGAGGCCATCCGGCAGGCCGGGGTCGGCGAGTACGTCCGCCGCGCCTTCCGCGCCGCGCGGGAGGCGAACCCCGCCGCCACGCTCCTGATCAACGACTATCGCACCGATGCCGAATACCAGACCCGCGTGCTCGCCGAGCTGGCCGACGATAAACAGCTGCCCCTCTACGACGCCATCGGCATCCAGTCGCACATGCACGGGGGATCGTGGCCCGCCGCAAAAACGTGGGAGGTCTGCGAGCGATTCGCGAGGTACGGCAAGCCACTGCACTTCACCGAGACCACCCTCGTCTCCGGCCCCAAGGCGCCGGACGGCTGGAGGACCACCGCCGAGGGCGAGGCAAAACAGGCCGCGCAGGTCCGCGATTTCTACACCCTCCTGTTCTCGCACCCCGCCGTGCAGGCCATTACCTGGTGGGACCTCACCGACCAGGACGCATGGCAGCAGGCCCCCGCCGGGCTCATCCGCGACGACATGTCCCCGAAGCCCGCCTACGAGGTCCTGATGGAGCTCATCAAGGGCAAGTGGTGGACCCGCGCCGAGGCCAAGGCCGGGCCAGGGGGCACCGCCACCTTCGACGGCTTCTTCGGCGACTACGAGGCTTCCGCCGAAATCGGGGGCCGCCGCCTGACCGCCCGCTTCACCCACGCCAAGGCGGGGGAGACCCACGACATCCGATTCGCGTAGCCGGACGCGCCCGCGCTTAGCCCACGCGCCGGACATCATTTTGGCAAGCCGCAACGCCCGCGAACTGCGCCGGGTGGCCGACCTCCGACTGAAGGACTGGCAGGCGTGACCAGCGGCTGCAAAACCTTTGCCCGCCCCCGCTCGACCGCAGGCTCGCGGAGCGTGCGAATCAGGAACTCAGGGAGGCGGGAAGGTGGCCGCAGCATGGGCTTTGCGGCCGACGCGAAGATCGGGACGATGTTTCTCGTAGCGAAGGGCCTTCGCCCTTCGGTGACCCGGGCCTGCCGCATTGGGTACCACAAACACCCTTCGCTCGCGTCCCGAAGCCGGAAGCGGCTTCGCTACGGATCTTGAGAGATCCCTCCCCTATTGGTTCCCGAAGCAGGCGACGGTGCCGTCCTCCAGGGAGAGGAGGACATTGCCGCGGGCGGCGGCGATGCCGTTGAAGACGGGGGGAGACGCGAGCGGGTATTCGGCGGTTTTCTTGCCGGCCTGGGCGTCGATGGAATAGAGGAGCGCGCCTTTGCGGCCCTCGAAGGCGCCGAGGGGATCCTTGGGATCGACGACGTCGGGCGGGCCGGTGAGGAAGAGGCGGTCGTTGGCGAGGGCCATGGCGCGGACGCGCACGGGGACGCGCTCCATCCATGGGCCTTTCTTGCCCTTGGTGTCGGTGCCGAACACCAAATATCCTTTTTGCCCCGGGGTGAAATACACCGTGGGGTCGAGTCCCTTGAGGCTATCGAACATCCGGACGTAATAGACCTGGCGATTGTCGCGGGCGATGAGCCGCCCGTAGTTGGCGTTCCCGGCGAAGGACCACGGCGTCCGCTTGAAATAGGTGTCATCGAGGAAGCCCGATTTCGCCTGCATCTCGGGTTTGCCCGAGACTTTCTGCAGTTCGGCATCGAATGCCTGCGATCGCATGTAGATATGATCCCCCTCGCAGGCCATGACATCGGTGAGGTGGCCCATCGGCAGGCCGAGGTTTACCTGATAATCCTCCCCCCCGAAATCGGGGCCCTCGAGGGTGGTGCGGTGCCGGATCTCGCCCGTGGCCGCGTCGAGCGCGTAGAGGCGGATGCCGCCATCGAGGTGCGAGGAGCGCCCGGCGGCGAAGTAGGCGACGCCTTCGCGGACCAAGACGCTGCCGTGGACGGGCCACGCGGACTCCAACTGCCCGAACGCGCCGATGAGCCGCTCGTTGGGCGCGGCGCGAAATCGCCAGGCCAACGCGCCGTCGGAGGCGCGGACGCAATGCACGTCCCCATCCGCCGAGCCAAAGACCAGCGCCCCCTCGTGATAGGTGGGCGACGAATCGATCCTCCCGCCCGCCGCGTACTCCCACCGCTTGCGCCCATCCTTGCGGTCGAGGCAGACGAGGTGGTGCTCGTCCACGAGCGCGACGTAGACGCGGTCGCCGACGGCGATGGGCGGGGCGAGCCGTGACCCGATCTTCACGCTCCAGAGCGGCTTCCAGCCATCCGGCACGGAGGTCTGCACCCAGCCGGTGCGCATCGCGTCGCGCCGGAACGCGGGCCAGTCGTCCTCCTGCGCCGCCTCTCCCCTGGCGTCGCCGAACGCCGGGCCGCGCTCCAACCGCCGCGCGTCGTCGATCGGCGCGCCGGCGTAGCCCGCGGCCGCGAGCGCGTTGAAGCCGGTGAGTTTCTCGTCGATGTAGCAGGCGCACGGGTGCGGGGGGTTGTATTGCAGCCCGTTGGCGGGCATGGTGCCCAGGTGGCACGTCGTGCGCACCCAGTTGTCCACCACGTGCTCGCCGCCTGAAAGATCCACGTACTCGAAGCCGCGGCGGCTCGCGATGATGTACTTCTCCGTCGCCTTGTTCCGATAGCACCGGTGGTGGTGGTTCGCGGCAAACAGCCTCCCGAGCGCGACGTCTTTCTTGATCTCTCCGGTGCGCAGGTCGTAGCCCTTGACCGTCGTCGGGAAGATCGTGCTCTCCTGCTTCCCCTTGCCCTTGGCCGCCTTCGCGGGCGCCTCCTCCTCATCCTGGTCCTCCGGCTTCGGGGGCGCCACTCTGCCGAACGGCACGACGGGCTGCTTGTCCAGATCCGCGCCCCAGGTCCACACGAGCCCATCGATCACGAAGACGTCCTTCCACTCGTACCACAGGTGGCCGATGTACTTCTTGGGTTGCTCCCAGAGGATGCGCCCGGTCGCGGCATCCATCGCCGCGAGCTTGTTGGGGCTCGCGTGCACGACGACCCCATCCTTGACGATCATGGTGCCAATCCAGAGCCTCTCCCCCGCATTCATGCCCGCGGCGGTCTTGTCCGCCTCGTCCACCGGGAATTTCGTGCGCCACTTTTCGGCGCCGCTGGCGCAGTCGATGCCCACGACATCGGTGCCATCGATGCCGGCCAGGATCTTCCCATCGGTGGCGGAGTTCAACGAGGGGTCGAGCTTCGGCATCGTGACCCCGCCGCCCTTGCCGCCGAATTTCACATAATCCACGGTGCTGCCGCGATAGGCGGGCTGGGTCGCCCACAGCGTCTTTCCCGACGCGGCATCGACGGCCATCGCCTTGAGCCAATCGCCCTCCTGCACCGTGAGGAAGAGTTTGCCGTCGCACAGGAGGATCTCGGAGGCCCCGGCGGTCCCGTCGTACGTTTTCAATATCGCCCCGGAGCGGGCATTGATTTCGGAGACCGGGGCCCGGTAGCCGAGGGTGACGTAGACCCTGTCGCCGGAGGCGACGAGGCGTTTCTGCAGATTCAGGGGGATGTCGCCGGGGCGCGGGCTCCACCAGGTGTCTTTCCACTCGCGCCAGCCCCATCGCTGGATGGGGACTTTCCACAGTGGCGCGCCGTTGAACGCGTCGCGGGCGATGAGCGCCCACTTGTCGGGGAGGGGGTGATTGCCGGGCAGGCTGATCGGCGCCTCATCGACGATGGCGAAGAGGCGCCCGCCGGAGGTGACGAGGGTGCTGACGCTGGAATCGGTCTCGTGGCAGCGCAGCCACAGGGGCTCGGCGATCCACTGGTAGCGCTCCGGCGGGCCGACGACCGAATCGCGAGCGACGGGGTTGCCGTCCGCGGCGTGCAGGAAGTGGCCCCACTCGTCGATCGCCTCGGGCCATGGCTTGCGGAAGGCCGATGCGCCGGTCGCCGTGCCGCCGGGCACCAGCACGCGCGACAGCTCCTCCTTCGCGATCCCCGCGCGATCCACGACGATGTTGATGAGGTTGTCCGCGTAGGGGAGCCTCTCGCCGCCGAAGATGTCCGCGGAAATGGCGCCGGCCATCCCCGCCTCGCGGATTTCCCGGCGCAGGCGGTCGCGCGACGCGGCATCTCTCGCCAGGCAGTGGACGACGAATTTCCCGCGGCGGACGAAGTCCATCGCGAGCGCCGCATCGGGCGCGCCGACCACGGCGACCATCCCGCCAGTGAAGCCGCTGGCCGATACGATCTCGTCGGCGGTCGGCGCCGCCGCGCCAACGAGGGGCACCGCCGCCACCAGCCAAATGACACGCATCATGCGATGGTTCTCCCGCCGATCAGGGCCCGATCTCTCCGGCGATGGCATCGGCATCCAGCGCCTCTTGAAAAACCTTAACTTCGTCGATGGCGCCATCAAAATGGTCGCAGATCTCGATGGCGCTATTGCCCGCATCGAAGCCGATCTCCATGCCCTGGCCGCAGTTGCCGGGCAGCGGCCCCGCGGTCTTGGCGGTGCCGGCGAGCTTGCCATTGACGTACAGCTCGACGCGATCTTCGCCGATGACCCCGGCGAGGTGCGCCCATTCCCCGACCACCGGCGACGTCCCCGCCGCGATGGCGGGCCCCGGGTCCTCCTGGGTGCGCTTCGTCCCGAATTTTGGGAGGCCGTCCTTTATATATAAGGAATAGCCGCAGAACGCGCCGCCGCGGGCGACGACGACGCCGTTGGGGGCGCGGGATTTCACCCAAGCCATGACGGTGATGGGCTGATTTCCCGTGGGCAGCGCCGCGGGCTTCCCCAGCTCGATGCCGCCCTTGCCGCCGAAGTCCAGCGCCTTGCCCACCCTGCCCTCGGTCGCCTGGCATCCGGTCAGTTTGCCATCGGTGCCGCGACCGGTGATGTCTTTGCCGGGATCCTCGCCATCGAAAGACCAGTGGGCGCCGGGGGATCGCGGCGGCGCCAACCGGTCCGCGATCTCGGCGGCGGCCTGCCGCAGGGAATCCTCCTTTTCTCGCGCGGCAAAGTCCCGCAGTGCCTTGGCGATCGCGCGGTCCTCGACGCCCGCGAGGCCCGCGACCGCCGCGCGCCGCACGGGGAGGGCCGCATCCCCCAACGCCCCGATCAGCGGCTTCGCCGCGTCCTTGCCGAGCGCGCCCAGCGCCCGGGCGGCCCGCTCGCGGGTGCCCGCGTCGGCATCCCCCAGCATCGCCGCCAATGGCGCGATCGCCCCCGGCGCATCCGCGCCCTTCAGCAGCCAACCGATGATCGAGACATCGGCGCGCGGCTCTTTCAAGAGGGCGATCGCCCCGGCGACCACCGAGGGATCGCGGATCTCCCGCAGCGACCACGCCGCCTGCGTTCGCACGTTGGCGTCGCCATCCCCCAGCGCGCGCAGCAGCGCGGCGGTCGCCGCCGGCGCCTTGATCTCCCCGAGCGCGTACGCCGCCAGATAGCGCACGCTGACATCCGCGTCGGAAAGCGCCCCGATCAGCCCGCCCGTCGCCGGCGGGTCCTTGAGGAAGCCCAGCGCCTTGGCCGCCTCGCGGCGCACGCCCGCATCCGGATCCGAGAGCGCCTTCGCCAGCGCCGCGGACGCCGCGCGATCTCCCGCCTCGCCCAAGGCCGCCGCCGCGGCGCGCCGCACCGGCGCGTCCTCCGAGGACAGATCGCGGAGGCGCACCTCCGGAGACACCGGGTCGGCGGGGAGCGTCGGGCCAAAAGTGAGGGCCCCAAGAACGAGGGCAAGGCACCGGCAATGGCAACAGCGGATCATAGGCGCGAAGTGACGCGGATAGTAGCGTCAGGCGGCGTCCCGCGGCAAGCGGGCCGTGCCGCCCCAAATCCTCGCGTAAGGCACTACCCGGAGGCGCAACACTTGGGAATGTAGGGCGCGAAATCCCTTTCGCGCCACGGGCAACCGGCAGGACCGCGCGTGGCGCGGATAGGAATCCGCGCCCTACAAAACTTGGCACAGTGACGTGCCTGTGTCCCATACGGTTCGTTGAGGGCACGTCACTCGGGGAGCGATCCTTACGCGAGGATTTGGGGCCGCCCCCGGAGCGCGCCGCAACTCGGCCGTCGCACGGGTCGCTCACGCTCCCCGCTACGCCTCTGGCGATCGCAGCGCGGGGCCGGCCGACTGGTCCCGGCTCCGCCGGACGGGAGGGCGGCGTCGGCGCTGCGCTCTGCCGCCGCTCCAAAGACTGGCGCCCCGTCGCACGGTTCCGGGACGCGGGCGAGGCAGATCGCATTTGACGACGGGGAATGCATCGGGGGATGATCTGGCATGGGAGTCACACCCACGGGTTCGGCGGCGGATCTGCGACGGCGCGGCATCTGGGATCGGCGGGAATTCATCGGCACGGCGCTCGCCGCCGGGGCGTTCGGTATCCTGCCGCGCGCCCGCGGTGCCGCGCCGGATGCGGGGGCGGCTGCGGTCGCCATCGGGGATCGCCTCGAGCTGTTCGTCGATCGCTTTCTGATCGACCGGCTATCGGGCGCGCGGCTGCGGTTGCACGAGCCACGCGACGAGGGCCCGGTATTGAAGTTCGACGCCCCCTGGGAAGGCTGTTTCTCGGGTTATGTGACGATCCTCCGCGACGGGGATCGGCTGCGCGCCTACTATCGCGGTTTGGGGACGGCGGGAAAGGACGGGAGGCGCGAGGAGACCACCTGCTGCGCGGAATCGGGCGACGGGATCGCGTGGGTGAAACCCGAGCTGGGGCTCTTCGAGGTGGGGGGCACTCGGAAGAACAATGTCGTCCTGGCCGACGCGGCCCCGTCGACGCACAACTTCTGCCCGTTTCTCGATTCGCGCCCCGGGGTCCCGGGGGACGAGCGTTTCAAGGCGCTGGGCGGGACCATCGAGAGCGGGCTCATCGCGTGGGTCTCGGCGGACGGCCTGCGCTGGCGGAAACTGAAGGACGCCGCCGTGATCGACAGGACGATGGTGGATTACCCGCACATGTTCGATTCGCAGAATGTATCCTTCTGGTCCCCCGCGGAGGGGAAATACCTCTGCTATTATCGCGTGTTCAAGGACAAGATCCGCCGGATCGTGCGGAGCGAGAGCGCCGATTTCTTGTCGTGGTCCGCGCCGGTGCTGATGGAGTACCGGAACCCCGACGGCCCGGCCCCCATCGAGCACCTCTACACCAACCAGACGCACCCCTACTTCCGCGCGCCGCATATCTACGTGGCCACCGCCGCGCGCTTCATGCCCAAGCGCCGGGTCCTGACCGACCAGCAGGCCAAGGCCATCGGGGTGCACCCGGCCCAGTTCGGCGACACCTCCGACGCCATCTTCATGACCACGCGGCCGGCGGAGGGCGAGGCGCACGTCGCTGCCTATGACCGCACCTTCCTGGAGGGCTTCCTCCGGGGCGGGATCGGGCCGGAGAACTGGGTCGCGCGCACGAACTACCCCGCGCTGAATATCGTGCCGACCGGACCGATCGGGATGTCGCTATACGTCAACCAGAACTACGCGCAGCCCACCGCCCACCTCCGCCGATATTCCCTGCGGCTCGATGGCCTCGCCTCCCTCCACGCGGGATACGCCGGCGGGGAGATGCTCACGCGGCCCCTCACCTTCTCCGGCTCGCGCCTGCACATCAATTTCTCCACCTCGGCCGCGGGCGGGATCCGCGTCGAGTTGCAGGACATCGGTGGCAAGGCGATCCCCGGGTTCGCGCTAGGGGATTGCCAGGAACAGATCGGCAACGAGATCGCCCGCGAGGTCTCGTGGAAGGGCGGCGCCGACGTGTCCGGCATGGCCGGGCGAGCCGTCCGCATGCGCGTCGCCCTGAAGGACGCCGACCTGTACGCGTTTCGCTTCGGCGCCGCGTGACGGCGCCGTGGGTGAAAGTGTAGCCCCTCCGGTCACGGAGGGGCCCACGGCCTCACGGCCGTGGCTACGTCTGATTTTTCGAGCCAGGGCGGACTCGGTTGTCCCGATCCCGCCCCGAACTGTTATTCTTATCCGTATGAGACCGATCCTGTGTGCCGCTTGGCTGGGTGTTCTCGCCGCCTCCCCGCTCGCCGGGCGGGCGGAGGCCCCGCCGAAACCCAATTTCTTAGTGGTGCTCACCGACGATGTCGGCTGGGGCGATTTCCCCTGTTACAATGCCGGGAGCAAGCTGGTCACGCCCCACGTGGATCGGCTCGCGAAAGAAGGGATGCTTTTCACCAACGCGCATACGCCCGCGGCCCTCTGTGCGCCGACGCGCTATTCCATGATCACCGGCAACTACCCGTGGCGCGGGCGGGCGCCCGGGGGGACCTGGGGGTTTCACGTGCCCTCGCAGATCCTGCCCGGGCAAAAGACGGTCGCGAACCTCTTGAAGGCCGCGGGGTATCGCACCGCGATGTTCGGCAAACAGGGCTTCGGCGGGGAGCACGCGAAACTCCCCGACGGCAACCCGGATTTCACGAAACCGATGCTCGAGGGCCCGGGGGCCTGGGGCTTCGACTACAGCGCCATCATCCCCCGCGGGCATCAGGCGCAACCCCTCCTGTTCCTGGTCAACGAGCTCCCCGAGGTCGGCGCGGACAAGCTCGTCCAGGGCGACACGGTCCAGCGGGGAATCCGCGTGGATTATTCCGAGCCCGGATGGGACCACAGCCTGGTCGGGCAACGGCTCCTGGGGCACGCGGAAAAATTCTTGGACTGGCACCAGTCGCAGGACGCGGCGGCGGGCGGGTCGTCGCCCTTCTTCATGCATTTCTGCTCGGACGGGGCGCATTCGCCCTACGTGCCCGCGGAGACGCTGGCGGGACGGGCGCTGAAGGGGCAGACAAAGATGACCGAGCACACCGACATGGTCATGGAGACCGATATCCTGCTCGGCGCTCTCATGGGCATGCTGGAGAAGCGGGGACTCTTGGAGAATACCCTCGTCTGCTTCACCAGCGACAACGGTGGTCTCCCCTACGAGCGCGGCTTTGGGCACGACGCCGTCGGGGGCCTCCGGGGCAAGAAGAGCTTCATCTTCGAGGGCGGCCACCGCGTGCCCTTCCTGATCCGGTGGCCGGGAAAGGTCCCGGCGGGGACGGTCCGCGACCAGTTCGTGGGCGCGCACGATATCGTTCCCACCATGCTGGAGTTGGCCGGGGCACCGATCCCCGAGGACCAGTGCCTGGACGCCGTGAGCCTCGCCCCGGTGCTGCTCGGGCTCCAGGATGATGCCCGGCCGGTGCGGCGCCATCTCCTGGTGGACTCCTCGGTCGGGCGCGACGCGATGCACGACGGGGGTTTCACCGATGGCAGCGTCGTCATGGATAAGGATACCGCGGCCAAGGCGATCACCAAGGGCAAGGCCAAGGCTGGCGGCAAAGGAAAGGGCAAGGCACCCCGCAAGCCGCGGCCCGCCAATGCCGAAACCCTCCCCAGCCATGGCATCGCGCACGCCCTCTACGAGGACCACTTCAAACTGGTCTTCGACATCCAAGATCAACCGGCGGCGCTGTACGACCTCAAGGCGGACCGTGCGGAACAGAAGAACCTGATCGGCGAGGCGGCCCACGCGGGCCGCGTCGAGAGCATGACCCAGGCCTACCGGCAGATCCGCTCCTCGAAGCGCAGCACGCCGGCGATTTCTGGCGCCGCCGCGCCGCGGCCCTGACTGGCTCGAAAATTCCAGACGTAGCCACGGCCGTGAGGCCGTGGACCCTCGCCGCCCGGCCCCTCCGTGACCGGAGGGGCTACATTTTCACCCCCGGCGGGGCCCCGCCGGCGGGGCATGGTTCGACGCCCTGGGTGACAAAACACCCCCGGAAGTCTCCCCATGCCCCGATGCCGGCGACCCCGAGGCGCTCACTCCTCGAACTGCACCTCGACCTTGATGGGCACCGGCCGGGACAGGGTGTCGTAGACCGGCGAGAACCGGTACAGGTCGCGGACCTTGTCCTTGGGGCCCTTGGTCTTGATCCGCAATTTGGCGCGGATCTCCTGGTAGCCGGGCCGGACATCGCGATCGAGGCCGAGCATCCCGTTGAGGTCGATGTCGCCCTCGACCTCCGACCGGATCGACTCGATCTCGATGCCCTGCGCGGCGGCCTTGTACAGGGTCGTCGTGGTCATGCACCCCAGCAGCGCCTGGATGGCGTACTCGACGGGGTTCGGACCCGCGTCCTCGCTCAACAGCACCGGCGGCTCGTCGTTATCCAGGACGAACGGCTCCTTCTCGGTGCGGTGCTCCTGCTTCGCGCCGTAGAACTCCTTCACCTCGCTCCGGTTGTGCCCGCCCCGGATCGCGCGGTTCTTCGCGCGGAACCGGAACTGCGCCAACTCCGGGTCGGCCTTGATCGCCGCCACCGTCTGGTTCATCGCGGCGGTATCCACCCCATTGATCTGCTTCGTCTCTCGCATCGTTTGCATCGTCTTGGCTCCTTCCGTGTTTGTGTTCATGCTCGCGTTCGTCGCGATCATGGGAACCGAGACGCAGCGGGCGTGCCAAGGGGATCAATATTAAATAACATAATGCGGCGCAGTAACTTCCGTCATGCCGCGGCGGCGTTCGGCGATGGCGAGATCTCGCGAGTGGCGAGATCTCGCGGCCGGAGATCGCGAGATGTCGGGGATCTGGGTTTCAGTTTACGCCCAGCGCCTTGATCCGCGAATTGAGCGTCGAGGGTTTGAGGCCGAGCATGGCGGCGGCGCCATTCGGGCCGGCGACGCGGCCGTTTGTCGCCTGGAGCGCGCGGCGGATATTGGCGGCCTCCAGCTCCCGGAGTTCCCGTTCGGTCAGGATGCGGTTCTCGGTCTCCGGCGCGGCGGCGGCGGGCGGCTCGCTGGCCCCGGAGATGGGCAGGGCCCGGTCGAGGTTGAGGCGCCCTCCGTCGCCGGTGATGAGCGCGCGCTCGATGACGTTGGCCAATTCGCGGGCGTTGCCCGGCCACGGGTAGGCGCGGAGGCGTTCGATGTCGCCTGTGGTGAGCGCGGGCTCCGGGCGCCCGTCGCGCCTGGCAAACGCGCGGGCGAATTCGCGCGCGAGCAGGCCGATGTCCGCGCCGCGGTGCCGGAGGGCGGGGACGTGTATGGGAAACACGCTGAGCCGATAGTAGAGGTCCTCGCGGAAGCGGCCGCTCTCGACCTCCTTGCGGAGGTCGCGGTTGGTCGCGGCGATGACGCGGACATTGACCTTCCGCGTCGCGGAAGTCCCGACGGGCTCGAACTCGCCCTCCTGCAGGGCGCGGAGCAGCTTCGGCTGCAGCTCCATGGGCAATTCGCCGATCTCGTCCAGGAAGATCGTGCCCCCGTCGGCGAGGGCGAAGCGGCCCTCGCGGCGGGCGGTGGCGCCGGTGAAGGCCCCCTTCTCGTGGCCGAAGAACTCGCTCTCGATGAGCGGCGCGGGAATGGCGGCGCAATTGACCGCGACGAGGGGTTTGTCGGCGCGGCGGCTGGCGCGGTGCACGGCGCGGGCGACGAGTTCCTTGCCCGTGCCGGTCTCGCCCGATATGAGGACGGTCGCCTCCGTCGCGGCCACCTCGCCGATCTCCTCGATGACGCGCCGCATCGCGGGGCTCTCGCCCACGAGCTCTCCGAAATGCCGCTCGACCTCCTCGCGGAGGTAGGCCGCCTGATTGGCGAGGTCCTGCAGTTTGGCCTCGGCGGCGAGGCGGTCGTTGATGTCGCGCAGGATGAGCGTGAAGTACCGCTTTCCCTCCAGCTCGAACCGCGACAGGGTGCCCTCGGCGGTGAAGCGTCCGCCATCGGCCGATCGTGCCTCCACCCCACCCGGGATCCAGAGCTGCACCGGCGCGTCGGGCGAGGGATCCTCCAGCTGCCGCAGCAGCGGCTCGAGCCTCTCGGCGCCCTGGACCGAGAGAAAGCGGTCGATCATCTCGCCATTCGGGTCCCCCGACCCGAGCGCCTGCCCGGCCGCGCGATTGGCGCGGACGATGACGTGCTCGGCATCGAGGAGCAAGATCGCGTCCATGGCGCTCTGGAGCACGGCGTCGAGTTCCGCGGTCTTGGCGCGCAGGGCCTTCTCGAGGCGGAGGCGGCGCAGTTCCGCCCCGGCGCGATTCGCGAAGATGCCGAATACCCGGGCGTAGCGATTGGCGTCGGGCAAGGGCCGGGTGTCGAGGATGCCGAGGTGCCCGAGGATTCGTTCGCCCGTCTCGTCGAGGAGCGGCGCGCCCATGTAACTGACGGCGCCCATCGAGCGCAGATCGTTCTCCTCGGGGAAGACCTCCAGCACCCGATCCGCGAAGATGACGAGGCCCCGTTTCGCCAGCGCGGCGCCGCACGGCGTGTCCCGCACGTCGTACTCGTAATGGGCCACCCACTCCCCACCGAGCCGGAAAGCGATGGCCCGCAGGTGATTCTTTTCGGGAAGATACTCCGTGACCCAGGCCCCGTGCACGCCCAGGGCCTCGACGAGCCCGGTCACCAGCGCCCGAAAGAACGGGAGCCCGGTCTCGCCCGAGGTTCCCTCGACCAGGGCACCGAGCAACGCGTCGGGGTTGCCGCTCCTCGCCACCGCCATGGTAACGGGAATATAGACGCATCTCGGCCTGGCGCCATCGGCGGGGTCCCAACGGCGGCATGGCCTTGCCGCGGGAATTTCCCATCCCCTGCGGCGGCCGATCTGGTATCCTGACCCCATGCGCATGGATCTGCTTTTCTCCCTCATCGCGCTGGCCCACGGGGCGGCGGCTGCGCCCGGCTACTTCGGCATTCGCGTCGCCGACGCCGACACGGGACGGGGGATCCCGCTGGTGGAACTGGAGACCGTGAACCACATCCTCCACGTCACCGACAGCAACGGCCTGGTCGCCTTCCAGGAGCCCGGCCTCATGGGGCAACGCGTGTTTTTCAAGATCCGCGCCCATGGCTACGAGGTGCCCAAGGATGGGTTCGGCGCGGCCGGGAAGGCGCTCGAGGCAAGGGCCGGGGGACGGGCGGAGATCCGGCTGAAGCGGCATAACCTCGCCGAGCGGCTCTACCGGATCACGGGCCAGGGCATCTATCGCGACTCGATCCTGCTGGGAGAGCGGGCGCCGCTGAAGGAACCCGCGCTGAATGGTCAGGTGATGGGGCAGGACTCGGTTCAGGTTGCCCTGTATCGCGGCCGGCCCCACTGGTTCTGGGGAGACACCGGGAAGCCGTCCCATCCGCTGGGGCATTTTCAGACATCGGGGGCGGTCTCGGAATTGCCCGGCGAGGGCGGGCTGGATCCGGCCATCGGGATCGACCTGCAGTACTTCGTCGATGATGCCGGCTTCAGCGCGCGCATGGTGCCGCTCCCGGAGGACGGGCTGGTCTGGATCGATGGGGTGCTATCGGTGGCGGACGCCGGCGGGCGGGAGCGACTCGTGGCGCACTACGCGCGCATGAAAGACCTCGGGACGCGGCTCGAGCACGGGATCGTGGTGTTCAACGACGAGGCGCGGCGGTTTGACCGGCTGTTGGCGCTCGGGGCGCAGGAGTGGCGTCACCCGTCGGGGCATCCCGTGCGGGTCGAGGACGCCGGGCGCGCGTGGTTCTATTTTGCCGACCCGTGCTGCACGGTCCGCGCGCCGGCGACATTCGAGGGCATCACCAACGCGGCCGCCTACGAGGCGCTCGCGCCCACGACCGACGGGCGCCGGGCGTGGCGGGGCGGCGGCCAACCCTTCGGGCCCGACGAGGAACGGGAGGCGATCCAACGGGGCGAGGTCGCCGACGACGACGCCTGGTTCCAGCCGACAGACCCCGCCTCCGGCAAACCGATCCGCCTGCACCGCGGCTCCGTGAATTGGAACGCCTTCAGGAAAAAATGGGTGATGATCGCCTGCGAGCAGGGGGGCACCTCGCCGCTCGGCGAAATCTGGTACGCCGAAGCCGAGGCCCCGGAGGGCCCGTGGCGCCACGCCACCAAGATCGTCACCCATCGCCAGTACACTTTCTATAACCCCGCCCACCACCCCTTCTTCGATCAGGAGGGCGGGAGGCTCATCTATTTCGAGGGCACCTACACCCGCCAATTCTCCGGCAACCCCGGCGCCACCCCGCGCTACGACTATAACCAAATAATGTACCGACTCGACCTCGCCGATCCGAGATTGCGCGCGGGCCACTAGGTCGAATATTGGGTCGCGATGTAGGCCGCGCCTTGGCGCACGCGGACATTCGATCCGGCGGCGTGCGCCAAGGCGCAGCCTACCATTTTCCGCCCCGGTGGTGCCCCGCGTGCGGGGCACGAGGTCTGACTCGAAAACTCCGGGCCAAACGCTGGCGCGTTGGGCTACGCGGGCAGTGAGGGCGAAAGCGCTTTCGCCATCGCGGTGTGCCGCAGCGTGCCGAACATCGTGGGGCCCTCGCCGACGACGTGAAATCCCGCGGTGAACTCGGCGCCCGTGGCCGGCGACCGTATGGCAAAGGGCGCCGGCCTCATGCCGCGTAGCACCGCACCTCGAAGAGCGCGGCGGGCGTGTCCCCGGAGGGATGGACCGGGAGGATGTCGATGCGGTCGGTTGTCGCGGGGGGATCGAACACGATCTCCCGGCGGGTCTGGTGGTTGGCGGTCACCGCGGCGAGGACGTTCCCCGCCCCGTCGCGCACCTCGAACTCGCGCACGCACAATGGCATCACGCGCTCCGGGTGATCCCAGAGCACCGATTCCATCGGGTGGTCGAGGTCGGTGTCGAAGACGAGGACCACGCGGCGGAGGGTCTTGGGTTCGTCCCAGCGGATTGTCAGGCAGGGCCGCGGGTCGCCGGGGTCGGCGACCCAGGCGTTGGGCGCGCGGGTGGGCCGGGCGATGCCGTTGGCGACGTTCCCCGCGCCGAAGGCGGCGAGGGGCGGATCGGCGCGCATCGCGAAATTCTTGCCCCCGGGCCGACGCTGCGGCAGCCAGAATTCGAAAGACTCGATACCGATGCCGGCGGGCGGTTCCTGGCGCGGGGATTTGGCCACGGCGCGATTGAATTTCTGGAAAACGGAGAGGATGCCGGTGATGCGGCGGTCGCTGAGGTGGATGGCGATCGCGGGGTTATCCATGAGGCAGACGAAGGCGTAGCGCGGCGCGTCGATGGCGGCGTCGAAGCGGAGCGGCACCGCCTGGCCCTGGCCGGGCTGGAGGGGGATGTCGGCGGTGGCGAGGGCCACGTCGGGCGTGTGGTTGTCGGCCTTGGTGCTGACGCGGAGTTCGGCGCGCAGCGTCGTGGCCTCGGCGACGTCGGCGATGAACTCGAAGCGGGGCGTCGGGCCCGCCGCGAGGGGCAGCATCATGGCGGACGCGTTCTCGAGGCGAAGGGTCTGGCCGCCCGGGGGGAGCGAGGCGAGGGACCATTCGCTCGAGGCGGAGATCGTCGCCTGTCGGGTGAGGTCGTCCTCGTCGTGCAGGGGGAGGTGGGGGATCCATTGGCCGGAGCGGAGGAGGTCGCGCTGCAGCGCGCGCATCCGTTGGGGCTCCATGAGGTCGGCGGGGAGGAGGCGGTGGCGGGCGCAGAGTGCGGCGGCCATGCCGACGGCCTGGCCATTGTGGGCGCAGGTGGCCATCACGCGGGTGGAGCCGAATGCGACATGCGACGCGCTGATGAGCCGGCCGGAGAGGAAAAGGTTCTCGACGTTGCGGCTGAAGAGGCAACGGTAGGGGATGGGGTACGTGCCCTTGGCGTGCCATTGCGTGCAGCCGGGCTTCTCGCTGTAGACGCCATCGACGGGATGCAGGTCGATCGCCCACCCGCCGAAGGAGACCGCGTCGGGCTGGGGCCGCTGGCCGATGATGTCCTGCTGGCGGAGCATGTATTCCCCCTCGAAGCGGCGGCTCTCGCGCTTTCCGGGGATGGCGCCCATCCACTCCAGCGCGAGATTCTCGGCCTCGGGGAACAGGCCGGAGTTCTTGATGTGGTCCCATACGCCGTAGGCCACCCGCCACAGCTCCCACTTGATGGCCTCGGTGTCGTGGATGGTGTCGAGGCGCCCGCCCCACTCCAGCCACCACAGGTGCGGGCCCGAATCCCGCGGCTTGAAATCGCGCCACCTAGGGATCCGCGTGATGTCCCTCAGCGCGAAAGCGGGCGGATGGAACGCCACCGGCCGGCCCGCGTCCCGAGAGTAGAAATACAGCGAGTGGCCCAGCAGCTCGCGCGTGGCCTCCCCGGGGGCAAATCCCTCGCCAAATTCGTCGCGGCCCTCGGCCCCCACGCGAAACGCGGCGCCCGCGAGGTAGCCGAGGACGCCATCCCCCGAGGCATCGCAGAACAGCGGCGCCTCCAGTTCGTACAGCGTGGCATTCTGCGCGCAGAAGGCGCGGGCCGCGCGGATGGTCTCCGCGGCAGATTTCTCCACCGCGAAGACCGCGGTGTTGAGCAGGAGCGTGATGTTGGGCTCCGCGGCCACCTTCTCGAGCAGCAGCGCGTCGACGAGCACCGCATTGCCCTCGGGGTTGCGGAAGGTATTCTCCACCAGGATCTCGTCGATGACGCCGCCCTCGCGGGCCCACCGGTTGTTGTTCCCCATGTGCGACGTGGCACCGAGGATCCAGAGGCGGACCTCGCTCGAGGCGTTGCCGCCGAGCACCGGCCGATCTTGCACCAGCGCGACGCGGATGCCGGCGCGCGCCGCGGTGATCGCGCAGCAGGTGCCCGCCAGGCCGCCACCGACGACCACGAGATCGGCCCCGATCCGGTCCACCCGGAGCTGGCGCTGATAGACGGGTCCGGACTGATCCATCCCATTAGGCTAACGCCACGCGGGGGAAAATGCCAGTTGGGGCGGGGCTGACTCGAAAATCGGCCACGGGATCGGCCTGTAGGGCGCGGATTC